>NC_014484.1:1837500-2472645 GCF_000147075.1 Spirochaeta thermophila DSM 6192
TGGGATCCACCTCGTCGGCCCCGTCGATGGCGAGGTCCACTTCCCCCCCTATCTCGGGGTCGTTGAGGGACCTCACCGGGATACCGAGCCGGTGCGCCTCCATCTCGCTCGCGAAGCTCGTCGCAACCCCCACGATGCCCGAGAGACGCCCCTCCCTCATGTGCTCCCCTATCCTCCGTATCGCCCACACCGCGGTCGAGCCCGTACCCAGTCCTACTCTCATGCCATCCTTCACATGGGTGTCCACCGCGTGGAATGCCACACGACGCTTCATCTCTTCTCTATCCACGACCTTCCCCCGAGTGAAATCTCAGAAGGCAGTATACGGGAATCTTCCCACCCCATCCAGTCCCGATACCTCCAGAGAGAAACGCCTCGATTGACAACTTCATGGGCTTCTTATAGTCTGACCCGGACAAAGAGTAAAGAGGCTCACGAGGAAAGGAGATGCCATGGAGACACACGTCATAGGATTTCCCCGCATAGGTGCCCGCAGGGAACTCAAGAAAGCAGTGGAGGCATACTGGAAAGGCGCTACAGACCGGTCTTCGCTCGAAGACACGGGAAAGCGGCTCATGGAATATGCATGGAAGACCCAGAAGGAGGCGGGACTCTCACTGGTGACAGTGGGTGACTTCTCGTACTACGACCATATCCTCGACATGGCCCTCGCGCTCTCCCTCATCCCCTCGCGATTCAAGAAAGAGGACTACCCCCACGACCTCGACCTCTCCTTCGCCCTCGCGCGGGGCGACAGGGAGCGCAACATCCCGGCCCTCGACATGACCAAGTGGTTCGATACCAACTACCACTACATCGTACCTGAACTGGAAGACTCCTCCTCGATCCGACTCGCGGAACACACCCGGATCGAGGAACAGGTGCATCTCGCCCGAAGTCTCGGCTACCGGGTGAAGGCCACCCTCCCCGGTCCCCTCACCTTCCTCTCCCTCGCCCGCGAGACCGGGGAGCGCCCCAGATGGTCCTTCGCCGACGAGGTGGGTAAGGCCTATGCGACGCTGCTCTCCCGTCTCGCCCCGCACTGCGAGTGGATACAGCTGGAGGAGCCGATCCTCGCCACCGACCTCTCCTCCCCCCAGAAGGAGGCATGGGCCTCGATCTACGCCCAGCTCTCCGACCACACGGAGAGGATCCTGGTGGCCTGCTACTTCGGGCCAGTGGGAGAGAACATCGAGCTCCTCCTCTCCTCCGGCGTACGGGGCATCCACCTCGACCTCACACGCGAGGGGGTCGAGGTCCTCTCCCGGATTCCCGAAGACAGGGTCGTCTCCCTCGGGGTGATAGACGGACGGAACGTCTGGCGGGCCGACCTGGAGGCGGCGGCCCGGATAGTCGAACCGCAGGTGGCCCGAAGAGGAGACGACAAGACGATGCTCTCCTCTTCGTGCTCGCTCCTCCATGTGCCCATCGACCTCGAGCTCGAGACAGCACTCCCCGAGTACATCAAGGAATGGCTCGCCTTCGCCGTGCAAAAGTGCAGGGAACTGAGTCTCCTCGCACGTTACCTCACGAACGGAGAGACAGGTCCGGAATGGGAGAGCTCACGAAAGGCAGCCGAGGCGAGGAGACGGCATCCCGAGGTCATGATCCCCCGCGTGAGGGAACGCGTGGCATCCGTCACAGGTACACAGCTTACCCGCTCCCTTCCCTTTGCCGATCGCAAGCCCCTCCAGCAGGAGAAGCTGGGCCTTCCACTCTTCCCCACCACCACCATCGGCTCCTTCCCCCAGACCCCCGAGATCCGCAAGGTGAGAGCCCGGTTCAAGAGGGGGGAGATCACCCGGGAGGAGTACGAGACCTATATGGAGGGCGAGATAGAGAGGGTCATACGGGAACAGGAGGCCCTCGGCCTGGACGTCCTGGTGCACGGAGAGCCGGAACGGAACGATATGGTGGAGTACTTCGCAGAACTCCTGCCGGGCTACTGCACCACGACCAATGGGTGGGTGCAGAGCTATGGGACTCGATGCGTGAAGCCCCCCATCATCTACGGCGACGTCCACCGCTCCGAGCCCATGACCATTCGGTGGATCACCTACGCCCAGTCGCTCACCTCCCGGCCGGTGAAAGGCATGCTCACGGGGCCGGTCACCATGCTCAAGTGGAGTTTCGTCCGGGACGACATCCCCGCCCGGGACGTCGCGTTCCAGATCGCCCTCGCACTCAGGGACGAGGTGGCGGACCTCGAAGCTCAGGGCATAACCGTCATCCAGATAGACGAGCCCGCCATCAGGGAGGGGCTCCCCCTGAGAAGGACGCAGTGGGAGGAGTATCTCACCTGGGCCACCGACGCCTTCCGCCTCGCGAGCTCGGGGGCGGCCCCCGACACACAGATCCACACCCACATGTGTTACAGCGATTTCGAGGACATCATCGAGTGGATCGCCCGGCTCGACGCCGACGTCATCAGCATAGAGGCCTCGCGGAGCGACATGCAGCTCCTCGAGGCGTTCCACCGCTTCGACTACCCCAACGACATCGGACCGGGTGTATACGACGTGCACAGTCCCAGGATCCCCGGCATCGAGGAGATGTACCGCCTCCTCAAGAAGGCCCTCGAGGTGATCGCCCCCGGGCAGCTCTGGGTGAACCCTGATTGCGGACTCAAGACCCGTGCCTGGGAGGAGGTGCGTCCCTCCCTCACCAACATGGTGGAAGCCGCTCGGAGACTCAGGAAGGAGTACGACGGGAGGAAATGAAAAACTTTCCTTGACAAATAACCCAAGCCCTTATATGGTAAAAGCATATACTCAACGGTGAGGGATTCCAAGTGGGACGACAGACAAAGAGCACGCTGCAGAACGGTATCCCTGCGATCTTCCAGAATCCTGAGGTCGAGGCCCTTCTTGCGAAAGGGAAGGATGTGATCATCCAGGTGGAAGAGGGGGAATTCCCCTACCCCGCCTACTTCTTCAGAGGGTTCCCCAAGGTGGTGGAACGTGAAGGTCTCTACCTCACCCCCACGGAACAGCGCATCATCGATCTCATCCGCGAGGCAGGGATGCACCCTGCCTCGCTTCCCGAGCTCCTCTTCCTGGGGGGCAGGACCACCCCGAGACGGGAGGCCCAGGCGCTGGCCTTCCCCTCCCACGCCGTCTGCTGTACCGCCACACGCCTCATAGACCATATACGGAGGGACAACCTCTCCCTCCAGCACATCAGGCGTGTCGTGATGGAATATCCGCAGGACGAAGAGACCGCGGAGATATTCAAGGCCGATGTGGAGTTCGTTCTCTCGAAGGTGCCTTCACACCCGCAGTGCATCGTCCTCGCCTCCGACCCGCAACGTGCAGTCGCCGACCTCAAGGACGTCCTCTCCCATCCGCAGATCGTGCCCCTCTCCAGCTGGAAGAAGAGCCGAACCGAAAAGGCGTGGTTTCCCCTGGAGGCCCCCGACCGGATGGCCGAGGCCGTAGCCGACCTCATCCTGAGCCATGACCTCAAGAAGGTGATCTGCTACGTCCCCGACACGCTCACCGAGAAGCTGAGACGGACATTCATCAGGATGCACATCTCCTTCGCTTCCATACTCCGGGACTCCTCGCCCGGGTCAGAGGATCGCGCACTCAAGAAGTTCAAGACCCTCGACGCCGAGGTGCTCCTCCTGGAAGCCCCCCGCCCATTCCCCTCCCTCTACACGGCAAAGGCCGTCATCTTCGCCGGTATTCCGGGTCCGGAGATCTTCCTCCAGGGGAAACGCTGTCTGAGCGAGCACATACCTCTCACACACCTGTTCCTCCTCGCCCCCCAGAGCGAGGAGGAGCGGATCCATGAGCTCGAAAGCCGGGTGGGCTCGATCGCACGGCGGGAACCTCCTGACGAGGAGGCCGTGGCGAGGGGATTCCTCGAGCGCGTCCTGGAATGCCTCGACAGGCAAAACCCTCATGCCATCGAACCATACAGGAAGGCCTTCAGGAAGGCGGTGCCCTTCTTCCGCAGGGCGGACGTGGCCGCCTATCTCGTACGGAACATCCTTTCCGACTCTGCCCGGAGCCTCCTGCCCATGCAGGACATATTCTTCAGCATGGGGAAGAACCGCAAGATCTTTCCGGAAGATCTCAAGGAACTCGTGCTCTCGGTGGAGGGGCTCACCGAAGAGGACATCGGGGAGATCCGGGTGCTCGACAACTATTCCTTCGTGGAAGTGAGCGAGCCGTTCGCGGAGAAGGTCATCTCCACCCTCAACGGTACGGACTTCAAGGGGAAACGGCTCACGGTCAACTACGGCAAACGGAGGAGTGGGAGGTGATCACCCTCCCATGAGATAGTCCACGCCCATGAGGATGAGAATCCCCTCGACCACCACGGAGAGCACGAGCGAGAGCGCCGCCAGGAGGAGGATGCCCCAGCCTTTCCACCACATCCTCGAGAGGCGGGCGTACCGGTGGATGGTGTAGCCGTGGAGCAGGGGATCGGCGGCCCCCGTCTCCACCTCCCTCACCTCCAAGACGAAGGAATCCCCCTCCTCTCTCACCCTGTAGCGTCTGTCGCCGACCTCCCATGACGTCCCTTCCTCGGGCCTCCTCCTGCACGCCTTCCATGGGAGGGTCGCCTGCTCATAGGTCACGAGCGCCTTCTTCCCCATCCTCCATAGCTTCCTGTGGAGGTAGTACCCGAACACGGCAGGAGGGAAGAAGACGGAGACAGGGAGGAACGCCGCGGTGAGGGAGAGGAGTCCCTCCAGATAGTGGGTCTGGATGGACACGCTGCCGAAGAGGAGCAGGAGCAGCATCCCCACCCCCATGAAAGGCACCGTGAGAGGGTTCCAGAACTCGTTCACGCTCCGCGCGGAGGCGATGACCGAATGGACGAGGTGGTGGAGGGGTACACTGTAGAGTACGAGCACGGGTTCCGACTGGGGATCGAGGACGATCTTGCCGTTCTCCTCCCTCACCCTCCCCGCCAGGTAGACACTCGCCCCCGAAGGAAGGTGATGCACGTCCTCCGCATGGAGCACCTCCATCCCACCCAGGCGGGCCTCCTCGCTCCCGGGAAGGAGGTGCAGGAGTACACGCGAAAGATCCACCCAGACGAGGAGTCCGTTGCACCTGACCCACAGGTAGTGGTCACGGACCAGGGAATCCACCGTCCCGAGAAACCGCCACTTCCGCCCCGTCAGAGGTTTGCCGGGACTCCAGAGGGGAAAGAGGAGGGATCCGTAGAACCGTCTCCGCCAGCGGAACCACCGGTACCACTGGAAGACCCCTCCCCCGCCGGGAATGAGTATGTAGCAGAGGAGAAAGACCGCTGTGAGGATCGTCATGCTCATCTCTGGACCCAGCCCTCGGTTCCCTACTATGATCGCATCATGGTGCAAAAGCTCGTGGTAGGTCAACTGGCGACCAACGCCTACGTGTACGTGTCCCAGGTCACGGGGAAGGCCCTCCTCATCGACCCCGGGGCGGATGCCCCACGGATCGTCGACTGGCTGGAAGACCTCGGGATCCTTCCCTCCGCCCTGCTGTGCACCCACGGACACATCGATCACGTGGGAGCCATCGGGCACCTGCTCGACCGCCTTCACCACGATCGGACCATCCCCGTCTTCCTCCACGAGGCCGATCTTCCCCTCCTCGAGGAAGCCTTCGACCTGCAGCGCGCCTGGCTCCACTCCGCCGGGATACCCACAGCCGATCTCGACCGCCCACCCGTCTCTTCGATCCGTCCCCTCACCGATGGGAAGGAACTCGACCCCTGGGGCCTTCGTCTCCTCCACACCCCCGGGCACAGCCCCGGCAGTATCTGCCTCTACGCCCCCGAGGAAGGGGTGCTCTTTTCAGGGGATACGCTCTTCCGGGAAGGGGTGGGAAGGACCGATCTTCCGGGAGGCTCGTGGGAGGCGCTGGAGAGGAGTATCGTCGAACGCCTCTATCCACTTGGCGACGGGATACGGGTCTATCCGGGGCACGGTCCGGAGACGACACTGGGCCACGAGAAGGGGTGGAACCCCTTCGTGCGGGAGGAGGGGCTCACGCCGAGAGGTTGAGGACGACCCCGGTGGTGAGTGTCTTGATACCCGGCGGTGGAACCGGGGCCTGCGAGTGGCTCACAGAGACGTCGTGGAGGCGCTCCTCCAGCGACAGGATGAGATCGTCCACCTCTTCGGCGGAGAGATCCTCCTTGGTGACGGGAGACACCCCGTCGTGCCGCTGGGAAAGCTTTATGAACCGTTCGATGAGGAGATCGAGGACCTGAAGCTTGCTCACCGGGACGCCTTCGACCCCTCCGCTCGAGGGCACTCCGATCACATGCTGCAGGCGGAGCACCACGGGGCCCGGGAGGTCCACCGGTACGTACACGGGGAGCGATGCCCGACTGTTTCCCATGAACTCCATGTAGGAGATGGTCTCGTATCCCACGCGAGAGGCTATCATGGTTCCTCCCTGCTCTTATTATCGGCAGAGGGGAACAGACTTGAATAGTTTTCTCCGAGAAACGCAAGAGACCCTCAGGCCTCTACAGTCGCTGCTTTCGCTCCAGTTCCTTCTGACAGTCCAGACAGTAGAGGGCGTAGGGGATGGCCTCGAGGCGCTCCCGTGGGATGGGCTTTCCGTCCTTGAGGCAGTAGCCGTACTTTCCGTTCTCTATGCGGGCAAGGGCCGCATCGATCTGGTTGAGTCGCCGCAACTCGTGGCCCTCGAGGGAATTGAGGATCCTCCTGTCCAGATCGTTCGCCGCGATGTCCACCAGATCCTTTTCGTTTTCGTTCGAGATGAGCTCCTCGAGTTCCTCGTTCTCCTGTGCGAGATTCATGAGGATCTCCCTCTTCATCTCAAGGAGCTTCTCCTTCATCTGCTCAAGAAAGGCTCTATCCACCAAGGGCCTCCTCCAGTCTTTTTGGCGCCTTAAAGTGCAGGAAAAACCCCAAAATGTCAAGTGGAGCGCGGGAGTTGACAGCACTAAGTGCTTGCTATATAGTAGGTTTAATTACAATTCCATCCAGAGGAGGCTCTGTGACCAAAGAAGATGCGATCGAAGTGGAGGGGATCGTCAGAGAGGCGTTGCCCAACACCATGTTTCGAGTGGAGCTCGAGAACGGACACCTGATTCTCGCCCATCTTTCGGGAAAGATGAGAAAGTATTTCATCCGAATCGTCCCCGGTGACAGGGTGAAAGTCGCCCTCTCACCTTATGACCTCACCCGCGGAAGGATCATCTACCGGGAACGCTGACGAAGGAACGCCACCACGGCTCCAGCCCCGCCCCATCTGCGGGGGGCCGTCTCTATCCTGCCGACGAAGGGACACGACTCGAGCGTCCTGTACACCACTTTTTTGAGGACCGGCTCCCTTTCGGAATGGAGGCCCTTCCCGTGCACGACGAGGAGCACCCTGTACCCCTTCCCCCGGGCCTCTACGAGGAAGTCCTTGAGCCGCCTCTCTGCCTCTTCCCTCGTGAAACCGTGCAAATCGAGGACGGCCTGAGGCGTGGAAGGACGGTTACTCGAACGGGAGCCGGAGGCTCGCCCTTCCCCACCTTCCTTCTCCTTCACTACACGCTCGTCGGGGAGATAACGATCGAGGTACCTGTGCAGGAGGTCGCCTCCCCGCTTCCTCTCACGCTCTTCCCATTCCCTGAGGATATCGCCGAACGATTCCGCCACGATCACCTCCCGATGTACCACTGCAGCGCATCCCGTCTCACCCAGCCGCTCGTTCCCATCCCCGTGTGGACACGGACATAGTCCTGATACCGGTAGTCGGTCCTCACCGCCGTACCCGCAGGACAGATCTGCAATCGACGCCCTTCCTCTTCGGGAACCGCCTGGAGAGGGGTCTCGGTCAGTACCACGGCCTGCGGCTCGCGCAAGACCACGGCCCGGTAAAAGACGTACCCTCCCGCCGCGATCGCAGCCGAGAGGGAGAGGAGCAGGGATATGAGGAGCACAGGAGCGCGCCACCGCATGTACGTGGCGAAGAGTAGACCCGACAGGGTGCATCCTGTCATCACGCCCAACCAGGGGATGCCGGGCGGAAACGCGGCGGGAAGCGCCGCCTGATATTGAAGGCCGATCTCCTCCTCCATACGAGAGAGGGCCTCCCGGAGGATGACGGCCATGGGCGCCTGCACGCATGCACGCCTCAGGTGATAGACGGCCCTCCCGTGCTCGCCGAGGGCATAGGCCGCCATGGCCGCGTCGTAGTGGATTCCCGGAGCCGGATCCGCTTCGGCCAGAGCCTCCTGGAAGGCCTCGTAGGCCTTGCCGTAGTCCTCTCGTGCGAGGAAGGCGAGCCCCTCCTGGAGTTTCTGCTCCGGAAGCGGGACATCGGGGGGGACGAGGAGTATCCACAGCAGGAGTCCAGCCCATAAGACGGTGCACACGGCCAGGGCGTACCCTCCGAGCCGCTTCCATGGAACGAGGAGGGAGAGCAGGGCCAAGCCCATGGGGATGAGGAGGAAGAGCACCCGCAGATCCTTCACGATCCACCTCCCCTGCAAGGACCGCACCTCCTCCAGGGAGAGGAAGGTGAGGGCCGGTGTGACGTTCTCCTCCCTCACCTCCACGGCGAGCGAGGTCCCCCCGGCGCTCCTCACCCCGTTCTGTCCGGGGGGGACATAGCGGAAAGGAGGGATGCGGACGGTGAGCCTGCCCTCCTCGACGGCCCTGAACCAATAGGTACGCTGCCGCCATCCGCTGTAGCCCTCCGTCGACGCCCTGTACTCCTCGTCCTCCTCCTCGCGGACCAGGACGGCGAGATCCCCGGGATCAGGCTGGGGAAACGAGAGAAAGGGGAAGTTCCCCACCCCTTTCACGAGGAGCCGTACCCCGAAGAGTTCCCCCACCTGTACCGCGGAGACCGTACGGGTGGCATAGAACTCGAACCGCCCTACCCCATGGAGAGAAGAGGACTGGGGAAGCGGATCGACCCTCACCGTGAGGGCACCTCCGGACTCCTCCATTCCGCCCAGGATCACCGTCGCAGGGGGCAGCCTGATGGTCCCGGACTCGTAGGGGGTGATCATGAGGGTCTTCACCGGAACGTGGTACAGGGTGTGCGCCCCCATCGACTCCTCCTCCACAGGAGCGAGCACCGGCACCTCTTCCACGAAGGCCCCCCGGAGCTCGGGAATCTGCACACGATCGGGAAGCACGATCCTGTCGAGATGACGGATGTAGAGGGTGACCGGCACGCTCTGGCGGGCGAGGACCCGCTCCGGGGCCTCCCACTCCACATCGTAGGCCACCTTGTCGATGTCCCCCCTGTAGGACACTTCTATGAGGAAGGGATCGGTCTGGTACACCTTCCCTCCCCGCCGCACCTGGAAGGGCCCCCATATCCTCCTCCCGGATCGAACCCCCTGGAAGGTATAGCGGTACCTCAGCATGGGCTTCCCTTCCGGATCCTTCACGGGCTGTACGAGTGGTCCCACCAGAAGGGAGAGGATCTCCGGAACCGGCGGGGGGATCACCTCCACGGCCTCCCCTGGCGCATCGAGGGGGATGGAGAGATCGAGCGTGAGACGCTCGGTCCTCCTGATGCGTGCCGCCGACACCTGTACGGTGGGTAGATCGGCCGAGGGTTCCTGGGCTCCTGCAGGGAACAACACGGCCAGGAGCACTACCAGTCCTGCCAGGTGCCTTCCGGCGGTGCGAACTCTCTGGCCTTCCATCGCGCCTGCTCCTTCTTTCTGAGATAGTCGAGGAGGTAGATTCCCCTCTCCGGAGGCGCATCCCTCGTGCCCCCCTGCTCCGAGACCTGCGGGGCCGCGGAGAAGGCGGAGAGCTTGAGATACGCGAGCTCGAGGTTGACACGGACATCCCTGTCGTCCGGTTCGAGTCTGAGGGCCTGGAGAAAGTAGAGGTAGGCGTTCTGATACTCTCCGTGATCGTAGTAGTAGAGACCGAGATTGTAGAACGCAGAAAACCTCGTCTCAGGGTCCTTGGCCGATTCGGCCTGCTTCCACTTCGCAAATGCGGTCTCATCCCCCAGGGCATGGTACACAGTGCCGAGGTTGTAGGCGATGACGCTCCCCTCCTCTCCCTCCATGTCCGCAAAGGGAAGGTAGGCGACGAGCGCATCCTGGTAATGCCCCCGGGAATAGGCATAGGCGCCCTGGAGCATCTTCAGATGGAACGAGGCCTGTGTACATCCCGGGAGGAGGAACAGGACGAGGAAGAGCAGCAGCGGTATGCCCGCACGGATCGAACCCTTCATGGCTCCACCTCCCATCGCCACCCTCTCACGAGGAGCATGAGGGAGAAGGCCAGGAAGGAGAGCCCCACGAACAGGGGATAGCGTCTTGCCGGGACGAGGCGTATCCCTTCCCGCTCCTCCCTCGCGATGGTTTCCTCAATGGTGGAGACCACGTGCTGGAAGGTCTGTCCCTCTGCATCCCTCACGGAGAAGAAGCGGCCACCCGTGATCTCCGCGATCCTCTTGAGGAGCGATGCATCGAGCCGCGAGATCACCGGTTCGCCCGAAGGCTTCTTGAGGACATCCTCTCCCTCGAGGGGAACGGGCCCCCCCGACTCGGTCCCTATTCCCACGGTGTGGACCGCAACCCCCAGATTCCGCGCCAGTTCCAGTACGGGACCGATCTCCCCCGTGAGGGCCTCTCCGTCCGAGAGGAGGATCACCAGCCGCTGCCGGTTGCTCTGCTGGGGAAAGGCCTCCAGGGCCCGGGAGAGCCCGGATGCCACGTCGGTACCAGGCGACCTCAGGAGTACCGGAGTGAGGAGGCCTATCGCGTCCTCGAGCCCCAGAAGGTCAGGGGTAAGGGGGAGGAGGAGTTCTCCCTTCCCTTTGAAAGCCACCACTCCCCAGCGCGCTCCGGAGATGCGCGAGACGAGCATGAGGGCGATCTCCTTGGCCACCTCCAATCGCGAAGGGGGCACATCGCGAACGAGCATGCTCCTCGAGATGTCGAAGAGGAGAACGATATCCGCATTCCTTCTCTTCACCGTCTCCTGCTCCATACCCCAGAACGGTTCTGCATAGGCTACGAGAAGACCGGCAATCCCCAGAAGGAGGAAGACCTGGACGAGGAACTCCCTGACGAGGAAACGGGAGACCAGATGCTCCTTCCTGTCTCTCCCTTTGAGGAGCAGGAGTTCCTTCAGCCGCCGGTAGGAACACCACACGAGAAAGAGGAGGACGGGCGCGAGCGCCAGCAGGAACCACAGACGAACCGGAAAGATGAACTTCACAACACCTCCCCGAGCACCGCGTAGTGGAGGAGAAACCAGAGGGCTGCACACAGGAGGGCCATCCGGAGGAGACCGGCGTGAAGGGAGACGACACGCACCGCAAGCTGCCGCCGCACATCGGCCGTGGCCGTAGCCCCGATGTACTGGAAGATCCTGTGGAGCGAGGTGGGGGTGTACCCGGAGAAGAACTGTCCGCCCGATATCTCAGCTATCCTCCTCAGGGTCTCTTCGTCGTACCCTTCTTCGAGCACCCCTGCGTACCGGGTACCGGTGCTGGGGTCGATCACATCGAGGCTCACAGGGCGGTCGCTTCCCACCCCCACCGTGAACAGGGGGATACCGAGCTCCCTGGCCATCTCAGCCGCCGTCTCGGGCAGGATCTCACCGGTGGTGTTCTTGCCGTCCGTGAGGATCACGACGGCCCTGAAGGATGCGTTCACACGCGAGAGGTGGAGGAGCGATGTCCCCACGCCCATACCGAGGGCCGTACCGTCACCGAGGGAGAAGAGACGGACGGCTTCCAGCCTTTCCAGGAAATACTCCACATCGATCGTGGGGGGCACCTCCAGGAGCGCTTCCTTCCCGAACAGGACGAGTCCGACCGCCATGTGGGGATACGAACGCACGAATCCCCTGATGACCTCACGGGCCACCTGGAACCGCTGCCTCCCCGGAATATCCATCGCACCCATGCTCGGGGAGACATCGAGGGCTATGACGATGGTGGGAGGATCCGAGACCACCACCTGTTCCCGTTCCACCAGGTAGGGGCCCGAGAGGATGAGCACCATCAGGGAAAGCATACCCCACAGGGCCGCATCCCGGAGGAGGGAGGCGATCCTGTACCACAGCGGCAGGCCGGGGGGGATGTCGGAACCCCAGAAGACGAAGGGGAAACGCACCGCGCTCCCACACCCCCTCCTCCTCATCCATACGAACAGGCACACGAGCACGACGAAGAGCCAGAGGGCGCCGGGACGATAAAAACCTATCATGCACCCCCCTCCTTCTCCGCGGCCTTCCTGGAGAGGAGTGCCCTCACGACCTCCAGGGAGGCCTTCTCGTGCTCAGGCGAGACCCGTCGGCTCCCGAAGCGGACCCCGTCGGCCTCGCGGAATACCCCGTACACCTGCCGGGCGAACTGCTCGGAGAGCACCCCGGGGAGCACATCCATGAGCTCCCGGGTGGTGGCCGAAGCGAATCGTGCGCCGTGGAACCGCGAGAGGTATTTCCTCGCGATCTCGATCAGCCTCGTGTAGAACTCGTCCTGCGGGAGCCCGTGGTACTCCTCCTCCAGTCTCCCCAACTGACGGAGCAGACCCCTGAGGAAGAAGCGCTCCTCCACGAATCGGCACCATGCCCTCACGAAGCCGAACCCGTTCGAGAGGAAGAGGAAGACAAGGAGGAGGATCCCCAACCCCACACCGCCGAGGAGGGCGAGGAAGAGACGGGTCCCTCGGGGGAGGAGCGGGTCCTTGTAGGGGGCGGGTTGGGTGAACCCGCGCTCATAGTAGGAGGAGACCACCACCTCCTGCGGCTCCAGGGTGAATGCCCCGCAGGGAAGGGACGGGACGAGGTGACTCCCCGGCTGGAAACTCATGAAATAGAAGGAGATCTGCACCCCACCCCGGACAGGCTTGAGCTCGATATCCTCCACCACCCCCCATTCGAGGGTGGGGACCTCCGGTCGCACGAGATCCTGTACATCCACCCCTTCGACCACCACACGCATCTCCACCCTGTCCCCCACGAAGAATTCCGAGGGGAGGAAGGTGACGCTCCGCACGCGGGGAGCCGCGTACACCGCGGCCGACGTCACTGCAAGGAGAAGGGCACAGACCGCCCGCCTCACCGACGCCTCCTCGAGAAAAAGCGTTTGAGCTGGACCACCGGATCCTCTGAGGTACTCATATCGAGGAGAGGGATCCTCCCACGCGCGCACTCCTCGGTGAGGAGGCGATCGAAGAATTCCCAATACCTGTGGTACCACCGGCGGAACTTCCCGCTCCGACCGAAGGCGGGGAGGACCGTGCCCGTCTCGGGGTCCAGGAGCTCCACGTACCCGGTGGGAGGGAAGTCCCTGTCGAGGACATCGCCGATCCTCACGAGGAAAAGATCGTGATGCGCACGGAGGAGGAGCAGATCGTCGAGGAAGCCCGCACTCCTGAAATCCGAGAGTACCACGCACATGCTCCGCCGTGGGAGCAGGTCGCGGGCCGTCCTGAGGGCCAGGGCGAGATCGGAGCCGCGTCCCCGAGGTCTCATGTCCCGGAACCTCCTGAGGAGGGCGAGCACGTGGGTCTTCCCCTTGCGAGGGAGGATGACGTCTTCCACCTCGTCGGTGAAAAAGAGCGCCCCCACCCTGTCGTTGTTCTCGAGGGTCACGAGAGAGAAGATGGAGAACAGGATCTCGAGATAGTCGAACTTGCTGTACTGGTTCGAGCCGAACCGCATGCTCCGGGACACATCCACCACGAGGAAGAGGACGAGCTCCCTCTCCTCACGGAAGACCTTGGTGTGCGGTTCTCCGAACCGGGAGGTCACGTTCCAATCGATGAGGCGCACATCGTCTCCGGGTACGTACGTCCGCACTTCCTGGAAGTCCATCCCCTGTCCCTTGAACACCGAACGGTAGTTCCCCGCATACAGCCCTTCGAGGATGATGTCCGAGAAGAGGGAAAGCTGTCTGATCCTGGCCCGGAGTCGGAAAGGGTCCATACGTCCTCTCAGGGTACCGGCACCTGTTCGAGAAGGGCCTCTATCACCCTCTCGGCGTCCATGTCCTCTGCCTCGGCCTCGTAGGAGAGGACGACCCTGTGACGGAGCACCGGATACGCCACGTCCTTTACATCCTCGGGGATGACGAATCCTCTCCCATCGAGGAGGGCCTTTATCTTCGCACACCGATAGAGGGCGATGGTGGCGCGCGGAGACGCGCCGAACTCGATGAACCGGGCGTACGAGGTCCTCGACTTCGAACGCTGTCGGGTGGCCGCCACGATGGAAACGATATACTCCTCTATGCGGGGATCCACGAGCACGCTCTGCGCGATCTCCTGGAGTCGCTTGAGATCGGTCTTGAAGAGCACCTGCTTCACCTTCACGTCCTCTTCGATCCCCTTCCTCCTCAGGATCTCGAGCTCCTCCTGTGGGGAGGGATACCCTATGAGGATCTTGAGCAGAAACCTGTCGAGCTGCGCCTCGGGAAGGGGATAGGTCCCCTCCTGCTCGATGGGGTTCTGGGTGGCCAGGACGAAGAACGGATCCGGCAGCGCGTAGGAGGTATCACCTATGGTCACCTGCCGCTCCTGCATGGCCTCCAGAAGTGCCGACTGCACCTTGGCGGGCGCCCTGTTTATCTCATCGGCGAGCACGATGTTGGAGAACACAGGCCCCCTCCGCACCACGAACTCACCGGTCTGCTGCCGGTAGACCAGGGTACCCGTGAGGTCGGCGGGGAGCAAGTCGGGGGTGAACTGGATGCGCTTGAAGCTCGCATCGAGGATCCCCGCGAGCGTCTTCACGGCGAGCGTCTTGGCGAGGCCTGGAACACCTTCGAGGAGCACATGACCTCCTGCGAGGAGCCCCATCATGAGCCCCTCGAACATGGCCTCCTGGCCCACCACGACTCGGGAGAATTCCTCCCTGCACTTCGAGAGGAGCTCCTGAGCCCTCCCGACCTTGACCTCGAGATCGCTCTGGGATTCAGCCTTCATCTGGCCTTCCTTTCATGCTGGAGAATTCCCTCGTATCCGCTACGAGCGGTAGTCCGCATTGATGTGGACATACTCCACGGTGAGATCGGAACCCAGCACCACCGCCCGGCCCTCGCCTTCCTCGTATTCCAGTCGCACGTCCACGAGTCCCTGGTGCGGAGGAAACACCTTGCCCGATGGTTCCATGGCGGTGGCCCTGAGATACGAGGATAACAGAACTTCCTTCTCTCTATCAAGCAAAAACCGCCCCTTCTCGAACACCACCTGGTCGGCCATCCACACCCGCACCCCCTCGGGCCGCATCCCCACCCCCCTGCGCCCCAACCACGCCCCCGCAGCCGAGAGAACCCTCCCCACATTCGGATCGCACCCCGCAATCGCGGTCTTGAACAGCGGGGAGTTCACCACCGCCTTCCCCACCCCCCGCGCCACCTCATCGTCCCAGCCCCGCACCTCCACCCGCACCACGTGCCCCGTCCCCTCGCCGTTCCGCACCACCTGCTCCGCCAGGAACCCGCACACCCGCTCCAGCGCCTCCCGGAACTCCCCCTCCCCCACACGCTCCCTCCGCGCCGTGGACACCAGGAACACGCTGTCGCTCGTACTCTGGTCGCCGTCCACCGAGATGCAGTTGAACGTCCTGTCGACCACCTCCCCCAGCGTCCCGTCCAGGACCTCCGGATCCACCTCCACATCGGTGAACAGGAACACGAGCATCGTCGCGAGGTGGGGCTCGATCATCCCCGCCCCCTTCGCCATCCCCCACAGCATCCCCTCCCCTACCGGCACCGCGCACAGCTTGGGGTACGCATCCGTGGTCATGATCGCCCGCGCGAGCGCCACCCCGTCCGCACTCCCCAACCCCGCCGCAAGCCTCCCCGCCTCCTCACACATCCGCTCCACCGGCAGCTCCCACCCGATGATCCCGGTGGACGACGGCACGAGCAGCCCGGGATCGATCCCCACCGCCTCACCCACCCGCTCGCGCACTCGGAGCGCGTACTCCTCGCCGTGCGCAGTCCCCACGTTGGCGATACGGTTGTTGATCACGAACCCCTGGATCGGCCTCCCCTGCATCGCCCGCCCTATCCGCACCGGTACCCCCGGGAAGGCGCTCGACGTGAACCGCGCCGCCCACCGCACCGTCGGCTCATCCAGGACCACCAGGGAAAGATCCATGAGCAACTGCCTGTCCGGCCGCTCCACCGGAGCGAAACCGAACCGCACCGTGGAAGCCCGCACCCCCTCGGGCAGCTGCGCATACCTCCTGCAGAACCCCTCGTACTCCTCCTTCGACGAGAACACCAGATCACTCCACCATCGAGTCATGAGACCTCCCTTACGGTACAGGAGAAGAAACACCCCCATGCTACACAAAAGATCCACGATATTCTATACTTTATCGTGTAGTATCTCTGCAACGGCGGACCAAGGAGTCATTCGTGTACCACACCAACTACCACACCCACACCTCATTCTGCGACGGAAAAGGCAAGCCCGAAGACTACTTCAAGGCCGCAGAATCCCGGGGCCTCCTCGCCCTCGGCTTCTCGAGCCACGCCCCCCTCCCCTACAAGAACGACTGGACCATGAAGGAACGGGACCTCCCCGCCTACAGGGAAGCCGTGGAAACCCTCAAACGGACGAGCGAGAAACTCGACATCTACCTCGGACTCGAGATAGACTACCTGCCCCCTCACCTCACCCCCGCGGACGAGCGGTTCCAGCCCCTCGACTTCACCATCGGTGCGGTCCACGTAGTGGAAGACGCCGCCCGCCACACCTTCCATGAGATCGACGGCCACCCCAAGGACTACAAGGCATGTATCGAGCTCTTCGGCGGCATACAACCCTTCGTGGAATGGTACTACCGCCAGGTGGCCCAGATGTGCCGCGAAACCCCGCCCACCATCGTGGCACACCTCGACCTCATCAAGAAGAACAACCAGCGCAACGAGTTCTTCACCGAAGAGGAACCCTGGTATCGGAACGCCGTCGCCTCGTGCCTCGACGTCATCGCCGAGGTGGGCTCCCTTCTCGAAGTGAACACGGGCGGCCTCGCCCGGAAATGCATCTCCACGATCTACCCCTCGCCGTGGATCCTCCGCCTCGCGCGGGAGCGGGATATCCCCCTGGTGCTCAGTTCCGACGCCCATGACCCCGCCCAGGTGGACTTCGCCTTCGACGAGGCAGTCGCCCTCATGAAAGAGGCGGGGTACACCAAGGTGTACGCCCTCCTGGGTGGGGAATGGATTGAGCGACCCCTCGAGTGATGCTCCCCCAATGTAGAGAGAAAAAAAGCTGATTTTTTGCCCGGAATCCGTTACCTTATAGATATGACATCGCCGCTCAGGGTCTACCTCGTACGACACGCCGCCTGCAGCGCCCGAGGTTTCATCGGGATCACCGATCCCCCCCTTTCGGAAGAAGGGCTGCGCCAACGGGAGGCCCTCGCCCGGTTCTTCGCACCGCTTCGCCTCGAGGCGGTCTACACCAGCCCCCTCGCCCGGGCGCGGGCAACCGCAGAAGTCCTCGGCACACCGCAGGAGGTGGAAGCCTTGAGGGAAATCGACTTCGGCCAGTGGGAGGGGAAACTCCACGAGGAGATCCCCCGTGGACTCCTCGAGGCGTGGTACCAGAACCCCCACACCACCTCTCCCCCCGGCGGAGAGACCCTCGCCCGGCTCGCACAGCGGGTGCTCCCCGCCTTCAAGGAGATCGTCTCCCGACACGGTCCCGGTGAGCGCATCGCCCTGGTCTCCCACGGCGGCCCGCTCCGCACCATCGTGTGTTCAGTACTCGGTCTCCATCTCGCCTACCTCTGGCACTTCGACCTCGACCGGGCGAGCGTGAGCGCCGTGGACGTCTATCCCACAGGCTACACCTCACTCGCCTTCCTCAATCACACCTTTCACCTGGAGGAACCAGCTCGATGACCATTACCCCCCTCACCACCACTCCCCCTCCTCTCACCCGCACGGGGGAACTCGCCCTCCTCTTCCTCGGGACTGGGACGGCCTTCTCGAAGAGGCTCTATCAGAACAACCTCCTGCTCGTGAAGAACGAGCAGCATCTCCTCGTGGACTGCGGTACGCGGGGAACCCAGGCCCTCCACGAGCTCGGCCTCTCGGTCGGCGAGATACAGCACTACCTCTTCACCCACTCCCACGCCGACCACATAGGGGGGGCCGAGGAGATCATGCTGGTGAACCGCTACATGAAACGACGCAGGCCCCACCTGTACATCCCCCGCGCATATCAGCGGCTGCTCTGGAACGAGTCGCTCAAAGGGGGCTCCGCCTACAGCGAGCGACACCCCTTCAAGCCCCACCTCAACCTGGAAGACTTCTTCGTCATCCACACCCCCCGTCTCCTTTTCAAAAAGCCCAGGCCCATCTACCAGATCTGGGTGGGAGACATGGACATACTCCTCTACCGCACCATCCACATACCCGAACAGGCCCGCTCCTGGAAAGAGGCCGCATGGAGCACCGGGCTGCTCATCGACCGACGCATCCTCTTCACCGGCGACACCCGCTTCGACCCGGAGATCATCACCTATTTCCACGAGCACTACCCGCTCGAGGTCATCTTCCACGACTGCCAGTTCTTCGACGGAGGAGTCCACGCCTCGTTCGAGGAGCTCTGCACCCTTCCGGACGAGATAAAGGCCAAGACCTTTCTCATGCACTACGGCGACGACTGGGAGAGACACCGATCCCGGGTGGAAGAGGCGGGATTCGCCGGCTTCGCCCGCGAACGCACCCTCTACCTGTTTCCGGCCGATCCGCCCAGATAGCCCCTCAGGCGAGGACGTAACAGCCCGCAGCGACCCGCTCGATGAGCAGGGGAAACTCCTCCTTTCCGAGCCACCACGCCTCTCCGTCGAGCTGCACCGGAAGCCGCACCCGGGAACGGATCCGAACCCTCTCGGCAGAGAGGAGGCGCACCTCGGGCCGGCCGCCGTGTTCCCCCCGATAGAGCAGGTTCTTCACCTCGAGCCTCCTGAGAAGGGGGGCGTGCCGGATGAGACAGAGGTTCTCCCTCCCAGGGAGGATGGGCTTCCCGTTCCCGTACGTACGCCCTCCGGAACTACCGAACGCCATGATGAGAAAGAGGTCCTCGAGCACCACCCGCTCCCTGCCGCTCACCACCTCCACCTCCACGGGTCGTTGAGGCACCACGAGCTCGTAGAACAGGGTGGCCAGATCGCCCACCGTGCTGTACCAGGTTCCCGGCATGCGGCCACCCCACCTCGCCTTCACCCGGTTGACCACCAGTGAGACGAAGGCGTCTATCCCCACGCTCACCACATTGGCGCCCCAGCGGGGGGAGGCGGACCGGGCCGTGGTACACGCATACACCGGCACCGGCTTCACCACGTGACTCGAGAGGATCCGCCGCACCCCCTCCTCGAGACTCCCCACATCGGCCCCATCGTTTCCGCTCCCCAAGGGCAGCCTGAGAAGCCAGACATCGTCACCCGCATGCTCCCACTCCTGCCGGATACCATGGAGCACCTCGTTGTGGGTACCGTCGCCGCCGCAGCTTATGATCAGGAGTCTCCCCCTCCTCCTCCGCACCGCCTTCCTGACCTGGAAGACCGCATGCCCCGGAAAGTGCGAATAGGCCGCCCGGCAGAATCGGGGCAGCGGACCCGGCCCGTCGGGAAGGGCCGCGAGGGCCCTCTCGAGGAGGGGAGCGAGGGCCGAAGGCCGTGCGAGTATCCCGCTCGCAGGGTTGAGGAGTATGAACACCTCCCATCCCGAGGAGAAGAGCCCCGATCGGGCCGCCGCACTCCCCAGGATGTCCACCAGGAGGTGGTGAAGGGCATATCGACTCATACGGCGAGTATACACGGAATCCCCGGAAATGCAAGGAAAACCGTGCTAGACGCGGAGCGAGCAGGATGCTAGGCTTGGCGGGAGGAAAGGAGGTCCCATGGCAGCACTCCTCACAGTCGACGGACTGAAGAAACGATTCGGGCGGGTGACGGCCCTCGACGGCCTCTCCTTCTCGATCGACAAGGGAGAGATCTACGCCCTCATAGGCCCCAACGGGGCAGGCAAGACCACCACCCTGCGGATCCTCTCCACCCTCCTCGTCCCGGACGAGGGAGGATTCACCATCGACGGTATCGACGGACTCGCACACCCCGACGAGGTACGCTCACGGATCAGCTACCTCGCCGAGGAGTCCCTCGCCTACAAACACATGACGGGCGAGGCCTACCTCCGATTCATGGCCGGCCTCTATGCCGACAGCATCACCCGGGAAGAGGAATTCTTCGCCCGTGGGTGCGAGCTCTCAGGTCTGGGTGAACGACTCAAGGACAAGATCTCCACCTACTCCAAGGGCATGACCCGCAAGCTCCTCATCGCCCGGGCGGTGATGATGAAACCCCTCCTCGCCATCCTCGACGAGCCCACCTCAGGCCTCGACGTGGAGAACGCCGTCCAGGTGCGCACCCTCATCCGATCGCTCACCGAAGAGGGTATCACCGTGCTCCTCTCATCCCACAACATGCTTGAGGTGGAGTTCCTCGCCCGACGGGTGGGGATCATCCATGGGGGACGACTCCTCGCAGAGGGTACACCGCAGGAACTGAAAGCACGGTCAGGCGCAGAGAACCTGGAACAGGTCTTCATGGAGGTGACCCGATGAGAAAGTTTGCGATTCTCCTCAAGAAAGAGATCCAGGGCCTCATCACCCCGCAGGTGATACTCTCCGTAGTGATCATGGTCATAGTGTTCGTCATGCTCGGTGGTATCCTCAAGGACCAGTTCGCAAAGATGAGCGAAGAGGCACACGACCTCAGGCTCGCACAACTCCCCTCCCGCCCCATCACCACCACCGGAGGGCTCATCGCCTACCTCAACGAGCAGGGCATCCCTGCCTTTGAGGAAGACGACTTCAGCCCCAGGATCTTCGAAAACCCGGAGGCACCTCCCCGTGTCCTCGTCTTCCCCTCGGATTTCGTGGAACACCTCCTCTCCCCGGAAGGGGAGTCACCTGAGATCACCCTCTACCTCTCCCTTCGCAACACCGCGGGCATCCTCCAGATCACCCGACTCGTCCCGCCGGAATCGTTCCGGACATTCCTCATGGAAGCCCTCCGGAGCGTCATCCTCACCGGCGGCGGGGGTGAGCAGTCCCCCCTCCTCGAACGGTACCTGGAACCGGCACGCCTCCGTGAGAAGGTCGTCTATAACGGGAGAATCGCCGCGGTCTCGCCCGACGTCCTCATAGGCTACCTCATCAACCAGAACACCATCCTCGTGCTCCTCCTCTTCATGGTGAGCCTCTTCGGCGCCCAGTTCGTGGCCACCTCCATCGCGACCGAGAAGGAGAGCAAGACCCTCGAGACCCTCCTCTCCCTCCCCGTACCCCGGAGCTACATCGCCATCAGCAAGATGGCCGCTGCAGGAATCATGGCCCTCCTCATGGTGGTCATCTACCTCGCGGGATTCACCTACTACCTCGACTCCTTCCAGGGACTCCAGACCAGCGCCTCCGCGGCCCAGGGCTCTCCGGACGCCCTCTCCGTGACCCTCGCCCTCCAGCACCTTGGGCTGGTCCTTCCCCCCTGGGACGAGCTGCTCAGGGGCCTGAGCTACCTCCTCTCGCTCCTCAACGTGCTCGGCATTGCCCTCATCCTGGGACTCTTCGCCGAGGACATCCGCGGCGTCCAGGTGGTCGTCACCCCCATCATGCTCGTGCTCCTCGCCCTCTACCTCCTCACCCTCTTCCTCGACGTGCTCTCGCTCCCCCTCCTCGCCCGCCTTGCCCTCTACCTCTTCCCCTTCACACACGCCTTCATCTCCACCTCGCTCCTCCTCGCCGACGACTACCTCGCAGTGGGCCTGGGCCTCGGCTACCAGACCCTCACCTTCGTGCTCATCTTCCTCCTCACCCTGCGGATCTTCCACACCGACCGCGTCCTCACCCTCAAGCTCCCGCGCCTGAAGCGTCGGTAGCCATGGCCGACAGGCGGCACCACAGGTTCGAGAACCCGCTCGAACTCCTCAGGAGGCGGGACCTCCTCCTCCCCGGCGGGGCCGAGCCCTGCCCCTACCTGGAGGGCCGCACCTGGGCCACCGAGGGCCTCGTCGCCTCGGTCATGGACGGCTCCCTCTACGAAGCCCTCCTCCCCTACGGCCTCCGCCGGAGCGGATCGTACTTCTACCGCAACGTGTGTCCGGGCTGCACGGCCTGCATCCCCCTCCGGGTGGATGCCACCCGCTTCCGTCCCTCCAAATCGCAGCGCCGCGTCCTCAAGAAGAACCGTGACGTACGCATCATCGTAGGCACCCCCAACTTCGACCCCGAGGTCTACCTCCTCTACCGCACGTACGTCTCCCGGTGGCACAAGCGCCCTGCCCCCGACGAGGAGGAGTTCCGCCACTTCCTCTGCATAAGCCCGGTGGAGACCCACCTCATGCGCTACTACGTGGAGGACCGGCTCGTGGGGGCGGGGTGGGTCGACATCCTTCCCCACGGGATAAGCAGCGTGTACTTCGCCTTCCACCCGGACGAACGCGCCCGCTCCCTCGGCACCTTCTCCATCATGAAAGAGATCGAGTACGCCCGACTCCTGGATAAACGCTGGCTCTACCTCGGCTTCTATGTCGCAGAGAGCCGCAAGATGAACTACAAGGCACGCTTCAGACCCCACCAGCTCGCCCTCGACGGCAGGTGGATCCCGAACGAGTGACTCCTTACCGAAATTTCACCCCCTCCTCATACACCCCTAACCGCCGCATCTCATCCTCGGGACGAGCCGCAGAGGAGGTGAACGATGCACACCGGCGCGCAGGCACAGGAGTCCACCGCCCGGAGAGGCCCCTCCCTCTCACCCGTTGCCGACACCCGCATCCTCATGCGCGACCGAGCAGCACAACCCCGAGGGGGCCACCTTTTCCTACGACCGCATCACGCGTGCCGTGGATGCGTGGGACGGGAACGACATTCGCACCCTCAAGGACCTCATCCTCCACGAACACCTCGCCTTCAGGGACAGCCACCCGCAGGAAGACGACATCACGTTCTTCCTGCTTACGATATATCCCCCCTAAAAGGAGGAAGGGCATTCGCCCTCACCAAGGAGGTACGAGAGAAAAAGCCACACCCCTCCGCAGGGAGGGGTGTACGTTTTTGCCGCACGGATCTCTCATTGCAGCATCCTCATACTCCTGATAGGATACATATATGAGTATTACTCATCGAGGCAAGGATATGGGAGAACAAGTTGCCAAAGAAACCATACGTACCGCGAAGGCCGTGATCGAAGAAGAAGTTGAAAAGGCGGGCTTTCATGTGGCACGTATTCTTCTTTTTGGCTCACGGGCCCGAGGAGATAGCACTGCACACAGCGACTGGGATTTCTACGTGGTGGTCGATACACCGATCGATTTTCCCACGAAACGGCGTGTAGCCGGCAGCATACAAATGAGACTCGCAGAGCAGCACATCTTCTGTGATATCATC
Source organism: Spirochaeta thermophila DSM 6192 (assembly GCF_000147075.1). Classification (NCBI taxonomy): domain Bacteria; kingdom Pseudomonadati; phylum Spirochaetota; class Spirochaetia; order Winmispirales; family Winmispiraceae; genus Winmispira; species Winmispira thermophila. The sequence continues at coordinate 1,860,874 of NC_014484.1, forward strand.
ATCCAGAGCCGGGAGGCGTTTGCTCACCTCAGCCGTTCAAAGAACACCGTTTCTTACCTAGCCCGCACCGAAGGGATCAGGATATGAACGAGCAGGTGGAGAAATGGCTTCTCAAAGCAGAGCACGACCTCATCGTGGCGAGAAACGAGACTAAGATAGAGGGGGCTCCTACCGATGTAATATGCTTTCACTGTCAACAGGCAGTGGAAAAGTATCTCAAAGCATTTCTCACCCACCATCAGGTCGATATGCGCAGAACCCATAACATTGCAGAACTTCTCACTCTCTGTATCGAGAGGGATAGAGACTTTGAAGAATTAAAAAAGCGCCGTATCTACGAGCTCACCATCTACGCGGTACAGGTCCGCTATCCCGATGACTTCTACATCCCCTCGCCTGAAGAGACTGCAGAGGCACTCACAATGGCTGAATACACCCGGGCGTTTGTGATGAGGAAGCTCTCGTAGCACGCACCTTCGAAGGGAAACACCATGCTCCTTAAAAAAACACACCCCTCGGTCCCGAGGGGTGTGTGCTTCGAGCGAGCGAGGGGAATCGAACCCCCATCACCAGCTTGGGAAGCTGGGGTAATAGCCATTATACGACGCTCGCCTGTGTGGAATCTATAATAGCGAAAACCATCCTCTTTGGCAAGAGCTTTTTCACGCAGGCACTGTCTAAGGAGGAACAGCGCGTCGGAACGCGCGAGGATCATCTTTTCCCGAATGCACGTCCTACCCCATCCGGCAGATGACCCCAAACCCCCCTCCCCCAGTCCCTTCTGACAGGTCGGTTTTTCTCACAGGGGAAGGGGTTAGGGCACTAGGCGGCGGGGTGGGGTGGATGAGGAGGGGCCTGGTGGGGTAGGATGGGGCCCGGTATGGAGCGCTATGTCCTCAAGGTAGAGAAGCTCATTCCCGGTGGGATGGGGTTGTGTCGGCATGAGGGGCGGGTGGTGATGGTGCCGGATGTGGTGGATGGGGAGGTGGTGGAGGTGGAGGTGGTCGCGCGGCACAGCGACTACGACGAGGGGGTGCTGGTGGGGGTGAGGGAGGGGGCGGCGGCGCGGGTGGCTCCGAGGTGCGGGTACTACGGGGTGTGCGGGGGGTGCGTGCTCCAGCACGTGGCGTACGAGCACCAGGTGGCGGTAAAGCGGGGATGGCTGGAGGAGCACCTGCGACGTGAGGGGGTGAGGGAGGTGCCGGGGTGCGAGGTGTACGAAGGGCCGGCGTATGGGTACCGCAGCAGGTTCCAGGTCCACATAGAGGGGGGCAGGGCGGGGTTCCTGAGGCGGGATCTGACGCACCTGGCGGTGGAGGGGTGCGAGGTAGCCCACCCGGCGTGCGCGCCGATCTTCACGCGGCGGTACAACGGCAGGGCGCGGAAGCTGGGGTTCCTGGGGTGGGAGGGGCGGCTGTGGGGCGGGGAGGAGCCGGAGGAGTTCAGGGTGGAGGTGGGGGGATATGTGTTCTTCGGAAGGACGGACCTGTTCTTCCAGAGCAATCTGTTCGTGCTGGAGAGGCTGCTCGAGTGGGTGGAGGGGGTGGTGTCGGCAGGGGACGGGGGGGAGGCGTGGGACCTGTACGCGGGGGTCGGGGTGTTCTCGCAGGTGCTGGCGCGGAGGGGGTGGCGGCCGCGGCTGGTGGAGAGCGCGGTGGCGGCGCTGGGGTATGCGGAGCGGGGGCTGGGGGGAGGGGCGGCGTACGTGGGGGTGTCGGCGGAGCGGTTCCTGAGGGGGTATCGCGGGGGGGTGCCGGGAGTGGTGGTGGCCGATCCGCCGAGGAGCGGGTTCTCGCGCACGGTGCGGGGCTTCTTCGAGGCGCAGAGGGTCCCGCTGTTGGTCTACATCTCGTGCAATGCTGCCACCTTCGCCCGAGACGTGGCGCATCTTATGCGGGCCGGGTACCGACTCGCACGCCTCGCCTTCTTCGACTTCTATCCCCAGACCCCGCATATGGAGGTGGCAGGGGTGCTTCACACATGAGCACAGAACTCTCGATGTGAGGAGGTCGAATCACCCTTGAATTCCTACCCACTGTGCGCTATATTGAAGTATAGAGGAGAGCGTGTCTCCATATCATCTTCCGGACGGGAGGGATCACCATGAAAGCAAGAGAGGTTGCAGGAGTACTCGTTGCGGCGTCTTTGCTTCTCTCTGTGTTCTTCACCGGATGTGACACTGGTGCAGCTGACACTGGTGCAGCAGGAGAGATACCTTTGCTCGGCGGCTGGAAGATTATCAGCGTAGAAAAAACCTACCCATCCCAGGAAACAATCGTGCTCCCGATTGATGTGTTTGCGGACCTAGGGAATGACGATGCTGACGGGGACGGCTGGATCGATGTGGATATAGATAGCGACGGTGAGGAAGAAGAGTGCTGGGCCTATATGTACGTACGCATCAGCGAGACCAGTATGGACCTGTACTACGAGTTCAGCGGGGACGACCCTGGTGCCTCCATGTTCGATTCGACTCCCTGGAAAGACATCGGAGTAAGCGGCTTCGGTATGTACCGCTCTCTTGCAGAGAGCGGAGAGGTCGACGAAATCGCGGAAGACAGTATGCGGGTGAGTTTCGAAGGCGGATGGTTAGAAATGGGGTACACTGTTGAAGGCGATGAGGCAACGGTAGAGGTTACCGTCTACGACGAGCAAGGCGAAGTTCAAGAACGGCAGACCGTGACTGCACAGCGCGCCAGTCAGGAGGAACTCGAGGAGATGGAAAACGCTCCCGATTTCTCGGGATTATTATGATACGAAAAACGGTCGAAGAACTGGAATCTCCTGCCAGGCTGAGGGCCCGGCATGCTCAGGTCTCTCTCCTCAAGGAGAGATCCCCTACGATCTTGTAGACCTCCCCGTCTTTCACCACTTTGAAGTGACGATCCGGGAAGGCCTCGTCGAGAAGCCGCTGGAGATGGGAGAGGGCATCCCGGAGGATCTGCTCGCGCAAGGCGGGGTCCACGTGGGAGAGGGTGGCGATCCGCAGGTCGACTACGTATCCCTTGCCGTACCGGGTCCCAAATCCGGGTGAGAAGCTCGCCCCTATGGAGAAGAGGCCGTCCTGATCCTTGCTCGAGGTGGCACCGCGTGGCGGCCGCACCGGGTGCAGGGGATACAGGCCCTCATACCGCTCCTCGAGGTAGTCGTCTACCCTGTCGAAGAGCTCCTTGAGCTTCCTCTCGAATGCCACCAGGTAGGGATGTTCCACCTCACCCTCCCGGTTACCAGCTCACCTTCCATGTAGTGGGGGCCTTGTTCTGGACGATATCGGAGACGGTGAGCACGAGGCGGGCGGTACGGGCATCCACCTGCTCGCCCGGCTCCCACGAGGAGAGGCGCGCAGGGACCCTCACCTGCCACGAGACCGTGTACTCCCCGAAAAAGGCCTCGATAAAGGCGCGGGTATCCTCGTCGAACTCCGCCTCCTCAGGGGTGTAGAGGGTGATGATGAGGCTGTTCCCCTCGCGGCGTACCCCCTGACCGCCGCGTGCGAGCCATGCATCGAGGGCCTCCACCGAAGAGAAGCCGAGTTCCATCCTGACGATGATGTGTTCGTCGGTCTCCTCCGCGTTGTACGAGCGCAACGTGAGGCCGGGATGCTCTTCGAGGTCCTGCTCGATGGCCTCCCGGGAGAGGGGAACCGGGAGGAGAGGATCGGGATGCTCGAAGTCCGGAGGCTCCTCCATGGTCTCGGTCTCGATGAGGGCCCTCGGTATGGTGTAGGTGATGCCACACACGCCGCTCCCGTCCCGATCGAGCGAGAGGTTCACCTCCTCGGATATGCATGAGGTGAAGAGAAGAAGTCCCAGGGTGAGAAGGGGTAAGAGCCTCTTGCCTCGAGATCCCATGGCATCTCCTTTCCATGTATTCCGGCTATTCCGGCGCATTCTGCGTGATGTCCTCCTGATCGGGTGTCACCTTGCCCGGCGTGGGGGCGGGCTTTTCCTCGAACTCCGGGAGCTTTCCCCGTATCACCTTGGAATGTCGGTTCACCGCGGCCAGGTAGAGGATGATGAGGAACCCCACGAAGAAGACCGCGGTCATGAGGAGTACTTCCCAGCGCGTGAAGACACGCAGGTAGAGGAGGAACTCCCGCACCATACCCCGATACTACCCCCACCCACCTCCCCCGCTCAACCCCCCTCCCCCTGCTTCAGCCACACGAGCGTCCGCCCGAATCCGCCCTGTTCGGGCGGGGCGAACTGGAACCGCTCCACATGAGGGTGCGCCCGCAGGAGGTCCTGCACCCCCTTCTGGAGCACCCCCGTCCCCGTGCCGTGCACCACACTCACCTCCCGCATCCCCGCCAGCACCGCCCGGTCGAGCCACTCCTCCACCACCCGCCGCGCCTCCTCCAGCCGTATCCCCCGCACATCCAGCACCACCGGCACCCCGCCCACCGTCTCCCGCTCCACCACCACCTCCGGCCCCCTCGCCCCCCGCCCCTCGTCCACCGGCACGAGCTCCTCACCATCCACCACCACCCGCATGGTGGGAAACTGCACCACCCACTTACCCCGCTTCTCCTCCACCACCACCCCCTCCGCACGCGTCCTCACGTGCCGCACCCGCATCCCCGGCTCGATCCGCACCCTCCGCCCCCTGCGGCCCTTCACCCGCTCCACCTCCGCCTCCTCACGCCCCACCCGCTCCTCCACCCGCGCCACCACCTCCCTCGCCCGCCGCTCCGCCTCGCGCCTCCCCTCCCGCACCTCCCGCACCGCCTCCTCCACCCGCCTCCGCGCCTCCCTGAGAAACTCCCGCAGATCCCTCACCCCTTCACGCCTCAACTCCGCCTCCCACCGCTCACACGCCTCCTCCCGCTCCCTCAGTGCCCGCTCACGAGCCTCCACCTCCCTCTCACGCCGCGCACACTCCTCCTCCCGCCACGCAAGCTCCTGCTCCCGGGTGAGCAGGTTGCGGATGAGCACCGACACCTCCTGCCCGCGCCCCGAAAGGTACTCCTCCGCCCGCCTGCACACCCCCTCCGGCACCCCCATCCGCCGCGCGATCGCCAGGGCATAGCTCGCCCCCGGCACCCCCGGCGTGATCGTGTAGAGGGGCCTGAGACTCTCCTCGTCGAAGTTCACACTCGCGTTCATCACCCCCGGCGTGGCGTACGCATACGCCTTGAGCGCCGCCTGATGCGTCGTCACCAGCACCCACGCCCCCCGCTGCCGCAGCTCCTCCAGCACCGCCACGGAGAGCGCACCCCCCTCCTCCGGATCCGTCCCAGAACCCAGCTCATCGAGGAGCACGAGCGAACGCGCATCCGCCTGATCCAGCACCTCCGCCACTCGCTTCATGTAGGCCGAGAACGTGGACAGCTCGCTCTGGAGCGACTGCTCGTCGCCCAGCACCACCAGCACCCGCTCGTACACGGGAAGCACCGTCCCCTCCTCGGCCGGCACCTCCATACCGAACTGGTGCATGAGCACCGCGAGCCCCAACGTCTTGAGGAAGACCGTCTTTCCCCCCGCATTCGCCCCCGAGAGCACGCACACCCTCACCCCCTCCTCATAGGCAAAGTCCACCGGCACCGCCTTCTCCCCCAGGAGCGGATGCCGCAGCTTCCTCCCCACCGGCCGATCCCCCCGCGCAGGAGCCACACACCGATGCACCGCACCGTAGCGCGCCTTGGCGTACGCCGCATCGAGCACCCCCAGCACCCCCCGGGCGTACTCCACCTCGGCCCACCTGGCCCGTACCCGCTGAGAAAGCTGCCCCAACAGCCGGTCCACCACCTCCTGGTAGCGGTTCTGCTCCTGGACGAGCAGGTTGTTCTGCTCCACAATCTCGAACGGCTCGATATAGGCCGTAGCCCCGCTGGACGACACCTCATGCACAATACCCCGCACCCTGCCTCTGAAATTGATATTCACGGGCAGCACCGTGCGCCCCTCGCGCTGGGTGGGAACCGCGGCCCTGAAGACTCCCTCAAAGGCCGGATCGTGCAGGTAACGGTAGGCGATGCGCTCGATCTCCTCTTGAATCGCGCGGATCCGCTGCCGAATCTGCCTGAGCTCGGGCACCTGCTCCTCCCTGATCTCGGGCGGAAAGGCAATGTAGCGCGAGAGGAGCTCGTACTCGGCCGAGAAATCGGGCAACGCGGCCGCAGGACCGCTGAGCGGGGGAAGGTCGGCCTCCACGAGCGAGGCGCGCAGACGCATGAGCGCCTCGAACCACAACATGTAGGCACACAGATCTTCCAGGGAAAGCCGTGCTCCCTCGGTCTTGAGCAGACCCTGCAGTGCCCCGATATCGGGAAACGAGGGAGGAAGCTCCACGCCCCGGGCGATGAGGGTGCGCCACGCCCCCACCCGCGCAAGCTCCTCCTCGATAAGACGGGGATCGGTGAAAAACCCCTGCTCCCCGAGTCTTCGCCGCCCCTCCTCACTCAAGGCATACGAAGCGACCTCTTCCAGGATGAGAGGAAACTCAAGCCGCTCAACCGACCGCGCATCCATGCCCCCATGGTACGGCAACACGCCCCCTTCCGCAACACCCACCCCCGCACAAACACACCGGGAGGACGCCCTCCCGGTGCCTTACAGCGACACACCGGTGGAGAGCTTGATCCCCCACGACTCGAAGTACTCGACGTTATACGTGTCGGCTGAGAAGCGGAAGAGAAGATTGTGCGTGAGGGGGACGAAGATGCCCAGCTCCAGCCCCCACGGCCACATCGCCGGCACCTGTTCCTCCATGCGGTCGAATCCCTCAAGGGAAGAGGAAGGCCCCCTCACTCACCTTCGCAGGAAAGGTCCTGCCATCTCACCATGCCGTGGGGAAGCTCCCGGTTGAGCGGCGGGACCTCGCCGAAGCGCCTGAAGTAGCACTTGAGGAGGCGCTCCTCCTCGCGCTTGGCCTCGGAGGGAGTGGAGAGGCCCGCATACGAGTACTGGAGCGCCCACTCACCCTCCTCGATGCGGCGGGCAAAGGCCTCCACGTTCCTCATAAGGAAGAAGGCGAGCTTTCCCTCGGCGTGTCGCGCCCTCCTTCGGCGCATGGCCTCGTGAAACCTGAGGAGCCGACGCCGGATGCTCCTCGCCCTCCCTATGTGGAGGATCCCCTCCTCGTCGGTGGCGAGGAAGCGGGGAATGGGGACAGGCCGTCCGGCCCCATCCACCAGACGGAGACAGTAGACCGAAGGGGTGTCGGGAAGCCGGTGGGACGGGATCTCATCCACAGGTCTCCATGTGTGCCATGCGAGCATCGCGGGCCTCTCCTCGACGAAGTATCCGACGGCAGTCCGTAGCGCGCTCTCTCATGGGAGGGCGCGGCCGGAATCCTGCCTCTCACCCGTACTCCTCCTGCTCGAGGAGCTCGAGCTCCTCCCGCAGCCTGAGGTAGCTCTCGTAGCGCTCGGGGTCGATGCGGCCTTTCATCACCGCCTCTTTCACCGCGCAGTCGGGCTCGTCCATGTGCTGGCACGAGGGATAGGCGCACTCCTTGGCATAGGGCTCGAACTCGCGGAAGCACCACCCCACATCACGGGAGGAGGTCCCGTAGGGCACGAACTCCCGCACCCCGGGGGTATCGATCACCTCGAAGCCCCGGGCATGGAAGAGGCGTGAGTAGTTGGTGACGTGGGAGCCACGGTTGTACTTGCGCGAGATCTCCCCCACACGCTGGCCTGCGCCGGGCACGAGGGTGTTGAGGAGCGACGACTTGCCCACCCCCGATTGCCCCACGAGCACCACGGTCTTCCCCTGAAAGAACTCCACCAGGGCGGGGATCCCCTCGCCGGTCTTCACCGAGATCATGCGCACGTGGTAGCCGATCTCGGTGTAGAGGGAGAGACGGCGTTCCACGTGTGGGGGGACGCCCAGGTCCTTCTTGTTGAGGAGCACGAGGGCCTCGCACCCTTCGGTGAGCTCGGCCGCCACGAGGACCCGGTCGATGAAGCGCGGCCTGAAGGGCGGCTGGTCGGGGCTCATAAGGCAGACGAGGAAATCGAGGTTGGCCGCGAGGGTCTGGGGGGCCTTTCGCTTGAGGTTGTAGCGGAGAAAGGCGTTCTTCCGTTCGAGCCTGCGCTCGATGGAGCCCTTGTGCTCCTCGATGGGGTTTTCCTCGAACTCCACCCGGTCGCCGGGAGCGAGGGGGTTGTAGTCTCCTACGGCATCCTCGAGGACTTTTCCTTTTATACGGCACTCGTAGAGGGCGCCCGTGCCTTCCTCCTCTACGGTGAAGATGTTGTTGATGCCCATGAGCACCAGGCCTCTTCTCATTCGAGCACACCTCCAAAGGAGACTCCGTAGTGCCGGGTGAACCTGACATACCGACCCTCGGGAGGGGTCCGCCCGGTGAGGTAGAACGAGGCTGTAGAGGGGCCCCTCCTCCCACAGGGGAGGTACGAGAGGAGGTGGACGAGCCTGCGGCCCACTCCTTCCCGGGAGTCTATCACCTGCACGTGCTCCCCTGCGAGGGAGCGGATCTGGGCCTCGAGGAACACGAAGTGGGTGCAGCCGAGCACGATGGTGTCGGCGCCCTGGGCCACACAGCGCTCCACCGCCTCCCGGACTGCGGTGCGGCGTTCCTCCTCTGCGGCATCGATGAAGCGGTGTTCCACGAACTCCACGATGTGCGGGGAAGGGACCTTCACCACCCGCGCGCCGTTCGCATAGGCGGCGATGAGCTCGTCGGTGTAGAAATCCCTCAGGGTCCGCTCGGTGGCAAGAAGGCCTACGACGCCCGTACGGGTGAGGGAGGCGGCGGGCTTGATGGCGGGCACCACGCCCACGAAGGGGATCTCGTACCGGGCACGCAGGGCGGGCAGCCCCACCACCGAGGCGGTGTTGCAGGCGAGCACCACGAGCTTCGGCCTGAACCGGCGAAGCAGATCGGCCACCAGGTCCACCAGGATGGCCTCGAGCTCTTCGTGGGATCTGGGACCGTAGGGGAAGTGGGCCCTGTCGGCGACATAGACGAACTCCTCGCCCTCGATGTGCTCGAGGGCCCACAGGAGGTAGGGGATACCGCCTATCCCAGAATCCAGAAAGAGCACCGGCCGGCACGAGTCATCCAAAGAGGTCTTCAAGCGCTTTGCGAGCTCTTCTTCGTTCCTCCGCGTTCCTGTCTCCTGCATGGTCCTCTTCCGTCGGTGTGAAGTAGTCGCAGAAATTGGCCCTGTCCTTCTCGGCGACCCGTTCGGGGATGGTCTCCCTGCACTCCCAGTGGGCGTTGGGATCGTAGAATCTGCAGTTGAGGCAGACCCGTGCCTCCTTGCCACAGGAGGGGCAGAGCGTGGAACGGTACACCTTCTCCACCTCGATGGGCGCCCCGCAGGCATAGCATCTCATGGTGTATATTCTAATTGTAAAATCCACGGAAATAAAGTATCCTGTGCACATGTTCGTCCCTACGCCGTGTGCACATGAGGGATGTCCGGGTTTTGCCGTCTCGGGGTACGATCGGTGTTTCTCCCATCTTACGGCCGATGAACAGGAGGCGTTCGCCTCCCGGATACGTGAGATGCTCACCCGGCAGGAGCGGATCACCGATCTCTCGCTCTCGGGCATGGACCTTTCGGGGCTTCCGCTCTCGGGGAAGCGGCTATATGCCTGCAATCTCTCCGGATGTCGTCTCTCGAACACCAGGGTGGAGAAGCTCCTGCTCAGACTCTGTTTCCTGGACGGGAGTGTCTTCGAGGGGGTGACATTCACCGGCCTGGATACGAACTTCTGCAGTTTTGCGGGGTCGCGTGTGGTGGGGTGTACAGTGGAGGAGTCGGATGTGCTCACCTCGAATTTCAACGGCAGTATCTTCGAGGAGAGCGAGTTCAAAAGCTGCGATCTCTACCACTCCCGCTTCATGCTGAGCTCGCTCAGGAAGGTCCGTTTCTACGACTGCAACCTGAAGCGTACGTACTTTATCGGGGCTCTGTTGGAGGAGGTGACGTTCCCCTACTCCAACGACGAGGATGCCTACTTCGCGCCGAAGGAGGAGACGCCGCTGTGAAGGTCTTCGCCCACTTCTCGCTCCCGGGGTTCTCCAACACGTACCTGGTGGGTCCCGAGGAAGGGGGGGATGCGATCCTGGTGGATCCGGGGTGTTTCGACGAGTACCTCCTCAACCTGGTGGAGGATCACGGCTACTACGTGCGGCACGTGCTGGTCACCCACGGCCACCGGAACCATTTCCAGGGGATCAAGACGATTCTCAGGATCTACGACGCCACGGTCTACGCGAATACGCCTCACCTCGATGGGGTGTTGTGCGAGATGGTGCACGAGGGGCGGCGGCTCGATCTGGGGTGGGTGGAGGTGAGGGTGCTCTCCCTTCCCGGCCACTCGCGGGACTCGGTGGCGTATGTGGTGGGGCCGTACGTGTTCACGGGCGATGCCCTCACCTCGGGGAAGGTGGGAAGTCCGGTGAATCCTCAGGGGAAGGCGCTCCTCATCGCCTACCTCAATCAGAAGCTGCTCGCGCTTCCGGGACACTACATCATCTTTCCGGGGCACGGGCCTCCCACCACGGTGCGGACCGAGGCGGCGTTCAACGTGGATCTCCGTCTGACGCCCGGGCGAGGGCCCGGAGTATCTGTTTGAACCGCCGGGGGAGCGGGGCCCTGAAGGTGAGGAGGCCCCTCCCGGGGATGCGGATGGTGAGGAGATAGGCGTGGAGCATGAGGGTGGCGTCGGGGAAGCGGGTGTCGGGGCGGGCGTAGAGGGGGTCTCCGAGGATGGGGCACCCAAGCGCGGCGGTGTGGACGCGGAGCTGGTGGGTGCGGCCGGTGGTGGGGTAGAGGGCGACGAAGGAGTGGGTGCCGAAGGCGGCGAGGAGGCGGTAGCGGGTGTGGGAGTACTTGCCCCGGTCCGGTGTCGAGAGGAGGGTGAACTTCTTGCGGTGCACGGGGTGACGGGCGAGGTGACCTTCGATGTCTCCTTCCCGGGCAGGGGGGGTGCCTTTGAGTACGGCGAGGTAGAGTTTCTTCGTCTCTTTTTCCTTGAACTGTGCGGCGAGGAAGTGGTGGGTGGCGGGGTCTTTGGCCACCACGAGGACGCCCGAGGTGTCTTTGTCGAGGCGGTGGACGATGCCGATGCGCATGCGTTCCTCGTCATCGAGCTCCTCCGAGGTGGCGCGGGCGGCGAGTTCGTGTGAGTAGTGGAGGAGGCCGTGGACGAGGGTGCCGGTGGGGTTGCCCGCCCCGGGGTGTACGACGAGGCCCTGGGGTTTGTCGATGACGAGGCAGTGCGGGTCTTCGTAGAGGATGGTGAAGGGGACGGGTTCGGGGGTGAGATCGGGTGGGGCTTCGGGGAGGAGGGTGCCGGCGATGCGGGCGCCGGCGTGGACGCGCTGGGAGGGTTTGGCGGGCCGGCCGTCGAGGGCAAGATCGGCGATGCGCTGCTTGACCTGGCTGCGGGTGATGCCGAGGAGTTCGGCGAGGGCCTGGTCGAGACGGAGTCCGTCGAGGTGGGGGGGGACGTGGAGGGAGAAGGGGGTGGGGTCAGTCATGGGCATCCCCGGGGGTGGGGTAGGTGGCGAAGGGGGAGGGTGCGGCGTGAAGGGGGGCGGGCCGGAGGGGAAGGAGGGGCTGAGAGGCCTGGGGGGCGGGGGTGGGGGCCGGGGCGGCGGGCCGGGAGGAGCGGCGGCGAGCCACGATGAGGGCGTCGATGAAGGCGGCCGCGAGCGAGATGCCGCCGGCGATGAGGTAGATGCGGAGGTGCTCCTCGTCGGAGAGTGGCTCGCCGCCGGGCTGAGTAAAGGGGGCGGGGGCGTAGCGGGGATCCCAGTCGTGGGTGGCGTAGCGGTAGAGGGAGTACCCGAGGTTGGTGAACAAGAGGGCAAAGGGGAAGATGCCCAGTGAGATGATCTCGAACCGGCGGATGGTGTGCGCCCAGGTGGGGAACTCCTCGGGCCGGTAGGGTTCGTAGGGCGGGGGGGTGGCCTCGGGGGAGAGGGGGGTGAGGGGGAGGGCGAGGAGGACGAGGAGGGAGGTGAGGCGGGCTCTCACGGGGCACGCTCCCCGAAGAGCACCGTACCCAGGCGGAGGATGGTGCTCCCCTCCTCGATCGCGATGGGATAGTCGTTGCTCATGCCCATGGAGAGTTCGGCGAGGGGGAGCGAGGGGAAGGCCTTCTGCATACGAGAGGCCAGCTCGCGCAGCCCCCCGAACACGGCCCGGATCACCCTCTCGTCGTCGGTGTAGGGCGCCATGGTCATGAAGCCCCGCGGCTCGAGGGCGGGACTTGCGGCGAGGCGCTCGAGGGCCTGGCCCACCTCTTCCTCGGTGCGGAACCCATACTTGGTCTCCTCCCCTGAGATGTTCACCTCGACGAGCACAGGGAGCCTTCCTCCCCGATCCCCCCACGCCTTCTCCAGGGCCTCGATGAGGGGGATGCGATCGACCGAGTGGATGCAGGAGAAGAGCTCCACCGCCTTCCTGGCCTTGTTGCGCTGGAGGTGGCCGATGAGGTGGAGCTCGGCATCGGGGGGAAAGGCCTCTCGCTTGGAGGCGGCCTCCTGGAGTCTGTTCTCGCCGAAGAGTCTGATGCCCGCACGGTAGGCGTCTGCAATCGCCTCAGGGCCGTGGAGCTTGGTGACGGCCATCACCCGCACCTCCTCCGGCCGCCTCCCCGCTTTCACGCACCGTTCCCTCACCTCATCGAGGATGCGTCGTATGTGTTCCTCCCGCTCCCTCATCTCCTACTGGTTATAGCACAAGGACAACGATGAGAAAAGGCCGCCGCCGGCCCTCAGGCCCTTTGTCTTACCTTGACGCTCAGGGATCGAATGGCATATTGTTTTCCATGATACCATCCGGAGAGGGAAGGCTATGAGCGAGAAGCTGTGGTCCGAACGTCAGACTGCGACCTGGCGCACCAAGGTGGGGCTCGCCGAGATGCTCAAAGGCGGGGTCATCATGGATGTGGTGACGCCGGAGCAGGCGCGTATCGCGGAGGATGCAGGAGCTGCCGCGGTGATGGCGCTCGAGAGGGTGCCTGCAGATATCCGCGCCCACGGTGGGGTGGCGCGCATGTCCGATCCCGAGATCATCATCCGGATCCAGGAGGCGGTCTCCATCCCGGTGATGGCGAAGTGCCGCATAGGGCACTTCGTCGAGGCACAGATCCTGGAGGCCCTGGGGGTCGACTTCATCGACGAGAGCGAGGTGCTCACCCCTGCGGACGAGGAGCATCACATCTGGAAGCACGATTTCAAGGTGCCGTTCGTGTGTGGGTGCCGCGATCTGGGCGAGGCCCTCAGGCGGATAGGCGAGGGTGCGGCCATGATCCGCACCAAGGGAGAGGCCGGCACGGGCGACGTGGTGGAGGCGGTTCGACACATGCGCGCGGTGATGAACGGGATACGCAGGCTCACCACCTTGAGCGACGAACAGCTCATGACCGAAGCGAAGCGCCTGGGTGCTCCGTTCGACCTGCTGCACGAGGTAGCGAAGACCGGCAAGCTCCCGGTACCCAACTTCTCCGCAGGAGGCATCGCCACCCCGGCCGATGCCGCGCTCATGATGCAGCTCGGGGCCGAGGCGGTCTTCGTGGGGTCCGGGATCTTCAAGTCGGAGAATCCAGCCAAACGGGCCAAGGCCATCGTGGAGGCCGTCACCTACTACAACGACCCGAAGAAGCTCGCCGAGATCTCCCGGGGGTTGGGCGAGCCCATGCACGGGATCGAGGTGCGCACCATCGAAGAGGGCAGACAGCTCGCCCACCGAGGCTGGTGAGGAATGAGGGTAGGGATACTGGGACTGCAGGGCGACTTCGCCCTGCATCAGCGTATGCTCGCCTCCTTGGGAGTGGAGACGAGGATCGTCCGCTCGATGGAAGACCTCGAAGGCTGCGCCTCGCTGGTGATACCCGGCGGTGAGAGCACCACCATGGGGGGGCTCCTCGTCCGTTTCGGCATGCTCGAGGCCCTCTCGGCCCGCATAAGGGAGGGCCTTCCCGTGTTCGGGACCTGCGCGGGCGCCATCCTCCTCGCCCGAGAGATCATAGGGTATCCCGACCAGCCCCGCCTTGGGGTGCTCGAGATCTCCATCGAACGCAACGCCTACGGCAGGCAGAAGGAGAGCTTCGAGACCGACGTGCTCATCCCCTCCCTCAGGGAGCAGCCCTATCGGGCGGTCTTCATCAGGGCGCCCATCATCCGCGCGGTGGGACCCGGCGTCGAGGTGCTCGCCTGGTTCGAAGACCTTCCCATCCTGGTGCGCCGGGGGCACATCCTGGCCGCCACCTTCCACCCGGAACTCACCGACGATCCGTGCATCCACCGGTACTTCCTTGAACAAGTGGCCTCGCGGCTCACGGTCCGGTGACGAGGAGTTCTCATGGAGATACTCGCCCCCCGATTTTCGGGATTCTGCCCGGGCGTGAAGAAGGCGGAAGATGCACTCCTTGCCCTCCGCAACGGCACGGATGAACCGCTCTACGTCCTCGGCGAGCTCATCCACAACCACCACTTCATCGAGGAACTCGAACGACGGCGCATCCATACCGTCTCACGTATAGAGGACATCCCCGAGGGGGCCCATGTGGTCATCAGGACACACGGCATCCCACGGGAGGTGGAGGAGCGCCTCAGGGAACGATTCCGTGTCACCGACCTCACCTGCTTCAAGGTCAAGGCCCTCCAGAAGGTCATCCTCGACCATGACCGAGCCGGATACGCCGTACTCATAAGCGGCAAGAGGAAACATCCGGAAGTACAGGGACTCGTGAGCTACGCCCGGAAGGTGTGGGTGCTGGAGACGAACGAGGAGATCGAGTCGTTCTTTCGAGAGGTGAAGGAAGACCCCTCCCACCCCCTCCACCCCCCGCAGCCCGTGCTCCTCGTCTCCCAGACCACCGCCCCCCACTCCCTCTTCGAGGCCCTCACCACCGCAGCCCGCACCCACCTCCCCCGTCACACCCTCGCCGTCCACAACTCCATCTGCCCCATCACCACCCACAGGGAAGAAGCCGCCCTCGCACTCCAGGACCAGGTGGACCTCACCCTCGTCATAGGCGATCCCTCATCCTCCAACGCCGCCAAGCTCTACGAGCGGCTCAAGGCGCACAACCCCGCCACCTGGTTCATCACCTCGGTGGACGACCTTCCGGCCCTCCACCCCCACCTCCGCCGGGCCACCCGCATCCAACTCGTCTCCTCCTCCTCCACCCCCCCCAGCCAGGAAGCAGCCATCCGCACCCACCTCCTCACCCACTACGACACTACGCCCTCCTCCTCAGATTGAACGCCGCGAGCTCCTCGATCAACCTCCTCCCCTCCTCCCCCACCCCCAGCCCCGCCACCCGCTCCTCCACCCGCCGCACATACCCCTCCACCAGGCGCCCCACCTCCTCCCGCACCCCCCGCTCCTCCACCATCCTCCGCACCCATCCGAGCTCCTCCTCCCCCACCTCCCCTCCCCACACCCCATCCAAACGCCGCCGCTCCTCCCCCTCAAGCCGCTCCCGCAGGAGCACCCAGAACACCGTCCGCTTCCCCTCCCGCACATCGCTCCCCGCAGGCTTCCCGATCTCCTCCTCGCTCCCGAACAACCCCAGCTCATCGTCCCGTATCTGGAACACCACCCCCAGAAGCTCCCCCACCTCCTCAAGCGCCCCCCGCACCCCCTCGTCCGCCCCCGCGAGCAGCGCCCCCAGCGAGAGCGGCACCGAGAAGGTGTAGCGCCCCGTCTTGTAGCGGTACACCCGCAGCACATCCTCCAGCCGCACCCCCTCACCCGCCGCCCCGTACCACACATCGTCCATCTGCGCCACCCCCACCCGTGCGTACTCCTCGGCCACGCACCGGAGGAGCGCATCCCGCATCGCCTCCCCCCTCCCCACCCCGGCGAGCAACCCGAACCCCAGGAAGAACGCCACATCCCCCACACACACCGCGAGCGCCTCCCCCACCCTCCGCGCCTCACGCACCCCCTCCTCACCCGCCCGCCCCTCGTACTGCGCGAACATCGAAGGCCCCCCACGCCGGACCCGATCCCTGTCCATCACATCATCGTGCACCAGGAGCCCCGACTGGAACAGCTCCAGCGCCGCCCCCACCCGGGCGCACCACTCCTCCGGCGCCCCACCACACACCCCCGCCCCTGCCCACACGAGCGCACCCCGCACCAGCTTCCCCCTCCGCGCAAACCCGAAGAGCCGGCCCACCGCATCCTCCCCCCAGCGCCCCGTCCCGGACACCACACGCCGCGCCATCTCCTCACCTTCCTCCAGCACCCCCTCTATCGCCCCCCTCGCCCGGGCGTACAGATCCTGCCACAGCGACACATCTCCCATGCACACCTCCAGGTTCAGCATACTACGGATCGCCTCCCCTTTATGCAAGGACCGCATTCATCCCGTTTATCCCCTTCTCGACACATGCTATACTGCCGATGAGAGAGAAGGGAGGTCACATGAACAGGCGCACACTCACCCTCGCGGCCCTCGTCGTCCTCATCGGCACCGGCTGTCGCACCACCACACCCGAGAGCCCCGACACACCCCCGGAACCCACCTACCGCGTGGAAACCGGCATGCTCGTCCAGCTCGCCTACACCGGGACCCTCCCCGACGGCACCCAGTTCGCCCACGCCCCCGAAACAGCCCCCCTCACCGTCATCATCGGGAGAGGTATGCTCATCCCCGGCCTGGAGGAGGGCATCATGGGGATGGTCGCAGGCCAGGAGCGTACCGTGGTCGTCCCACCCGGGAAAGGCTACGGATCCCGGCACGAGAAAGCCGTCCAGACATTCTCGTGGGACGAACTCCCCGAGATGGACCGGACGACACTCAGGAAAGGGGCCCTCATCGCCGTCAACACGAAACAAGGCATCGTCCCCGCCACCGTGGTCTCGGTTTCCGACGAGGGCCTCACCCTCGACTTCAACCACCCCCTCGCAGGAAAGACCCTCATCTTCAACGTCCACATCCTCACCGTCCGCCCCCCCTCCCCGGAAGAGGAACGCATACTCACGCCGTTCACCATCCAAACGCCTTGAGGACGAAGAAATAACCACCCGCGCCCGCGGCGATCACGACAAGCGGCACGGCGAGCAACCGCATATTCCGGAAGAGGTGCGACTCGAAGTACTCACTGCTCACCACGAAGCACACGTGGAGGGGCGAGAGCATCATTCCGATGTACCCCGCCACGTAGGCGAGCATCACGTACGGCCCCACCCGCTCAACCCCCATACCTGAGAGGAGCCCCATCACCACCGGGAAGCTCACCCCCACGAACCCCACGGCGATCCCCAGGACCAACCCCGCGATGAACGGAAGGAACACCAGGACGACCACCGGGGGAATCCCCGCCCCCGAGAGCGACCCGGCGATCCGCTCGGCCAAGGTCCCCCCGTCCGAGGGAAACTCGAACAGGAAACCGTAGACCCTGATGAGCATCACCAGAAGCACGAGACTCCACAACCGCTTCCCGAAGAACACCCCCCGCACCTTCCCGCCCGGGATATCCGTCCTCACGAGGAGCACCGCGATCGCCGACCACACCCCCAGCGCCAACCACAGATACCGTCCTCCCCTCACCCCGGGGAACAGGACGCTCCCGAGGACATACACCCCCAACACGATCCCGATCTCGAGGAACGGCGCCCGGAGCCCATCCCCAGCCCCCGCATCCTCTTCCTCCCCCCGCCCTCCCCCCGCACGGGTCACCGCCCTCAGGTAGACCACATATCCCACCACCAGGGCGAGTACCATGAAGACCGCGTGGTTTCTCATGAACGAAAGCGTACTCATCCCGGAGAGCTCCACGGCGAGGAGCACACCGGGATAGAGCGGCAGCCAGTACTCCCAGAGATGCCTGAACCAGTAGTTCACCACCGCACGCTGGGCACCGGAGAGCCTCTCCGACCTGTCCGCACGGGCGACCATGGGCGCAGAGAAGATGGCCCCTCCCGGCATGGGCAGCAACCCCACCAGAGCGGGAAAGACCGCGAGGCTCCAAGGATACCGCACGCGTCTCTCCACGATCCGAACCACGGAATCCACGAGCCCCGCTTCTTTCAATAGAGACGAAAGGGCCATCACCCCTATGATGACGAGGAAGAAGAAGAGCATCGGGAGCGTGAAGGCCCTCCCCGGCAGGAACGAGAGGAAGAAATCGGCAATCGGTATGCCGTAGAACAGTATCATACCCGCCATGCCCACCAAAATGGAGATCGTAATATTTTTTAGAAACAGGTAGGCGATGACGATGAGCGAAAAAACAACCAATAGCACGAGAAGGTCGGAAATCTGCACAAAAAAAGTCATCATATTCTCCTCTTTTCTTGACACACAACCAAATCGGGTATATTCTGTAATCTATATCATACCGGAGCAAAGGACAAGCATATGACAGGTCAACAGAAAAAGGGAGCAGAAGTCGTCATCGACCTCATCCATCGACACGGAGTGGAATACATCTTCGGCATCCCCGGCGGAGCCGCCATTCCACTCTACGACGCCCTGGTCGACTCCGGCATCAAGTTCATCCTCACCCGTCACGAACAAGGAGCCACCCACATGGCGGACGGGTATGCCAGGGCGAGCGGCAAAGCGGCGGTGGTACTGGTCACCTCCGGTCCCGGGGCCACCAACACCGTCACCGGCATCTTCACCGCCTACATGGACTCCTCTCCAGTCGTCGTCATCACCGGGCAGCAGACGCGCAACAACCTGGGACTCGACGCCTTCCAGGAAGCCGATGTCTCGGGGATCACCTACCCCATCGTAAAACACTCGTATCTCGTGAAGAACGCCAAGGAACTCCCCCGCATCGTCCGCGAGGCCTTCCACCTCGCCACCACGGGGAGACCCGGCCCCGTCCTCATCGACATCCCCAAAGACGTCTCCAACACCCCCATAGAACCCGACTACGACGAGGAGTTCCACCTCGAGGGATACAAGGTCCAGATCGAAGGCGACATGGAAAAGATCGAGGAAGCCGCACGGCTCCTCCAAGAAGCCAAACGCCCCGTGCTCCTCGTGGGACACGGAGCCATCATCTCCGGAGCCGAGAAGGCCGTGCGCCAGCTCGCCGAGAAGCTCCAGATCCCCGTCACCACCACCCTCCTCGGAAAGGGAGCCTTCCCCGAGACACACGAACTGAGCCTCGGGATGCTCGGGATGCACGGCACGGCATACGCCAACATGGCCGTGGACAACTGCGACCTCATCGTCTCCATCGGCTCGAGGTGGGACGACCGCATCACCGGAGACGTCTCCCGCTTCTGCGTGAACGCCAAGAAGATCCACATCGACATCGACCCGGCCGAGATCAACAAGATCATCAAGGTCGATGTGGGCATCGTGGGCGACGCACGCCACGTGGTGGAGGCCCTCGTGGGGATCACCAGACGCGGAGACACCACGGACTGGCTCAAACAGATTAACCGGTGGAAACGCCAGTATCCACTCAAGTATCGGAAAGAGGGCAAACTCAAGGCCCAGCACGTGATAGAGGAACTCTACCGACAGACGGGAGGAAAGGCCGTGGTGGTGACCGACGTGGGCCAGCACCAGATGTGGGCGGCCCAGTACTACAAGGTGGACTCCCCCCGGAACTGGATCTCCTCCGGAGGAGCGGGAACCATGGGCTTCGGCCTGCCCGCGGCCATAGGGGCCCAGTTCGCCCGCCCCGACGAGACGGTCGTGGCCATCGTGGGGGATGGAGGCTTCCAGATGACGTTCTTCGAGCTCGCCACCGCGGTGATCCACAAGCTCCCCATAAAGATCGTGGTGATCAACAACCGGTACCTCGGCATGGTACGGCAATGGCAACACCTCTTCTACGAAAACCGGCTCTCCGGCGTGGACCTCGAAGGCAGCCCAGACTTCGTGAAGCTCGCCCGGAGCTTCGGGTGCAAGGCCTTCCGTCTGCGACGACCGGGCGACGTGAAGCGGGTGGTCGAGCAGGCACTCTCCTACAACGACGGCCCCTGCCTCATCGACGCAGAGGTGGAGAAAGAGGAGAACGTCTTCCCCATGATTCCGGCCGGCGCCGCCATCAGCGAAATGATCCTCGAACCACCTCGAAGACGACTCAAGAGACCCGTAAGGAGCAGGTGATATGGCACAGGAACAGACCCTCACGAACAACAACGGCAGGAATCAGACCAACGAGCGTCACGC
This sequence comes from Spirochaeta thermophila DSM 6192, assembly GCF_000147075.1. Taxonomy (NCBI): domain Bacteria; kingdom Pseudomonadati; phylum Spirochaetota; class Spirochaetia; order Winmispirales; family Winmispiraceae; genus Winmispira; species Winmispira thermophila. The sequence continues at coordinate 1,880,958 of NC_014484.1, forward strand.
GATAAGCCTCTACGTGGCGAACAAACCGGGAGTCCTCATCCGGATCGCCCTCGTATTCGCGCGGCGGGGGTACAACATCGACAGCCTCGTGGTCTCCGAATCGGCCACCAATCCAGACTTCTCGGTGATGAACATCGTGGCCACCGGTGAACGCAAGGGGCTGGAACAGGTCATCAAGCAACTCAACAAGCTGGTAGACGTGGTCCATGCGAGCGACCGCACCGGGGAGGACATCATCCAGAGGGAACTCGCCCTCATCAAGGTCAACTGTCCCGCCGAGGTCAGGACGGACATCCTCCAAGCCGGCGAGGCACTCGGGTGCGAGATCCTCAACCTCACGGAGGACAGGATCATCCTCCAGGCGGTGGGCGATCCCGAGAGGATCGATACCGTCCTCAGGGTCTTCCAGCCCTACGGCATCCTGGAGAGCATGCGTACCGGCAAGGTGCTCATGGCAAAGGGGAGTGAGTTCACCCCTTGACCATCGGTCTGAGGATAGCGGAAGCCGGGCTTGTCCCGGCTTCTTTATGTGTTCCCGGAGATCGAAGAGAGGCCCAAGGCCATTCACAAAGGCGCTTCTCTTATCACGATACGATGTCATAAAAAACCCCCCTGCCCTCTTGCAGGGGGATGTGTACTTGGGCGGTAGTGGATTCGAACCACCGACCCCTTGCATGTCAAGCAAGTGCTCTAACCAACTGAGCTAACCGCCCATCAGCGTTTCAGGGCCATGATGATACGCTCGAGCACCTTCTTCCTGTCGAGCGGTTTCACTATATAATTTTTTGCGCCGAGAAGCAAGGACTTCTTGACGAGGTCCTGTTTGCCCAGCGCGCTTATCATGACGACACGGGCATTCTTGTCGAATTCCATGATTTTTTCAAGGGCCGTCACGCCGTCCATCTTCGGCATGGTGATATCCATGGTCACCAGGTCCACCTTCGGATAGAGCTCCTTGTACTTCTCGACGGCCTCCTCGCCGTCCCCCGCCGTGGCGATGATCTCGAACCCTTCGGAGGCGAGGATCTGACTTATCTGCTTGGTGACGAACATGGAATCATCTACCACGAGCACGCGATATGGTTCCCCGTTCTCCTTGATCCCTTCAGGCCGCCGCTCGTTGATGCTGGGAAAATCCGCTTTGGTCTTCATACAGCCCTCCGCTCCCGGATTGCCACGTTTATCTCCACCTTTCCTTGAGGCACCTCCATGGGCACGATGAGCGCCTCCACCTCCGGATCCGTCACCTCCATGTTGTCCCCTGTGAAGATGGCCGGGGGAGTGAGATCGAATCGGAATCCCAACTCATGGAGCTTCGTCACCGCCTGGGCGGTGATCATGTTGGCGAGCTCCGTAATCGTAGCCTTCACCAGCTCGTCGAGCGTGGTGAGTTCCTCCCCGTTCATCACCGAAGCAACCTTGAGTGCGGTCTCCTTCGACATATCGAACAGAACCCGCCCTTCCACGTCGCCGGCGAGGCCCACCACCGCAGCCACCCCGAGGACCGGCATGGTCGTCGATTTGAGGAAGAGTTCCCCCCTCCGTACCTCACCACCCAGAACCTCTTTGAGTACATAGTAGGCAGACTCGACAAAGGGGTTGATGTACTCTACCCGCATATATCACTCCTTCGTTCCAATCGCTGATTTCTGGAAAAGCGGGAGATCATCCCGGACCCTCTTCCATCCTTCGTACACGCTTATGTCCTCATGCGCCCCGGCGAGGACAAGGCCCTTGGGCTTGAGCTTCTCTTCCCACTCCTCCAGGACCCTGAGCTGAGCCGAAGGCTCGAGGAACGAGAGGACATCCCGTGCCACAATGAGATCTATACCAACAAACGGGTTGGCGTTCAAGACATCATGATACTCGAAGACGATGGCGTCCTTGATCTCCTTCGAAAAGGTGTAGCCGTTCCGGCCCTCAACCAGGAAGGGATGGAGCCAGGGGGGCACCTCCTCCTTGTTCACTACGAGATTGGGTGCCATGGAGACACTCAGGAGGTCTACATCCTGCGCCCAGATGGTGAGAAGCACACCGGGATATCGGTTCCTGAGGAGCGCGGCGAGGGAATAGGTCTCATACCCCTTTCCACAACCGACATTCCAGACCTTGTAGGGCGGCGACACCTCTTTCGGCAGGCCCTCGGCCACACGCGTCGCGTACTTCTCTCCCCAGAACTCCCCGGTATGCGGGGAGAAGAAAGGAGAGAGGAACTCCTGCGCATCCTCCTCTTCCTGGAGCTGGAGCTCCTTCCCCTGAGCCGCCCGCTCCTGCTTCCACTCCTCCCACCGGGCTTTCAGCCATGCTTCATTGAGAGCCGTCACATGGAATCCTGCGAGGGCGGCGAGTCCTTCTTTTATGAACTGGATGTCCTGCTCTTCCTTCCTTCGCGGGGCGGCACCCTTTTCCTTCGGAGCCTTCGGGGGCTTCTCCTTCCCGATCTCGGATGGAGGAGCCGACTCTTCCGGGACGGACTCCTCTTCCTCTTCCTCCCTTCCGAGGATACGCTCTATGTCGAGGACGATGTAGAGCCTCTCCTCGTGCTCCACCACGCCGCTTATGAACCGAACGTTGATATCCCCGAAGAGGGGATGGGGAGGCTGGATCCTCCGGGAGGGGACGGCGACTACACGGTCGATGGCGTCGACCACCACCCCCACCAAGGTATCCCCCACGTGCACGATGAGTCCGGTATCCGGCCGGCCGGGGGTCTCCTCGAAGGGGAGATTGAACATCCGCCTGAGGTCCACCACCGAGATGATCTCACCCCTCAGATTATAGACCCCCCGCACATAGGGGGGCGTATTGGGCACATAGGTGTACTGAGCGAACTTCGCGATCTCCTTCACCTTCATGATATCCACGCCGTAATCCCGTCCGCCCAGGGAAAACGTCACCATCCTGAAATCGGGGATCTCTATCTCCTGGACCTCTTCCTCCTCGTCCCATACATCTTCCACCGCGTCCCGTTCCTTCAGGTCAGCATCTTTCACCGCCATGCAGCACTCCTAGAGGATACTGGTATCGCGCTTTTTGCGGGCCTCACGTTCCTCCTTGAGGCCCAGTTCCAGAAGCTGAGGGACGTCGATGATGAGAGATACGGTGCCTTCACCCGTGATATTGGCCCCCGCGATGCCGGGCGTATTCACGAAGTGATCCTTGAGAGGTTTGATCACTACGTCCTCCTCTCCCAGGATGCCATCCACCACGATCCCCATCTTACGTTCCCCGCTTCCCACGATAACCACGAAGAAATACTCCTTCTCCTCATCCGTGGGGATTTTGAAGAGGCGGTTCAACCTGAGGAGGGAGACCACCTCCTCCCGTACGTCGAAGACCTCATACCCGTCGATATACCGGATGTCCGAAGGACGTATCCTGTGGCAGTCCACCACCGAGGTGATGGGGATGGCGTAGCGCTCGGTGCCCACCTGCACGAGGAGCCCCTGTATGATAGCAAGGGTGAGGGGGAGCTTGATGGTGAACCGGGTGCCCTTTCCCTGCTCCGACCAGACCGAAATGGACCCGTTGAGCTTCTCGATCTGCCGCTTCACCACGTCGAGCCCCACACCCCGGCCCGAGAGATCGGTGACCGACCGTGCCGTGGAGAAGCCGGGCTCGAAAATGAGGTTGAAGGCCTCCACTTGGGAGAGGATCTTGTTGGGATGGATGAGGCCCCGTTCCACCGCGCGCTTCCGCACCGCCTCTACATCTATCCCCCGCCCATCGTCGATGATCTCTATCACGATGAGGTTGCCTTCGTTCCGCGCCCTGAGGATGATAGTACCCTCTTCAGGCTTCCCCGCCTTTTTCCGCTCCCCGGGGCTCTCTATACCGTGATCGACCGAGTTCCGCACACAGTGGATGAGGGGATCGAGGAGATCCTCAATGACCGACTTGTCGAGCTCGGTCTCCTGCCCTTCGATGATGAGATTGATCTTCTTCTTGAGCGACCGTGAGAGATCCCTGACCAGCCTCGGGAAGCGCGCGAAGATCTGCGAGATGGGGACCATGCGGATACGCATCACCGCTTCCTGCATCTCACCGGTGATGCGGTTGAGCTGCTGGGTCGCCTCACGATACTTGTTCAGTATCCCTTTGAACGAGGCCTCCACCGGGTCGAACATCTCGAAAAGATCACCGTACTGTTCCTGGAGCATCCGCCGCACCTGTTTCTCGGAGACATCCTGCTCCACCATCATACGCGCGAGCTCGGGGATCACTTCCATGAGGCCCCTGAGCTTCTCGCCGAAGAGCGACTGGAGGGTCTGAAACTGGGTGAACGTCTCTCCGAACTGGACGGAAATCTGATTGAACGTGGCCTTGTTGATGACCGCCTCGCTCACGAGGTTGAGGAGCGCGTCCACCCTCCCGCTGTCGACCCGGAGAATGGACGTGGCCACCGACTTCTCGCGCACCGGGGCAGCGGGTGCCTTCTTCGGGAGTTCGGGGAGCGGCCCCTCCTCCTCTCCGGCCGGAACGGGAACCACCTCTCCTCCCCCGCTCTCCGCTTCTTCCTCCACCCCCTCGGGCTCCCCGACGCGCTCCCGTTCCGCTTCGCCTTCCCCGGGGAGGCTCACTCGCTCCACTTTCACGTCCTTCGCCACGTCACTCGGGAAGACGATACGGGAGCGGATCTCCTCCTCCGAAAGGGAGGAGGCCACGTAGTACACCACCACCGGGAAGAACTCGTCCTCGTAGAGCTTCTCGAAGGGAGGATCCGTCCTGAGGACCGCCCCCAGATCCTTGAGCAGGGCGAAGCCCTGGATCCCTCCCACCGTGTTCATCACATTCGACTCGTCGAACGTGACCTGCACCCTGTAGAGGGTGTGCCTCGACGGGGCCGCCTCGAAGAGCTCGCGTATCTCCTCTTCCGAGAGGCTCCCCCCTCCGGTGGAAGCGGCCTTGCCTCTGGAAGGGGCCCCTTTCCGGGACGATCCGACGTTCTTTCCCGATACAGGGGGTTCCGCAGGCGGGTGTGCTCCGGCCCCCTGGAGGGCCTTGAGGCGTTCCACCAGGGCAGAGACATCCTCTCGGTAGACGTCCCCTGCCTCCCTCGCGCCGAGCATGGCCTTGATCACGTCGAGCGAGGAGAGAAGCAGGTCCACGATCTCCGAGGAGACCTTCACCGTGCCGCTTCGGATCTCATCCAGGGCATCCTCGAGGGTGTGTGTGAATTCCGCGAGTTCCTCCATCTGGACGGTCCCCGCCCCCCCCTTCAAGGTATGGGCCGCCCTGAAGATCTCGTCTACGGCCTCGGAGTTGCCCGGATCCTGTTCCAGCACCAGCAGGTTCTGCTCCATGAGCTCCACCTGCTGGTAGGCCTCTGCAAAGAAATCTTTGAGAAGCTCTTCATTGTGAGGATCAAGATAGTCGCTCATTCTCTCCTTCTATCTTTATATAAACCTCCCTATAAGTCAAGCTGAAAACGCTCAGTAGGAAAGACCGTATCCATAAGGAAACAGGGCCTTCTCCGGGTGATCCCCACTCTCCTCGATGGTGAGAGGGAGTACCTCCATACTCCTCGGCCAGACGAAGGGCAGCTTTCCCGTGGGTGCATAGTCTCCGAAGAGGACATCGGCGATCCCATCCCCCTCGGTACCCGGCAGCCACACCGCGAGGAGCGCATCCACGGAGTCGACCAGATCGGTGATGAGGAGGGGTCTGCCGCTCACGAGAACCACGACCACCGGCAGGCCAGTCTGGGAGGCGCGGATAATGAGTTCCCTGTCCTCCCTGGTGAGCGAGAGATCCTGTCTGTCGCCGTGCATCTCGGCATAGGGCGTCTCTCCCACCACCACGATGATCACATCGGCCTTCACCTGCGCGAGCTGCGAGGCTCGCCGTACGTGTGTCACAAGGGAAGGATCGTCCACGGCCTTCCTGACTGCCTCCAGGATGGTCGTCCCCTCGGTGATCCTCCCCCGCTTCCCCTGCCAGGTGATGGTCCATCCTCCGCACTGAACTCCGAGATCGTCGGCCTTGTCACCAAGCACAAGGATACGCGAACCGTCCTTCTTCAAGGGAAGTACTCCCCCCTCGTTCTTGAGAAGGACTACCGATTTCCGGACCGCCTCCCGGGCGAGGGCGCGGTGGGCCTCATTCCCCACCACCGAGAAGTCCACATTCTCCTGTATGGGATGCTCGAAGAGCCCAAGCCGGAACTTGGTGAGGAGAATACGGTACACGGCTTCGTCTATGCGCTTCCGAGACACGACGCCCTCTTCCACCAGCGACTTCACCGCCGCCACGAACCCCCGGTAGTCGTCGGGGATCATGATCATGTCGACCCCGGCGTTGATCACCGTGGCGAGTCTCTCCTTGAGCGACCCCGGCAACTCGGTGTGCGCCGCCCAATCCGAGACGATGAGTCCGTCGAATGCGAGCTCACCCCTCAGCACCTCCTGGATGAGTTCACGGTTGGCGTGCATCTTCACCCCGTTGATGCTCGAGTAGCTCACCATCACCGACCCCACACCCACCCTCACCGCCTCCACATAGGGGCGCAGGTGGATGCGGCGCAGTTCCTCCTCGGTGAGCCGTGCGTCGCCTCTATCTTTCCCTCCTGTGGTCCCGCCATCCGCCACAAAGTGCTTGGCCGTCGCGAGGATGGTATCGGGTCGGGCGAGGCTCTCCGGGGCCGGTACGCCCTGGAACCCCCGAATGAGCGCCGCGCCCAGCCGGGCCACGAGCTCCGGATCCTCGCTGAACCCCTCGTACGTCCTCCCCCACCGTTCGTCCTGGGGGACCGTTACACAGGGGGCGAAGGTCCAATGGATACCAGTGGCCACCACCTCCTCGGCCACCGCCCGTCCTATCCGCTCGACCAGCTCCGGATCCCTGGTAGCCCCCAGCCCTATATTGTGGGGAAAGATCACAGCACCATAGACATTGTTGTGACCATGCACCGCATCGATGCCGTAGAGTATCGGAATACCCAGACGGGTACTGAGGGCCTCTCTCTGGAAGCCGTCCACCATCTCCTTCCACGACTCGGGGGTATTCCGCCGCGGCGCAGAACCTCCCCCGCTCAGGATGGCTCCCAGGCCGTACTCGGCGATGTCGTGTGGACTCTTGAGATACCCCCTGTCGACCATGGCCATCTGACCGATCTTCTCCTCGATCGTCATGTAGGAGAGGAGATCACGCGCGCGTTCCTCCGGGGAGAGAGACGAGTCCCTGAACCTGCCTCGTGAAGGATCTCCCTTCACACCACATCCCCACATGGGAAAAAGAAGAAACACGAGCATGAGCATCCAGACCTGTGTGTGATGTTTCATGTGCCCCTCCTTTTCGATGTGTTATCGTTACCAATCCTCTCACAGACGAGGGAGGGCATGCAACCCTCCCTCGTCGTTCAACCGTCCTTTCCCTCGTAGTACTTCCAGCACGCCACCCAGTGGTCCTCGTCCACTCGATGAAGGGGTGGATTCTCCACACGGCAACGGTCCTCCGCCACGGGACACCGGCCGTAGTAGGGGCACCCCAGACTCCCGTCCCCCGCCTGCTCCTTGAGGCGCAGCTCCACATCCTCCCACTTCTCATCAAGGCGGGGCACCGCCGCCATGAGCATCTTCGTGTAGGGATGGAGGGTCTCGTGGTAGACCTTCTCGGTGGAGCCCATTTCCACCACCTTCCCCTTGTACATGATCACCGCCTTGTCACCTATATAGTACCCCAGGGCGAGATCGTGCGTGATGAAGAGGACCGAAAGCCCCCGCGCCTTGAGATCGCCTATGAGGTTGAGCACGTCCACGCGGGTGGAGGCATCCAGCATACTGATGATCTCGTCTGCCACCAGGAACTTCACGTCGAGGAGCAGAGCCCGGGCGATGAGGAACCGCTGGAGCTGGCCCCCGCTCAGCTGGTGGGGGTACTTGTTGAGCACGTCGGGAGGGTTGAGGCCCACCGCACGGAGGGCCCCTTCGACCTTTTCTTTCCACTCGGAGGCGGGCACCGAAGGGTAGAATTCTTCCTTCACCAGGCTGAAGATACGATCAGCTTTGAAGATGGGGTTGTACGAACTGAAGGGATCCTGGAAGACCCCCTGCACGTGACGATAGTACTCCTTGAGCGACGCCCCCTTGAGGAGGGAGATATCCTTGCCGTCGAAGAGGATCTTCCCCTCCGAAATCCCTATCAGCCTGAGGATCATCTTCCCGATGGTGGTCTTTCCGCTTCCGCTCTCCCCGATGAGCGAGACCACCTCTCCGTCCTCGATATCGAAGCTCACATCGTCCACCGCCCTCAGGGTCTTCCGTCCAAAGGCCCCTATCCTGTAGATCTTCGAGACATGCTGTAGTTCAAGCATCGCTCCCTACCTCCTTCCAGCAGGATACCCAGTGTCCTTTCTCCACTTCGATCACGGGTGGTTCCTCCACACACCGCTCGTGGGCAAACGGGCACCTGTCCCTGAATCTGCATCCCCGGGGAGGATCGAGGAGGAGGGGCGGCTTGCCCGGTATTCCCTTGAGCCGCTTCTCACCGAACTTCACCCCTATCTCGGGGAGCGACGAGATGAGCATCTGTGTGTAGGGGTGCCGAGGCTCCCGGATGAGCGTGGAGGTGGGGGCCCGCTCGGCGAACTTGCCCGCGTACATCACCATGATGCTGTCGGCGATCTGGTAGAGGATCGAAACGTCATGGGTGATGACGATCATCGACTTCACGAACTCCCTGTTGCGGAACTCCACCAGCATCTCGGCGATCGCCTTCTGGGTGGAGACGTCGAGGGCCGAGGTGATCTCGTCGGCGATGAGGACCGAGGGGTTGAGGAGGGTGGAGATCACCATCACCATCCGCTGCTTCATCCCACCGGAAAGCTCGATGGGGTACATGTCGAGCACCTTCTCAGGCAGCTCCACGAGCTCGAGACGGCGTGTGAGCTCGGGGAGCAGGGCTTCGAAACTCTCCCCCTTCGCCTCGAGGATCTCGGCGATCATCCGCCCGATCTTCCTCGTGGGATTCATCGCATTCATGGCATACTGCGGCACGGTGGAGATGGTGCGGTACCGATAGTCGTTCATCCTCTCGAAGTCCCATATGGGAAGATCGTCCCCGTCCACGGTGACCGAGCCCTCCACATAGCGCATGGGCGGCTTGAGGAGCACCAGACTGTTGCCCAGCGTGGACTTTCCGCACCCCGACTCTCCCGCGAGCCCCATGATCTCTCCGTCTCCTATGGTGAAGGAGACCCCGTCGAGGGCCTTCACATCACCCCGGAGGGTCTGATAGTACACCCTGAGATTCTCTATCTGTAGACTCATGCCTCACATCTCCCTGAGTTTGGGGTTGAAGACCTCGTCGAGCCCTACGTTCGTGATGTAGAGGGCCCCCACTATGGCAGCGATCGCAAGCCCGGGCGGCACGAACCACCACCACACACCGAGCTGGAGCGCGCTCCAGAGCACCGCGTTGTTCATCATGAGTCCCAGGGATATGGCGTTGGTGGGACCGAGACCGATGAAGTCGAGAGTCGCCGCATTGAGGATGGCACCACCGAACTGGAGGATGAACGTCATGAAGAGGTACGACATCATGTTGGGGGCGATCTCGGTGAGGATGATCTTCCCCGAACGCATCCCCGATATCCGCGCGAGGTCCACGAACTCCCTGGCCCGCAGGGAGAAGGTCTGCGCTCTGATGGCACGCGCCGCCCACGGCCACGCGGTGAACCCTATGAAGAGGGCCTCGCTGAAGATACTCCGCACCTTGAGGTAGGCCGCAATGATGAGGAGGAGGGCGAAGGTGGGAATCACGATCACGATATTGGTCAACATATTGAGGGCCTCATCGACGACCCCGCCCCTGTAGCCCGCGACGAACCCTATGAGCATGCCGATGAGGGTGCCGAGCCCTCCTCCAAGGAGGCCTACGATGAACACGGGTCTCAGGCCATAGACGAACTGGCTGTACACATCCTGGCCGAAGGTGGTGGTCCCGAACCAGTACTCCGCGCTCGGAGGCTGATTCGGAGGCCCCACGTACTCGTTCGGATCGTACTTCGCAAAGAGAGGACCCACGAGGGCCACGAGGAGGAAGAATCCCACGATGGCCACCCCTATCCTCACCCGCGTGTTCCTCCATGCGAAGAACAGGAGCTCCCTGAAAGACGACATCTGAGGCTTGACCCCTTGGGGAGGCTCGGCCCCCTGCTCTACCTCGTGTATCATTTCCCTGTCACTCATGCCGACTCTCCTGTAAGTCCGTAACGGGTTCTCGGATCGATGAGAATGTAAATTACGTCGATGAAGAAGTTCGCGAGAAGCACCCCGATGATGATGAAGAGGAAACATCCCTGGAGGAGGAAGTAGTCCTTGTTCTGAATGGCGGCCAGGATCTGATATCCTATGCCGGGATAGGAGAAGACCTGTTCGGTCACGAGGGCTCCCGCGACGATCGTCCCCAGCTGGAGGGCGAGTCCGGTCACCTGGGGCAGGATGGCGTTCCGGAAGGCATACCGGCGGATGAGCTTGCGGGGTGTACCCAGGGCCTCGAGATAGCGGGAGTAGTCCGCCTCCAACTCGTAGATGATCATGTTCCGCATACCTATGGCCCATCCCCCGAACATCACAAGGAAAAGCGACAGAAAGGGGAGAAACCAGTGCCAGAGGAGATCGAGGAAGAATCGCACCGAGAGATGCGGCACCAGACCGAAGCTGTAGGCCCCGGCGATGGGAAAGATCCCGAAGGTGGTGCCGAGCACCCAGGCGAGTATGATCGCCATCCACATGTAGGGAGTGGCCGTGAGGAAGTACCCCACGGGCAGCAAGGTATTGTCGAGCCGCTTCCGTCTGGCGGCGAAGGCCCCGAACTTGTTCCCCGCCCACCAACTCAAGAGCACGGCGGGAAGGAGGAGCGCGATGTCATAGGGTACGGCCTCCATGATGACCTCCATCACCGGCGTGGGGAACCGGTAGATGCTGATCCCGAGATCACCCCTGAAGATCGCCCCCCAGAAATTGAGATACTGTTTCCACAAGGGCAGATCGAGCCCGAAGGCCTGAGTGTAGTGGCTGTAGATGATCTTGTACGCATCGGGCCTGAGCTGGGCCCTCGCGAGCATCGACTGTATGGGATCCCCCGGCATGAACCGGGGAATGAGCCAGTCGATGGTGACGGCCACGAAAAACGTGAGGAGATAGACACCTATCTTCCGGGTGAAGTAGCGTTTCACGTATCCTCCTGAGCTTTTTGATACCCTCTTGTTCCATTATAACGCCCGAATCCGATCCGTACGTAAAGACTTTTTGCACTGGAGTTGAGGAGGAGAAGGCCCTCCCCTCCGGGGAGGGCCTCGACGTGCTTACTGCTGTGCGGGCTTGAGTTCGGTGAGGGTGAGGAGACCGCCCACCTGGACGTACCCGCCCCACAGACACGGCATGTAGTCGGGCGTATCCTTGGCTGAGGTGGGCCAGTTGGTCCACACCGAGGTGTTGAACTGGGCCCAGAGGCCGTTGAACCAGAGCGGGATGGCCACCATCTCCTTGAGCTGGATCTCCTGGATCTTGGAGATCACGGCTTTCATGCCTTCGGTATCGTCGGTGGGCACACGGTTGAGCTCTTCCACGAGGTCGAAGACCTGCTGGTTGTTATACCGGCCGAAGTTACCGTTGGGCATATTGTCCGAGATGGGATGGTAGAACACCCAGTTGTAGAAGGTCCACGGCGTGTTGCTGAGACCGGAGCCGAAGTTGTTGATCGCCATATCGAAGGTGCCGCCGTAGAGCTGATCGCTGTACCCACCGAAGTCGGGATACTCGGGTTCCACGTTGATACCCGCGGCCTTACACCCCTCGGCCACGATCTTGATGGACTCCATCCAGTCGGTCCACCCGAACGGCACGATCACCGAGAGCCTGATCTTGGACCCGTCCGGCGCCTCGACGAACCCGTCACCGTCCACGTCCTTGTAACCCGCATCGGCGAGGATCTTCTTCGCCCGAGCGGTATCGTACTTGAACCCGTACTTCGCCACCACGTCCTTGTCCACGTACTTACTCCAGGTGGGCAACAAGCCGGTCGGATCCGCAGCCTGGACGAGACCTGCGTAGGCCACGTTCACGATCTTCTGGGTGTCAATGGCGAAGGCGATCGCCCTCCGGAAAGCAGGATCATTGAGGGGCTTCTTCGTAAGGTTGAGCCAGAGGAAAGCGGTGTTAGCCGAGAGCATGTACGGAGGCCCGTCGTAGTAGGTCTTCACGTACCCCTGCTTCACCAGGGCGGCGATCCCGGGCAGGAAGTTGTTGGACAGGTCGAGCTCACCCTTCACCACCATGCCGAGCGCCACGTTGTTGCTCGAGTTGCGGATGTCGACGATGTACTTGGGAGCAACCTTCTTGCCGAGGAGCTTCGTGGCCCACCAGTCGTCGTTCCGCACCCAGATCATGCGGTCTTCGCTGTGCCCGTAATACTTGTAGGCACCGGAACCCACGGGGTTCTCGTTCGCATCGTTGGCCACGTCCTCCTTGCCCTCGAAGATGTGCTTGGGCACGATCCCCTGGGTGTAGAGGATGTTGTCCCACGACTGGTAACGGGGATCGCTGAACGTGAACCGCAAGGTGTAATCGTCGACCTTCACGATCTCGGCGAGCCAGTCCCAGATGGCGCTCAGGGACACGCTCTGCTGCTTGGCGAGCTCGAAGGTGAACTTCACGTCCTCGGCGGTGAGAGGCTTGCCGTCCTGCCACGTGATCCCCTCTCTCACCTTCAGTTCGTACGTCTTGTCGTCGACCCACTTCCCGCTCTCGGCGAGCCATGGGATGAACTCGTCCTTGAGCGGATCATAGAGGAAGAGAGGCTCGTAGCAGAGACCGATGGTCCCTGTGGCCACCGCCCACGGGGTATAGGGGTTCCAGTTGGACGGAGGAGCCCACATGGTACCGCTGGAGTACAGGGTCTCGTTCCTGGGGAACTCCACCACCTGCTGAGAGGGAGCCGCGCCGGCCTGCTGGGCAGCTTGACCGCTCGCGAACACCACACCCGCAAGGAGGAAGAGACTCAGGACCACGGTAAAGGCTTTTCTCATAACAGTCCCTCCTGCTGTGATATATTCACCCCAATGACATTGGGGTTGTGCGATCCTTGGTTATTGTATCACACCAACGAAAGTATACCCCCGGCTTTTCGGAGCTGTCAAGCTTTTTTTTGGAGTAGTCAATCAAGTTCTTGTGCTCTTTCCTGAGATATGATATAAAAGTATCATGGCTAATGCTCGTACCATCAACGCCATCAACATCTCGCGGGTCCTCAGACACGTGTGGCACTTTCCCAGGAAGAGCAGGAGCGAGATCGCCGAGGATCTGGGCCTCGACAAGTCCACCGTCACGAAGATCGTGGCATCCCTCGAACAGATGGGGCTCGTCGTTCCCCGTGAGGAAGGCCCCTCGGGTCCACGCGGCGGGAGGAAGCCCATCTACCTGGGCATCAACCCTTCCTTCGGGATGGTCCTGGGGTTCGAACTCCACACCACGACGTATTCCGCCATCGCGCTCGACTTCACCGGAAGGGAACTCTTCTACAAGGAGGCCGCCCTCCCGAAGGAGGACGACATCATCCTCATCACCGTCCGCATGATCGAGGAGACCAGGGAGGATGTCCGAGCCCTCGGCCTCCCGCTCGCCGGCATAGGGATAGGGCTCTCGGGTCTGGTCGATCCCTTCGAAGGGGTGGTGCACCGTTCCAACCCCTTGGACATCACCTCCCCCACCGCACTCGTCCCTCCCCTCGAGACACGGTTCGGACTTCCCGTGTTCATCGAGAACGACGCGAACTGCTGTTGCTGGGCCGACCTTCTCCAGACGAGGGGGGCCCGTGAGGGGAACGCCCTCTTCATCCTCTCGGAATTCCGCCAAACGAGTGCCCACACCGTTCCCCAGATGGGGGTCGGCATCGGCATGGCGTTCCTCTTTCACGAGGGGGTCTTCTACGGCGATCACTTCATCGCAGGAGAGTTCAAGAGCATCCTCTGGCGGCCCCCGAACGTCACCCAGTTCAGCATCCCGGACGAGGAGGCGGCGCGCATACCCGACCCTCAGGTGGTGAGGAAGGTCATCGTGGAACTGGGCAAGCACGTGGCATTCCTGGCGAACACCCTCGACCTGAGCCGGATCGTGGTCTGCGGTGATCTGGAGGCCTTCGAGCACGAAGTGAAGACCATCTTCATGGAAGAGATTCAGGAAAACTGGCTCTATCCGGAGCAGACTTCCCCCCGCATCGAGATGTCGCCTCTCAAAGAGAAGACCGTGGCCTACGGCGCCGCGGGGTGCTTCCTCGAGCGTCTCTTCAGCGTGCCGGAGGTGGTCCCCGGCTCCAGGGTCCTTCCCTCGGGCCTACACCTCCTCGAGCTGGTGCTCGAGCACTGGCAGCGGGGGGAATCCTGAGACGCCGCAACGACCGTGTGTACAGCCGGAAGATTCTCTTCTATAGTCTATAGTATGACGGAACAGGAATTCCAGAAGGCATACGAGGAGATCCTCGAGGGGCTGGAACGGTTGCCCGATCATGATCCGGACATCATCCAGAAGACAGCGGCCCATCTGGACATGCTCTCCTTTTCGTTCACGCAGGGCAGGCTCGATCTCGACCTCGTGCGGATCACAAAATCCCGGCTGAGGGAAGAACTCGAGCGGCTCGCCTCGCTCGGCCCCGAGGAGTTCGAGGCCGAGCTCAACATGGAACGCCCTTACTCGGGGGGGGATAAGCAGGCCTGGGCGCGGGAGGCGAAACTCCAGAGGATGCGATTCCTCCTCGACAAGTATGCCTTCGTGTGCAGACTCAGGGACAACGATCCGGAGACCTGGGATGCGGTGAACGAGCTTTTCTACGACGATTGACGGACTCGTCCTGCTCAGTCGTGGTCCAGGTCCTTCACGTACACTCGGGAGTTGCGGGAAGGAAGGTAGCGACGACGGCGCTCGGGAGGAAGCTCCTCAGGGGAAGAAAGCGAAAAGCCCATCTGCTCGAACCAATCCGAGGCCTGCGTCGTGAGGGCGAAGAGACGCGTGAGTCCAGCCTTGCGCGCCTGATCGATGAGGAAGGTGGTGAGCCTCCGCCCGATCCCCAGGTGCCGCACCGTGGAGTCCATGGCCAGCCCGGCCACCTCACCTTCCTTCCCATAGATATAGAGAGCTCCGCACCCGTAGATGCTCCCATCGAGCTCGTACACGTAGAAGTTCTGATATTCGTTCCGAAGCTGATCCGCGCTCCTCGGGAGGAGCACACCCTCGCGGATGAGGGGATCCATGAGCCGGAGCACCGCGGGAACATCCTCCTCGCGCATGGGCCGAATGCTCTCGAACTCGTTCCTGTGAATCATGGTCCCCACCCCCAGATTGGAGAAGATCTCCTTGAGGAGGACCCCGTCGATCATGGCGTTGAGGATGTGTACACGGTCCACGCCGGCCCTGCACGCACGAGCCGCATGAGCGATGTGCTCGAGATGGGAGCGGCTGCCCGGATTCATCTCGAGGAGGGCCTCGGCCTGTTCCACGGTGAGTCGGGAGATATACCCTTCCTCGGTGAGCACCACCCCTTCGGGGAGGAGGAGATCGGCGGCCCTGTACCCCGGTCGGTCGATGAGGTAGAAGAGTTTCTCTGCGGAGAGCTGGGCGGCGATGGTACCGGCGAGTTCGTTGGAGGAGATGTTGTAAGGCTTGCCCTGGGCGTTCCACCCCACACAGGGGAAGATGGGAACGATCTCATCGTGAAGGAGCTTTACGACCGGCTCGATGTTCACCCGATCCACCCTTCCGGTGCGCAGGAAGTCCACCCCGTCTATCACCCCGAGGCTCCGGGCCCGCACCCAATTGCCCACCACGGCATGGATCCCCTCGCCCGCAAGGGCGGTCATGAGCCTGGTGGAAACATCGAAGGCCGCCATCTCGATGAAGGGCATGGCCTCCTCCGGCGAGATGCGCACCCCGTCCTTCTCTTCCCAGGAGATGCCGTACTGCCTGCAGATCTCGTCGATCCGCTCCTTTGCCCCGGGAACGAGGATCACGTTGATTCCCGCCTGTCTGAGGAGCGCGATGTCTCTCACCAGGAGTGGAGCGTGGGGGGCCTGCAGCGCACGGTAGTCCACCTTCACCACGAAGGTGGCTCCCCGGAACCTGCGGAGATAGTAGAAGACCTCCCGTATGAGTTCCACGTGCTCCTGAAGGTTCATAGGGGTATACGCCGTCCTTCCCTCTCAGGAGAGATAGTGCTCGGCCTCGTCCGACCTCTTGTATCCGGAGACGAGCTCTTCTTCCCGGAACCACACCGATATCTCGTATGCGGCCTCCTCGTCCGTAGCCGAAGCATGGATGAGATTGCGGACGCTCCCTTGGGCCGAATTGGTGTATTCATAGGTATGGTGGGCAAAATCGCCCCTGATGGTCCCAGGGGGGGCGGAAGCGGGCTCCGTGCTGCCGCAGAGCTTCCTCACGACCGGCACCACGTCCACCCCTTCGAGCACGAAGGCCACCACGGGGCCGGAACAGAGGAATTGCACGAGCCTGTTCCACACGGCCTCCCCGTGTCGTACCGCAATATCCTCGTACCGGTAGTGACGTCGTGCGCGCTCCTCGTCGGGCACGAGCATCTTCATGGCCACGATCTTGAGGCCCGCATCCTCGAACCTCGTGAGGATCCTTCCCACCAACCCTCGCCGCACGCCATCAGGCTTGACGAGACAGAGGGTACGCGTGATCTCCTGTGTTCCCATGTCCCTATCTTACGAGACATCCCCCTTCTGTCAAGCAGTTTCGTTGACGAGCGTCATGCTCCTTCACTATAGTTAAAGAGGGAATCCTTCTCTCCCTCTTCTCAACAAGGAGGATCCATGGTCACGGTCACGCGAGTCCCCGTGAAATTGAGACCCAACCCTCAACGTGTCCTCCTTCGGTATTTCACTCCCGGCGAAAAGGAGCGGATAGAACACGTCCTCGCGAGGATACTCACCCTCTCGGAAGAAGAGGTGACGGAGCATCTTTCCTCGATATCAGCGCGTTTCTCCCACCATGAGTCCTACCTGAAGGAACGCCTCTCCAGTCACTTCGAAAGGATACGACCCTACCTCTTCCTGGATGCCGAACTCTCGGAGGAGAGAAAACTCTTCATCGGGAGCTTCTTCACGAGCGAGTATTCCATAGAGGCCTCGGCGCTCTTCAATCCATCCATCGTTCCCCATCCGGATCAGAGCGGGCTCCCCGAGGGGGCCATCCGCTTCGTCCTCTCCCTACGGGCCACGGGTGAGGGACACATCTCCTCCCTCGTCTTCAGG
This sequence comes from Spirochaeta thermophila DSM 6192, assembly GCF_000147075.1. Classification (NCBI taxonomy): domain Bacteria; kingdom Pseudomonadati; phylum Spirochaetota; class Spirochaetia; order Winmispirales; family Winmispiraceae; genus Winmispira; species Winmispira thermophila. The sequence continues at coordinate 1,898,221 of NC_014484.1, forward strand.
GAAGGGGTCTTCCATCCCGACGGCCGGGTGACGGTGGAGGAATCCGGGGCCCGCTACGTCCTTCCCCCTCAAGTCATCGCCAATTCCACCTACAACAAGAGGGAGTTCATCGCAAAGCTCACTGAGGCGGGCTACTACAACGAGTACGCCGAACTGCTCCTCTCCCCTCTCGGAGAAGAGTTCGGCTACCGCGATCTCATCCGGAGGATCGAAGAGCTCAGGGAGGCCACCCCCACCCACACGCGCCCATTCCTCGGAACGCTCGAGGCGATAGAGTGGCTCGCGAGCTTCAACCAAGAGGTATACTTCCCGCCGGACGTACCGATCGACCGGCGGGTGATCCCCCCCGCGACCGTGGTCGATCTCAAGGGGATAGAGGACGCCCGGTTCGTACGCTTCGTGGACGAAAGGGGAGCCGTCACCTACTATGCGACCTACACCGCCTATGACGGCACGAGCTTCTCACCACAGCTCCTCGCGACCAAGGACTTCACCCACTTCAGGTTCATCTCGCTCACGGGCAAGGCGGTGAAGAACAAAGGCTTCGCCCTCTTTCCCCGGAAGATAGGGGGAAAGTACTGCATGCTCGGCCGCCAGGACAACGAGACCATCACCCTCATGTTCTCCGACCACCTGAGCTTCTGGAACGAGTACCGGATCATCCTGAGACCGAAGTATGTGTGGGAGTTCATCCAGATGGGGAACTGTGGACCGCCCATAGAGACCGAGGCGGGGTGGCTCGTGATCACCCACGGCGTGGGGCCCATGCGCCACTACGCTCTGGGGGCGGTGCTCCTCGATCGTGAAGACCCCCTCCGCGTCCTCGGGCGACTCAGGGATCCGCTCCTGGAAGCGGTGGGTGAGGAGCGGGCGGGATACGTGCCGAACGTACTCTACAGCTGCGGCTCCCTCCTGCACGAGGGGAGGCTCCTCATCCCCTACGCGATGTCCGACTACGTGACGAGCTTCGCCATCGTACAGGTGGATGAGCTTCTCGAGGAACTACTTCACTGCGGTCCCTAGAGAAGGGAGGTCCGGCTCTGGGGGCCGAGACGCTACCCCATTGAAAGGAGGACTGCATGCGTATAGGGATGATCTCCACCCATCCGCCCATAGAGTGCGGTATCGCCACGTACTGTCAGTACCTGGTGGAAGCCCTCAGGTTCCACCAGATGGAGATCTTCGTGATGAGCCCCTTCGGCGCCCAGGGAGAGCGTGTGTTTCCGGTCTTTCCTCCCGGGAGCGATACCTTCGCCCACACGGTATTCAAGCTCAGTACGTCCATGACCCCCGACATCATGCACATACAGCACGAGTACGGCCTCTATGGAGAGCAGCGGGGCATGGAGATCGTCGACCTCACACTCCGTTACCATCTGGTGGGAATCCCAGTGGTCATCACCCTCCACACCGTGTACGAGCACCTCTCACAGGAGGAGAAGATCGTGCTCCACCCGCTCGTCTCGGCGGCTTCCGCCGTCATCGTTCACGAGGACTTTCAGAAAACGTCCCTCCTCAAGGGTTTCCCCGATATCCCCTCCCTCGAGTCGAAGATCGCGGTCATCGAACATGGGATCAGGAAGGTAGGGCCGGTACCCAATGCCAAGCACATCCTGGGGCTCGAAGGCAAGAAGGTGGTCCTCCTCGCCGGCTACTTCAGGCCCAGCAAGCGGTTCGAACTCATCGTCGATCTGCTGCCCCGCCTGGTGGAGAGGGTGGAAGACCTGGTCCTCGTAGTGGCCGGTAAGACGAGGAACCTGGAGTACGACGAGTACCGCAGACAGCTCTTCGAAAAGATCCACTCCTCCCCCGTGGAGGACCGCATCGTGGTCTTCCGTGGCCAGTTCCCCCAGTACACGTTCGACACCATCCTCTCCGCGGCCGATGTGGTGGTGCTCCCCTACGAGAAAGGGGCACAGAGCGGGATGCTCGCCCAGTGCTTCGCCGCACACAGACCGGTGATCACCTCCGGGCTCCTCGCCTTCAGAAAGGTGATAGAACGCAGCGGAGGAGGTCTCATCGCGGAACACGACGAAGACTACCTGGAACTCATCCCCCGTGTGCTCAATGACAAGGCCCTCCATGCCCGGCTTCAAGAGAACATCCGCCGTTATATAGAGAAGAGGGCGTCCTGGAAAAAGGTGGCCGAGGCCCACATCGAGGTGTATCGAAGGATCCTCGGCTCCAATCTGGGGAAGGCCCGCTACATCTACATTCCCGAACCGGCACAGGACGAGCGGGTGAGACCGTTGTCACCCCGTATCCCCACGGAAGGAGGCGTGCATGGAACGACATCCTGAGAACCCCCTCATACGGCCGGAAGACGTATCCCCCTCCAATCCTGAGTATGAGGTGGTAGGGGCTTTCAACCCAGGGGCCATCAAGGTGGGGGATGAGTACATCCTCCTCCTCCGCGTGGCCGAACGGGTGCGAAAGGAGGAGGGGTGGATACGGGTACCCCATGTGGAGTTCAGGGAAGAGGGCAATGGCATCCCCTCGGTCCTGTCATTCAGGGAAGACGATCCCGATGTACGCCTCAAGGACACCAGGGGAGTGGTGTACAAGGGTGTGGACTACCTGTCCAGCATGAGCCACATCCGCCTCGCGCGGAGCACCGACGGAGTCCACTTCACGGTGGAGCGGGAACCCTTCCTCTTCCCCGCCTCCCCGGTCGAACGTTTCGGGGTGGAAGACGCCCGGGTGGTGTACCTGGAGGGGCGGTACTGGATCAACTTCACCGTGGTCTCCCCCGATGGATGGGCCACGGCCCTCGCCTCCACCACCGACTTCCGAACCGTGGAACGCCACGGGATCATCTTTCATCCCCAGAACAAGGACGTGTGTCTCTTTCCGGAAAAGATAAAAGGAAAGTACGCGGCGCTCCACAGACCCAACAACGAAGGCTTCGGAAAACCGTCGATCTGGTACGCGGAATCGCCGGACCTCCTTCACTGGGGAGCGCACTCCTGCCTTGCCCGACCAAGGCCCACCGTGTGGGAGGCGATGAAGATAGGGGGCGGCGCGCCTTCGATCAGGACGACGGAGGGGTGGCTCCAGATCTACCACGCGAAAGGCGAGGGACAACGCTACACCCTCTTCGCCCTTCTCCTCGACCACGAAGATCCCCGGAAGATCGTCGCGCGGGGTACCGTTCCCCTCATGGAACCCGAGGCACCCTACGAGAAGGAAGGCTTCTTCGGAAACGTGCTCTTCACCAACGGGATCATCGCCCACGAGGACGGGACCCTCTCCATATACTACGGCGCGGCGGATCAGTATACCTGCCTCGTCCGTACCGGAGTGGACGAGGTCCTCGCTCATCTCGAGGCCCACGGTGAACGGGGGCCTCGAGCAGCAGGCTGATCTCCTACGTGATGGTACACAAGAGGCCCACCCTGAGGGTGGGCCTCTCTTTCATCACGTCAGGGACACCTATCTGGGTACCTTGAGTCCGATCACCACCTCGGTGGTGCCCCGGAGCACGCTGAAACGTACCGTGGCCCCCGGCCTACTCGTCTCGGCAAGAGCCCCGTAGAAGTCCTTCACCGACCTCACGGCACGCTCTCCCACACCGGTGATCACATCCCCTGCACGGAGCCCGGCCACCGCAGGTGGAGTCCCGGCCGCCACCTGTACCACCAGGACACCCGTACGGGCCTCGACCCCGTACCGCTCACGCACCTCGTCGGTGAGCTGGGTGACCATGAGACCGGGCCACAACTGCTCCACGGCCCGGGAAAGCTCATCGTCGGTCTTCCTCTCCCCGAGGCGCACGGTGAAGATCTTGCTCCCGCCCTGCCTGAGTACCTCTATCTCAACACGCTCACCGGGGCTCCGCATCCCGATCTCCCGGGAGAGCTCCGAGGCCTGGGTGATGACGGTGTTCCCCGCCCGTACCACAAAGTCCCCCGGCCTCAGCCCCGCCTGCCACGCGGGGGACCCCACGTACACGTTGGAGATGAGCGTCCCCTTCTTCCCCTTGATACCGAGAGCCTCGGCAAACCCGGGGAACGCTACGTCCGAAGGGTCGAGGAGGGTCACTCCCAGCCATCCATAGGCCACGTGTCCTTTCTCGATGAGCTGTTCCATGGCACGCTTCGCCACGTTGATGGGGATGGCGAACCCGAGCCCCACGTTGCCTCCGGTCTGGGAGGCGATCCATGCGTTGATCCCTATCACCTCGGCGTCAAGGTTCACGAGCGCTCCGCCCGAGTTGCCCGGATTGATGGCCGCATCGGTCTGGATGTAGTCCGTGAACTCACCGATCTGCGTACCGGGGGGGCTCTTCCTCCCCAAGGCGCTCACTATCCCGGCCGTCACGGTGGACTCGAACCCGTACGGATTGCCCACCGCGAGCACCCAGTCGCCCACCTCGAGGGTATCGGAGTCGCCCAGGCGGGCCACCGGTATCTCCTCGGAGGTCTCAAAAGAGACCACCGCGAGGTCGATCCGCTCGTCTTTCCCCACGATCTTCGCCGGAAAGCTCCGCTGGTCGTAGAGTTTCACGCTGATCTCGTCCGCATCCCCCACCACGTGGGCATTCGTGAGCACGTAGACCGTCTTCCCGTCACGACGTACGATCACGCCCGAGCCGAGTCCGCTCCGCCTGAACTCCCGTTCCTGGAACTGCGGTGTCCCGAAGAAGAAGTCCCAGGGGGACTCGAAGGAGGGCACCCGCTGCTTCACCACCTCCACCACGTTGATCTCCACCACCACAGGGAGGACATCACGTGAGACCCGGTTGAAGATCTCCTCAAAGGCCCTCGGATCGACATAGGTCTTCTCGACCACCCGTTCCTCCCTCACGGGCACCGCAGAGGGAGAGGGATCGACCGTCTGGCCGGCTGCCGTAGGGGAGTCGACGAAGGCCACGTTCTGCTGCGCCTGCGTGCACGCAACCACGAGGAACACGAACGCCACGGCTCTGAGGACAAGATTCCGCTTCATACCACTCCTCCCTCATGACGAGCTTCTCTCACAAAAACGAATCCGGCCGGAAAAAGTTACAACACAACAGGGGCTGCCCATCGGGCAGCCCCTGTTGCCACTCAGGCGGTCTTCACCTCTATCTTCTTCGGTTTCGCGCTCTCCTTCACCTGGAGGGTGAGAAAGAGCACACCGTTCTCCAGCCGGGCCTCGATGGACTCGGGGTCCACGGTCTCGTCGAGGGTGAAGACCCTCCTGTAGTCGCACATCCTCCGCTCCCTCACCAGGTAGGCCCCCTCAGGAAGGGTGTCCTTCCTGTGCCCCACCACCGTGAGGGTGTTGTCCTCCACGGAGATCTCCACCCCATCCTTGTCCACGCCCGGCATCTCCATCCTCACCACGATCTTTCCGTCCTCCTCGCGCACGTCGTACACAGGAGGCCGAAAGACCCGCTCCTCTTTCCTCGCTTCCTGTTTCTGGAGTTCCTTCCTCTCTTTCATGGCACACCTCCTTCCCCGGGATTACTTCACCTGCACGGCGATCTTCTTGGGCTTCTTCTCCTCCCTCTTTGCGATGGTGATGGTGAGCACCCCGTTCTTGAGCTCGGCCTTCACCGCATCGGGATCGATGGAATCCGGCAGGGAGACCGTCCTCTGGAACGCACCACTCCAGGACTCCTTACGGTAGTAGTCTCCCTTCTTCTCCTCCTTCTCGTCCTTCTTCTCGCCCTTGATGGTCAGTACGTTGTTGGTGAGGGTGATGTCGAGATCCTTCTCGCTCACACCCGGGAGGTCGCAGGAGACGATCACCTCGTTGTCGGTCTCCATCACATCGAGACTCGGTGAGGTGACTCTGTCGAACAGACCTGTGGTCTCAGGCCATACGAGGTCGAAGACCCGGTTGATCTCCTCCTGTATCCTGTCCAGCTCGTCGAGCCAGGTGTCGGTCGTCCTTCTCACGAGATCCCTTGCCATATCTCCCTCCTTACGTACGGTGTGTGTATGGAGCCCACCACGTGGGCCGGAGCGATCTTCGCTCCACATATAGATTAGCAAATGCCGTGCCAACCGTATGATAAAAACACATCTCCTTTGCTGGAAAGATCTTAAACGTGCATACCTCGGGCGGCGAGGATGGATGGGCGGTCCCGATTGGGTCGAAATTACCCACCCGGGGGAGGCGCCCCGAGAGACACCATGTGTCATAATGACACGATTCGGCCCTCACCGAGGATCCATGGGGCCCCTTGCAGGAACGCCCCGCCTCGCCTACACTGGGCCTCATGGAGAGAGCGGCGCTCGTGACCGGCGGAGCGCAGGGTATAGGCGACGCCATCGTGAAGGCCCTGCTCGAAGCGGGATATGCGGTGGCCTCCGTGGACAAGGACGGAGAGGCGCTCCAGGAACAACAGGAACGGTTGGCAACATACCGGGGCTACCTCCCGATCGAGGCCGACATCGCCTTCCAGGAAGGGATAGAACACGCAGTGCGCCTCACCTTGGAGCGCTTCGGACGCCTCCACGGCCTGGTGAACAATGCGGCCGTCTCGGCAGACGCCCCCCTGCACGCGCTCTCGAGGCAGGAGTGGGAGGCGGTGCTGGCCGTGAACCTCACGGCGCCGTGCTTCCTCGCCCAGGCCTGTGCACCCCATCTGGCCGCCACCCGGGGGGCCATCGTCAACATCTGTTCCACACGTGCCCTCATGTCCGAGCCGCACACCGAGGCCTACAGCGCGAGCAAGGGAGGGCTCCTGGCCCTCACCCACGCCCTCGCGGTGAGTCTGGGCCCCCGCGTCCGTGTGAACGCCGTGAGCCCCGGATGGATAGAGGTGCGCGATCGGAAGAAGCGTGCGCTGAGGCAGGAGGTCCACCACACCGAGGAAGACGCGCTCCAGCACCCTGCGGGCCGCGTAGGGGTACCGGAAGACATCGCGCGCATGGTGCTCTTCCTGCTCGACCCTGCGAACGACTTCATCACGGGACAGAACTTCGTCATCGACGGCGGCATGACGAGGAAGATGATCTACGTGTAACACCCTGGAGGGACTATGCTCATATCGGAAGACGAGAGGGAGAAGGACGGACGGGTCTGCGACTCCGACGAGGGCCTCAACCTGGCCTGGCGGGCCGTACGGGAGTTCCACCTGCGCTTCGGACATCCACACGAGGACCGGCCCCGGTTCCTCGAGGGGAAGCGGGCCGCGGCCCGCGCCAAGTGGATGCAGGAGGAGGTGGAGGAGTTTCTCGAAGCGGAGGATGTGGTGGATCAGGCGGATGCCATGATCGACCTCATCTATTTCGCGTTGGGCACCCTGGTGGAGATGGGGGTGGAACCGGAGCCCTTGTTCCGCATCGTCCACGAGGCCAACATGAAGAAACTCTGGCCCGACGGGAAGCCTCACTACAACGAGGACGGCAAGACCGTGAAACCTCCCGGTTGGACGGACCCCTATCCCGCCCTGAAGGCGGAAATAGAACGGCAGGGGAAGCGATAGGAGATCTTGCTCAATCTTATATCCGATGTTAGATTGAAACGAGATCATACAAGGAGGAACGGGGTGGATCAGAGGCTTCTCGAGACCATCGAGGTGTTCCAGAAGACAGAGACCACGGAACACTATGTCTACACCCGGCTCGCCGAGTTCGTGGGGGGAGACAACCGTGAGGTACTCCTCCGCATCGCCGGGGAAGAGGGGCGGCACGCCGAGGTGTGGTCCCGTTACACCGGAAAGACCTTCCGTCCGAACCGCCTCAAGGCCTTCTTCTACCTCTTCATCGCCCGCATCTTCAGCTACACCTTCGCCATCAAACTCATGGAGCGGGGCGAGGAACGGGCCGAGGCCGGATACGGCAGCCTGGTGACGGCCGTGCCCGAGGCCGAGGAGATCCTCCACGAGGAGGAGGAGCATGAAAAGGAGCTCGCCGCCATGCTCGACGAGGAGCGGCTCGGCTACATCGGCTCAATGGTCCTGGGACTCAACGACGCCCTGGTGGAACTCACCGGCGCCCTCGCCGGTCTCACCTTCGCGCTCCAGCACACCCGGCTCGTGGGCCTCACCGGACTCATCACAGGGATCTCGGCGGCCCTCTCGATGGCCGCCTCCGAATACCTCTCCACCCGCTCCGAGAAGGGGGAGAAGTCCCCCGGCAAGGCGGCTCTCTACACGGGGGTGGTTTACCTGGTGACGGTGCTCATCCTCGTGTGGCCATACTTCGTCCTCGGCCACTATGTCCCTGCCCTCGCGCTCGCCCTCCTGGGGGCGGTGATCGTGATAGTGATCTTCACCTTCTTCGTGAGCGTGGTACAGGAGGAATCCTTCGCCCGGCTCTTCCTCGAGATGCTGGGCGTGAGCCTCGGGGTGGCGGCCCTCTCGTTCGGCATCGGCCTCCTCGCCCGCATCGTCCTCAAGGTGGAGGTCTAGAGAGGCGCGGCAGACCGCGCCGTATGAGCCCAGCCTCCCGAGATGATGTACCCCCCACAGGTGGTCGAGTCGCCTCAAGACCAAGACCCGCCCAAGACTCAGCAAGGCATGAACAAAGTATGAATTCTCTTGTTGAGGAATTCGGGAAATCACGGTACCATGGCCTCATCCATGAGAGGGCTGAGCAGATCGATCGTCGTTCTCTTTTTCCTGGGGGTGCGTCTCCTTGCGGCAGATCCCGTGATCCCGGTGACGGACTCCGACAGAGCGGTGCACATAGGCGGCCGGTGTTCCTATTGGAAGGACACCACCGGCACAGCCGGTCTCGACCACGTCCTTTCCCTCCCCCCGTCCGCCTTTGAAGAGGCCTCCGGGGAAGGGGATGTCTCGTTCGGATTCGAGCGCAATCCCATGTGGTTCCGACTCCTCTTCGAGTACAAGGGCGGGAGGCCCGCCTCCTTCCTCCTCGTGCTCGACTACAGCCTCGTGGACGACGTGTGGCTCTACCTCCCTCAGGAGACGGGCGGATGGCGCGTACTCGGATCCGACACCTACACCGGTTCTCACAGGCCCGTATTCCCCGTGGAGCTCAGGCCGGGGCGCAACACGATGTATCTGCGGATCGCCACCGAGGGAACCCTCAGGCTTCCCCTCCACCTCTACGAGGAGCACACCTACAGGGTCCTCGCCCTCAGGGAGACCGCCGCGAAGGGCCTCTACCTGGGGGCCATTCTCCTGGCCGCATTCATCAACCTCTTCTTCTTCTATGTCTACAAGAGGGAATCCGACGGTATCGCGAGCCTGTTCCTCTCGGTATTCATCCTCTTCTACGGCATCTTCCAGTCCGTACAGGACGGGTTCGTCCTCTTCTTCATGCCGAAACACATCGTCCCCCTCTTTCGGCTCTACGTGATATGCGGCGTGCTGGGACTCGTGGCCCTGAGCTTCTTCATGATCTTCTTCTTCAGGAGAGAGGATGAGTCCGGCTTCTTCCGGATCTTCTCCCCATTCTGGGGCGCGGCCCTCCTCCTCATCGTCCTCACCTTCCTCACCGAGCCCGGGTTCTACGTGAAGGCCTTCGCCCTCATCGGGGTGGTGTCATTCATCCCCAGCCTCTGGATCGTCCTGCGCGCTCCCAGCAGGAAGGTATTCCTGGGACGGGAACTCCTGTACGTCTACATGCTGCTCATTGCGAGCGTCGTGATCTTCGGCCTAAGAGGGCTGGGGTTCCTCCCCTCCAACCGGCTCACCCTCAATATCATCCCCGCGGGTTTCCTGGTCTTCATCGTGCTCCTCACCCTGATCCAGTTCAAGAGACTCCAGACCTCGATAGAGGAGAAATACACCATGGAGAGGAACTGGAAGGAGCTCTACGAGGCCTCTTCCACGTTCGTCCCCCGGGAATTCCTCTCCTTCATGCACAGGGGGTCGATAAAGGACGTGCGACTGGGAGATCAGACGGAGACCGAGCTCACCCTCATGTTCTCCGACATCAGGAACTTCACGAGCATCGTGGAGTCCCTCACCCCTGCCGAGAGCTTCGAATTCCTCAATGGGTATTTCGAGTGCGTCGGTCCCATCATCAGGAAGCACCACGGATTCATCGACAAGTACATAGGGGACGGGGTCATGGCCATCTTCCCCCATAAGGCGGACGACGCCCTTGCAGCGGCCCTCGAGATCCAGCAGGCGCTCCCGGCGCTCAACAGGCGGTATGAGTCGAGGGGTTGGCCGTCCATACGCATAGGTATAGGGATACATACCGGGCCGTGCATGGTGGGTACCGTGGGCGAGGATCTCCGAATGGATACCACCGTGATCTCCGACGTGGTCAACATCGCGGCGAGGCTGGAGAATCTCACCAAGACGTTCGGAACCGATATCCTCATATCGGAGCAGGTGGTGATGTCCCTGGCGGATCCCGGAGCCCTCCATCTCCGATTCCTGGGGAAGGTGATGGTGAAGGGCAAGTCCTCCGCGGTATCGGTCTTCCAGGTGCTCACCGACAGGGAGTTCCTCAAGGAAAAGGAGCTGAGGGCGGCGTACGATTCCTTCGAACAGGGGATGTTCGCCTTCTTCAAGCGGGATTTCGCCACCGCCATCTCGCTCTTCAACAGGGTCCTCGAGGTCGTCCCTTCCGACATGCCCGCAAGGGTCTACCTCGAGCAGGCAATGACCCTGCATGCATCGGGTGTACCCGAAGGGTGGGATGGGTATCTCAGGATCACCTCGTGAGGGGGCTCGACAGGCGGGCGCACCCCGGTGGGGAGGGTGTACACGCACCTCTTCGCGGGCTTCGACGCCGAGTCACACGAGGCGCGCCCTCCAACGGAAGACGAGGCGCCCCGGCGTTCACCGCAGGGGGGACAACTCTCGGGAGAGGAGGTCGGAGAGCTCCTCTACACTATGACAGAGTATCCGCGCGCCCGCATCCCTCAGTTCCTCCTCGGTGCGGAAGCCCCAGGTGACCGCGACCGCCTGTATGCCCGCAGCCCTCGCGGTCTGGAGGTCCACTTCGGAATCGCCTACAAGCACCACATCCTCGGGTCCGAGATCGCTCCACGCTGCGAGGATCTCGTAGACCCCTCGGGGGTCCGGTTTCGGCGGGAGCCCTTCCCGGTGCCCCAGGATCACATCGAAGAGGGAGAGGTCGAAGAACGGGGCGAGGGCTCCCTCCACGGCGTGGTGCGGCTTGTTGCTCAACACCGCGAGACGGACGCCGGCCTCCCTGAGACGGCCGAGGAGCTCGGGTATGCCGGGATAGGGGCGGGTTCGGAGGTGTGCCCGTCGCTCGTATTCCTCCTCGAACTCACGAAAGAGGGCCTCCACCCGGTCGGGCGATCGGGCCTCCGGCGGCACGGCCCGTTCTATCATGGTGATGGCGCCGAATCCCACCATGAGCCGGTAGCCTTCGATGGGGTGGGTCGGGAACCCGTGGCGTGCGAGTACGGTATTCACCGCCTCCGCCAAGTCGGGGAGGGTGTCCAGCAGGGTGCCGTCGAGATCGAAGATCACACCTCGTATCCTCATGCGGAGAACGTACTGGATTCCGACGGGGGAGGCAAGTGGCCCAGGCAGGGCTCACTCCTCAAGGAGCCTCGTGAGGATCCGGTCGAAGACCGCGGCAAAGGCCCGCAGCTCGCGGTGCGAGAAACGACTGCGGGTCTTCAAGGAGCCGAAACCTACAGGCTGCACAACCGCGCGGGATGTGCTAGTATGTACACGGGATGAGGAAAGGAGTGCACGGAAAAGGGCGACGGTCCTTCCCTTTCGATTCGGGGGGAGCAATCCCCGAGGACGAGGTGAAACCGCTCATCGGGAAACTCATCCGTGAGCACCTGGGAGAGAACGGGCTCCATCCCGAGCGCATCCTCCTCTTCGGATCGCGCGCGCGAGGGGACTCCTCCAAGGGGAGCGACTGGGATATCCTCGTCATCGTGAGAGAGAGGTTGAGCATCCAGGAGAAGAGGAGGATTTCGAGGGAGCTGAGAAGGGTCTTTGCCGGAAAGCTCATTCCGGTGGACATCCTCGTAAAGACCGCCGAAGAGCTCCCCTCTTACGAATCGTTGCCGGGAAGCATCACGAGAGAGGCGCTCCATCGAGGGGTCCCCCTGTGAACCCCAAGGATTACGTGAGGAAGTGGCTCCACAAAGGCTGGGAAGACTACCTCACGGCCTCGCACGAGCTCAACCTCCCCCCAGAGAACGAGGTCATCACCTCCTCGGTATGTTTCCACTCTCAACAGGCGGTGGAGAAGTTCCTGAAGGCGTACCTCATCTCCCGCGGGGTGGAGTTCGGGAGAACGCACTCGATCGAGTTCCTGCTCGCACTCTGCAGCAGGGAGGATGAGGATTTCGAATCACTCGATCCGGGGGATCTTACCTCGTATGCGGTGGACGTGCGCTATCCGGACGAGTTCTATACCCCCACCCTGGAAGAGGCACGGAAAGCGCTCGAACGTGCGGGCGAGGTGAAGGATCTGGTCCTCAGGAAACTGGGGATCTCCGAGAGAGAGGTGGAGGAACCCTGACTTCCCCTACCCCGACTCCTCAAGGAGCCTCGTGAGGACCCGGTCGAAGACCGCGGCAAAGGCCCGCAGCTCGCGGTGCGAGAAACGACTGCGGGTCTTCACCAGCCCCAGCTCCCTCAGCTGCTTCATGGCGTGGCGCACGGAGAGGCGCTCCCGGACGTTTTCCCGGGTGAACTCCGTACCCCTGTCGTTTATCACCGGCACCCCCCGCTCCACGAGCTCGGCGGCGAGGGGGATATCCCGGGTGACGACCAGGTGCCAGGGTTTCGCATGGGTGAGGATGTACGCATCGGCCGCGCCGGGCGCCGGGGGGAGTTTCACCGGCTTGATCCACGGGCCTTGCGGGAGCCGCAGCCTTCCCTGATGCACCACGTAGACGGGAACCTCACGCCGCGCTGCAGCCCTGAAGATCACCTCCCTCACCTTCACGGGACACGAGTCGCCGTCGAGGTAGATGCGAACCCGCGCCATCTACGCCACCGGCAACGAGGCCCGGTAGAGGCGGCCCTCGACACTCACCTCGTAGCGGCCCACCACGGCCGCCACTACCACCGACTGTCCCCTGGAGAGCTCGAGGGTTCCGCCTTCCCAGGAGAAGATCGCATGGTCCCCAAGGAGCACGAGGATCTCCATGGAACCCACCTGCACCTCAACCGGGTCGTCCGCCTCGATACAGGAGAGGGCGAACTCCCCGGTGGGCAGGTCGTACGCCCATAGACCGGGTGCGACCTCCCGGGGGGAGAGCACCTCCACCCCATCCTTCCCTCGAAAGGTGAGTATGCGGAGGAGCTCCGGCACGTCCACGTGCTTAGGAGTACATCCGCCCCTCAGGACGTTGTCCGAGTTGGCCATGAGTTCCACCCCCACGCCCTCGAGATAGGCGTGGAGTTCCCCTGCGGGGAGGAACATGGCCTCACCCGGCGCGAGCTTGACCAGGTTGAGGTAGAGGGGGGCGAGGACACCGATGTCCCCGGGATAGAGGTCGGCGAGCCGGAGGAGCCACTGGTATTCGGGCTCCGGATGATCCCGGAAGGCCACCGAGGCCGTGGTCACCACCTCTCGTTTCACCTGAGGCTCCAGGGTCATGAGGGTGCGGAAGAAGCGGGAGAGGCCCGAGGGAGTGGGGTCTATCCGGAGGTCCCTCACCGCCTGCTCGAGGGGCTCGAAGGCGGGATGGGTGAACCTGCGTGCGATCTCCCCGGGCGAGCGGAAGCCCCGCAGGGCCCAGAAGGGCGTCACCGCACAGATCACCTCCGGTTTGTGGTTGGGATCCCTGTAGTTGCGATGAGGTGCATCGAGTGGGATGCCCTCCCGGTTCTCCCGTTCGAAGCCCTCTCGTGCCTGCTCCTTGTTCGGATGGGCCTGGATGGAGAGCGGCTGAGCCACGCCCAAGACCTTGAAGAGAAAGGGGAGGACGTTGCCGTAGCGCGGGGCCGCAGCGCCGAGCCAGGAGACGGGATCCCGTTCGATGAGGTCTCCGAGCGGTACGCGTTCCCCGTCCGAGAGGCGGACATAGGAGGGGGCTTTCGGATGGGCGCCCATCCACAGCTCGGCCATGGGCGTGCCCTCGGGGTTGGGGATGCCGAGAAAGGTGGTGAAGGCGGTGGGAGACCCCCACGCATAGTGCTGGATGCTGTTCTCGAGCAGATGGATACCGGGCTGCACGGGCGTTCTTCCTCCCTTCATCGTGCTTCCGTGTGTCATACCCAGTGTACGGCAAAAATTCCGATATGACAAGGAGTAGCGATGTGGAGAAACGAGCGGGAGGCAGCAGCCGGGCGTTTCCCGACGCTGATGCACACTCCTTGAACAAACCGATCCATACGGATACACTTTCCCCGTCGCAACCATATCATCCAAAGGAGAGGAGCTCATGACACGGATATCCCCGCTTCAGAAGGCCAGATATGGATACGTCCCCAAGCTGCCTCCCGTGCTTCAGGACGAGATCGCCAGGATCCAGGCGGAACTGGGACAGCCCACCGAGGCGGTGGCCGACAGGGAAGACCTCAAGCGTCTGTTTGCGAACACCTATGGGAAGCCCATCGCCACCCTCACCAGGGGATCCAACCCCGAGGCGGGGAGGAGGCGGACCGTGGGGGTGATCCTCTCGGGCGGGCCTGCACCCGGCGGCCATAACGTGATCTGCGGCCTCTTCGACGCCCTCAAGAAGGCGAACAGGGAGTCCACGCTCATCGGCTTCAAGGGAGGGCCTTCCGGCATCCTCGACGACGAGTGGATAGAGTTCACCGACTCGCTCATCAACCAGTACCGGAACACCGGAGGGTTCGACATCATCGGCTCGGGACGAACCAAGATCGAGACGCCCGAGCAGTTCGCAAAGGCTCTCGAGAACGCGAAGAAACACGGGCTGGACGCCCTGGTCATCATAGGAGGCGACGACTCCAACACGAACGCCGCCTTGCTCGCCGAGTACTTCGTACAACAGGGGGCGCCCATACAGGTGATCGGAATCCCCAAGACCATCGACGGGGACTTGAAGAACGAGTACATCGAGGCGTCCTTCGGATTCGATACCGCCACCAAGGTCTACGCAGAGCTCATCGGCAACATCGCCCGGGATGCGATCTCCTCCCGAAAGTACTGGCACTTCATCCGGCTCATGGGCCGTTCGGCCTCACACATCGCCCTGGAGTGCGCCCTCCAGACCCACCCGAACGTGTGCATCGTCTCGGAGGAGGTGCGCGAGAAGAACATGACCCTCTCCCAGATCGTGGATCAGATCGTGGATGCCGTGGTGAAACGGGCCGCAAAGGGGGAGAACTTCGGGGTGGTGCTCGTGCCCGAGGGGCTCATCGAGTTCATACCGGAGGTGGGGGCGCTCATCGACGAGCTCAACACCCTGCTCGCGAAGGAGGCGGAGGTCTTCAACAGGATCGATGATCCGAGGGAACGGATCTCGTGGGTGAAGGGGAAGCTCTCGGGCAACAACCAGCACGTGTTCTCCTCACTCCCCGAGACGATCCAGGCACAGCTCCTCATGGACAGGGATCCGCACGGTAACGTCCAGGTCTCGCGGATCGAGACCGAGAAACTGCTCATCGAGATGGTCTCCTCCCGGCTCAAGGCGCTCAAAGAGGAAGGGGCCTACAAGGGTAAGTTCAGCGCTCTCAACCACTTCTTCGGCTACGAGGCGAGGTGCGCCTTCCCGAGCAACTTCGACGCCGACTACTGCTACGCCCTCGGGTTCACGGCCTTCGTGTTGATCGCGAACGGGCTCACGGGCTACATCGCGGCGATCAAGAACCTCGCCCGACCTGCGGTGGAGTGGAAGCCCATGGGGATCCCCCTCACGATGATGATGAACATGGAGAAGCGGCACGGGAAGATGAAGCCGGTGATCAGGAAGGCCCTCGTGGATCTCGAGGGTGCACCGTTCAAGCGGTTCGCAACACAGCGGGATGCGTGGGCGACCGAGAGCGCCTATGTCTTCCCGGGCGCGATCCAGTACTACGGGCCGGACGATGTGTGCAACCAGCCGACCATGACGCTGAAGCTCGAACAAGGGCTGGAATAGGCGACGATCAATGCCTCTTTCATGGCAAAGGCGCCCGGGACCTTCCGGGCGCCTTTCTTCATGAGGGACGGAGTGGAGGAGTGAAGGCGGATCGCGAGGGGAGAACGGGATACGGGAGGTGCGCAGGGGGTCGGATGGGGCGGGAGGCGGGGTCAGTCCGCGAGCTCGAGGATGAGTGCCCTGGGGTCGGGAAGGGAGGCGGGGACGAGGGTGCGGGCGCTCTCGGAGGCGCACCGAGCCGCGAAGGAGGCGGCCTCCTGGAGGGGCTTGCCCCGATGGAGGGCGAGGGCGAGGCCCGCCGTGAAGGCGTCGCCGCACCCTATGGTGTTGACCGCCGGAACCCGGGGCACCGGGACGTGGTCCACTCCGTCCGGGCCGGCGAGGATGAGGGGCTCCGGGCCACAGGTGATGGCGAAGGCGGTGTGGTAGGCGCGTGCGAGGCGCAGGGCCTCGGCGGCGGCCTGGTCCCTGGATGCGGCCGCTCCCCGGAGGAAGGTGGAGGAGAACTCCTCCAGGTTGGGGGTCACGACCAGGGGACGGTGGGGAAGCACGGCCTCGAGCTCGGGGCCGCGTATGTCCACGATGAGGCGGACGCCTGTACGGGAGGCGGCCTGCGCCATGCGGGCGTAGAGGTCTGCGGGGTAACCGGGGGCCGGTTTGCCGGTGAGGATGAGGGTGTGGGCGCCGGAGAGGAGCTGGAAGAAGGCCTCAGTGAGGCGGGAGGATGCCTGTTCGGGGACGCGGGGCGACTCCTCGACGAGTTCGGTGACCGCTCCGTCGGCCTCGATCACGGTGGTGCAGGTACGGATCTCCACCGGAAGGGAGACGGCGTGCACGTGGATGCCCTCCCGGTGGGCGTGGTGGAGATAGAGGGGGGCCTGGAGTCCGCCGAGGTGGGTGAGGTGTACGGCGCGTTGTCCGAGCTGGCTCAGGGTGCGACAGACGTTGTGGCCTTTGCCGGCCACGCAGAGGGATGACTCCCGGGCGCGATTGACCGCCCCTCTGCGCACCGCATCGAACCGGAGGGTACGCTGGAAGGTGGGACTGGGGCAGACTACCAGGAAGTAGGGGGGAAGGGGGGGCGGAGGAACGGGGATATCGGGCATGCGGCCTCCTAGATGCGTGAGATGATGATGGAAGCGATCTCCTCTCGAGGTATGGTGCAGGGGTGGGCCTTGTGGGAAGCGGAGGCGGCGAGGGCGCGCGCATCCTCGGGTGTGATGCCGCATCCCGAGAGGGAGGGGATGCCCGCCTGTTCGCGGAGGGCATAGAGGGTGGCGGGGAGGAGGGAGGGGGGACTGGTACCGGTGGGACGCCGACCCGAGAGGGCCTCGCCCGCGAGGGCGCACCGGGTGAGGAGGGAGGAGTACCCCTCCCGCTCCAGGACCCGCACCGTGGCCTCCATTACCTCGGGCAGGAGGTTGGCACACAGGAGGCCGTGCGATACGGGGAACCGAGCCCCCAGAGGTGAGGCGAGCCCATGCACCAACCCCAGGCCTGCGCTCGTGAGGCACACGCCGGAGAAATAGGCGGCATAGGCCATCTCGAGCCTCGCATCCACCTTCCGCCCGCCCTCACGCACCACCACGAGGAAGGAACGACCTGCGAGCACGAGCCCCTGGAGGGCGAGGGCGTCGCTTGCAGGGTTGGCCTCGGTGGAGAGGAAGGCTTCGACGAGCTGCGAGATGGCGTCCATACCCGCCGCTGCGGTGATGGAAGGGGGACAGGAGAGATGGAGGAGCGGATCGAGAAAGGCGGCATCGGGAACATAGCCGGGATGGCGGAGGGAGCGTTTGTAGCCCGAGGGGCCCACCTCGGAGAGCACGGCGTTCGAGGTGGCTTCACTCCCCGTACCCGCCGTGGTGGGCACGGCCACGAGCGGGAGTCGCTCCCCTGTGGGGGACTTCGTCCCCACTCCTTCGAGGTAGTCCTTCACGCTCCCCTCGAGGAAGAGGCCTGCGCTCACCGCCTTTCCGGTGTCGAGCACGCTCCCTCCGCCCACCGCCACCACCACCTCGGCCCCCATCTCGCGGGCCCTTCGCACCCCCTCGTCCACCACCTGGGGCGAGGGCTCGCCGTGTATCGGGTATCGTTCCCACTCCACCCCGTTGCGCTCGATCTCCCTGAGCGCCTCCTGTACAGGCTCGAGACCGTCGAAGGAGGACATGCCGGTACAGAGGAAGACCTTCCTCCACCCCCGCTCCGCCACGAGCCGGGGGAACAGGTCGAACACCCCTTCCCCTGCATAGAGCTCCGGTGTCCGGGCCACAGTGGGACGAACCGCCATTCACCCCTCCTCGCGGTACGGGATGATCACCCTCCGCCTCTCGGGATCGCTCGCCTCCCGGTAAAACACGGCCACGTGTCCGATCACGGCTACGAGGAGGGCCCCCAGTCTCTCCGCGAGCTCGCGGGCGAGGTCTTCCCGTTCATCCTTCCAGGCCACGAACCGCACCTTCACGAGTTCGTTCCTCTCGAGGGCATCGTGGAGGGCCCGGAACACACCTTCGGCCAAGCCCGCCTTTCCCACATAGACCGCCGGTTCCAGATCGTGCGCCATCCGTATGAGGGCGCTCCTCTGATAGCCTCTGAGTTCCATCATCACTTTATACTATGCAAATCGTGAGCCTTCCGCAAGGATGGGCATATCCTCAGGGCTCCGCCTTCCGGCGTGCGAGTCCGAAGATGAGGAGCAGTCCCGCGGCGGCCGCTGCGAGCACCCATCCGGGCCTGAGTGCGAGATCGTGGCGCACCACCTCGAAGAGGACGCCGCCTGCCAGGAGGAGCCCCAGCACGCCCGTGACCACGGAGACGAGACGCGCCCCGGCATCGGCGAGCCGCAGGAGGAGGACGATCCAGCAGAGGGCGAAGAGCACGTAGAAGGCATAGCGGAGCACGGTGAGCACAGAGGTGCCACCCTTGAGCAGCTCCTGGATACTCCCCATTCCGCCGGCCATCTCCCCTAAGGTGACGGCAGAGAACGAAATCCCCAAGGCGCTCACCCAGGGGAGGAAGAGCGAGATCATGAGGATCACCGCGAGCACGGCATCGAACCGTCGGAGAAAGATTCGAAGGTTCATACGTACCTCCATGGGATGGCTCCACGAGGACCTCCCCCGTGACACGAGAAAGCATAGTACAGGCGGTGACCGGAATCAATCAGGAGATCCGCGTGGGGAATCGACGACACCCTCCTCACCCGAAGAGTTCACTCCTGCCGTTCCATCTTCCCCATCCGTCTCCGGGCGCGTTCCAGGAGGCGGGCGAGGTCTCGTTCGATGAGGGGATAGGCGCCCGGCGACGACGCGAGGAGGTGCTGCAGGTGGGACACGGCGCGGCTGAACTCGCACCGGTACTTCTTGAAGGCGAACTTGGAGAGGAGCCACACCACGCGTTTGGAGAGGAGCCGGACCTCCTTCCTGTGGGAGAGTCGGGGGAGGATGGAGAGGGCCACGTAGAATTCCTCCTCCTTGTCGGTACACGCCGCGAGGGAGAGGTCGGCCCTCATGCTCTCGAGTTCCTCGAGGCTGCACCGTTCGAGACCCGGAGGGGCTCCCTGGGGGAGGTAGCCGGCTATGGTCTTCACCGGAGGGAGAGAGGGGGAGAGGTGGAGGAGGTCGCCTTCCAGTCGGAAGAGGCGGGAAAGGAGGGCGGGTCGGAAACCCCTCGAGAGGAGGGCCTCGACCTCCTTCACCGCAAGGACGTGTCTGAGGGATCGTCGCAGCTCCGGCGAGGCGGGTTTCCCCCTGGTGAGGATGCACACATACTCCACGGTGCCGGTCTTTCTGTGGATGCTCTGCCGTCCCCCGCGGTAGGCGGTGTGGTTCGCCACCTCCACCTCCACCGAGCCGTGGAGCGAGAGGATGTCGACGAGGCGTTCACAGGGGATGATCCCGTCGGTGTTGTAGCTCACCAGCAGCACAGGGGCCCGCACCTGCACGACGAGGGCCTCCATGGCCTCCTCGGCGTACCTGCGGGAACAGAAGGGAGACCAGGTGCGCTTCCAGTCAGACCTGATCCCCGCCTTGTGGACGAGCTTCCCTTCCCGGTCGCGTTCCTCGCTCACCGGAGGTCTGTCCCATAGGGCGATGGTGTTGAGCATGAAGTAGTTGCTGCCGTATTGGTGGATGGTGTACGGCGGGTCGAGGTAGCAGAGATCGGCTTCTATTCGCGAGACGAGGGAGAAGGCGTCCTCGCAGAAGGTACGGGCGGACGGTCCGTGCTCGAGGAGCACCGGATGGGGAATCCTGATGGGGGCGAGGATACGGGTGAGGGCATCGCGGCCATGGCCTCCGAAGCCCCGGTGGAAGGCCTTGAAGAGCCCCGAGGTGTTGGCGTGCTTGGCCGCACCGTAGAGCAGGAGGGCCACGAGGAGGGCCTTTTCCTTTCCCGCCGGGTCGGGGAGGTCCCAGCCGGGATACCACTCCTCGATGGTCTCGCGCACCACATCGATGAATCGGGCGTTGTACGGTGTGTAGAAGAGTCGCTCGGAAGAGGGATCGGCGTCTTCGAGGCTGCGTGGGGCGTAGTACCGGCTGATGTAGGGCGCTCGCGGGTATCCGGCGGCGCCTCGACGGTTGAGGACCGAGAGGACTTCCTCGATGCCGCCCAGATGCCGGTACAGAAGGGGAAGATCGGAGGCGTCGATCTCAAGGTAGGCCTTGTTCACGAGGGAGGCGTAGAACTCCCAGTCGCCTGCAGTCACCTCGAAGCCCAGAGTACGAGCGAGACGGCTCACCACGCCCGTGCCGGCAAAGGGGTCGAGGAAGGTGCGGGCTCCGGTACGGGCTCTCACCTTGTGGAAGATCCGGGCGAGGAAGGGGAGGAGGGGGCGTTTGTTGCCTATGTAGGCGATGAGCTGACGGTTAAGGTAGGGGTGGGAACGTATCCCCGTACGGAAGGTAGATGGCGAGGTTCTCATCGGTCTCGAACACCTCTACCTTCCATATCGGTGTCCCGGGGAGTTTCTTCACCATCTCCTCGTACACATAGGTGGCGATCCGCTCGGCGCTCGGGTTCTCCTGGAAGAAGGGGTGGTCGTTGAGGTTCGTATGGTCGAGCCGTGCGAGGACCTCCCTGAGGGCCTTCTTGAGGATCCCGAAGTCGAGGACCATACCCCCTTCGTCGAGCTTCCTCCCTGCGGCGTAGGCTCGGACGCGGTAGTTGTGGCCGTGGAGGGTTTCGCACTTCCCGTGGTAGGAAGAGAGGTAGTGGGCCGCAGCAAAGGTGCCTTCCGCCCTCACCACATACACGGCCTTGTCTGCGCGCTCGTCTCCCTGATAGGATGGGGCCATGAGTCTGGTTCTATCATCTTTGCTGGATGCGATCAAGCCCGAGGAGGTGCGGGGCGGAGGGGATCCCCGGGTGCGTCTCCTCGCCTACGATTCGCGGGACGTGGAATCGGGGGCGCTCTTCTTCGCCCTTCCGGGGCTTCACACCGACGGACACAGGTTCGTTGAGGATGCGCTCGGGCGGGGTGCGGTCGCGGTGGTACACGAGCGGGAGCTTCCGTCCTACCGGGAAGGGGTGGTGTACCTGAGGGTGAAGAACGCCCGGAGGGCGCTCTCCGCCGCTTCCGCGGTGTTCTACGGGCATCCTTCCCAGGATCTCGAGGTGACGGGGGTGACGGGTACGGACGGGAAGAGCAGTACCACCTACTTCATCTACCAGCTCCTCCGGGCTTCGGGAGTGAAGGTGGGGTGCATCTCCACGGCGCTCTTCTCCACCGGGGGGGAGCCCGAGCCGAATCCGCTTCGCCAGTCCACGCCCGAGGCCCCGTTCGTGCATGGGGCGCTGGCCCGTATGAGGGAGGCGGGGTGCACCCACGCGGTGGTGGAGGCGACCTCCCACGGGCTCTCTCCGCGCACGGCACGGCTGGAAGACGTGCGCTTCACCGTGGGGGTGCTCACCAACATCACCCACGAGCACATGGAGTTCCACGGGTCGTTCGAGCAGTACCGCGAGGACAAGGGCAGGCTCTTCAGGGGGCTCCCCGAGGGGGGGAAGGCGGTGCTCAACCTGGACGATCCTTCCTCAGGGTTCCTCGCCGAGAGGACGAGGGCCGGGGTGTGGGGGTACGGGCTTGGTACACGGGAGGGGGCGAGGCTCTGGGCCGAGGTGCGGGAGGAGTCGCTCGCAGGGTCGCGGTGTCTCGTGCACGGGAGGGAGACCCTCGAGGTGTGGGTGCCGTTCCCGGGCCGCTTCAATGTGGAGAACGTGCTCGCGGCGGTGCTGGGGGCCGCGGCGGCGGCGGGGAAGGAGCCGGAGGGGTTCCTGTCCCACGTGCCACACCTCGAGGGTGTACCGGGCCGGATGGAGCGGGTGGAGGCAGGTCAGCCGTTCCTCGTGCTGGTGGATTATGCCCACACGCCGGGGGCGTTCGAGAAGCTCCTGCCGTTCGTGCGCCGGTTCGTGGAGGGGCGCCTGATCGTGGTCTTCGGATCGGCGGGCGAGCGGGACAGGACGAAGCGGCCGATGCAGGGGCGGGTGGCCTCGCGCTGGGCGGAGGTGGTGGTGCTCACGGATGAGGATCCCCGGGGCGAGGACAGGATGGCGATCCTGCGGGAGATCGCCGCGGGGTGCGAGGGGCTGGTGGAGGGTGAGAGCCTGTTCATGGTGCCGGACCGCAGAGAGGCGATCGGCCTGGCGGTGGGGATGGCGCGCGAGGGGGATGCGGTGCTGTGCCTGGGGAAGGGCCACGAGCGGAGCATCGTCACGGCGGAGGGTCCGGTGGCGTGGGATGAGGTGGGGGCGGTACGGGAGGCACTGGCGGCGCGGGGGTGGCGGGAGGAGCAGGGCTTGTGAGGGAAGGGGGGGGCGGGTATAATGCGGGGCATGGAACGGATGAGGATCGCCTTGCTCTACGGTGGACGCTCAGGGGAACACGAGGTCTCGTGCAGGTCGGCGGCCGCGATCTACGAGCACCTCGATCGCGAGAGGTTCGAGGTCCTGCCGGTAGGGATCACCCACGCGGGACGGTGGTACCTGCAGCGCGAGGTGCGGGTGAAGGAGGGGGCGCTGGAGGTGGCCGAGGACGAGGGGGCGGTGGTGTGGGTGGTGCCGGGCGCGGGGCTCTGGTGTGGGGGGGAAGACCTGAGGGTGGACTGCGTCTTCCCCATCGTGCACGGCACCTTCGGAGAGGACGGCACGCTCCAGGGGTTGCTGGAGCAGGCCGGGGTGGCGTACGTGGGAGCGGGGGTGCTCGGGAGCGCGTTGGGTATGGACAAGGACAGGGCCAAGGCGGTGTGGCTGCAGGCGGGACTCCCCATCCTCCCCTTCATGGTGGTACGCCGGGAGTCACTCCCTCCCTGGAACGAGCTTGCGATTCAGCTCAGACGGAGAATGGAGTTTCCCGTCTTTGTGAAGCCCGCCCGGGGCGGTTCCTCTGTGGGCATCTCAAAGGTCCACGACGAGCGGGGGCTCAAAAAGGCCTGTGAACTCGCCTTCACGTACGACTCGAAGATCGTCATCGAGCAGGGGATCGAGGCCCGGGAGATCGAATGCGGGGTGTGGGGAAACGAGGACGTACGGAGCTTCCCCCCCGGCGAGATCATCCACACGCACGAATTCTACGATTACGAGGCCAAGTACGAGGACACCGAAGGTCTCCAGCTCAAGATCCCTGCAGAGCTCACCCCTGAACAGCAGGAGTACGTACGGAGCTTGGCGGAGAAGGCCTACAGGGCCCTCGAGTGTGAGGGATTCGCGCGAGTCGATTTTCTCCTCGACACCGAGACCGAGGTCTTCTACCTCAACGAGATCAACACCCTTCCGGGATTCACGCCGGTGAGCATGTTCCCCCTCATGGCCCAGGCAGCGGGCATCTCGTTTCCTGACCTCCTCACCAGGCTCATCGAACTGGGGCTCGATCGCAGCAGGAGGAGAGCCGCCCTCTCATACCGCTACGAGGCCCTCCGCTGACACTCACCAGTGGTCGAAACCCACGATGCGCTCGAGGGGATAGCGCTCAGGCCTCAGCGGCTCTTCCGCCGGATACCCCAGGAGGAGGAGGAGCACCACGCGCATGGAGTAGGGAACCGAGAGCACGTACTTCACCCGCTCTTCGTCGTAGCTCGAGACGAAGCAGGTACCGAGGCCCTCGTGCACGGCCTGGAGCATCATCTGGGTCATGGCGATACTGATGTCGATGGGATAGGAGAGCTGGCCGTTGGGCATGCGGTATTCCACGTTGGTGGTACACCCTGCAATGATCACCGGCGCCTGCCCCACGTACTCCTGATGGAAGGCCGCCTCCTCGATCTTCCTCCGCACCTCCTCCTTTCGTATCACCACGAACCGCCACGCCTGCCTGTTCTTGGCCGAGGGAGCGAGGCGCCCCGCCTCGAGGATCCTGCGGACCACATCTTCGGGCGGCACTCTGTCGGTGAAGGATCGGACGCTCACACGTTCCGCGATCTCGGGCAGAAGTTCCACTTTTTCCCCCTTACCACACCATGGATGTGATTCGGACAACCCGTGTCGGGCATCATTATAGCGGGAAACCGGGGGATTGTAAAACCGTGACCGAGCAAAGGTTTGAGTTGACCTTGCCCTGTGGTTGTCCTATGCTTACATCCATCATGAGGCGACATCCCTGGATCCCGCTGTTTTCGCTCCTCGTCCTCCTTCCCCTCTCCCCCCAATCCCCCTCCCTCGCCCAGCACCTCCACGCCCTCTCCGCCACCGACACCCCCCGCGCCTACCTCCTCTCGGCGCTCTCCGACGCAGGCATCCCCGCCTCCCCCCTCTCCCCCGCCCCCGACGCCCCCATCCTCGCCACCCTCTCCCGCCACCGCCCCACCACCCTCACCCTCGTCCTCCCCCTCGGCACCCCGTTCCCCCCCGCCCTCGGCCTCACCCTCCTCGCCTGGGCTGCAACCACCGACATCCCGGTCAACCTGGAAGTCCTCTTCGTACAGGAACGCACCGAACCCTCTGCACCCCTCCCTTCCCCCTTCCCCGTCACCCCACCCTTCCACCACACCCTCTCCTACCTCGAAGGACTCCCCGCCCTCGACCATAGGGTCCTCCTCTACCTGGACATCACCCACCCCGCCTCCTCCCTCACCCTCCACACCACCGCCTCGGCCCGCAAGGCCCCTCCCTGGCTCCTCGCCACACTCTTCCGGGCCGCAGGCCCCTCCCTCTCCATCCACACCCCCCCCTCCATCCCTGCCCAGACCCTCTCACTCCTCGCACCCGACGACCTCCCCTACGCCTCCCTCCTCACCACCCTCTACACCCACGACCTCCCCTCGGCCGCCCTCACCCCGGCCACCCCCGCTGCAGACCCCACCCCCCTCCTCGACTTCCTCACCACCCTCATCACCACCCTCCCCCCCACCCCCCCTCGAACCTGGGAGAACCACTACCTCGCCATCCCCCTGAATGCCGGACACCTCATCGTCATCCACGAACACCACTATCTCATCCTCCTCCTCGCAGGCATAACCGCCACCCTCCTCTTCGGCTTCTTCAGATTCAGGCACCTCCGCCGCTACCTCTCCATCATGAAGCGGGGATGGTTCATGACGCCCCTCCTCTTTCTCGCCACCGGCGCATTCCTGCTGCTCGGCACCACCCTCCTCGGGAGCATCGCAGGATTCCACCGGTACGACGCCTTCCTCCTCCACCACCTCCAGGCCTCTTTCCTCCTCAAGATCTCCCTCACGGTATTCCTCATCTCGACCCTCCTCTTCCTCCTCAGGATCTTCTCCCTCCCCCTCATGAGGATAACCCATTACTACACCGCAGCCGCCATCCTCCTCCTCGCCCTCGACATCGCCCTCTTCGGGAGCATCATGCTCCCCTTGGGCATCGTCTTCCTCTGGTCCCTCCTCTGTGCCACCGGATTCTCGGTCACACGATCGCGCATCCTCCGCCTCCTCCTCTTCCTCCTCTCACCGCTCTGGATCGTCTACACCCTCTGGTGGATCCTCTCCACCCCCACCCCGTCCCCCCTCCTCCTCACCCCACCGGCGGCCGGCGACCTCCTCATGGCCTTCCTCCTCCTCCCCTTCCTCCTCCTCCTCTTCCGCCTCGACATCCTCCTCCACCGTCCCGCCACCAAGGTGGGCACCCTCCTCCTGCTCTCCCTCATCCTCTCCGGACTCGCCACCGCACTCCTCACGACCCACCTCCTCCTCACCCCCACCTTCACCGAAGAGACCCCCCGGCCCGTACACGTGGTGGAATACATCGACGAGACGGAACGCCGCATCACCGTGGAAAGCCCCGCCCCACTCTCCGGCCTCATCCTCACGTACGACACCGCGTGGAAGCCGCTCCCCGAAACCCGCACCTTCTCACTCACCACCCCCGCCCCCCCTTCACCCCTCCTCCTCTCCACCCGGGAACACCGGTTCCTCAACCGCCTGCGCGTCGACCTCACCATAGAGAGCACCCTGCCCCTCGACGCCTGTCACCTCACCCTCGAATCAGAGGAAGGCCTCCCCCTCCTGGAGACCACCTTCCCCTTCGAATTCGACACCGATCGGAAACGAGCCCTCGTGGTCATCTCCCCCGTCCCCGCGCTCCCGCTCACACTCCCCCTCTACATCCCCCACGGCCGCCCCATCACCCTCACCGTGAGGGCCCTCACCCGCTCGAACCCCGGAGCCCCCTCCATCTCCTCCCCCCTGGTGAAGGTCGAGACCCACACCGTGTACATCCGCACACTCACGCTCGGAGGCGGCCCGTGAGACCCGTGTACTTCCACGTGGACCTCGACGCCTTCTACGCCTCGGTCGAGAAAGTCGAGCACCCCGAGCTCAAAGACAAACCGGTCATCGTAGGCGGACTCCCCCCCAGGAGAGGCGTGGTCTCGGCCTGCTCCTACGAGGCGAGACGTTACGGCATACGCTCCGGCATGCCCATACAGGAGGCCATGCGACGCTGCCCCCACGGCATCTTCCTCCCCGTCCGCATGCGCCTCTACCAGGAATACTCCAGGCGTGTCATGGAGATCCTCCATCGCTTCACCCCCGAGGTGAGACAGATCTCGGTGGACGAGGCATCCCTCGACATGAGCGGAACCGAACGCCTCTTCGGCCCTCCGGAGGAGGCGGCCCGGACCATCCAGCGCACCATCCGGGAAGAGGTGGGGGTCACCGCTTCCATCGGCATCGCCTCCAACCGGTACGTGGCGAAGCTCGCCTCGGAAAGGAACAAACCGGCGGGACTCTTCCTGGTGCCTCGAGGAGAAGAGGAACCCTTCATCCGAAGCCTCGATCTCGCCGATCTGTGGGGTGTGGGAGAGAAGACCCTCGCGCTCCTCAAGCAGAAAGGGATCACCACCACCTCCAGGCTCCAGGCACTCACCCGTGAACAGCTCCAGGCCCTCTTCGGCAAGGCTCAGGGCGCATTCCTCCATACCATCGCCCACGGCCACGACCCAGGCATCTACCATGACGAACCCAAGACCCGCTCGGCGAGCCACGAAGAGACCTTCGACCAGGACATCACCACCATGGATCAAGCCGAGACCCACCTCCTCGCACTTTCCCACAAGGTGATGGAACGCCTCCTCCTCCACGAAGAGACCGGGAAGACCGTATTCATCAAGATCCGCTACTCCAGCTTCACCACCACCACCGCACAGATCACCCTCCCCACCCCCATCCAGTGCGCCGAGGACCTCTACGAGACCGCCCGGACCCTCCTCACCTCACGATGGGACGGCAAGACTCCCATCAGGCTCCTCGGCGTGGGGGTCTCGGGCCTCGCCCCCGAGACGGAACTCCTACCCCCCCAGCTCTTCCCCGATCCCTCCCGGAAGAAGAAGACACTGGAAGAGGCGCTCCTCGCCCTCGAGAAGAAGAAAGGGAGGAAACTCCTCACCAAGGCGCGACTCCTTCCCCATCCCCACCGGGATCCCCCCGCACCTTGATTTTTTCCCTTCCCCCGCTACAATCAGGCCATGCGCATCCCCTTCCTCCCCCTCATGTACTCGGTGCTTCAACTCTTCGTGCTCATGGGACTGGGCTTCCTCCTCAGAAAGAGAGGAGGATTCTCCTCATCGTTCTTCCAGGACCTCAGCACCCTCCTCGTGCGCATCTTCCTCCCCCTCTACTTCTTCGCACGCTTCTCGCGCACCACCCTCCCGCAACTCACCACAGCCTGGATATTCCCCCTCAGCGCAGTGGGGATCGCCCTCACAGGCCTCGTCGCAGCCACACTCCTGGGGACCCTGATCCCCCGACTCGACCGGGAGGAACGAAAGGCCTACCTCGCCCTCGCCTCGTTCGGCAACTCGGGGTATCTCCCCATCACCAACATCGAACTCCTCGCCCTCTCGGTGCCCCTCGTGGCCGAACGCTTCGGTACCGACCTCCCCGGGATCTACGTGGGCGCCTACCTCGTGGGCTCGAGCACCCTCCTGTGGACCGCGGGCTACGCCCTCATCACCGGGACCGCCACCCGATCCCCCCTCGCCCTCCTCACCCCCACCGTGCGGGGGATCCTCGCGGGACTCTCCATCCCCGTCCTCGGTCTCCAGGAGGCCTTCTTCCACCCCTCCCTCCCCTTCGCGAGCATCGTCTCCACCCTCGACACCATAGGTTCCACCACCCTCCCCCTCGTCCTCCTCTGCCTCGGTGCCATGCTCGCCGACATCTCCGTGTCACGGGAGGAACGAAAGGCCTATCTGGGAGCCGCCCTCACCATCGTGGGCGTCCGCCTCCTCATCCTCCCGGCCCTCTTCTACCTCGCCTATTTCCTCTTCCTCAGGGACACCCTTACCCCTCCCCAGCTGTGGGTCCTCTTCCTCGAGACCCACACCCCGCCCGCCACCAACCTCTCGATCATGGCCCAGAGCGCCGACACCCACAAAGAGATAGCCGGCATCTCCCTCTTCACCTCCTATCTCGCCTACCTCATCCTCTTCCCCGTCTCCCTCGTCCTCTTTCTCTCGCTCCTCTACCCATGAAGTTGAAAAACCGCTTGTTATATACCACACTTGATATGTGGCCACGCGGTTCCCTCCCGTCCTTCTCGTGGAGGACGAAGTACTCATCGCCCTCGACCTCGTACGGACCCTCGCCGAGAGGGGACTGGAGACCATCCACACCACTTCCTCGGAAGAGGCTCTCAGGGCCCTCGATACCACACCCGCCGTGGGCCTCGTCCTCATGGACATTGGACTCGGTGAAGGGGAAAACGGTATCGACCTCGCACGGCGGATCAGGACGACATCGTCCCTTCCCATCATCTTCTTCTCGAACTACTCGTTCTTCTCGAACTACTCGGACCCCGAGACCCTCGCCCAGGTGGAGTCGATAGAGGGAAGCATCTTCCTTCCCAAACTCGTCACCAGGGAAACCCTCCTCACCAACGTGATCCGTCTCCTCAAGGACAGGTGCGCGGATCGCGCCGCCGGAACCGACGACCGTATACGGCGCCTCATAGACGTGCTCGACCAGCCCGCCGCCCTCTGCGGACTCACGCGGGAGAGAGGGGCCCTCTCCTGGAGGCCCCTCCATGGAAACGGCCTCTTCAAGGCATGGATGGACCACTCCTCCCCCCTCCTCTCGGACATGACGAGCCTCCCGGCCGAGAGGGTGGCGGAAGCCCTCGACCAGGGGGGGCCCCTCGAGATCCCCCTCCGGAAGACCTCGGAGCATGGAGGAAGGGCGCTCCTCATCCCATGGACGAAGGACCTCTTCCTCATCGTCCTGAGGGGATCCGATCTCCTTGAGACCCTCACGGAAAACGAGGAGAAGTATCGTCTCCTGATCGAAAACCAGACCGACCTCGTGGTCAAAATCGACACCGAGGGCCGGTTCCTCTACGTGAGCCCCTCCTATTGCCGCATGTTCGGCAAGAGCGAAGAGGAACTTCTGGGTAAGACCTTCATCCCCCTCGTCCATCCCGACGACCGGGAGGCAACCCTCAAGGCCATGGAAGCCCTCTATCGTCCCCCCTACACCGCCTACATGGAGCAACGCGCCATGACCGTCTACGGCGAACGATGGCTCGCCTGGAGCGACACCGCCGTACTCGACGAAGAGGGGAATGTGGTGGGCATCATCGGGGTAGGAAGAGACATCCACGAGAAGAAACTCGCCGAGATCGCCCTCAAGGAGGCCACGGAACAGCTCAAGAAGGCCGTGGAAGAGAGGGAACTCCTCCTCAAGGAACTCCTCCACCGGGTCCGGAACACCCTCTCGCTCATCCTCAGCTTCATCCATCTCGAGAAATCCTCATGGGCCGATCCACGTCTCCTCTCCCGCATCTCCTCGCTCGAGGCCAGGGTGAAGTCCCTCTCGGAGCTCTACGCCCTGCTCCACAACCTCGGAGGCATCAAGGAGGTCGACCTCTCCGCCTATCTCTCCCGCCTCGCCCAGACACTGCTGATAGCCTATGCGCCGGGGGATAGGATCTCCCTCGACATGGACCTCGCGCCCCTCTCCTGCAGTGCCAAGGACGCCACCTCCCTCGGACTCATCGTCACGGAGATCATCACCAATTCCTGCAAGCACGCCTTCGAGGATCGTGGAACCATCTCCCTCGCGCTGCGCCGGGAAGGGGACGAACTCGTCATGGAACTGGGAGACGACGGACGAGGATTGCCCGAAACACACGACTCCGCAGGATCGGGAGGCCTCGGTCTCCAGGTCATCCGCTTGCTCGTCCAGCAACTCGGCGGCACCCTCTCGGTGGATTCCGGGAGAGGCACCCGATACACCATCCGCATCCCCGCCCGCCGGTCGTGACCGTTTGATTTTTTCACCACTCTCTACTATCATGGGGAAAACTCTTCCAGCAGGAGCGCCCTATGGCGAGGATGAACGAGCACTTCCTCAAACTCACTTCATCGTACCTCTTCTCCGAGATCGCGAAGCGGGTGAACACCTATAAGGAGGCACATCCAGAGGCGGACATCATCAAGATGGGGATAGGCGACGTCACCCTGCCCCTGCCGGAGGCGTGCATAAGGGCCTTTCACGAGGCCGTGGACGAGATGGCCCGGGCCGAGAGCTTCAAGGGCTACGGACCGGAGCAGGGCTACGCCTTCCTCCGGGAGGCCATCGCAGAGGGAGACTACCGGAGCAGAGGCGTGGAGATAGACCCCGAGGAGATCTTCATCTCCGACGGAGCCAAGTCGGATACCGCCAACTTCCAGGATCTCTTCTCCTCCGACGCGAAGATCGCCATCCAGGATCCGGTGTATCCCGTGTACCTCGACACCAACGTGATGGCCGGTCGTACGGGCTCCCATCGCGACGGACGGTACGAGGGCGTGATCTACCTCCCCTGCGTGCCCGAGAACCGCTTCCTCCCGGAACCCCCTGACGAGGAGGTGGACGTGGTCTACCTCTGCTACCCCAACAACCCCACCGGAGCGGTGGCACCCCGGGACTACCTGGCGCTGTGGGTGGAGTATGCGAGGAGGCACGACGCGATCATCCTCTTCGACGGGGCCTACGAGGCCTTCATTCAGGATCCAGACCTTCCTCGCTCGATCTACGAGATCCCCGGAGCCCGTGAGGTGGCGGTTGAATTCCGCAGCTTCTCCAAGACCGCAGGCTTCACCGGCACGCGGTGCGCCTACACCGTGGTCCCCAAAGAGTGCAGGGTGAAGGACAGCGAGGGGAGGTTCCACAGCCTCCACGACCTCTGGTTCAGGAGGCAGAGCACCAAGTTCAACGGTGTCTCCTACCCCGTACAGCGGGCGGCCGCGGCGGTCTACACCCCGGAGGGCCAGGCCCAGGTGCGCGCCAACATCGCCTACTACATGGAAAACGCCAGGATCTTCAGAGAAGCCCTCACCGGTCTCGGCTACGCCTGTACAGGTGGAGAGGACTCACCCTACATCTGGGTGGAGACCGGCACTGACTCCTGGGAGTTCTTCCAGCTCCTCCTCGAAAGGGCCCAGGTGGTATGCACACCGGGTGCAGGATTCGGGAAATCGGGAGAGGGCTTCGTGAGGTTCAGCGCCTTCAACTTCAGGGAGAACGTCGAGGAGGCGGCCCGCCGCCTCTCCACCGTATTCTCGGGGGCAACGCAATGAGGAGCACGGCCTTCCTTCTCTTCTTCATCACCGAGCTCCTCTTCGTCGCCCTTCTCTATCCCCTCGGTCCCCTCCTCTCCCTCTTCTCCCCCCGTCTCGCGCGACGGTACGTCCAGATGACCGCCACGCTGTGGGGCAAGTCACTCTTCTTCGTGGCCGGGGTGCCGATCACGGTGAAGGGGAAGGAACACCTTCCGCCCCACGACCGCATCTGTTTCGTGGCCAACCACCAGGGTTTCGCCGACATCCCCCTCATCCTCATGGCCACCGGGAGGGCGCCCGGCTTCATCGCAAAAAAAGAGCTGAAGTTGCTCCCCGTCATCGGGTTCTGGATGACCGCCCTCCGCTGCGTCTTCATCGACCGGAAGAGCCTCCGGCAGGGCAAGCGCGCGATAGAAGAGGGGGCCCGTCACATCCGGGAGGGCCACCCCATGGTCATCTTCCCCGAAGGCACACGCTCCCGTTCCTACACCATGAGGCCCTTCAGGCACGGGAGCTTCAAGCTCGCCTACCTCTCGAACGCCACCATCGTGCCCATCACCATCGTGGGGAGTTTCCACCTCCTCGAGGAGAGAGGGTACCTCAGGAAGCACCCTGTGGAGGTGCACATCCATCCTCCCATAGAGCTCTCGACCCTCACCGAAGAAGGGCGGAAGGAACTCCCCGAGAAGGTCTTTCACATCATTCAAGGACCACTTCTCGATCGGGAAACGAGCCGCCCCTCCTGAGGCGCGCCTAATACCTCCGGTTTAGTCCTCCTCCCCCATCACGCGTGTTTTTTTCTTGCACGATCGGCCCATCCATTGCACAATAAGTCGGAGTCGGCACAATCCCCAAGGAGCGTCGTGATGAGAGAGAGACTCCTGCCCTTCCTTCTCCTGGTAGGCACCCTCCTCCCTGTCGCAGCCGGAGAGAACCTGCTTCGAAATCCCGGATTCGAGGAGTGGTCACCCTCTGCGCCCCACGGCTGGCATCTCCACACATGGAAGCACACCGACGGTGTGGTCCTCACCCGGTCCGAGGATGCCCACTCGGGGAGGTATGCTGCCGTCCTCACCGCCACCACCCTTGAAGACAGCAAACTCGTCCAGAAGGTCAAGGTGGAACCCAATAGTCTCTACAGGTTCTCGGTGTGGGTGAAGGTGGAAGGCGTGCCCTCCGACATGCTGGGGGCCAACCTCTCCGCCCTCGAGACCACCGAGCGGTCCTCTGACGTGAAGGACACCCAAGGGGAGTGGGTCCTCCTCGAGACCTACTGCCGCACCGGAGCAACCCAGAGAGAGGTGAACCTCACCCTCAGGTTGGGGGGCTACGGGGCCCTCTCCACAGGCACGGTGTGGTTCGACGATGCGGAGTTCGTGGAGGTGGAACGCGCGCCTGCAGGGGCCAGGATCATCGGCCTCGCCCCCACCACCCCCTCCACCCCCCGCTTCCCCCTCGGCCTCCACCTCCTCCTCATCCTCGCCTACCTCGGCCTCCTCGCCCTCCTCCTCCGCACCCCCCTCCTCTCCCGCATCCCCCTCCCCGCCCTCCTCCTCGCAGCCCTCCTCATCCGGCTCGCCCTCGCCCCCCTCTTCCCCGGCCACTCCTCCGACATGCCCACCTTCTACGCCTGGGCCACCGAACTCGCCCGGGAGGGCATCCCCCACTTCTACGCCACCGCCAGCTTCAAGGACTACCCCCCCGGCTATCTCCTCCTCCTCTATCCCGTAGGCCTCCTCATCACCCTCTTCCGCCTCCCCTTCGGCCACCCCGCCACACTCCTCCTCCTCAAGCTCCCCTCCATCCTCTCCGACCTCCTCACCGGCACCATCCTCCTTCGCACCTTCTCCTCACCCCTCGCCCTCCCCCTCACCGCCGCCTACTTCTTCAATCCATCCATCATCCTCAACTCGGCAGTCTACGGCCAGGCGGACAGCGTCCTCACCCTGGTGCTCCTCCTCTTCCTCCTCGCCTTCCACCGCAGGTCCTACATCGCCTCCGCCGCCTGGCTCGGCCTCGCCCTCGCCATAAAACCCCAAGCCCTCCTCTTCGCCCCCATCGCCCTTCTCTTCCTCCTCACCTGGCTCATCCGTCCCCTCACCACCCGCACCCGACCCGAGGCCCTCACCACCTTCCGACGCCTCGCCCCCACCATGGGCCTCTCCCTCCTCTCCTTCGCCGGCACCTTCCTCCTCGTCCACTTCCCCTTCTTCATCCTCCACCCCCAGCTCGCCCCAGCCCTCTACCGCCGCATCCTCACCTCCTACCCCTTCGGCTCGGTGAACGCAGCCAACCTCTGGACCCTCACAGGCCTCAACTGGAAACCCCTCTTCACCCCCTTCCTCGGCATCCCCCTCTCCACCTGGCAGACCCTCATCCAGCTCGCCCTACTCGGCGGTGCCGCCCTCGTCTACCTCCGCGAGGAACGGCACACCCCCTCCACCATCCCCTTCCTCACCGCCCTCTTCCTCGCCCTCTGGGGATTCGCCCTCCTCCCCAAGATGCACGAGCGCTACATCTACCCTGCCCTCATCCTCTCCCTCCTCGCCTTCCTCACCACCACCCGGACCCCCTTCCTCTGGATCTTCGGACTCATCACCGCCTCCTCCTACCTCAACCAGGCCCACGTCCTCTTCCACGCCGCCCTGAAACAGTTCCAGCTCCCCCTTGAAGCCCCCATGGCCCTCGCCTCCCTCCTCACCCTCATCGCTGCCCTCCTCCTCATCTTCGGGCTCTTCCCCTCCCTCATCCCTCCCCTCCGCCGCCTCATCCCTCAGCGGCCGGCCCCCTCACCCCTCCTCCCATCACACGAGGAACACACCACCCCCCGACACCTCATCCTCCTCGGCCTCATCACCCTCGCCTACACCCTCATCGCCTTCACCAACCTCGGCTCCCTCAACACCCCCACCACCTTCTACAAGCCGCGTGAACGCACCGAATACTTCATGGTGGAACTCCCCCCCGACCGCGTCCCACGAACCATCCTCTACTACCGCGGACTCGGTACGGGAAAATACTTCATCCTCTCCTCTCCCGACCGAAAAAGCTGGAAGAACCTCACGGTCATCGAAAACACCAACCCCTACGCCGAATTCGGCTGGTTCAGCGCGCCCCTCCCTGCCCCGGAAGGCCGCTACCTCCTCTTTCGAGTCCACACCCCCGGCCTTGCCCTCCACGAGATCGCCTTTCTCGACAGGGACGGCACCCCCATCCCGGTGAAGATCCCCACTTACTTCTCCTCGGCCAAGAGCATGGGCAACCCCGACCTCCTGGTGGACGAGCAGGGGACCATCCCCGAACGGATAAGCTACCTCACCAACATGTACTTTGACGAGATCTACCACGCCCGGACCGCCTACGAGTACGTACTGGGCCTCCCCCCGAGCGAGACCACCCACCCACCCCTCGGCAAGCTCATCATCAGCCTGGGGATCCTCCTCTTCGGCATGACCCCCTTCGGCTGGCGCTTTGCAGGAACCCTCATAGGGGTCCTCATGATCCCCCTCTTCTACCTCCTCGCGAGGACCCTCCTCCGGAGACCATGCCTCGCCCTACTCGCCGCCCTCCTCCTCTCGGTGGAACACCTTCACTTCGTCCAGACCCGCATCGCCACCATCGACAGCTTCGCGGTCTTCTTCATCATCCTCATGTACATCCCCATGCTCCACTACGTGCTCCTCCCCGATGAGGAGGCCCTCTCTTTCAGGCACTTCGGCCTCCCCCTCCTCCTCTCGGGCCTCTTCTTCGGACTCGGCGCAGCCACCAAGTGGACCTGCGTCTATGCGGGCGGGGGCCTCGCGGTCCTCTACCTCTGGAAGCTCGCCCGCGCCGCAAAGGCAGGCGAGGTCACCCCACGCAGGCTCGGCCTGTTCCTCCTCTGGTCGGCAGGGAGCTTCCTCCTCCTCCCCGCCCTCACCTACGGGGCGAGCTACATCCCGAACATCCGCATCCTCTCCATCTCCTCACCGATCTCCTACATCCTCAGGGAACAGGTGGGGATGTACCGGTACCACAGCGAGCTCACCGCCACGCACCCCTTCTCCTCGCCGTGGTGGCAGTGGCCCCTGCTCATCAAGCCCATCTGGTACTACTCCGGAAAGTCGTACCTCCCCTCCGACGTGGTCTCCTCCATCTTCGCCATGGGCAACCCGCTCATCATCTGGGGAGGCACCGCATCCCTGCTCTGGCTCCTCGTACGGTGGGTGAAGACCCGCTCCCGGCTCACAGGCCTCCTGCTCCTCCTCTACGCCTTCCAGTACCTCCCCTGGGCCATAAGCCCCAGGTCGCTCACCTTCTTCTATCACTACTTCGCCGCCATACCCTTCAGCATCCTCCTCCTCGTGCACGCAGCCGAGGAGCTCGGCCTCTTCCACCCCCAGGGGAAGAACCGATGGATCGTGCCCGCCTTCGCGGCGGGGTGCGTCGTTCTCTTTGTCCTCTTCTATCCCATCCTCTCGGGCCTTCCCGTACCCCGCTGGTACGCCACACTTCTCAGGTGGATGCCCACCTGGTACTTCTACTAGGAGGAACCCATGATCTCGATCATCATCCCTGTGTACAACGAAGAGGAGGTGCTCCCGGCCCTCTACGAGCGGCTCACCCGCGTCATGGAGGGCACCGGGGAAGCGTACGAGCTCGTCTTCGTGGACGACGGGAGCACCGATCGCACCTACCAGCTCCTCAAAGACCTCCATCGGAGGGACCCCCGCTGCAAGGTCATCCACTTCTCCCGCAACTTCGGCCACCAGATCGCCATTACCGCGGGCATGGACCATGCTCGGGGGGATGCCGTGATCATCATCGACGCAGACCTCCAGGACCCGCCCGAGCTCATCCCCCGGATGCTCGAGAAGTGGAGGGCCGGGGCACAGATCGTCCATGCCCGAAGGGTGAAACGCAAGGGTGAGGGCCTCTTCAAACGCGCCACTGCGGCCCTCTTCTACCGGATCCTCAAGGCCCTCACCGACGTGGAGATACCGGTTGATGTGGGGGACTTCAGGCTCATGGACAGGAAGGTGGTGGACTCGCTCAAAGGGATGCGGGAACGCAACCGGTTCGTGCGGGGCCTGGTGAGCTGGACGGGATTCAGGCAGGACGAGGTCACCTATGTGCGCGACCCGCGCTACGCAGGAACCACGAAGTACCCGCTCGGAAAGATGATTCGCTTCGCCCTCAACGGGATCACCTCGTTCTCGGACAAACCCCTCAAGGTGGCGAGCCTCCTGGGAAGTCTCCTCTCCCTCGCGGGCTTTCTCTACCTCCTCTACGTGCTCTACCTCAGGCTCTTCACCGATCGCGTGGTCCAGGGGTGGGCGAGCATCGTGGTCCTCATACTGGTCTTCAACGGCTTCACCCTCCTGTCCCTCGGGATCCTGGGCGAGTACGTGGGAAGGATCTACGACGAGGTGAAACAGCGGCCCCTCTACATCGTGGAGGAGGCCCTGGGCGTGGAGGAGAAGGAGATGCGGCATGGGTGAGAGATCCCGGCACCTGCACCTCGCCCTCCAGTTCGTACGGTTCAACCTGGTGGGCACCATCAACACCCTCATCGACGTGGGTGTCTTCGCCCTCCTCACCTCGCTGGGCACCCCACCGGTCGCCGCCCAACCTGTCTCCTACTTCTGCGGCATGGTGAACGGCTTCTTCCTCCACAAGTACTGGACCTTCAGGCAACGGAGAGGGTCGTGGGGAGTTCAGGCCCTCAAGTTCGTGTTCGTGAACCTTGCGGGGATCCTCCTCACCACGAGCATCATCGCCCTCTTTGAGGAGCTCGTTGCCCCCACCGCCTGGGGGTCTACCCTGATCCTCGCCTGGCCTGCCTACGTGGTGGCAGGCAAGGCCTGCGCCCTCGTGGCAGGCAGCCTCCTCACCTTCACCGCCAACAGGTGGTGGGTCTTCAGAGCGGAATAGCTCCCCACAACAAAAAAACGGGGAGGGGCTTCCCCCTCCCCATGCGGTACCTGTGCTAGTTCATCTCCACGTGGCTCCACGGATAGGAGCCCTTGTAGTGGATGTACCAGTAGCCATCGGAGGCAGGCGGGATGGCATGCTGAGGCACCCAGGTATTGGCATAGTCGGTACCGTTGATCTCGAGGAGATCGAGGTTCCAGGAGTTCACATACCGGCCCCAATTGGTGGTGGTGGAGAAGTCGTCCGTCTTCCAGTAGTACTCACCCGCCCCGTCGTAGCTGAAGGGAAGGGCGATCTCGGTATACTCACCTCCACCGGGCGTAGAAGTAGGTGTGGGGGTGGGGGTGGCCGTAGGCGTCGGTGTGGGAGTGGGGGTCGGAGTCGGCGTGGGTGTGGGTGTGGGTGTGGGTGTGGGTGTGGGTGTGGAACCACCGCTCACGTACTGCATGAGCCAGGAGAGGGCGGGCCGCTCCGTGCCGTCGGAGTGCAGCAGGTACGCCTCGCTCTGCCAGATGTGTCCCTCCACATACCCCCAGAGCGTCACACCCCTCACCGAGGGATGCTCCCACAACACCGGAAACTTCTCCTGGTACCGCTGAAGCTGCGTCTGATCGTCACCCCTCATGTCCAACTCGGACACATAGATGGGAAGACCCGTCTGCGCAAGCATGTCGAGCACCTGCTCCATCGTGGACACGCTCACGCTATCCATGTTGAAGGCGTGACACTGAATCCCTATCCCGTCCACAAGCCCTCGCGCCGTGAGAAGATCGATGATCTGGATGTACCGCTGCGCTGCACTCGGATCGGAGATGATCCCGTACTCGTTGATGAGCAGGGTGCTGTCCGGAAAGTACTCCCTCGCAAGCTGGAACGAGGTGATCACCCAGTCCCAACCGGTGCTCCCATCACCACCAAGGGCATCACGGTACGGCGGCGGCGAGTGCAGCGGCTCGTTCACCACGTCGATCATGTCGATGTCGGCGTACCGGTCCGCCACGGCCGCAAACCACTCCTCCACCTCCGCACGCTGCTCGCTCGTCGAAAGCCCGCTGATCCACGAGGGCTGCTGCTGACCCCACACGAGCACGTGAAACTTGAACGGCATCCCGTGCTGCTTCGCATAGTTGTAGATGTAGTCGAGTGTACCGAAGTTCATCTGATCCCGGCTCGACTCCACCGACCCCCACTTCCCCGCATTCTCAGGGGTCACCTGGTTCCAGTACTGCGAAAACTTCAGCGGCTCCTCGGCACCGTAGAAGATGTTGCCGAGGAATTTGCTCCCCGTATCGGGCGCACGGGAGAGCACATCGGAGGAAATCCCTTCGATCGGGCTTCCGAGCTCACAGGAGACCATCACCCCAAGGAGGAGGAGAAGGCCTGCCATGAGCACCTGTACCACTCGTTTCATAGAACACCTCCACATGGAAATAGTGCAACGCCCTTTTGTAAGGGTATTCACTATCCTAATCCCAGTTCAGCCAACGGTCAATAAACTTGACGGGTTATCCCAACAAAAGCCGCCCTCAAGGGGCGGCCTGAAGACAAGGAAGAGGAACTCAGTCGCCGTACACGTACTGCATGAGCCAGGAGAGGGCGGGCCGCTCCGTGCCGTCGGAGTGCAGCAGGTACGCCTCGCTCTGCCAGATGTGTCCCTCCACATACCCCCAGAGCGTCACACCCCTCACCGAGGGATGCTCCCACAACACCGGAAACTTCTCCTGGTACCGCTGAAGCTGCGTCTGATCGTCACCCCTCATGTCCAACTCGGACACATAGATGGGAAGACCCGTCTGCGCAAGCATGTCGAGCACCTGCTCCATCGTGGACACGCTCACGCTATCCATGTTGAAGGCGTGACACTGAATCCCTATCCCGTCCACAAGCCCTCGCGCCGTGAGAAGATCGATGATCTGGATGTACCGCTGCGCTGCACTCGGATCGGAGATGATCCCGTACTCGTTGATGAGCAGGGTGCTGTCCGGAAAGTACTCCCTCGCAAGCTGGAACGAGGTGATCACCCAGTCCCAACCGGTGCTCCCATCACCACCAAGGGCATCACGGTACGGCGGCGGCGAGTGCAGCGGCTCGTTTACCACGTCGATCATGTCGATGTCGGCGTACCGGTCCGCCACGGCCGCAAACCACTCCTCCACCTCCGCACGCTGCTCGCTCGTCGAAAGCCCGCTGATCCACGAGGGCTGCTGCTGACCCCACACGAGCACGTGAAACTTGAACGGCATCCCGTGCTGCTTCGCATAGTTGTAGATGTAGTCGAGTGTACCGAAGTTCATCTGATCCCGGCTCGACTCC
This sequence comes from Spirochaeta thermophila DSM 6192, assembly GCF_000147075.1. Classification (NCBI taxonomy): domain Bacteria; kingdom Pseudomonadati; phylum Spirochaetota; class Spirochaetia; order Winmispirales; family Winmispiraceae; genus Winmispira; species Winmispira thermophila. The sequence continues at coordinate 1,938,353 of NC_014484.1, forward strand.
ACCGACCCCCACTTCCCCGCATTCTCAGGGGTCACCTGGTTCCAGTACTGCGAAAACTTCAGCGGCTCCTCGGCACCGTAGAAGATGTTGCCGAGGAATCGTCCCTCCAGAGGTTTCATCCCACCTCTAAGGGATGGCTCGAACCAACAGGAGACAAGCAGAGGGACGAGAAGGGAGATCGCACACATTCGTACCAGATTACGCATAGGCTCCTTCCTGTGAGTATGGATACGAGTTGCTGTCGCATACTCCCTTCATGGTAGCATATGCGAAAGGATTTTTCAAAAGAATTTAAAAAATACCTTGTATTGTCTCGTCTTTGGAGAAAAAAAAACACCCGGGGCGGCCCGGGTGTGCTCCTGACATCACTCCTGAAACGGTATCACACCTCTTCCAGCATGTGTTCCTTGAGGATCTCTTCCGGGATCTCAGGCGGCTCTACGAGTTCCTGCGGGTGTTCGACGAAGTGCTTGAGCATCCTGATGGTCTTCGCCCAGTAGATGCCCTCTGATATCCTGTCGTCGATGGTGAACTTTGCCTCCATCACGGTGTGTACCTTCACCTGGCCCTCTTCGTCGATGTAGGGCACCTTCTTGATCCTCCCCATGACGAAGAAGACCGAGGCGTTGCCCCACTCGTAGAGGTGGTGGAAGGGGGCATCGAGGCCGAGACTCGAGAGATTGGCGAGAAAGACGCTCGTATAGAGGGGATCGGTCTCGATCATCGACTTGGGCGCGATGCCGTAGTAGTCGAGGATCTTGAATCCCTTGATCACCAGGTTGAGGAGAAAGCGGGGGAGCTTCGTGACGAACTCCATCTCCTTGTCGGTGGCGGTGCCCGCCGCATCCCGGGCCGCCTTCACCCCCCGGTGCACCTTGTCCACGATGGTCTGAAGGGTCTCATTCGGGCTGAACGTGATCTTCGCCGTACTCTCGAGCCCCTCCTCGGTGAGCTCCTTCTTCACCACGAACGAGATCTGGATCCTGTTGCGCTGGTAGATCTTCTGTCCGGAGATGAACCTGTTCGCCTGGGGCCTGAGGGCGATGGTCCGGACCGCGGCGCAGAGGACCACATGGAAGATGCTGATGGACTTCTGTCCCGGCTTTCTGTTCCGGTTGTACTCCCTGATGAACTCGAGCGTCTCGTCGAGCACGAACTCGTCGCTGTAGTAGACCGCCGACTCGTTACGCCCCTTCATCACAAAGGGGTTTATCTTCCTGAATCCCGGAAGTCCCTTGATGAGGGTCCCATCGCATCGCTTCCGCACACCCATACAGCCTCCTCAAAGAGAGATATTCACACCTCCAGCCGTTCTCGACCAGCGGTCAAGAGTATAGCACATATGCTTCCAAAACACAAACATCTCAACTTGTGAATGTCTCGGTTTTCCGATATAGTGTGGAAAGGAGGTCGTACGGATGGAACTTTCCACGCGCTATCTTGGCCTTTCTCTCAAAAATCCTCTCATTGTGGGGGCATCTCCCCTCACCGCCGACGTCTCCCACCTCGTCTCCTGCGAAACGCACGGCGCCGCCGCCGTGGTGCTCCGCTCCCTCTTCCAGGAGGAGATCGCAGAGGGGGTGGAACACCTGAAGAGCCTCTCCGAAGGGTTCCACACCGAAGCCGCGGACTATCTCACCCACTTCGGCACCCAGCAGGCCCTGGAGGCCTACCTCTCCCTCGTGCGCGAGGCGAAGGATCGGCTCTCCATCCCCGTGATCGCGAGCCTCAACTGCAGCAGCCGCGAGTGGTGGGCCGAGGCTGCAAGCCGCATCGAAGAGGCAGGGGCGGACGCCCTCGAGCTGAACGTGGCCCCCTTTCCCTCGAACGATGCCGAGTCCTCGCAGGAGGTGGAGGAACGGATCTACGACATAGTGAGGACCGCACGGTCGGCGGTCTCCGTCCCCATCGCCGTGAAGGTAGGCCCCTATTTCACGAGTCTGGGACACCTCCTCGCCCGGATCGAGGCCCTCGGCGCCGGGGGGGTGGTGCTCTTCAACCGATTCTACCAGGTGGACATCGCCCCCTCGACGAGGAGGCTCGTCTCGGGGCACAGGCTGAGCGATCCCCACGAATTCTCACACACCCTCCGCTGGACAGCCCTGGAGGCGCCGAGGCGAAATCTGGACATCGTCGCATCGTGCGGGATCCACTCCGGCCTCGATATCGCCAAGGCGGTGCTCGCAGGCGCGAGTGCGGTACAGGTGGTCTCCGCCGTCCTCAGACATGGATTCGGCCACATCGAGAAGATGGTTCATGAACTCGAGGCCTGGCTCTCCGAGCAGGGCTTCTCCTCGCTCCGGGAGGCGAAGGGCGCACTCATACGCACCCCTGGCGAGGACGAGGAGCGCTTGAGCAGGCTCCAGTACCTCATCGCCCTCCGCGGTTTCGGAAGATAGACAAAGAGGGGCCTTGCGGCCCCTCTGTTCCCACCTTGCGCCCACTAGCGCTGATAGATCCGTCCCGCCGCCCGTGGTCCCGAATACCTTCCCGCGAAGGCGAGAAGGGCGACTATGGTGAGGACGTAGGGAAAGGCGTGGAAGAATTCGAGGGGGATGCTCTGGAGGAAGGAGATGTCGTTCACATAGAACGAGAGAGCCTGCGAGAAACCGAAGAACGTGGCGGCCCCCAGCACCCCCCAGGGGTTCCACTTCCCGAATATGAGGGACGCGAGGGCGATGAAGCCTGTGCCGTGTATGGAAGTGAGGGTGTACTGGATGTCCTGCGAGAGGACCATCACCCCACCTGCGAGTCCTGCGAGCACACCTGAGAGCATCACCCCCAGGTATCGCATCCTGTACACGTCTATCCCCATGCTCGCGGCGGCCTCGGGGTGTTCTCCGCAGGCCCTCAGCCTGAGACCGAAGACGGTCCTGTAGACCACGATCCACGTGATCACCACAAGGAACAGGGCGAGATAGAACGTGGGATAGATTTCGGAGAAGAAGAGAGGGCCCACGAGGGGAATGTCCTCGAGAAAGGGTACCGTCACCTTCCTGAGGCCCACGGAGAAGGCCCGGGTCCGCTGCTGACCGAAGAGGATCTGACAGAGATAGACCGTGAGGCCTCCCGCGAGGATGTTGAGCGCCGTACCCGAGATGATCTGATCGGCCCTGAGGTGGACCGAGGCCACCGCATGGAACAGGGAGAACACGAGGCCCGCGACTGCCGCTGCGAGAAAGGCGATCCACGGCGCCGCGGGGGTGAGAGGCTCGAGCACTACCACCAGGGCCGCTGCAGTGAAACCGCCCACCATCATGATCCCTTCCAGGGCGATGTTCACCACACCGGAACGCTCGCTGAAGAGCCCGCCGAGGCCCGCGAGGATGATGGGGGTGGCGAACATGAGCCCTATGGGGAAGATCTCAAACACCTTCATTTCTGCCTCCCTGCCTGATTCTGGACACCCGATCGATGACGAGCTGGATCCCATAGCGCATGGCCACGAAGAGGACGATACTCGCCTGTATGATCCCCGCGATCTCCCGGGGAACACCCTGGGACTGCATGAGGGGCTGTGCCGCCTTGAGCATCCCGAAGAGAGCCCCCGAGGCGGCGATGCCCCACGCAGTGTTCCCTCCCACCAGCGCCACGGCTATCCCATCCATCCCGTACCCCTCGAAGGCGGGAAGCACCCGCCCGAATCCGAAGGTCCCCAGGGCCATCGCCCCACCGGCGAGCCCCGCGAACGCACCGCTCATCGCCATGGTGAGCATCGTATACCCGGCGATGGGGAAGCCGGCGAAGCGTGCGGCATCCTTGTTGTGTCCCGTGGCCCGCAGTCCGAACCCCAAAGTGGTCTTCTCGATCACCACCCAGTAGACGAGAATGCAGACGACCATGATGAGGAGCCCCCAATGGAGCCTCGATCCCCTGGTGATCGAGGAGAGGAACTCGCTCTTGAGGAGGGCAGAGGCCGGAAACGGCGAGGTCTTCACCCGGTCCACGGTACCCACCACGTGGAGGAGCGCCCAGTTGGACAGGTGCAAGGCGGTATAGTTGAGCATGATCGTGACGACCACCTCATGGAGATTGTACCAGGCCTTGAGCCAGCCGGGGATGAGCCCCCACAGCCCTCCTCCCACCATGGCCCCCAGGAGGCAGAGGGGGAGATGGAGCCACGGAGGGGCCGGGACCAGCAGGGCCACCATGGTACCGCCCAGAGCGCCCATCATGAGTTGCCCCTCTGCTCCTATGTTGAAGAGACCCGCCCTGAAGGCGAATCCCACCGAAAGCCCAGTGAGGGTGATGGGGATCATCTGGATGAGGAACTCTCCGATGTACCTGGCGTTGAAGGATCCCCTCAGGATGTCGAGCCCCGAGAAGGCCTTCACCATCGCCGCGAACATCAGCCCCGGAGAGCGGCCCGTGAGGGTGATGATCACCGCGCCTGCGAGGAACCCCAGCACCACCGCACTGAGGGAGAGGATCATCCATCGTCTTCCTGTAGTCATGCGCTCTCCCCCCTTGCCGTTGATCCCGCCATGAGGAGCCCGAGTTCGTTCTCGTCGGTTTCTCCTGCGGCCACCTCCGCCACGATCCTCCCCCTGTAGATCACGGCGATCCGGTCGGACAGGTCGAGTATCTCGTCGAGATCGAACGAGACGAGGAGGATCGCCCTCCCCTTGTCCCGTTCCTCCACGATCCTCCTGTGTATGTACTCGATCGCCCCCACATCCAGCCCCCGGGTCGGCTGGGCCACCACGAGCACGCGGGGTGACCTGTGCACCTCGCGGGCGATGATGGCCTTCTGTTGGTTCCCACCGGAGAGTTCGCCAGCGGAAGTTCTCGCGCCCCGGGCCGCCCGCACGTCGAACTGTGACATGAGGGTCTCGGCATGCTCGTAGATCGTCTCGTACCGGAGGATGCCATACCGGGAGAAAGGAGGCCGCCCGTAGTCGTGTATCACCAGGTTCTCCCCCACCGAGAACGCCAGGATGAGCCCATGCCGCTGGCGGTCCTCGGGAACGAAGCCGAGCCCTGCATCCAGTTTCCGCCTCGTAGGCTCATGGGTGATATCCTTTCCGGAGAGGAGAATACGACCCGACTCCACCGGAAGGAGCCCGGCGAGGGCATAGAGGAGTTCCCGTTGCCCATTGCCGTCGACTCCGCAGAGGCCGAGGATCTCGCCCTCCCGCACAGTGAGGGACAGCCCTTCGACCGCGAGGATTCCCCGTTCGTTCCGGACAGAGAGCTCTCGAATTTCGAGAGCAGGCGATCCTGGCCGGGGGGCGTCCTTCTCCACCTTGAAACTCACCTCCCTTCCCACCATGAGTTCAGCCATCTCCTCTTCCGAGACATCGGAGACGGGAAACGTGGCTACGAGCCTGCCCCGTCGGAGCACGGAGCATTCGTCCGCCACCTCCTTGATCTCCTTGAGTTTGTGGGTGATGAGTATGATCGTCTTACCGCTCCCGGCAAGCTTCCGCATGATCTCCATGAGTTCCTCTATCTCCTGGGGGGTGAGCACCGCAGTGGGTTCGTCGAAGATGAGGATTCGGGCGTCCCGGTAGAGCATCTTGAGGATCTCCACACGCTGTTGACTCCCCACCGAGAGGTCTTCTATCCGGGCGTCCGGATCCACCTCCAGGCCGTACTCCCGGGAGATGCGGGCCACCTTCTGGCGGGCGGTCTCTATGTCGAGGAAGGGCCCCCTCCGGGGCTCGCTTCCCATGACGATGTTCTCCGCCACCGTGAAGTTGTGCACGAGCTTGAAGTGCTGATGCACCATCCCGATGCCCAGCGAGGTGGCCACATTGGGATTCGAAACCTGCACTTCCCGGCCCCGCACCCGGATGACGCCGGAATCCGGATGGTGGAGTCCGAAGAGGATGTTCATGAGCGTCGACTTGCCCGCTCCGTTCTCCCCCAGGAGGGCGTGGATCGTCCCCTCACGGACCCGTAAGGTCACATGGTCGTTGGCCCTGATACCGGGGAAGTCCTTCACGATATCCATCATCTCTACGACATAGTCCACGGAGGGCTCTCCTTCCCACATAGATAAAACGAGGGAAGGCTACATCAAGCCTTCCCTCTCTTCTGCAGCAGCATCATTTCTTGGGGGTGTCGGGAACCACGAGTTCTCCGCTCGCGATCTTCTTCGCGTACTCCTCCACCACCGCGAGGATCTCCGGAGAGAGATTGGGATTCTCCGCAGGGAGCCCCACACCATCGTTCTTCAATGAAAAGGCCAGCGTCTGACCACCGGGGAAGTTCCCCTCCATGGTCATCTTCGCCACGGTGTAGGCGGCCACGTCCACCCGCTTCACCATGGAGGTGAGCACGGCCGATGTGCCCTCTCCGTAGATGCCGTCCTGGTACTGGTCCTTGTCCACGCCGATCGCCCAGCGGATGTCGCCCTTCTGGGAACGCTCCTTGGCCTCCTTGATCATACCATTACCGGTTCCGCCGGCCGCGTGGAAGATGATGTACGCGCCTGCATTGAACTGTTTCTGGGCGATGGCCTGCCCCTTGTCAGGTGCGGCGAAGTCTCCCGCATAGTCCACCAGTATGGTGCACTCCGGGTACACGGCCTTCACCCCGGCCTCGAATCCGGCCTGAAACTTCTCGATGAGCGGGAACTGCATCCCGCCGAGGAAACCGACCACGTTCTTGCCGTCCTGCTTGGCCTTGAGGCCCGCGGCGACACCCACGAGGAAGGAGCCCTCGTGTTCTGCAAACACGGCCGATACCACATTGGGAGCCTCGACCACGGTGTCGATGACCAGGAACTTGCGGTCGGGATACTGTTTCGCCACCTCGGCCACGGCGTTCTGGAAGAGGAAGCCCGGCGCCACGATGAGGTCCAGCCCCTCGTCGGCGAACGTGGCGAGGTTGGGTACGTAGTCGGCCTCCTGCGAGGACTGGAGGTACTTGTACCCCACCCCCTCCTCGAGCCCCATCTCCTTACCGAAGCGTACGATCCCCTCCCAGGTGCCCTGGTTGAAGGATCTGTCGTCGATCCCTCCCACGTCGGTCACGAGTCCCACTCTGAAGCTCGGCTCCTCGATCTTCGCCTCTTTCTTCTGCCCACATGCAGGGAAGAAGACCAGGAGCACCGCCATAATAAGAAAAATAAGCCCTGAACGTCTCATACATCCTCCTCGAATCGCATGAAAATCGTAGAAATATCTCCCATACTAGACCCCCTTCACCCGGCAGTCAAGAAAAATCTGCCGTTTTTTGAGAATCTCATTTCAGTTCGGCCACTATCGAGACCCCCGAGGAGGTACCCAACCGGGAGGCCCCTGCCTCGATCATGGCGAGGGCCGTCTCGAGCGAGCGGATACCCCCCGCCGCCTTGACCCCCAGGCTCTCTCCCACCACCTCCCTCATGAGCCGCACGTCCTCCACCGTGGCGCCCGAGGGACCGAACCCCGTGGAGGTCTTCACGAAGTGCGCCCCTGCCTCCTCCGCGAGGAGACAAGCCCTGCGCTTCTCCTCGTCGGAAAGGTAGCACGCCTCTATGATCACCTTCACATGGGCCTCGGCGGCTGCATCCACCACCGCCCGGATATCCTCCCTCACGAGGTCGTACTCCCCACCCTTGAGAAGACCGAGGTTGATCACCATGTCCACCTCCCTCGCCCCCTGCACCACCGCCTGAGCCGCCTCGTACGCCTTGGCCTCGGTACTCGCCGCCCCCAAAGGGAATCCCACCACCGTACACACCATCACGCCCGACCCGGAGAGGCGCTTCGCCGCGAGAGGCACCCACCAGGAGTTCACACACACCGATGCGAATCCATACCTCACGGCCTCGTCGCAGAGGGCCTCTATCTGGGCCCTCGTGGCCGTGGGCTTGAGGAGGGTGTGATCGATCATCTTCGCGAGCGTCGTCTTCGTCCATTGTTCCGCCATGTGCCACTCCTTCGGCAATCATAGTACACGCGCGGCTCAGGTGCCAGTGCGCGCATCCCTCACGATGGCATACATGAGGGCGTCCACCGCTCCGTCATCCTTGATGAGGTAGCTCCTGAGGGTGCCCTCGTAGCGCATCCCCGCCTTCTCCATGACCCGCCCGGAGGCAGGATTCCCCACAAAATGGAGGGCCTGCACCCTCACCACGCCCACCTCGTCGAAGAGGAACCTCACCACCTCCCTGAGGGCTTCGGTCATGTACCCCCGGTTCCAGAAGGCCCTCCCGAGACAGTACCCGATCTCGGCCCGTCTGTGGGCACGCTCCACACGGGCACCGATGCTGCCGATGAGGCTCCCCGGCTCCTTGAGGACGATGGCCCACATGAGCTGATCATCCCTCTCGTAGCCTCGGACAGCCTCCTCGAGAAACGACCGGGTCTTCTCCACCGATGCATGTGGACTCCAGGTGAGGAATCGGGTCACCTCGGGGTCCCGCGCCCACGTCTCGTACACAGCGGGCGCATCCTCAAGGGTGAACCGCCGGAGCAGGAGCCGCTCGGTCGTAAGGGGGACGGTACCGGTGAGACGAAGGTCGTTCATGGGCGCTCCTCCACGGGAAACGGACGTCCGTGCGCGGGAAAGGCCCTGCGCCCACCCCTCTCTCCTACGAGGCGCCACACCGCCCGTCCCTCCTCCTCTGCGAGCTGGTGCGCAGGCGGCATGTCGCCCACCGCCACCTCTCCACCGTCGAGGAGGAGACTCACGCTGTCCGCCGAGTGCACCGGGGTAGGGAGCACCTCTCCTCCGATCCCCCACGTAGCGAGGATCCGCCGGGACTCCTCGAAGGGTACGCGCTCGAGGGCTTCCAGGTCTATGGGGGTGAAGGCCATCCCCTTGCGGGCCATGAAGGACTCGAACCCGGCGATCGCCTCCTCTTGAGAGGGGAAGACGAGGAAGGGGATCCCTCGAGACTGGAGTTCCCCCGCGATACCCGCATGGTCGATGTGGAAATGGGATACCATGAAACAGGAGAGATCGGAGAGGGTGAACCCAAGCGACTTGAGGCCATCGATGTAGGAACGTATCGTACCCGGCCACCCCACGTCAAAGGCGAGGAGCCCCTTCTCCCCCTCCACCAGATAGTAGTGGGTGCTCTTGTAGGAGAACGAACGCAACGGCATAGGGATGTATAGCAGGAGGGGGAGGGAGTGCACAAGGGATCGATGCCATTGATGTTCCCGGTTTGAGGATCGGTATGCGGGATGGGGGATACCCCACATGTATCAACGTTATGCGATTCGTCGCCTCTCGGGGGGTCCCCGAACGGATGTCCCTGGTGTCGTCCTTATCGAGGGAAGCCCCTCTTTCTTTTGTGGAAGCACGTGTCTGGAGGCATGATAACTGAGAGGAGGACCTCTCCGATCTGCTCGTGGAGGTTCCCGAACCCGAGGTGCGCGGCATCCTCAGAGATGTACGGTCCCTTCCCCGGCATCCTCTTCAGGAGTCACTCCCATCATGGTGAGGGAAGCACGTGCGATCCGGTTGTGAGGATACTCCCGAAGACACTCCTTGTACTTCTCGATCGCCTTCTCCCGTTCTCCCACCTGGACGAGACAGAAGGCCCAATTGATCAAGGCCATCTCCCTGTAGGACATCGTCGAGAGACTCAGCAGAAAGAGATATCGGAACCTGTCGAGGAATCTGTGCCGTGTGAAGAAGCGATAGCTCCTCTCGAAACAGGAGATGGCGTTTTCGAAATCCCCTTTTCGGTAGAACCGAATACCCCTCCTGTGGTGGTACGAGAAACCAGAGCGCACTATGAGATGCAATCCCCAATAGGCAAGGAGCGCGTCAAAGAGATAGTACTCAGGATGGATCCACCGGAAAAGGAGGATGAGCCCCACCATGATGACCGATGAGATCAGGACACCGAGAAGGGATACCTGGCAGATCACCGGCCATTTACCCATGGGGTCCTCCTCACATACGGCAGGCGCTGAGGGAGTTGCGGGAAAGAACGCCTATCCACTACACTATCACGAGGTGTTGCAGTACGCAACTGATCCTGTCTCTCCTGGAGGAGAGATCCCGTATCAGAAGAGGAGGAGCATATGCGTATAGGAATCACCGGGGCTGCGGGTCACCTCGGTCGACTGGTGGCCCGGTTCGTGCTGGAACAGGTGCCTTCCCGAGCGGTGAGGCTCATCACAAGGAGACCTGAGGCCCTGGAGGGGTTTCAGGAGAAGGGGGTTGAGGTGGTGAAGGCCGATTTCGATCGTCCGGAGACCCTGGAAGAGGCCTTCAGGGGGGTCGAGCGTCTCCTCGTGATAAGCACCGATGCCATAGGCCGTCGGGTGACGCAGCATCGGCATGCGGCCGAGGCGGCGAAGCGGGCGGGGGTGGGGCTCCTCGTGTACACCTCGTCGGTGAACAACGATCGGGAGTTTCCCCGTTTCATGGGCGAACACAGGGCCACCGAGGCGATCCTCAGGGAGCTCGGGATTCCCCACGCCATCCTCCGGAACAATCTGTACGCCGAGTTCATCTCGGGGCTCGTGGCTCAGGTGGGTGAGGATGGGGTGCTCGAGCTGCCCGCCGACGGGGGGAAGGTGGCGTGGGTGGCGAGGGAGGATTGCGCGAGGGCCGCGGCTGTGGTGCTCACCGGAGAGGGGCACGAGGGGAAGGTCTACGATATCACCGGTCCTGTCCCGCTCGGGTTCGAGGAGGTGGCGGGGCTCCTGGGTGAGGTGCTGGACAGGAGGGTGGTCTACCGGTCGGTGGAGCCGGCGGTGTTCCGGGAGCGCATGGCGGCCGCCGGGGCCCCAGGCCCGCTCGTGGATCTGATGGAGGACCTCTACCGGGGGATCGCCTCGGGGACCTTCGACGTGGTCTCCGATGACGTGGCGCGGCTCGTGGGGAGGCCGCCGCTCCCCGCACGGGAGGTGGTGCTCAGGGGGGTGTAGGCTCAGGAGGCATACCCCAGGATCGCGAGGAGGTGGTGCCAGAGCCAGGAGAGGAGGTCGGCGAGGAAGGGGAAGAAGGGGGCGCGTGGGACGTGCTGAGGGGCGATGAGGCTGGATTCCGCGAGCACGGTGTCGTCCAACAGGAGGCGGACGGTGCCGAGTCGCTCGCCGGGGTGAAGGGGGGCCCAGCGCTCCGAGACCTGCTCCACCTCTACGGAGAGGCGGGGAATGTCGGTCCTGGCGAGGGTGACGCGAAGGGGCCGGGCGGGGCGGGGGGTGAGGAAGGGTTGGGTGCCGCCCCAGATGCGGACGGGCCGGATCCCGGTGAGGGGGGCCTCGGTGGTGAGGTAGGTGTCGAAGCCGTAGTCGAGGAGGGCGGCGGCCTGGTGGTCGCGTTCCTGCATGCCTTCCCAATAGCTGGGGGCCTGGATGCCGAGGAGGACGGCGATGAGGCTGGTGGGGCCGCGTCGGGCATAGGCCACGATGTGGAAGCCCGATTCCTCGAGGTAGCCGGTCTTGAGGCCCTCGAGGCCGGGGTAGCGGCCCAGGAGGGTGTTGCGGTTGAGGTAGGTGCGTCCTCCTATGGTGACGGCGCGGGGGGAGTGGTAGCGGGCCGGGGCAGAGGGGAAGCGGTCGAGGTAGTCGGCGGCGAAGAGGGCGATCTCGCGGGCGGTGATGGTGTTGTGGGGCGAGAGGCCCGAGGGTTCCTCAAAGGAGAGGTGGGAATAGCCCAGGCTCTGCACAAGTGTGTTCATACGGCGGGCAAAGGTAGGGATATCGGGTGCGAGGAGGAGGGCGAGGGCACAGGCGGCGTCGTTGGCGGAGTACACAAGGGTGAGTGAGAGGAGCTGGGCAGGGGTGAGGGTGGTGCCGGGGGTGAGGCCTGCGAGGGATGCGTCGGGGGGGAAGGGGATGCGGGCGAGGGCGGAGGGTACGGGGAGCGGGAGGTCCTCCCTGAGGAGGCCGTGTTCCATGGCCTGTAGCACGAGGTAGGCGGTGACGAGCTTGGTAAGCGAGGCTGCCGGATGCGGGAGGTCGGCTTGCTTCTCGAAGAGCACGGTGCGGGTGGTAGGTTCCAGGAGGAGGGCGGAGGGCGCGGAGAGCGGGGGCGGGGCGGCGGGGAGGAGGGTGGCGGCGAGCAGGAGGAGGAAGGCACGGATGCGCACGGCGTCCCTCCTAGAGGGTGGGGGTTCGGCCCGTGGCGGCGAGGATGCCGCGGGCGGCGCGGATGCCGCTCGCCCAGGCCGCGGTGATCCCCCTGCTCGTGCCGGCTCCGTCGCCGATGAGGTAGATGCCCGGCTTCACCTGGAAGTACGCATCCATGAACCGAGGTCGGTTCGCATAGAGCTTGATCTCGGGGTAGTACATGATGGTGCTCGGATGGAGCACCCCGGGGCAGATGGTGTCGAGCATCTTCATGGCCCTCCAGATGCTCCTCAGGATCTTGGCCGGCATGGCAAGGCTTATGTCGCCCGGCGTACAGGTGGGAAGGGTGGGAGGAAAGTCGTAGAGGTCTTCATTGAAGGTCTCAGGCCTCGATCGCTTCCCCAGCCTGAAGTCCCCCACCCGCTGCATGAGCGGTCTCCCCCCGCCCAGGAGCACGGCCTGCTGACCGAGCATCTCTGCGTAGAGTTGGCCGCTCGCGAGTGGTTCGGTGAGGGTGATGGTCCTGAGGAGGGCGAAGTTCACGAGCCCGTTCTCCCGGGCGGCCTTGCTGTAGGCATGGCCGTTCACGCTGTAGTACGTGCTCCCGTCGCGGGCGGTGTATCGTTCCTGGACCACGTAGGCCCTGCGGGAGTTCGTGCAGAAGGTGCGGACCTTGTCGGGGAAGAGGAACTTGGGGTCGTAGTAGTCCCTCACGATGGGGTAGTGCTCCTCCTTCATCTCGAGCCTGAGGCCGATATCCACCACGTGATCCACGTACTCCACGCCCAGGCGGTCCATGAGCTCCTGGAGGAACCTGAAGCCCTTTCTCCCCGGGGCCACGATGAGGTGGTCGTAGCCGTACTGTCCACGGTCGGTGATCACCACCTTCCGATCCAGGTCCACATCCACCATCTCCTCGCCGAAGGAGAAGTCGACCCCCTTCTCGGTGAGCTCACCTACGAGGCGCTTGATGAGCTTGATCCCTCCATCGGTACCGAGGTGGGCCTGCCGGATCTCCAGGAGCACCACCCCGAGTTTCTCCGCCCGCCTTCGGTAGGTCTCTATGTTCGCCACCGGGAGACACTGGGGCCTGAGCACCGCCTCCACCTCGGCGAGGTGCGCCTCGGCCGTCTCCCTGTCCCACAGGTCCTCAGGGAAGCCTATGGGATAGGTGAAGTTCATCTTGCAGTCGTTCCTGAGCCCTCCGGTGGAGATGGACTCCTTCTCGAGGATGAGGATCTTCATCTCGGGGGCGTGTTTCACAAGGAAGAAGGCAGCTCCCAGGCCCGCAGGCCCCGAGCCAGTGATCACCACATCGTAGCGCTTCATGGAAGGCATGATAGCAGGAGACGGCAAAGGGGGCTATGCCCTCACTCCTCCCTGCGGGAGCCGAGGAAGGTGGCGACGAGGCTGGTGATGGCGAGGACGGCGGGGGCGATGGCTCCCGCCACCTGATGGAGGAGGACCGAGAGGATCACGGCGCCCAGGCTCACCATGGCGATGAGGAAGGCGAGGATCTGGCCCCACCGGGATGCCTGGATGCTCGCCTCCACGAGCCTTCGCTCGAGCTCCCGCCTGTGATGGGCTTCCTCTTCGGCGAGGGTGAGGATGCGCTCAGCCGCCCCGGGCAGGGTCTTCTCGTACCGGGCGAACTCCGATGCCGGGGGGAGCGGCCCCTCGTAGGTGGCCCGGGCCACCACACCCCTCTCCTCCCTCCCCTGCTGTTCCCTATCGCTCATTTCCTACCTGCTCCATCGCGGTCTTGAGGTCCCCCCCCACCCTCGCCCAGTCACGGGAGAGGGAGGCGCGGTCCCGCTGGGCCCCCCCCGAGGCCCGTACCACCGAGAGCATGGTGCGGCCCGAGAGGTCGAAGAGGGAGAGGTAACCGGCAAGGAGGTGTCGCACCACAGGACCGAATCGCTTCATGGTCCCTATGATACCACCAACCGGGGGAGGGTTCCACCCCCTAGGCCTCCTCGTCCTGATACCCCTGGTACTCCGGAGGCACCTGGAGGATCTCGCGGGGCTTGCTCCCGTTCGCAGGCCCCACGATCCCGAGCTCTTCCATGGCCTCCACCAGCCGGGCCGCCCTGTTGTAGCCTATCTTGAGTCGTCTCTGGAGGTATGAGGCCGAGGCCTTGCCGGTGGAGACCACGATCTGGATGGCGCGCTCGAGGAGGGGGTCCTCGAGGTCACCCTGGAGCGAGGGGTCGTCCTCCTCTTCGTCTATGAAGATCTCGTCGTCCACGTAGTCGGGAGGGCCGAGTTCCTTGAGATAGGCGACCAGGCGTTCCACCTCTTCTTCCGAGACGAAGGCGCCCTGGATACGCACGGGGAAGGGCTGCCACGGCGAGGTGAAGAGCATATCCCCCCTACCGAGGAGCTTCTCGGCGCCCACACTGTCGATGATGATCCGGGAGTCGAACTTGCTGGCCACCATGAAGGCGATGCGGGAAGGGATGTTCGCCTTGATGAGGCCGGTGATCACGTCGATGGAGGGCCGCTGCGTGGCGAGCACCAGGTGGAGTCCCACGGCGCGGGACATGGCCGCGAGCCGGGCGAGGATGGCCTCGAGGTCCTTGCCCGCGGTGGCCATGAGGTCTGCGAACTCGTCGATGATGATGACGACGTAGGGGAGCCGCTCCATGGCGAGGCCCTCGCGCTCCACCTTCTGGTTGTAGGCGCGGATGTCACGGGCGCCCACGGCGTCGAGGAGAGCGTAGCGTCGTTCCATCTCGTAGACGCAGTACTGGAGGGCCTGGAAGGCCCTCTTCGGGTCGGTGACCACGGGCGTGAGGAGGTGGGGGATGTCGTTGTAGAGCTTGAGCTCCACGATCTTGGGGTCGATGAGCATGAGGCGCACCTCGCGGGGAGACCTGCTGTAGAGGATGGAGCAGATGATGGCGTTCACACAGACCGACTTTCCCGAACCGGTGGCGCCTGCGATGAGGAGGTGGGGGGTCTGGGTGAGGTCGACCACCTGGGGTTCGCCGGTGATGTCCTTGCCGAGGACCACCGGGATCCCGTAGCGCGGGTCGGAGAGGTCGGTCTGCTCCAGTATCTCCCTCAGCGAGACGAGTTCCCTGTGCTTGTTGGGCACCTCCACGCCCACGGCGCGCTTGCCGGGAATGGGGGCCACGATGCGGACGCTCTGGGCTGCGAGCCGCAGGGCGATGTTGTCGGCGAGGTTGACGATGCGGGAGAGCTTCACCCCGGGGGCAGGGAGGATCTCGTACATGGTGATGACCGGCCCCCTCCGGATCCCGATGAGCTCGGCCTCGATGCCGAACTCCGAGAGGGTCTCGAGGAGGAGCTCCCCTGCCTTCTTGATCTCCTCCTTGTTGTCGGAGGAGAGCTCGGGATACCGGGCGAGGATCCCCTCTATCGGCACCCGGTAGGGACCTTCGAAGAGATGGGTGGATCGAGGGGGCCCCTCCGCAGGGGGTTCCGGCCGGCTCTGCTCCGTACGCGGAGAGGGGGTCCGGTCTCGAGGCGGGGTGGGATCGGGCGGGGGGGAGGTGCGGAGGGGATCCTCCCCTCCCTCAGCCTCGCGAGGGGGGGCTTCCGGCTCCTCCCGGGTGCCTCGGAGGGGGAGGTAGATGGGCTCCTCCTCGGGAGCAGGGGCCTCCTCCTCCCCGACGACCGGGGGGGCGGGCTGCGCGTGCGCCACGTGCGCTTCCTCCCCGGGCACAGGGGGTTCGGGCATCGCAGGGGGGTCCGGCGGGAGGGGGGCGTCCCCCTCCTCCTCAGAGGAGGCTGCACCATCGGGGCGCACACCCTCGCGCGCCTCCCCCTCCACCCCGGCCTCGGGTGCGGGGGCCTCGAGGAGGAGCACCTCCGACCCCCTCCGTTCGGCCGCAGGACGGGCCGAGGTCTTCACGCGGTCTGCGATCCTTGCGAGCACCGAGTCCTCGGGGAGGATGCGCACCCGCTCCTCCCCCCCTTCGCGCACCCCGCCGTCCGGGGCCGCAGGGGCGGGGGGAGGACCGGCCTCGGGTGCCCGGCGGGGCTGCCCCCCCTGCCCGCCCGGCCCGGCCTGCCCGCTCCCCTCGCCCCACACGGGGAGGTGGCCCCTGAACCAGGGGATGAGGCGGATGATCCCCACCAGGCTCACCATGCCCAGGAGCGTGGTGATGAGGCCGGCGCCCGGCCTGGTGAAGGCCCGTATGAGGGCCCCGGGAAGGAGGGCGTGCACGGCGAAGGGGTCGACCAGGAGCCTGGCTGCGAGGCCGAAGAAGAGGAGCGGGAGGAGGGTGGTCTTGAGCCAGAGGAAGAACCAGAGCGGGAAGGACCGTCGCACGAGGAGGACGCCGACGATACACAGGTAGAGGAAGACCCAGAGCCCGGGAAGGTGGAAGGAGGAGAGGACGAAGGAGACGGGCGGGAAGGGATCGCCGGGCAGTCCTGCGAGCGAGGCTGCCGCGGCGAGGAGTCCTGCGAGGCCGCTTGCGATGAGAAGGCTTCCGAGGGCGGTGCGCACGAGCCGGGCGAACACGATACCTCCTCTGCTCTTCATCGGCAGGTTTCGGGGGCGGGTTTACCGGCCGGACCGCCGGTTCGGTCCCGCATGGGGAAGGCCCTCACAGGAGGATGAGGCCTGCCAGTCCTGCGGGCACCAGGTAGAAGGCGAAGAGCGGGAGCCTGCCGGCCCTCACCACCCGGAGGAGGGTCTTGAGGGCGAGGTATCCCGAGAGGAGGGCGGCCGCCATGCCGACGAGGAGCGAGGGAAGGGGCACCCGGGCGGCGAGCTCGCCTGCATCCGCAAGCTCGAGCACGAGGGCCCCCAGGATCGCAGGGACCGAGAGGAGGAAGGAGAACTCGCCTGCATCGCGCCGGGAGATCCCGAGGTGGAGGGCGGCGCTGATGCTGCTCCCGGATCGGGAGATGCCGGGGAGCACGGCGAGCCCCTGCACCAGGCCCACGAGCAGGCCGTCGGTGAGGCGGATGTGGTGGAGGCCCCGGCCCTCACGGGTGGGGGCGAGGGCGGTGCTCACCAGGAGGAGGGCGGTCACCAAGAGCATGGCTGCGGCGAACCGGGGCCGGCCGAAGAAGGGGAGGTCCTTCACGAGCAGGCCGAGGAGCGCCGTGGCTGCGGTGCCCACCAAGAGGGCGAGGGCGAGCCTCCCCAGGGCCCGGTCGGCCTCCGCCCTGCTGCCCCCAAGGAGGCGCAGGAGTGCGCCGAGGATCTCGAGGATGCGGTGCCAGAAGGCCCCTACCACCACCAGCAGGGTGGCCACGTGGAGGAGCACGTCGAAGAGCAGGGGCACCTCTCCGAGCCCGAAGAGGTGCTGGGCGATCACGAGGTGTCCGGAGCTGGAGATGGGGAGAAACTCGGTGAGGCCCTGGAGGCTCCCCAGGATCACGGCGGTGATGATGTCCACGTCACGACTCCTTACAGCGAGAGTGCCTGCGCCACGTCGGTTCCGGTGAGGCGGAAGAGTTCGTCCCTCACCGATCGGCCGTGGTAGAGGTAGGCGTAGTATACCGAGGAGGCGAGGACCTTGCGAAGGTAGTGGCGCGTCTCAGGGAGGGGGAGGGCCTCTATCCAGAGGAGGGGCGGGAGGTGGGCGTAGGAGGCAGTCCAGGCCCTGGCCCTGGTGGGGCCTGCGTTGTAGGCGGCGAGGGCGTAGATGGGGAGGGAGAAGCGGTCGAGCATGCGCGAGAGGTAGGAGGTGCCCAGGGTGATGTTGTAGGAGGGGTCCTCCAGGTCGCCCGGTTCCATCCTGAGGCGGCGGCGTTCCTCCTCGGCGGTGGCGGGAACAAGCTGCATGAGGCCCACGGCGTGGGCGTGCGAGACGATGGAGGGGGAGAAGAGGCTCTCCTCGCGCATGAGTCCGTAGAGCAGGGACTGGTCGAGGGAGGGGTGGGGAGAAAGGGTGCGAAGGGCGGCCTCCACCTCGTCGAGGAAGGGGCGGGGATAGAGCACAGTGCGGACGAGGTCCTCGGGGAGGGGGATTCCTTCCTCGTGGAGGTCGGCGAGGAGGTGGATGGCCTGGTAGTGGAGGCCGGCGTGGGAGAGGGCGCGGGCGAGGTCGAAGAGGGCGGAGGGTGCGGCAAGGGGAAGAAAGGGGCGGAGGAGGGAGGGAAGGCGGGGGTAGAGGGGACGGAACCGGAGGGCGAGGCGGATGAAGCGGGTGGCGGCAGGGTCGGAGGCGCGGGGGGTGTGCGGGGTGCGGGTGTAGTAGGCGAGGGGCGAGGCGTCGGGGTGGGCGAGGAGGTAGTAGTAGGGGTGGGTCAGGGGCGAGGAGGAGGCCTGTGCGAGGGCCTCCTTGAGGGTGCGCGCCTCGTCGGGGGAAAGGGGAAGGAGGCCGGCAGAGGCGGAGGCGAGGATGGCGGTGGAGAGGAGGGCGCGGTGGGGCGGGGAGAGGATGGGGGCGAGGGCGGTGTAGAGGCGGGGGAGGGTGCGGAACCGGCCGGTGCGTATGAGCTCGGAGACGTACTCGTCGAGCACGGGGGAGAGCTCCTGCGTGCTGTGGAGGAGGGCGGGGAGGCGGGGGGCGAGGGCGAGGGGGGCGTCCCCCCCACGGCGGACGGCGTTCGCAAAGAGGTACCAGGCGGTCCGGGCGCGGAGCGTGGGGGAGGAGGCCTCCTCCCCCACGGTCTCCCACACCTGGTCGGACCGGTCGTAGTCGCCTGCAAAGCGAAAGAGCCTGCCGGCGTAGTCGAGGGCAGAGAGCCGCACCTCCGGTCGCGTCTCGGCCAGCGAAAGGAAGAAGGAGGCGCCCTCCGAGAGGCGGCCCGAGAGCCTGAAGGCGGTGTAGAGGTCTGCGAGCACCGCGGGCGTGGCCCTCCCCCCTCCCTTCAGGTACGCCCGGTACCCCTCCACCGCCTCCCCATACCGCCCCTCCCTCACCGCCCCCACCGCCTCACCCAGCACCCCCCACTCCCCCACCACCCACACCCCCTCCGGCACCTCCCCCGCCCTCACCTCCTCCAGCACCCTCTCCCGCTCCCCAACCGCCCACAGCGCCCACGCCCGCGCCCTCCCCTCCCCCTCCTCGGCCACCCGCTCCAGCACCTCCCTCTCACCCCCTCCCCGCCGTGCCCACACCTCCACCAGCCTCGCCACAGCCTCCCCCCGCAGCTCTGCGTACCCCACCCCCCTCCTCGCCCACTCCTCCACCCCCGCAAGATCCCCTCGCCCGTACGCATCCTCCATCAGCCACCCGACGGCCCCCACCCGCGCAGGCACCGACCCGCTCTCCGCCGCCACCTCCATACACACCCTCGCCTCCTCCCGCAACCCCATCCCCTCGTACACCAGCCCCAGGAAGAACGCCGCCCCCTCCTCCTCACGCTCCGCCCCCCGGGCGAGCACCCCCGCCTCCCGCCCCTCGAGCACCTCCACCCTCCCCTCCTCGAGCCCGTCGAGCACCCCCACCACCCCGTCCTCCACCCCACCCTCCGAGGCACAGGCCCACACCAACACCACCCCCAGCGCTGCGACGCACAGGGAGACCCGCACCATCGACATCGAGACCACTCCTATCGTCTCAGGGACACACCGAGAAGTCCCGCCCACCCCGCCGCCATCCGCAGCCCCTCACCCAGCGATCCCTCGAGCCGGGGAAGCGGCTCGGGCTGGAGGAGGAACCGATACACCAGATACGCACCGCCAAGCGCCACCCCCAGTCCCAGGAGCACCCCTGCCACCAGGAGCAGCCACCACCCCGCCGACCGCCGCGGCCGCTCCTCCTCCCACTCGCTGAAGACATCCTCGTCCAGATCCCCCTGCCGCCTCATCTCTTCCTCGAGCGCCTCCCGCTCCTCGAGAGAGAGGAGATCGAGATCGGGGAGCGCGTACTCCTCCTCGATGAGCGAGAGGTTCACGTTCAGGTGCTGCTGGCGGTCGCCCGACCGCGCACGCGCCACCAGCCGCCCATCCCGGACGAGCACATCCACCACCACCTCCCCCTCCGCCTCGATGAAGAGCGAACCCACGTGGAGCTCCTTCTGATCATCCCGCATGAGGAGCCGCACCTCGACCTGGCGCTGGCCCTCGTGCGCCGGCTCGAGCACCACCCGCTTCGCCCCACCGCTCCTCTCATCCACCAGGGGGAAGAACCGTCTGTCCGCAAGCGCTATGCCCACCATGTACCTCTAGAGTAAAACCCACACACGCGATTTGTCAATGACAAAGATCCTTGCGCTGCGGACAAAGAAATACTGAGCCTTTTGCGCTGTTTTCACGCAACGATAGGTAAAGGAATTACAAGCGGGTGGGGATTTATGTTACCCCAAAAACACGGTCCACAGGTGCGATAGAAGGGGAAAAAGAGGTCGGAGTTGAAAAAGTGACCCCAAAAAAGAGGGCCCCCCGGTTTTTCCATGATAGAATCATGGTAGCAAAAGACCGACGGAGGGGCCCATGGCACGTATAGCACAGAAATCACTTTTTTGCTGGCACGATGTAGAAGAATTGGGGGATTTACATCGGCTTCGGCTGGTGTTGGAGAACCTGCCGGATGAGGAACTGATGCAGCAGCTTGAACAGAGGCGAGGGAGAGGGCCGGAATGAGTATCCGGTACGGGCGATGTGGAACTCGCTCGTTGCGGGGATCGTGTTTCAGCACCCGAGCATCGAGCAGCTACGCCGGGAGCTCTTGCGGAACGGGCAGTTGAGGGACCTGTGTGGATTTGATCCTACCCGGGGAAGCGATGCGGTACCCAGTGCCAGCGCGTACAGCCGGTTTCTTTCCACCTTGAGGAAGCGGACGATCCGAACGGCACTGGTGAAGGTGTGTACAGCCCTGGTGGATCAGTGCTACCGGGAGCTGCCTGGATTCGGGCGGCGGCTGGGAGCCGATGGGAAGGGGATAGCAAGTGTTGCCCGTCGAAGGGGGAAGGGTGCCGGAGACCGGCGAGGGGAGCACGATGCGGACTGGGGGGTGTCATGAGTATGTGTATCAGAATGAACGGGGGGAGGTGCAGAAGTCGGTAAAGAAATGGTTTGGGTTTACGGTGCACCTCCTTGCGGATACAGAGTATGAACTGCCGGTGGCCTTTACGGTGAGTCGGGCCTCAAAGCACGAGGTGCCGGTGATGCGAAAGCTGATTCGGTCCCTGGATCGCCATCGGCCGCATATACTCAAGGCGGCAGAAGTGTTCACGGCCGACCGGGGCTATGATGATGGCACGTTGATAGATCTGTTGTGGCACGAGCACCGGATCAAACCGGTCATCGATATTCGTAATGCATGGAAAGATGGAGAGGAGACGAAGCTGGTGGCAGGGACACCGAACGTGGTGTATGACTACCAGGGGACGGTGAGTTGTGTCTGTATGGCCACGGGGACGCAGCGGGAGATGGCCTACCGGGGGTTTGAAGAAAAGCGGGGAACGTTGAAGTACGGCTGTCCTGCGGTGCACTATGGGTATGAGTGTGCAGGCAAAGCCTCCTGTCCCCTGGCCTCCTGTATCCGGATCCCCCTCTCCACGGACCGCAGAGTCTTCACGCCTATCGCCCGATCTTCGTATCGGTGGAAGCGGGAGTATGCCAAGCGAACGGCCTTGGAGCGGATCCACAGCCGGCTGGATCGAAGCTTTAGCCTGGAACTCCACACGATCCGGGGGCAGGAGAAACTCTCGGTTCACCTTACGCTGGTGTTCTCTGTCATGAGTGCCCTTGCCCTGGGACGAGTGCGAGAGAACCAGCCGAACCAGATGCGCTCCCTGGTCAGGCCTGCGGCCTAACGAGCGGTCTTACCGAAACCGATCCCCAGCATCCACTTTCCCTTGAGGAATCCTGAGGGCAGGTGTGTCCGGTTTGAATACAGAACCGCCGTGCTGGAGAGAACGCGAGTGAACCATCGTGCATATTGTACCGTTCTGAGCACTATTCCGGATAAGAATACGGTAACGGTGACACCCTAAGCAGGCATTACAGAGCCTTGTCGCCCAGGATTCCCGTTGGCTTACTAAAAAAAGCAGTACAGCCCAAAAGGCTCCTACTATATAGCACTTTTCTTTCCGGCCTGATCGTCGTATAATGAACGATTGTCGGCACGGGGCCTCGACGGGGCCACCGGGATGACCATACAGCACACAGCTCTTTTAAGGAGGAAAACATGAACGTAGGCTACCTCCAGTTCGCCCCTCTCTTCGGCGAGCCGGAGAAGAACCTGGAAGCCATCCGTGAACACATACTCGGCCACCTCCAGGGCGGCGGCACGAAACCCGATCTCCTCGTCCTTCCCGAGCTCGCCCTCTCCGGCTATCTCTTCCTCTCACAGGACGAAGTGGTACGAACGGCCGAACCCGTGGATACCGGCCCCTGCATCGAGGCCCTCTCCCGGCTCGCACAGGAGACAGGGATCCACCTCGCCCTCGGCTTCGCCGAAGAGGAGATGGGCAGGTACTACAACAGCGCGGTCCTCCTCACCCCTGAGGGAAGACGCTTCCTCTATCGGAAGATGCACCTCTTCGCCGAGGAAAAGCACTTCTTCTCTCCGGGCAACCTCGGGTTCCCGGTCTTCACCATACAGGGAGTACGCGTGGCCCTCCTCGTGTGCTTCGACCACATGTTCCCCGAAGCGGCCCGCACGGTGGCCCTTCAGGGGGCACACGTGGTGTGCCACCCCTCCAACCTCGTGCTCCCCGAGTACGGCCAGCTCACCACCCGGGTCCGGGCCATCGAGAACCGCATCTTCTGGATCCTCGCCAACCGCATCGGCGTGGAGGAGCGAGGCGGGAAGCGCCTCAGGTACACCGGGAGGAGCCACATCATCTCCCCCACAGGGACCATCCTCGCCCAGGCGCCCGAGGAGGAACCGGCCCTCCACGTGGTGGAGATAGACCCCAAGGAGGCCGAGGACAAGCACGTGACCCCCCAGAACCACCTCTTCCACGAGAGACGGCTCGACTACTACATCCTCTTCTCGGCCTGAGTCCTCCGTCCCCCTCTCGATGACTCCATCCGCTCCACGATGAACCGCACGAGCTGGGGCTCGAGCCGGGTGCTCGCCTCGAGGAAGCGGGCGAGCACCTCGTCGGTCCGGAACTCACCGTCGGGCATGAGCACAGGACTCTGCTTTATGCTGAACGGCACGTCCCCCCCGTCGACCCGCATGTGGCTCCACCCCCCCGCGGCCTGCCACGTGAAGGCCCGCTCGTCGCCCTGCCTGTCGTAACAGAGCTGGAAGCCCACGATCCTCTCCACCGTGGGAGGACCATCGTCGCGGTACCACACGATGAGATCGAAGTACTCGTCCTGGAACCAGCGCCTGAAGACCCCCGGCTCCTGACGCACGTGTCGTATCTCCCGGAGCATACCTCTACCAGCATACCGCACATCATCCTCCCCCGCAACGGTTTCCTTGCCTTTTCCCCCCATCGTGACTACACTATGTATGTACGCACGACACACTATTCAGGGGGTTGTTTTGAGGAAATTCGTTCTCCTGTTTCTCTCCGTATTTCTTATCTTTTCGCTCGTCATCTCCTGCGCAAAGAAGCAGGAAGAGACCAGGGGCCCGATCACCGTGGCATCGAAGATAGACACCGAAGGAGCCCTCCTGGGCACCATGATCGTCATCCTCCTCGAAGAGCACGGCTTCGCGGTGGAAAACAAGGTCCAGCTCGGTCCCACGGACATCGTACGCAAGGCCATCATAAACGGCCAGATCGACATCTATCCCGAGTACACAGGCAACGGCGGGTTCTTCTATCCCGAAGCCCCGCGGGACGTGTGGAAGGACAGGATCGAGGCCTACCGGACCGTGAGAGATCTGGACTACGAGACCCACCGCCTCGTCTGGCTCGAGCCCGCACCTGCCAACAACACCTGGGCGATCGCGGTGCGGAAGGACCTCGCAGGGGGTTCTCTCTCCACCCTGGAGGATCTCGCCCGCTACATCGAACAGGGTGGCGAGTTCAAGATCGCGGTCTCGGAGGAGTTCGTCTCCCGCCCGGACGCCCTCCCCGCCTTCGAAGAGGCCTACGGATTCACCCTCGCAAAATCGCAGATGCTCGTGCTCTCGGGAGGCAATACCGCCACCACCGAACGTGCAGCCGCAGAGGGGACCGACGGGGTGAACGCAGCCATGGCCTACGGAACCGACGGGCAGCTCGCCGCGCTCGGGCTCGTGGTCCTCGAGGACAACCTCGGGGTACAACCGGTCTACGAACCGGCCCCGGTGGTGAGAGAAGAGGTGCTCAAGACGTATCCCGAGATCGAGGAGATCCTCGAACCTGTGTTCAAGAGCCTCACCCTCACCACGCTCCAGTCGCTCAACGCACGGATCGCCGTGGAGGGAGAGGATCCGGCCGTGGTGGCACGGGAGTACCTCGTTCGGAAGGGATTCATCTCCGACTGAGTATGGAAAGGGAACGCATACTCCTCATGGGAGGAGGGGCTGCGACATGTCTCGGTCTCCTCCTCCCCTTTGCATGGGCCGTCCCGAACAGGGTGGCCCCCGGTGTGCCGGTACGGCTCGACCCCCTTTCCACCCTCGTCCTCCTCGGATCGCTCGGTGTGGTGCTCCTTCTGGAATGGAAGGAACGAGCTCCCCGCCTCCGCCCTTTGCTCGCCGGTCTCTCCATCCTCGTCCCCTGGATCCTCCTCGCCGTCCTTGCCCGCCTCCACGCCCCTTCCCCACCCGCCCGCATCAACCCCGGTACGGGCTTCTTCGCCTATGAGGCAGCCGGCATCGTCCTCCTCGCGAGGGCCCGGTACAGCGGTGCCCTCCAGACACGGAAGTGGGGAACGGCCCTCGCCCTCCTCGGCATGGTGGCACTCCTCCTCTCAGGGGCCCTCGACGGCCTGGGAGTGATGCGTGAGTTCGCCACCAGGAGGCGTGTGTTCCTCCAGGAGACCGCTGCACACCTCAGCCTCTCGGGCGCGGGCATCCTCATCGCCACCCTTGCAGGCATCCCCCTCGGGATCCTCGCGCATAAGAACAAGAAGGCGGGTGGAGTCGTGTTCTCCTTCACCGGGGGGATCCAGACCATCCCGAGCCTCGCCCTCTTCGGCCTCCTCATCGCCCCACTCGCGGCCCTCTCCGAGGCCGTCCCGGTCCTGAGGGACGTGGGAATCAGCGGTCTGGGGAACACCCCTGCACTCATCGCCCTCTCCCTCTACGCCCTCCTCCCCATCGTGCGCACCACCGCGGCCGGGCTCTCGCTCCTCGAAAAGGGGTTGCTCGAGGCGGCCCGGGGCATGGGGCTCTCCCCCCTCCAGCGTCTCTTCTGGGTGGAGATCCCCGTCTCCCTCCCCGTGATCCTCGCCGGCCTCCGTACCGCCTCGGTACAGGTGGTGGGGACCACCACGGTGGCCGCCCTCATAGGGGCCGGGGGGTTCGGGCGCTTCATCTTCCAGGGGCTGGGCCAGTCGGCCTACGACCTCATCGCCCTGGGGGTGCTCCCCACCGTCCTCCTCTCCCTGGGGGTCGACCGTGCGTGGGCCCTGGTCATCACATGCTTCAAGGAAAGGACGAGCCGTGTTTGAGTGTCGGAATCTCGTGAAACGATTCGGAGAAACGGTGGCCCTCGATGGCACTTCCTTCAGCATACCGGAAGGCCGGCTCACCGTGCTCATCGGCCCCTCGGGGTGCGGCAAGTCCACCACGCTCCGCATCCTCAACCGCCTCATAGAGCCGGACGGGGGAGAAGTCCTCTACCGGGGGCGCCCCCTCTCCTCATACGATCCGGTGGAGCTCAGACGTTCCATGGGATACGTGATCCAGCACATCGGCCTCTTCCCCCACTGGACCGTGGAACGGAACATCTGCACGGTACCCCGGCTCCTGGGGTGGCCCCCCGAGCAGCAGAGGGCCCGGGCCCTCGAGCTCCTCGAGATGGTGGGACTCCCTCCCGAGGAGTACGCCCGGAAGATGCCTCACCAGCTCTCAGGGGGAGAGGCCCAGCGGGTGGGGGTGGCCCGGGCCCTTGCGGCCGATCCACCGGTGATCCTCATGGACGAACCCTTCGGTGCGGCCGATCCCCTCACCCGCTCCCGCCTCCAGGAGGAGTTCCTCGCGATCCAACGACGTCTCAGGAAGACCGTGGTCTTCGTGACCCACGACATGGGAGAGGCCATCCGCCTGGGAGACAGGATCATCCTCATGCGGGAAGGCCGCGTGGTGAGGGAAGCGGCCACCGAGGATCTCGTGCGCTCGGGCGACGGGTTCGTGAAGACCTTCCTGGGCTCGGAGAGCGTGCTCCTCCTCCTCGAGTGTCATACGATGGAGGAAATCGCACGCCCTGCACCCTCCACGATCCCAGAAGAACTGCCCCGTGTTCCCGGTGCTGCCACGGTGAAGGAGGGGCTTTCCCTTCTCCTGGAGAGCGGGGCTCCGATGCTCGCGGTGGAGGAGCATGGCGGGATCCTGGGTATCGCAGGACTCAAGGAGATCCAGGCGCTCGTCCGGAGGGGCAGATGAGGCGACGTCTCGCGAGGACGATAAGGACAGGAGTGATCCTCACGCTCCTCGTCCTGCTCACCCGGGAGGACATCCTCGAAGGGGTCTTGCGTCTGCTGGGATTCCAAGGGGAAATCCTCGTCTATGAACGCGAGTCCATGGGGGTACTCCTCCTCCAGCACGTGGTGATGGTGCTCGTCTCGAGCGCGGTCGCGGCGGCCTTCGGCCTGGGGGTGGGGATCCTCGTGACGAGACCCCGGTTCTCCTACCTGCTCGAGGGGGTGCAGTCGGTGGTGGCGGGGATACAGACCATCCCTCCGGTGGCGGTCATCACCTTTGCGGTACCTGCCCTTGGGTTTGGATTCGCCCCCGCAGTGGCGGCCCTCTTCCTCTACGGGATGCTCCCTCCGCTCAACAACACCATCGCAGGCATGCGTGCGGTGGACCCCTCGGTAAAGGAAGCGGCGCGGGGCATGGGCATGGAGCCCGGAGGTATCCTCAGGGAGGTGGAGCTGCCGCTCGCCTGGCCGGTGATCCTCGCAGGGCTCCGCACGAGTGTGGTGATCAACGTGGGAACGGCCACGCTGGGAGCCGTGGTGGGGGCAGGCGGGCTGGGCGTGGTGATCATCGCAGGGCTGGTCAGGGACAACCCGGCCCTCATCCTCTCGGGGGCTCTCCTCTCGGCCCTCCTCGCCTTTGCAGCGGATGGGATCTTCAGCCTGTGGGAAGAGGCATAGGCCCGGAACCGGATCGCACCCTCGGGCACCGGTCACCACGGGAGGGCGCCACACTCCGTCTTCTTTTCCGGGCCCGATCCGGAAGGAGGACTCGGACGGCGGCGTGAGGATCCCTCCTAGATCCTCGTCTCCACCCCGCCTCCCACCTCGGTGCAGTAGAGCTCGTACTCGTAGGGGAAGGGCTCGAGTGCCCGGGGGAGGAGGCCGTGGGCCCAGGCGAGGAAGAGCCCGTAGTTGGTCACCGGCACCCCGGCCTCGGCGAGGCGGTCGAGGCGGGCGAGCACGGCGCGGCGGGTGACCATGCATCCCCCACAGTGGATCACGAGGCCGTAGGGCGAGAGGTCCTCGGGGAGCTCGCGGGCGTGGTCGAAGGGTACGGCGGGGTCCACGAGCTGGTGGAAGAGGCGGGGTATCTTCACGGTGGCGATGTCGTCAGGTTGCCGGTGGTGGGAGCAGGCCTCCACCACCAGGACGCGCTTCCCCTCGGGGAAGGCGGTGAGGGCGGCAAGGCCTCTCACGTACCGGGCGAGGTCGCCCTTCTTTCGCGCAAAGAGGATGGAGAACGAGGTGAGGGGCTGGTCGGGCGGGATGTCGGCGGCCACCTTGTGGAAGGCCTGGCTGTCGGTGATGACGAGGCGAGGGCGGTGGGGGAGCCGGGGGAAGAAGAGCGAGAGCTCCCGCTCCTTCACCACCAGGGCGGCGCAGTCCCGGTCGAGGGCGTCGCGCAGGGTCTCCACCTGGGGGAGGATGAGACGGCCCTTGGGGGCTGCGAGGTCGATGGGCACCACCAGGACGAGGAGGTCGCCCTCCCGGACGAGGCCCTCGAGCGGGGTGGGCTCGGGGGCTAGGGAGGCCACCAGGTGCACGAGCCTGGAGGTGAGGGTGCGGACGCCCTCACGGGAGGGGCTTGCCACCCGGACGTGGGGAAGGGAGGCGAGCCAGGCCTCCTTGGCGGGATCGGGGGCCTGGTCTGCAAAGCTCGCCGCCACCAGGTAAGGGATCCCCCGCCGCCGCACCTCCTCCAGGAGCCGGTCCTCGAGCGGGTGCGGGGGGCGGGTGAGGGGGGTCACCAGGAGGGCGATGTCCGCCTGGGCGAGGGCCTTCTTCGCCCGCTCGATCCGGATCGAGCCGAGCGGCCCCTCGTCGTCGAGGCCCGCGGTATCGGTGAAGGCCACGGGACCTGCGCCGATGAGCTCATAGGCCCGGGTGACGGGGTCGGTGGTGGTCCCGGGCTGATCCGAGACGATGGCCACCTCCTTCTCGAAGATGGCGTTCATGAGGCTCGACTTGCCTGCGTTTCTCAGGCCAAAGAGCACGATGCGCGTCCGTTCGGCAAGGGGGGTGGTGGTCACAAGTCCCTCCTTAGGAGAAGGTCGTGCGGGATGCATCCCCTTCCTCTCACCGCACCCTCCTCACGAACGAGGTGGCCCGACCGGGATCGAGGGCCGCCCGCACCTCGACCTCCTCGAGGTCGGTGTGATCTACCACAAACCTCACGAGCTCATCCATACTCGAGAACGGCTCGGGGTGGAGTCGGTAGAGCTCCTTCACCCCATGGTAGCCGAGGAGGGGGAGAAGGGCGTTGAGCAGGGTGTGCGAGGCGAGGAGGTGGGCATGGATGCGATCCTCCCGCACCTCGAGGGCGGGGAGGAGCCTCTCGGTGAGGGTCTCAAGGGCCGTCCCCACCATGGTGAAGGCCTGGAGGAGGTGGTGGAGGATGA
Source organism: Spirochaeta thermophila DSM 6192 (assembly GCF_000147075.1). Lineage (NCBI taxonomy): Bacteria > Pseudomonadati > Spirochaetota > Spirochaetia > Winmispirales > Winmispiraceae > Winmispira > Winmispira thermophila. Next base: position 1,967,137 of record NC_014484.1, read on the forward strand.
AGGGAAGGTAGGGGTTGAGCTGGAGCTGCCCCTGCTGCGAGAGGGTGCTCACCGCATCGCAGGCGTGCTGGGCGCTGAAGGCGAGGCCGCGGGCGTACTCGAGGAACACGGGATTGGTCTTGGCCGCCATGATGGTACTCCCTGCCTGGACCTCGGGATGTCCGAGCTCTCCCAGGAACGAGGAGGTGTAGAGGAGGAGGTCGCCGGTGAGCTTTACGAGGTTCTCGGCCACCTGGCGTATCCCGTGGGCGAGCTCCGACCACTTGTCCTGGTGGGCCACCTCGTCCGGCAGGTTCTGGCTCCGGGCCAGGGGAAGCCCGGTGATCCGCCTGAGGGCCTCCTCTGCCGCGAACACCACCATGGCCGGGGCCGGGAAACCGGTGCCCACGGCCGTGCCGCCGAGGGGGACGGTCCGGATGCGCTCCTTTATCTTGTGGAGCCGCCACCTGTCACGCTCGAACATCCCGGCCCACGAACCAAAGACCTGGCCCAGGGTGATGGGGAGGGCGTCCTGGAGCTCGGTCCGCCCCACCATGAGGATGTGGGCGTACCGGCCTTCCCGCTCGGCGAGGGCCGCCTGAAGCCGTATCACCTGCTGCTCCAGGTGGAGGAGCCGCCAGTAGAGCACGATGGTGACCGCGGTGGGGAAGGTGTCGTTGGTGGACTGGTAGCGGTTCACGTCATCCAGGGCGTCCACCCGTTCGGGACACCCCTCCTCCTCGAGGAGCTCGTTGGCACGGGCCGCGATCACCTCGTTGACGTTCATGTTGATGCTCGTACCCGCACCTCCCTGAAACAGGGGAAGGGGGAACTGGTCGTCGAGGCCTCCGGACTTCACCTCCTCCACCGCGCGGGAGAGGGACTTCCACACGGGAGGGGACCAGCGCTGCTCCACCTCCTGGATCGCAGAGAGGACCGCCTGCTTCACCTCGGCATAGGCTCCGATCAGCTCACGCGGGAGGCCTCCCTCGCCGAAGTTGGAGAGGGCCTTCCTGGTCTCAGGCCCTATGTACTTCCGCACGTCTTCCATGGTGCCTCCAGAGGTACTGGCGTGAGGCCCCTCGCTCCCACTCGATCCGCTTGCCCACCGTGGCCACGCGCATGGTGAGGCAGCCCACGCAGTGGAATCCGTCCTCATCGAGACAGATCTTTCCGGGATAGAGTAGGTAGTCCTTCTTGTGTGCGACCGGGGTGATGTTGGGCATGAGGACGTTCCCGCCCGCGGCGAGCATCTTTTCCCTCCCGTCCGGCTCGAGGGTGCCGGCCGCGGTGGTGCCGGGGAGGTTGGCGCCGGGGAGGAGGAGCCTAAGGATGGCGACCGCCCGGATGGTCCGCTCGAGCGGGACCTGGGGGGCATGGGCAAGGGGGGTCTCCGGGTGGGGGATGAAGGGGCCTATCCCCACCATGTCGAGATCGAGGCGCCGGCAGAGGAGGAGATTCTCCCACATGGTCTCCTCGGTCTCGCCAGGAAGCCCCACCATGAACCCTGAGCCCACCTCGTAGTCCAGGTCGCGCAGGTGGTGCAGCCCCTCGAGCCTCCGATCCAGGTCCATCCCGCGCAGCCTGCGGTGGAGGACCGGGTCTGCGGTCTCAAACCGCATGAGGTAGCGGTCGGCCCCGGCCTCGCGGAGCAGGCGGTAGTCCTCACGGCTCATGAGCCCGCAGCTCAGGGTCACCGCCGCCTCGCCCCGGGTCTCCTGCTTCACCCTCTCCACCAGGCGGGCGAGGCGTTCGGCGGGCCAGGCAGGATCCTCGCCGCTTTGGAGGACAAACGTGCGAAACCCCCGGGCAAAGGCCTCCCGCACTACGGCGAGGATCACCTCCTCGTCGAGGCGGTAGCGGCGGACCTTCCGGTTGCTCCTGCGGATGCCACAGTAGAGGCAATCCTTCCTGCAGTAGTTCGAGAACTCGAGGAGGCCCCGCAGGTACACCCCGTCGCCGTGGACGCGACGGCACACGCGGTCGGCCTCCTTCACCAGCAGGGGAAGGGGCATCCGCCACCACTCCTCCACCGCCTTTCGCGCCTCGGCCTCGGTCGCATGGGGGGGGATTGCGACGGCCAGCCCGCTCCCTTCCTCCACCATCCTCATCTTCCCTCCTTATAGATAGACGTCGCGCTCACCCTGCGCCACCTTCTCGAGCCCTTCCCATGTGCGGTCCTTCCTGTGCGCGGGCACCTCCTCCCGCACGAGGCGTTCGATGAGCGCATTCCCCCTCCGACGCACGTCCTCCGAGGCGAAATCCTCCAGGTACTCCTTGAAGGTGAAGAGGGCGTTCGGGAGACAGAAGGCCTTGATGAGCCCGGGCTTGGCAAGGTCCATGAAGTCCACCCCTACCCTGCCCTTCCGGTAGCACCCCGTGCAGAAGGAAGGGATGTAGCCCTGATCGATGAGGCAGGAGATCACCTCCTCGAGGGAGCGGTGATCGCCCAGGGAGAACTGGGCGCCCGAGTCGGGGTGGTCGTGGTCGTCGTAGGCGCCGGGGTTGGTGCGAGAGCCTGCCGAGATCTGGCTCACCCCGTAGTGGAAGAGCTCGTTCCGCAGTTCCTCCCGTTCCCTCGTGGTGAGAATGATGCCGGTGTAGGGCAGGGAGAGCCTGATGACGGCCACCAGCTTCTTGAAGTCCTCGTCGTTCACGGGGTGCGGCACACGATACGAGAGCGGCGCCCCCTCCGCAGGCTCGATCCTGGGCACACTCACGGTGTGCGGCCCACACCCGAAGGCCTCCTCGAGGTGCCGGGCGTGCTCGAGGAGGGCGAGCACCTCGAAGCGGTAGTCGGCAAGGCCGAAGAGTGCCCCAATCCCCACATCGTCGATCCCGGCCTCCATGGCCCTGTCCATCACCAGGAGCCGCCACTCGTAATCGGACTTGGGACCCGAGGGGTGGTACTTCTTGTAGAGCACGGGATCGTAGGTCTCCTGGAAACAGGTGTAGGTCCCGATGTGCTCGGCCTTGAGCCGCCTGAACCCCTCCACATCGAGGGGGGCGATCTCCACGTTGATCCGACGGATGTTGTGCGGGCCCACCCTCACCCGGTAGGCCGCCCTGAGGCCCTCGATGAAGTAGTCGAGCGGGCTCTCCTCGGACTCGCCGGTGAGCATGAGGAGGCGCTTGTGCCCCTGTCTGAGAAGGGCGGCCACCTCGTGTTCCACCTCGGGAATCGAGAGCACCACCCGCTTGAGACGCGTGTTGGCCTTCCTGAATCCGCAGTAGACGCAGTTGTTGTCGCAGGCATTGGCGATGTAGAGCGGGGCAAAGAGCACGAGCCGCCTGCCGTAGATCTCCTGCTTCACGATCCGGGAGGCCTCCATCATCATCCGTATGCCCTCGTGGTCCTCCACCAGGAGGAGCTCGGCCGCCTCCTCGAGTGAGAGCCCTTCGAGGAGCAAGGCCTTGTTGAGGATCTCCTGGAGCCGGCTCCGCGAAGGAGGCCGCTCCTGGAGCATGGAGTAGAGCTTGTCCCTGTCGATGAACACCTTTTCCACCAGGGATGCCGATCGTACTGGGTTCATACACACCTCCGGGTCTTTCTCACTCCCGGAAGTCTGTGAGGTGGGACTTCACCTTGAGGCCGGGTATCCTCCCGAGCTTTCCGGTGAGCGCCCCCAGGTCATCCGTCGTCCCCTCCACGATGAGGGCGATGACGTGCACCCCCTTCTCGCGGAGGGGAAGTCCCATTCTCCCCAGGATGAGGGGCGCGTACTCCGAGAGCAGGGTGTTCACCCGCTGGATGTGGGAACGATCGTGGATGAGCAGGGAGACCACACCGAGACGCCTCTCCATCAGGGAACCCCCTCTGGATCAGATCCTCACAGACTCCTCGAGAAGACGCCGCACCGTACCGGCCGGGGCCTTCTCTTAGAGAAGAGGTATACTCCTATCATAGGCAATAGAGAAAAAAGAGTCAATATTTTCTTAGCAATTGACGTTACCCTCGCCTTGAAAGACCCACCTCAGAAACCGGGCGAAGGGCTCCCAGGCGTGAGGGCCGTAGCCGCCGGCCATGAGAAAGGCGGCAGGCACCTCCCGCGCGCGCATGAACTCCCACAGGAGCAGGTCCCGCTCGAAGAGGGCCTCGAGCGAGAGCGAGAGCTCGGCCGCGGAGGGGAGCTCGTCCTTTTCATAGGGATCGGCGCCCCAGACCACCACCGCGAGGTCGGGGTGGGGAAGGTGCTCCTCGAGGCGGGTAAGCCCCTCTCCGAGCAGCTCGTGGTAGCGGGCTTCCTCGCCCCGCGCTACCGGGATCTCGACCGTGCTGGGGATGTGGGAGGGGTGAGGTCGTCCATCGGGAAGGGTCGAGGGAAGCGAGAGGGGCCAGCCGGCCGCCATGTGGATGCTCAAGGTGGCGATCGAGGGATCATCCTTGGTGAGGGCTGCGGTTCCGTCCCCCTTGTGCACATCCACGTCCACCACCCAGGCGCGCCGGATACGCCCCTCGGCCATCAGTCGTCGGAGGGCGATCACCACGTCGTTGATCACGCAGAAGCCGTGGCCAAAGCCCGCGTGGGCATGGTGGTAGCCGCCCGCACAGGAGAAGGCATGGCCTGCCCGGAGGGCCCGGAGACAGGCGAGGTAGGTGCAGGTGGCGCCCAGGAGCACCCGGGTGAGGAGCTCCGAGAGGGGACGGCTCGCGCGTTCGGGGGCGTAGCGCACGTACCCGCCCCTCTCGTCCACGAGCTCATAGGCCTCGAGGAGCCGCCGCTCGAGTCCGGAAGAGAAGAGGTCCTCCACATAGGAGGGCTCGTGGACCCTGAGCAGATCCTCTCTGGTGATGAGGGGTTCCTCCACCACCTGCACGAGCCGCGAGGTATCCACCCCTGCCTCCCGGAGGGAGGCGAGGACACGGCTCGTCCTGTCGTCCGCAATGGGGATGAGGATACCGAACTCCTCGAACGAGACCTCGAGCGCGGGGCGGAAGATGAGGGCCTCAGTCCTCGGCATGGGGAGTCTCCAACGGAAGCACGGTCACGACCACCCGACGCTCGGCCCGAGGCCCGTCGAACTCGCAGAGGAAGATGTTCTGCCAGGTGGAAAGCCCGAGCCGGCCGTCGATGACCGGAATGGTCTCAGACGGTCCCACGAGCCCCGACTTGAGGTGGGCATCGCCGTTCCCATCCTGCCTGTCGTGGCGCCACACCCCTCGGGGGATGAGCCTTCGAAGCAGGTCGAGGGCATCCTCCTGTACCGAATCATCCCAGTTTTCCTGGATCATGATCCCCGCCGTGGCGCCCTGCACGTAGACGTTGCACAATCCGCTGCGCACCCCACTCCGGGCCACCACCTCCTCCACCTCCCTCGTAATATCCACCAGCTCCTCCCGCCTGTGGGTGGAAAGCCGGATCACCGACTGCAGTCCTCTCATCGTGTGCACCTCCATACTTCCCCTCCGTGCTTCTTTAAAAAGAAGGAGCACACCCGGGACGGTGCCGCAGGGGAGCCCTCTACGGCGCCGTCCGCGCCGCGAGGACCAGCGCCCCCACGATCCCCGCCCGCTGCCCCAGGCCGGGCGGCACCAGGTAGTCCTCCACCTGCTCGGTGATCGCAGGATGCCCCACGTACCCGGCCAGGAGCCGGAGGAGCTCGGAGCGCACCAGGGGGAAGAGATGCCCCTGCTGCATCACCCCTCCCCCGAGGATGACCCGCTCGGGAGAGACCGCAAGGACCAGGTTCATCACCCCCTGTGCGAGGTAGAAGGCCTCCATCCTCCAGGCCTCATGCTCGGGCGGGATCTCCTCCCCCCTCATCCCCCACCGCTCGGCGAGGGCAGGGCCGGAGGCCATCCCCTCGAGGCAGTCGCCGTGGAACGGGCACCGGCCTCCGTACGTATCATCGGGGTGACGGCGCACGAGCACGTGCCCCGCCTCGGGATGCACCAGGCCGTGGACCGGCCTGCCATCCACCACCACCCCTGCCCCGATCCCGGTCCCCACCGTGAGGTAGACCACGTTCGCGAGCCCCTGCGCCGCCCCATAGGAGCACTCGCCCAAGGCGGCCGCGTTCACATCGGTGTCAAACCCCACCGGCACCCCCAGCTCCTCCTGGAAGACCCCCGCCACCCCCGTGTCCCGCCATCCCGGTTTGGGCGTGGTGGTGATGAACCCCCAGGAGGGAGACCCCTCTCCCACGTCCACCGGCCCGAAGCACCCTATCCCCAGGGCCGCAAGCCGGCCGTGCCGGGCCTCCATCTCCCTGAAGAACGAGAGGGCCCGGCCGATCGTCTCCTCCGGGGTGGTGGTGGGGAACCGGACCTCCTCGAGGATACAATCGGGCGAGGAGGCCACGGCACAGACCCATTTGGTTCCCCCTGCCTCTATGCCTCCGAGCATGTCTCACTCCTTCACATGATTGTGTGCACTACTACGTCCCCCAGCATACCACGCACACGATCCCCATTCCATCCCTCACAGGGGCCGACACCGATCCTCGAGCCAACGCGCATCCTCCCCATCCAGCGCATCCCCGAGCACCTCCCGCACCATCCGGTGGTAGCCCTCGAGCCAGGCGAGCTCCTCATGGGTGAGCAGGTCCTTCACGATGAGGGCCCGCTCGAAGGGGAAGAGCGTGAGCGGCCTGAACCCCAGGAACCTCCCGAACTCGTTCTGCTCCCGCTCCTCCACCCACACCAGGTTTTCCAACCTGATCCCCCACTTCCCCGTCCGATACACCCCCGGCTCCACCGAGAGGATCATCCCCTCCTCGAGGGGAAAGGGAGCACCATCGGGCCTGAACGAGACGGGCCCCTCGTGGACGCAGAGCACATGCCCCACCCCGTGTCCCGTCCCATGCCCGTACCCGAGCCCGTGACGGGCGAGGACCCCACGGGCCACCGCATCCAGGTGAAGGCCGGACAGCCCTGCAGGAAAGGCGAGGGAGGCGAGGGCGATGTGGGCCTTGAGGACCAGGGTGTAGTCCCGGCACTGCGCCTCGGTAGGGGTCCCCTTGCAGAAGACCCGCGTGATGTCGGTGGACCCCCACCGGTAGTGCGCCCCGCTGTCCACCAGGAGGAGCCCCTCCCCCTCCACCCGCGCCGGCGCCATCCGCGCAGGGTTGTAGTGCACCACCGCCCCGTTGGGCCCGAACCCGACGATGGGGGCGAAGCTCTCACAGATGAACCCCTCCTCCCTCCGCCGCTCCTCCCCGAGCCGCGCCGCCAACTCCCGCTCCGTGTACACCCTCCCCCGCTCCCACTCCCCCTCAAGCCACCGCACGAACCGCACGAGCGCCCTCCCATCCCGCACCATCGCCCCCTCAAACCCCTCCCGCTCCGCCCGCCCCTTCCGCACCTTCATCCGCACCACCGGCGAGACCCCCTCCACCACCTCCCCCTGCACCCAATCCCACACTGCCGCCGGCACCCGCTCCGGATCCAGCCACACCCTCCGCCACAGCCCCCGCACCGCCTCCTCCACCTCCTCGTACCCCCTCACCCCCCACCCATCCCGCTTCAGCACCTCCCTCACCCCCTCCCCCACCGCACCCTCCCGCAAAAACACCCACGCCTCCTCCCTCCCCACCACCGCATACCCCAACGCCACCGGATTGTACGCCACATCCCCCCCGCGGATATTGCACACCCAGCCCACCTCGTCGAGCCCTACGAGCACCACCCAGTCCACCCCCTCCCGCTCCATCTCCTCACGGACCCGTGCGAGCTTCTCCCCCCTCCCCATCCCCGCCCTCGCCTCAGGCACCACCCATACCGGTCCGGCGGGCAGCCCGGGCCGCCCCCCCCACACCCGCCCCACCAGATCCACGCTCCTCACCCTCACCCCCGCATCCCCGCACACCCACCGCAGCCTGTCCACCACCCTCTTCGGCCACACCCTGCCATCGAACCCCACCACCCCTCCCTCCCGCACCTCCCGCGCCACCCACTCACCCCACCACGGCACCCCCGCAGACCCCTCACGGAACAACTCGATCCCCGTACCCTCGAGCACCGCCTCCGCCTCGAGGAAGTACCGGCTGTCGGTCCACAGCCCCGCCCGATCCTGCGTCACCACCAGCACCCCCGCCGACCCCTCGAACCCCGAGAGATACGAGCGCGCCCTCCAGTGGTCGGGCGGGTACTCGCTCAGGTGGGGATCCGCATCGTGCACCACGTACGCCGAGACCCCCTCCTCGCGCATCACCTCACGCAGCCGGGCAAGCCGCTCTCTCACCTCCATACACACCTCCTATTCCCCTATCGGCACACCTCCCCACACGCTCCAGCTCTCTCTGTCCCTCGTTTTTTTGCACGCGCATTTATAAACCTCTTTTCACACTTGACAGCACGGAAATTTTCCTCTATCGTGTTGGTTGACGTGTGAAATAAACTCAATGGAGCGAGGCGCACATGAAATTCGGACACTTCGACGACGTACGGAAGGAGTACGTCATCACCTCTCCCCAGACCCCCTATCCCTGGATCAACTACCTCGGCCAGGAGGCCTTCTTTTCCCTTGTCTCCAACTTTGCAGGCGGCTACTCGTTCTACCGAGACGCCCGTTTCCGGAGGATCACCCGCTACCGGTACAACAACATCCCCACCGACGAGGGATCCCGCTTCTTCTACGTGAAGGACGGAGCGACCATCTGGTCGCCCGCATGGAAACCGGCCCGCACCCCCCTCGATCGGTACGAGTGCCGTCACGGCATGGGCTACACCATCATCACCGGCGAGAAGGACGGGGTAGAGGTCCGCATCAGGTTCTTCGTGCCCCGAGGCGTGCACGCAGAGCTCCAGGATGTGGTCATCACCAACAAAGGACACCGGCCCAAAGACCTCACCTTCTACGCGGGCCTCGAGTGGTGCCTCTGGAACGCCCTCGACGACTTCACCAACTTCCAGCGCAACTTCTCCACCGGCGAGGTCGAGATCGCCGACTCGGTCATCTACCACAAGACCGAGTACCGCGAGCGGCGCAACCACTACGCCTTCTACGCGAGCACCACACCCCACAGCGGCTTCGACTCCGACAGGGAGACCTTCTTCGGCCTCTACAACGGGTTTCAGGACCCCGGGGCCGTGCTCGAAGGAACCACCTACCAGTCCGTCGCCGACGGGTGGGCACCCATCGCAGTACACCGCTTCGACCTCCATCTCGAGCCGGGCGAATCGCGGTCCCTCACCCTCATCCTCGGCTACGTCGAGAACCCCGACGAAGAGAAGTGGGAGGCGCCCGGCATCATCAACAAGAAACCCGCCCGCGCCGTCATCGACCGCTTCTCCAGCCCCGATGAGGTGGAACGGGCCTTCACCGACCTCGAGGCCTACTGGGACGACCTCCTCGGTCGGTTCGTCCTCACCCACAAAGAAGAGAAGCTCATGCGCCAAGTGAACATCTGGAACCAGTACCAGTGCATCGTCACCTACCACATGGCCCGGAGCGCCTCGTACTTCGAATCCGGCATCGGCCGCGGCATCGGCTTCAGGGATACCAACCAGGACATCCTCGGCTCCATGCACCAGATACCTGAGCTCGCCAAGCAGCGCATTCTCGACGTGGCCGCCACCCAGATGGAGGACGGCGGGTGCTACCACCAGTACCAGCCCCTCACCAAGCGCGGGAACAACGACATAGGCGGCGACTTCAACGACGACCCCCTGTGGCTCATCCTCTCCACCGCAGCCTACATCAAGGAGACGGGAGACTGGAGCATCCTCGACGAGCAGGTCCCCTTCGACCACGACCCCGCCAAGGCCGCCCCGCTCCTCGAACACCTCCGTCGCTCCTTCTACCACGTGGTGAACAACCTGGGCCCCCACGGCCTTCCCCTCATCGGCCGCGCCGACTGGAACGACTGCCTCAACCTCAACTGCTTCTCCACCAACCCGGACGAGTCCTTCCAGACCGCCGACAACAAGAAGGGCCGGACCGCCGAATCGGTCTTCATCGCAGGCCTGTTCGTGTTTGCAGGGAGGGACTACGTGGAGATCTGTCGGAGGAAGGGGCTCGAGGAGGAGGCACGGGAGGCCGAACGCCATATCGATGAGATGATCGAGGCCGTGGAGGAGCACGGGTGGGACGGCGAGTGGTACCTCAGGGCCTACGACTACTACGGCCGAAAGGTAGGGAGCAAGGAGTGCGAGGAGGGCAAGATCTTCATCGAGCCCCAGGGCATGTGCGGTATGGCGGAGATCGGCAAGGACAAGGGCTATCCCCTCAAGGCCCTCGATGCGGTGAAGAAGCACCTCGACACTCCGTACGGCATCGTCCTCCAACAGCCGGCCTACAGCGGGTACTACATCGAACTCGGTGAGATCTCCAGCTATCCCCCCGGCTACAAGGAGAACGCGGGCATCTTCTGCCACAACAACCCATGGGTGATGATCGCCGAGGCGCGCGCGGGCCGCGGCTCACGGGCATGGGAGTACTACCGGAAGATCGCACCCGCCTACCTGGAGGACATAAGCGAGATCCACCGCACCGAGCCCTATGTCTACGCCCAGATGATCGCAGGCAAGGACGCCCGTAGACACGGCGAGGCGAAGAACTCCTGGCTCACGGGCACCGCGGCCTGGAACTTCGTGGCCATAAGCCAGTGGATCCTCGGAATACGGCCTGAGTTCGACGGCCTGGTGATCGACCCCTGCATCCCCGCAGAGTGGGACGGCTACACCGTGAAGCGGATCTACCGCGGGGCGACCTACGAGATCACCGTGGAGAACCCCTCACACGTAGAGAAGGGCGTGGCCCGCCTCTTTATCGACGGGAGGGAAGTCCCCGTGAACGAGCACCGAGGTCCCACCGAGACAGGGGTCATCCTTCCCCTCGCGCCGGAGGGTACCACAGTGAAGGTGAGAGCCGTACTCGGCTCATAGCAACCTCCTCAAGCAAGGGGGCGGGAACGACCCGCCCCCTTCTCTATGGTGAGCCTCCGGGGAGGCTCCACTCACAGGCCGGCATCACTCCACTCGCTCCACGCGCACCACCGGCCACTTCACGCGGTCGAAGCCAGCCAGGTCAGAGGTGATCCTCCCGAAGACCTCCACCTCGCTCGCAGGACGTATCTCGCCGGGTCCGCTTATGGGGGTGGGCCCCCAGAAGATGCAGAACGAGGGACCGCCGGGCCAGTAGGCGAGATCCCCGGGCTGCACGAGCTCCTGCGGCCGTTCCAGCGACCTCCTCAGGGCGATGGGGAAGTAGATCTCGCTCCCCCAGAAGGCCCCCCTCCCCTCGACGGGGAGGAGCGCAGCGATCGCCTTTCCCAGAGGGGTATCGAAGAGCTCAGCCTCGAACACCTCCTCGTCTATCACGAGTCGCACCTTCATCGCGTCCTCCTTTCGGCACGGTTTCCCCTTCCTTATAGACGGCATACCCCTCCTCATCAAGCCTTCGGAGGCCCACGAGGAGCACCCTCATGAGGTCCCTCACCGCCTCATCCTCCACCGCAGGGGGCAGGTCGGCCATGGTGTGGTAGACGAGCCTCCGCCGTATCATCCGGTTCGCGATCCCTATGAACGAGACCGCAGGGATCCCCGCTCGGGCAAAGGAGGCCGCATCCGTGCCCCCTCCCCCAAAGGTCATCCGCCGCACAGGGAGCCCCACCCCTTCCTCCTCGGCCCACCTGGCCACCGCGGAGGCGAGCTCCCCGGAGAGGGGGAGGAGCCCGTTGATATCGGAGACGAGGATCTGCAGGTCCTCCCTCCGGTAGATGCTGTCGATGTTGAGGACCACCGCGGCCTTCCCCCGGAGCTCATCCCGGTGCCGTCGTACAAAGGCCGCCGAACCCCGAAGGCCCGACTCCTCGGCGTCGAAGCTCACGAGGCGGAGCGTGAGGTACTGTGGTGGCCTTCGGGCATAGAGCCGGGCGAGCTCCACCAGCATGGCACAGGCGACGAGGTTGTCGCCCGCCCCCGGCACCCCGTGCCGGAAGACGAAGGTCGCACGCTGGAAGAGGAAGGGTATACCCAGGACGAAGAAGACGACCCATCCGGGGCCGAGGGTCCACCACCCGAGCCCCACGCCCAGGGCACAGAGCGCCGCCCCAAGGGTGAAGGCCTCGCCTCCGAGGACCTTGAGGGGGTAGAGGACCTGCCTCCGCTTGAGGTAAGGGAGCTCGCGGGCTGCATCGTGGTGCGCGCACACGTAGACCACCAGGTGCTCCTCCTTCGCCGCAGGGATCTCGGCGATCACGTTCCTGCACACCTTACGGGGGAAGAGCCTGTCCACCACAGGGAGGAAGAGGACGAACTCGCCGAGGTCCATGGCGAGAGCCGCGAGAAAGCAGGGCCCCGCGGCAAGCGACCAGCCATAGGCCAGGAACACCACCCCCACCGCATAGAGGAGGAAGACGTACACATGGTAGCCCATGAAGGCGTCCGGACTGCAGACGAACGACTCCCTCCAGGCCTTCACCCCCGCCCGGCGGAAGGCCTCCTCGATCGCCTCTCCTGCCTCCTCGCACCCCGGCGTGCCGGGAAGCCGCGCGGGAAACCTGCGTATCCACTCCTCGAGCAGGGCCTTGATCCGCTTCACCTCGATGTGATCGGGTACCACACGTGGAGCCATACCGCCTCCTTTTCCCGTTGACAGGCGTATCCGCCCCGTGTCAATATAAACATAAGTTTGAAACACAGGAGCGTAAAGGTGGAAACCCCCTCGACCCAGGAACGAATCCTCCTCGCCACGATCGAATGCGTCGAAGAGTACGGACTTCCCCACGTCACCACGAGGAAGATCGCGGAGAAAGCGGGGGTGAACGTCGCTGCCATCAACTACTATTTTCGTTCAAAGGAGAGGCTTCTGGAAGAGGCCATGCGGGTCACCATACGGAACTCGTTCGAGGATGCGCGCACTGTCCTTCAGGAGGATGAACGTCCGGCCGGGGAGCGACTGAGACGGGTGATGGAAGAGCTCTTCGAGGGGGGGTTCCGCTTCCCCAGGATCACGCAGGCCCATCTCTACACCCTCTTCACGGAAGGCAGGTTCGCCTACCCCTTCCAGGAGGAGGGCATGCGCGCCTTCTTCCAGGCCCTCATCGATACCCTCGCCCAGACGGCCCCTCACGTACGCGAGGAGAAGAGGCGTCACCTCGCGGCCGTCCTCGCGAGCGCGGTCTTCATGCCCTTCGTGCTCCCTCCGGTCTTCGAGCTCATACTCGGGAAACCCATAGACGAAGAGGTCCGCAAGGAGTACTTGGAGACGGTCTTCGAGCTCCTCACCCGGGCAGACCTCATTCGGGACGATCACTCCCGGGAGGGATGAGGGATCCGTCTCCTCCATGAGCAGCGGGCGGGGTGGAACATGCGGTGTGCCACGTACCGCCATCGTATCCCCGTGACCGCGGCGACGAGTTCCTTCGGAACCACCGAGGAGATCTTCACCAGGAAGCGGTTGAACCAGCCCGGTATGATGAGCGCCTTTCCCTTGAAGAGTGCCTCGAGGGCATAGGATGCCACCCTGTGAGGAGGAAAGCTCGAGAGCCGACCGGCAAGCCCCTGGGCGCGTACCTCCTCGATCGAGCGCGCGTTCGTGAGCACCCCCCCGGGACACAACACCCCCACGGTGATCCCCTTTGTCTTGAGTTCCTCCCTCAAGGCCAAGGTGAAGTGGAGCACATAGCTCTTGGAGGAGGCATACACGCCGAAGAACGGCATGGGGAAGAATCCCGCGAGGGACGCCACATTGAGGAGGAACGAAGGACGCCCCCTCTCCAGAAAGGGTACCACCAGGTGAGAGAGGGCGCTCGTGGCCTCCACGTTGAGCCGGAGCATGACCTCCCACTCCTCCACATCCCACACATCGAAGGGACCCGGATGCCCATACCCTGCGTTGTTCACCGCCACGCTGAGATGTCCATACCGGGAGAGGATGCGCCGTATACGTGCGCGCGTCTCCGAGCAGGTGATGTCCCCCTCCAGTGCGTCCACATCGATGCCGTACCGTCTCCTGAGCGAGTCGGCAACCTGCGGGAGCCTTTCACCCGGAAGCGATACGAGGAGGAGATCGAACCCTCGCTTTGCGAGTTCCTCGGCAAAGGCCCGCCCCAATCCCCTGCTCGCACCCGTCACCAAGGCATAGGCCATAGCACCCTCCGATCAATGATTTAAAACATCTGTTTAAGAGTGTAGTCCGAACATTCGTTTTGGTCAAGTGTTTCAATTGACTTTTTTATTCAACTGTTTTATCCTGATCGGGAACACACGCGACAGGAGGCGGTATGGACGCTCGCTACGCACTCGTCACAGGAGCCACAGGCGGAATAGGCCGCCACCTCGTCTGGGAACTCCTCGAAAGGGGGTGGACCGTGGCGGGCACGGCGAGAAACCGGACACGAAGCACGGAACTCATCGCGTGGCTCGAGAGCCAGGGGGTCGAGACCTCACGCCTCACCATGTACGAGGTGGATCTCGCCTCCCAGGAGGCGATCCGCCGGTGGGCCGGGGAATTCTCCCCACCCTCCCTCGACCTTCTCATCCACAACGCCGGGATCTACACCTCGAAAAAGATGCTCTCACCCGAGGGGATAGAGCTCCAGTTCGCGGTGAACCACCTCGCGCCATTCCTCATCACCCACCTCCTCCTCCCGCTCCTCGCGAGATCCCACCAGGACGGCCGGATCCTGGTGGTGAGCTCCGGCTCCCATGCCCAGGGCCGCATCCACTGGCGGAACCTCAACCTCACCTTTTATCACGGGCTGGTCGCCTACGGGCAATCAAAGCTCGCGAACGTCCTCTTCGTCTACGAGCTCGAACGGCGTCTCAGGGCGCAAGACCTCCCCATCACCGCATGTGCGATGGATCCGGGCCTGGTCGACACCGATATGGGCTTCAAACACACATCTCCGATCTCACGGCTCGTGTGGTACTTCAGGCGCAAGAAAGGGGTGAGCCCGGAGTTCTCTGCCCGGTCCATCGTAAAGGTAGGATGCGAGATCCCTTTCGAAGAGATCGGGGGGAAGTACTGGAAGTTCGGGAGGCCTCTCCCCTCCTCCCGCAGGTCGTACCGGGAGGAGGATGCCCGCCGTCTCTGGGAGATCTCGGAACGCCTCACCGGAATCGGCTCATTCTTCGAGCCCACCGCCTCGTGAGCCCCCGACGCCCATACGGGGGTCAATGCGGTCTGATTACTCGGAGGCGCCTCCCCGCGCCTCCTCCAGCGCCCTCACCAGCGCCTCCCGGAAGGCATCCGAGGTCCTCGTAGCCCCGCTCACCGCATCCAGACTGAGCTCGCTCCCTGCCTTGAGCACGAGCCCCTCCAGCTCCTCCACCACCTCGCCCCATTCCCTTCCGCTCAGACGCATCATCTCCCGGTTCTGCGCTTCATCGCCCGTCTTCGAACGACCGGTGCGGGGGTCCCGCTCGTCGTACTCCACCGCCGCGATCCGTCCACCTCTCACCTCCAGCACCATATAGGGCACATAGCCGTACACCCTGCGATCGGAGAGCACCACCTCGTACCGGCCGTCCGCGAGGCCCGAGAGCACGATGCGCTCCGGGCCACACCCCGCGGCCGTGAGAAGCAGCACCCCCACCACTGCGGACAAGGCCCTACGGACGCGCATCCACCACCTCCTCCACAAAGGGATTCACGGGCGATATCCTGCCGTGGTTGAGGTACACGATGCGGTCCGCCTCCTTCGCCAGATTGGGGTTGTGGGTCACCATGATGATGGTCCGCCCCTCCCGTTTGAGCGCGCGGAAGAGGTCGAGCACGATCCCCTCGTTCCTCTCGTCGAGGTTCCCGGTGGGCTCGTCCGCGAGGAGGAGCGCAGGCTCGTTGACCAGTGCACGGGCGATGCAGACCCGCTGCTTCTCGCCTCCGGAGAGCTGGGACGGCCTGTGGGAGAGGCGCTCACCGAGCCCCACCTTCCTCAACACCGCCTCCGCTTCCCTCCGATCGGCCATACTGTGATAGTACTGGGCGACCATCACGTTCTCCAGGGCGGTGAGGTAGGGCACCAGATGGAACTGCTGGAACACCAACCCTATCTTCTCCCTCCGAAGCACGGCCCGTTCGTGTTCCGAGAGGCTGGCGGTCTTGCTCCCATCGAGGATGTACTCCCCCGAGGTGGGGGTGTCGAGGAGGGCGAGTATGTTGAGAAGCGTGGTCTTTCCTGCACCGGAGGGCCCCATGATCGCGAGCCACTCCCCTTCCTCCACCCGGAGGGAGAGCCGGTCGAGGGCATCGATCGACCCGTACGATCGGGTGATATCCTTGAGCTCCAGAACGCAACGCATGTCTCACCTCCTCATGTCTACTCGTTCTTGAGGATGCGGGCCGGGTCGATTCGGCCCGCGATCCAGAGGGCGGGAAAGGCGGCCACGAGGGCCACCAGACCGGTGAGCACCAGGGTCGAGGGGAGTATCACCGCCTCGAGATCGATCCACGTGCCGAACACCGAACGTCCTATCCACTGGGCGATCCCCCACCCCAGCACCACCCCCACGAGGGCACCAGAAGACGAGAGCACCAGGAGTTCCGCGACGAACCTCCTCACCACATGGGAGAGCTCGGCCCCTATGGCCCGCATGAGGGCGATCTCGTACCGGCGCTCCGAGATCACCGCGATGAGGGTGGTCATCACACAGATGACCACGATGAGCATCATCACCGCCGCCACCACCACGAAGAGGCCGCGGACCTTCTCGAGCACCGCACCCTCGGACCGGGCGATCTGCAGGACGGGTTTCACCTGCACGTCGGAGAATCGCTCCTGGATCCGTCCGAGATGGGACTCGAGGTCCACCGCGTGGGTATCCACGCTCAGGGCAGCGAGATCCACGCCCTCGGCCCGGTCGAGCACGGCCCTCGCCACCTCGATGTTCACGAAGAGCTGAAGCTCCTCTTCCCCGCCCGTCTCGACGATCCCCTTCACACGCATGCGCCATCGTGTTGCCCGGTCCCCGCCGTAGAGGACGACCTCATCCCCCACCTCGAGCTCCATCGCCTCGGCGAGACGAGAGCCCACCATGACGTTCCGGTCGTCGAAGGGCACACCGATCCAGGAGCCCTCGACCTGCCAGTAGGGGAAGACCTTCCTCATGTCGGGGAATCTTCCACCCGCGAGCATCGCCTCGCCCAGATCGAGACGCACCTTGCCGTACAGGAGCGGGCTCCACCCCACCAGGGCCTCCCCGGGAAACGAGGAGACGACCTCTCCCACGCGATCCTCCGGGACCTCGGTCATCCCCTCTGCAGGGACGATGAGGACGTTCGCCCCGAAGTTCCTCAGTTCGCGGCTCATCTTCTCGGGAACGTCGAGCGTCACGAGAGAGACGGCGGAGAAGACCGCGGCTCCCACCACCAGGGAGAGGAGGATCACGCCGGTCCTGTTGCGCTGGTTGACGAGGGCCTTGACGACGAACCCGGCGAAGACCGCGAGGTTCCGCCCCCATCTGTTCGCCCTACTTCGAACCATGGAGGACCTCCGCAGGACGTATCCGCTCTATCATCCGCGAGGGGAACCAGGTCCCGAAGAGCGAGCAGAAGAGGGAGGTGAGGAGCACGAGGGGGATGGCAACAGGTCTGAACCCCACCCCTCTTCCGAAGAGCTGCAGGGAGAGTACTCCGCTCATCCCGTACCCGAGTGCCCAGCCCATGGCCCCTCCCAGGAGGCCGATGACCCCCGCCTCCACGTAGAACTGGGAGAGGATGAGGAAGCGTGGTGCGCCCAGGGCCTTCATCAATCCGATCTCCCGCGACCGCTCGAGCACCACGGTGGTCATGATGGAGGAGATTCCGAGGGCCGCCGCGATGGTGGCCACGATGGTGATCACCCCGAGGAAGAACTGTACCTTGGTCATGATCTCGCCCTGGCCGGCCGCCACCTGCCAGACGGGCGAGACCCGGGCATTCGGAATCGCCTCCTCCAGTTGGTATGCGATGGCCCCCACGTAGGCCGTGCAGTACCAGAGATCCCACTCCCTGTCGGTGAGCGAGCCGGGATCCCGCCGCGCCCGCCTCGCAAGGGCATCCTCCGGCGTGGTGAGGGCCGCCACCCGCACGTAGGAGACCTTTCCCTCGAGGCCTGCATGTCGCTGCACAAAGGAGAGCGGAGCGAGTATCACCTCGTCCTCCTCCCCTCCCGATGCCAGGATGCCCGTGACCAGGAGGGATCCACCATCCTCCAGTGTGAGGACCTCCCCAGGCCGGACCCCGAGCCGACGCGCGAGGGACGTCCCGACCAGCACCTCCACCATCTCCGCCTCGTCCTCCGGAAACCTCCCTTCCACCTCCCAGAAGCGGTAGAGGGTCTTCACCCCTGTGGAGAAGGTACGGCCACCCGGGACCGGTATCGACCTGTAGAAGTAGGTGCCGACCAGGGGCACCGAAGCCCCGTTCGACAGGGCGGCCGTACTCTCGAGGAAGGGGGCGAAGGCGGTGATGTTGTGCCGCCAGAAGATACTCTTGATCTTCGGGAGGTCGGACTCTTCGAGGAATGCCACATCCTCAAACGGATTGTATGCCACGCTCCCTATCCTGAGACCCGTGGAGCGCGTACGGGGGGTGACGAGCAGATTCGCCCCATAGGAGGAGAGCTCCCTCGCCATCTTGTCCCCGATGTCCATCGTGAGATTGAGGAGCAACGAGACGAGCGCCGAGGCGAAGAGCATCGTCACGCCTGCGAGCACCTTCTTGCCGGGATCCCTCAAGAAGGATCCCGCGATGATCCGTCCTTGCATACGGCCTCCATGCGACGTGTGTCGCTTCACTCTCAGAACGACTCCTCCTGGAGGAAGTACACCGCTGCGTTCTCCAGGACATCGCCTCCTATCATCACCATATCCCTGGTGACGGTGTAGTCGATGGGAATCGGATTACATCCCCCCGGCTCACCTATGGTGGGGATGAACATCTTCACCCCGCAGGCCACGCAGATCACGTCCTCACCCTCCTGGACGTATCCGGCATCACCGCAGAGCATGCAGGCATCGAGCACGGCGACGGGATCCATCCCAGAAGGGTCTCGGTTTATCACGAAGAAACGCACAGCCGTGCCTTCCGTCGAGAGGAACGCGTAGCGGTGGAGATTTCCATCCGAGACCTCCTCGAGAGGGATCTCCACCGAACCCGAAGCCGGGGAGAGGGCGACCTCCTCCGCGGCAGAGAGACGCGGGGCCCTTCCTCCCCATATGTCCTGGAAGAGCAGGGGAAAGGCCACCATGAGGACGACCACCACCCCGGCGGCCGTCCGCCTCCGGTGCCTCCTCGCGGCTGCACACCTCTTCCTCCGCTCCGGGCCCGTCTCCTCCGGCTCCGCCGCCGCGTGCCGCGGCCGGTGCACGAGTGCGACATACCCCACCATCACCGCACAGACCGCGAGGAAGAGGTACCCCGAAAGGGGTGCGTATCGTGTGGTCCGGGCGGAGAAACCGACCAGGCCGCGGGAGGGGGGGAGCACGTCCGACCTCACGAGTTCGAGCACCACCTCACCGGCCAGGACGATTTCCAGCACCAGGAGCCCTCCTCCCACGAGCAGGGAAGAGAGAAGCCCCGGCACCGATCCCTTGAGGAGGCGCAGATAGTGATGGAAGAGGAGCAGGAGGAGTACGCTCCCTGCGATGAGGAGCATCCTCGCCACGAACTCGCTGTTGAGAAGACTCACCACGGTCACCGGATGATCGGTGAAATACTCCCAGAGCACGAGCCCTGTCCACAACCCCAGGCCCCATACGGACACCGCCTTCACCCGGGAGAAGAATACAGGGAGCGAGGCCATGGTGAACACGAGCACACCCAACCTGAACCACCGATAGAGCCCCAGATCCACGGCGAGCGGCGCGGACAACCAGACGAGGAGCAACAGAAACATGGGAACACGAACCGGGGACCCCCCTGAGCGCCGGCCCCACCCCTCTTCCTGCAGGGAAACGATCACGACGAGGGGAAGCGACGTCCTGAGGATCGCACTCACCACATCCATACCCGAGCCTCCGGAGAGAGGGAGGGTTCGCCCGGGACGGCCCGGGCGAACCCTCCTTTGTTATGCTGAAAAGGCGATCATGGCCTCACGCCTTACTCGATGGGGACGTACGTGAACTCCCAGCTCAGGGTGAATGGTTCGAACCAACGCCCCACGCCGGTATCGGCATCGGTGTGCCGGAGGAACCCCTGCGAGGAGGGATTCTCGATACGATAGACGAGCCTATAGGTACCGGGCCCCATCATGCGGATGTTGTTCCCGTAGTGGGGACCGTCGGCTGCCACCATGGGCATGAACACACCGGTCTGCCGCTCACCCGTATCGAGGTTGATGAGCTCGAACGAGATCTTCAGATAGGGGATCCACTCCCCTATGGCGAACCCGTTCGGGTTCCCCTCGACGGCACGAACGTCGGCCTCGAGGTGGATGTCCGAGAGCGACGCAGGCAGGCCGCTCCCCCTCGGCTCCATGTCCACGGGTTTGAGGTACACCGCAGCGACCTCCATTCCGTTGATCCTCTGCGGTTCGCCGATGGGATATTCGACGAATTGTGCGAACATTACCCCAACGGAAGCCGTCATGAGAAACAGTGCGAGGATGAACCTCTTCATCTATGACTCCTTTCTCCCGGATGTGTCCGGGTGGGTTTCTTCGGGTCGCACCACGACCCGTGTGCGCCGGTGCACGATGAAGACCACCGCCGCCACTCCCGCCGCCACCAGAAGCAACGCCTGAGGCAGCAGCGTCTGCCAGTAGGGATAGATCCCGAGGAAGGGTACGGAGAGCCCCGGGACGAGGACCCGAGGTTCCACCACGCCGGCCTCGATGAGCTCCATCACCCCTTTTCCCGCAAAGACGAACGCCATGTAGTAGAGGAACGAGCCCGTCACCGCGAAGAAGGGCCCCAAGGGGAGCCTCATGGCCCCTTCCTTGAGCAGGTAGAACACCACCCCCAAGGCGAGGATACCCACGAGGAACCCGGCCAGTATCATGAAGAAATGGGAGGTGGTGCCGGCGTCCACGGCAAGGGCCTGGTAGAAGAGTACCGTCTCGGCCCCCTCGCGGTACACGGCGAGGAACGCGGTGAACCAGAGGGCGCGCACCGAATTCTCGGAGAGCGCGACCTGCAGCTTGCTCCTGAGGTACCTCATCCACGCCTCACTCTCCACCTTGGAGAGGAGCCAGTAGCTCACCCCCACCAACACCACGGCGGCGAGGAGCATGGTCACGCCCTCCAGGACCTCGCGGGCCGCCCCGGAAACCCGGAAGACCCAGGAGAAGACGACCGCGGTCACCACACTGAGGACCAGGGCCGAGAGGGAGGCATGATAGATCGTCCGGATCCTGTCCGTATTGCCACTCCGTGTGAGGAACGCCACGAGTGCCATGATGATGAGGATGGCCTCCACCCCCTCCCGGAGGATGATCAGGAGCGAGTACACGAAGAAGCTCCACGATCCTCCCCCATCCCCCCGGAGGGCACCCGCGGCCTCATCAAGGAGCGAGACGAGCTTCCTCCCGTACGCTTCCGCTTCGGGGTCACCCTCCTTGAGCGCGGACGCAAGGGCCGTGAAAGCCCCCTCTATCTCCAGCTTACGATCAGGATCACGCACCCCGAGCGCAGTCTCCATACCCGAGGCCTCGAAGTGATCGAAATAGGAGTTCTGGATCACGCGCGCGGCGTCCACGCCCCTGCCCGTCCTGGCGAGAGAGAGGGCCTCTTCCACCGCCGCGCTCACCTGGCCCACCACGACACCCCAGTCCGCCTCGGGGATCTCCTCTCCCTGCACGGTCTTCGGGGACATCCCCGCCCCCTCGGGCACCTCGAGCCCCACGATCTCATCCCGGAGCGCCGAGACCAGACGGGCCGCCGCATCCTCGGCGAGGAAGAGGGAGCCGCTCTCCCTCATGTGCTTCGCCACATCGCTGAAGGCGGCCTCGTAGGCATAGTTCACACTCTGGGACCGCTGGGTCCGGATGGCGATCTCGAGACCGGTGTTCTTGTAGCCGGCGAAGAGCGTCTGCCGTACCCGCTCCACGGCACCGTCCACGTCCCCTGAGGCGAACATATCCAGCGCCCCACGCAACTCCCCCTCTATGAAGTCCACGGTGGCCACCCACTCGGGCGGCGCCTCCCCCTTCGCAGTCTCCTCTTCACCGGCCTCGGCGACCAGCACGTGTCCGGCCTCCACCACCGGGAGTATCTCCTGGAGGCGGGCCAGAAGGAGATCGATCTTCCGGCGCACCTCGTCCCGATCGGCTCCCTCCGAGATGAGCGTCCGGATATCGGCGAACAGCCCCTCCAACTCCACGTTCACCTGCATGCCCAGGTTGATGCGGATGGGGCCTTCGAGATTCTCGAAGACCTCGAAGTACGCATCCTGCACTGCATTCCGCGCGTCCTCCGCCTCCCCCCCCAGGTAAGAGGCATACGCTCCCTCGAGGAGACCTTCGATATCCGCTACCATGTCCCGATAGGCGAGGGAGTCCTGAGCCCCGAGAAAAAGCACGGCAAGGAAGAACGCTGCAACCGCGACAGAAACCGTGTGACGCATCGAATCTCCTTTACGGCATGATATTTATATAAAAATCATTGTTTTTACCTCAAAACAGTAGCGCACATCGATATTCCTGTCAATATAAGTCAGGAATTTTCCTTCAGTTTTCCCTCCCCCTCACCCGACCCTTGACCTTCACCCCTCTTCCGTTCCACCCTGAGGGGAGGAGGCGTATATGCACATGGAACACGACGAGTTTCAACCCGTCCGGTGGGGCGTGCTGGGCGTGTCGGGCCACTACAGGCTCCGCGTCCACAATCCCATGGACGATCTTGAAAACGAGGGGGTGGTGGAACGCATCGCCATCGCCTCGAGGGAGCTCGAACGGGCAAAGGAAGCGGCCCGGCAGCTGGGATTCAGGAAGGCCTACGGATCCTACGAGGACCTGCTCGCCGATCCGGAGGTGGAGGCGGTCTACATCCCCCTTCCCAACACCATGCACGCAGAGTACGTGAAGAAGGCTGCCGATGCGGGCAAGCACATCCTCTGCGAAAAGCCCTTCACCATGTCCGCGAAGGAGACCGAGGAGGCCATCCAGTACGCACTGGAGAAGGAGGTGCTCGTCATGGAGGCCTTCATGTACCGGCTCCACCCCCAGTGGCAGCACGCAAAGAGACTGGTCTCGGCAGGTGAGATCGGGGAGGTCCAGAACATCCACGTGTTCTTCTCCTACCACAACCCCGATCCCTCCAACATCCGCAACCGCAAGGAACTGGGCGGGGGCGCCATCCCCGACATAGGGTGCTATGCGGTCTCCTCCAGCAGGTTCCTCATGGGGAGGGAGCCGGAGCGGGTCGTGGCCCTCGTCCGGCGTGACCCTGAGCTGGAGGTGGACACCCTCTCCTCCGGGATCCTCGACTTCGGCGGGCCGCGGGCCCTCTTCACGGTGGGGACCCGCACCTTCCCCCGGCAAGAGGTCCAGGTCTACGGCTCGCGGGGGTATCTGTCCATCGAGATCCCGTTCAACATGTACCCGGACGTGCCGGCAAAGCTCACGGTCCAGACGAGCGTGGGTACGAGGGTGGTGGAGACCGAGGCCATCGACCAGTACGGCCTCGAGTTCACAGCCTTCTCCCTCGCCGTGAGGGGTGAGATGCCCCTCCCCATTCCGCCCGAGGACGCCATCGCCAACCAGAAGGTGCTCGATGCCCTCTTCCGCTCCGAGGAGAGCGGGACGTGGGAGAAGGTCACCTGAGGGATCGGAAGGGCGTCGTCGTCCCAAAGCACGAAGAGAGGGAGGCGTAGGCCTCCCTCTTCCTGTCCCCTCCTTCCAAGGAGTCAGCCCTTGAGCAGGGCCTCGTACTCCCGAAGCTTGGCGATCTGCTCGGCGAGATCCTTCTGTTTTGCCCGCTCCCCCTCCACCACCTGGGGGTGAGCCTTCTCCACGAAGTGGGGATTGGCGAGCTTCTTCTCCACCTTTTCGAGCACCCCCTGCAGCTTCGCGATCTTCTTCTCAAGGCGCTCTATCTCCCTGGGCACGTCGATGAGGTCTCGTATGTAGGAGTAGACCTCGAAGCCCTTGCCCACCACGACCACCGCCCCGTCCCGGGCAGGCGGCTCCTCCTGTATCGCGAGATCCTCGATGTTCATGAGGAGCTTCATGAGGTCATCGTGCGCCTCCAGGTAGGCACGGAGCCTCTCGTCATCGGAGCGCACCACCACCCGGAACTTCACCGACGGCGGGATAGTGAACTGGCTTCGGAGCGAGCGTACCCCCCGCACCACCTCCTGGAGCACGGCATAGGAGGCCTCGGCTGCAGGATCGTCCCACTCCTCCCGCGGCTCGGGGAAGGGGGCGAGGATGAGCAGGCCCTCGGTGGTGGGGAGCTTCTGGTAGAGCTCTTCCGTGACAAAGGGGAGGAAGGGATGCAAGAGCTTGAGCGCCTGCTCGAGGACGAACAGGAGGAGGGAGACCACCCGGTCCTTCTCCCGCTCGTCATCCCCGTTGAGGGAACGCTTGGCGCTCTCGATGTACCAGTCACAGAAGTCGCTCCAGAAGAACTCGTACGCGGTCTGGGCCGCCTCGTTGAAGCGGTAGGTCTCGAGCGCATCCCTCACCGTGCGGATGGTCTGGTTGAGGCGGTGGAGGATCCACCTGTCCACGTCGGTGGTCTCTATCTCTTCGAACGGGATGAGGGTGCGCCCCTCCAGGTTCATGAGGATGAACCTGGAGGCATTCCATATCTTGTTGGCAAAGTGGGCCCCCACCTGGAAAGTCTCCTTGTCGAGGAGCACGTCCTGCCCCTGGGCGGCGAGGAAGGCGAGGGTGAACCTGAGGGCGTCGGCCCCGTACTCCTCCACGATCTCGAGCGGGTCGATCCCGTTCCCGAGGGACTTGGACATCTTGCGTCCCTGCTTGTCGCGCACAAGCCCGGTGATGTAGATGTCCCGGAACGGCACCTCGTGCATGAACTCGAGGCTCGCCATGATCATGCGGGCCACCCAGAAGAAGATGATGTCGTAGGCGGTGACCAGGGTGGTGGTGGGGAAGAACCGCTTGAGATCCTCGGTCTCCTCAGGCCAGCCCAACGTGGAGAAGGGCCAGAGCCACGAGGAGAACCAGGTGTCGAGCACATCCTCGTCCTGCCGAATCTTCGTACTGCCGCAGGAGGTACAGGAGGTGGGGTCCTCCCTGAGGACCATCTGGGCTCCGCAGTCGTCGCAGTACCAGACCGGGATCCGGTGTCCCCACCAGAGCTGGCGGCTTATGCACCAGTCGCGGATGTTCCTCAGCCAGTGGGTATAGGTGTTCTCCCACTTCCTGGGGAAGAACTGGATCTTCCCCTCCTCCCACGCCTTGAGTGCCTTCTGGGCCATGGTGTCCATCCGCACGAACCACTGCTCCGAGAGGTAGGGCTCCACAGGCACGTGGGTGCGGTAGCAGTGGCCCACCTGATGCACGTGGGGCTCCTCCTTCACGAGGAGGCCGAGCGCCTTGAGATCCTCCACCACCCGGGCGCGGGCCTCTTCCCGCGAGAGTCCCCGGTACTTCTCAGGCACGTGCTCGTTGAGCGTGGCATCGGGGTTGAAGATGTTGATGAACTCGAGATTGTGCCGCTTGCCTATCTCGAAGTCGTTGAAGTCGTGCGCAGGGGTGATCTTCACCACACCGGTTCCGAACTCAGGATCCACGTACTCGTCGGCGATCACCTTCACCCTGCGATTCACCAGGGGGACGATCACCTCCTTCCCCACGAGGTGCCGGTATCGCTCATCCCCTGGGTGGACCGCCACCGCGGTATCGCCCAGCATGGTCTCAGGCCGGGTGGTGGCGATCATCACCTTCTCCTCGCTGTCCGCCACCGGGTAGAGGATGTAGTAGAGCTTCCCCTGGACCTCCTTGTACTCCACCTCGTCGTCCGCGAGGGCGGTCTTGAGCCCCGGAGACCAGTTCACGAGATAGGTCCCCCGGTAGATGAGCCCCTTCTCGTAGAGTGAGACGAAGACCTCCCTCACTGCCCGCGAGAGCCCCTCATCGAGGGTGAACCGCTCCCGTGACCAGTCGCAGGAGGCTCCTATCTTCTTGAGTTGATTGATGATGATCTCCTTGTGCTCGAGGGCGTGCTGCCAGGTGATCTCCACGAACTTTTCCCGCCCGAGCGAGCGCGGATCCACTCCCTGGGCCCACAGCTTCCGTTCCACCACACTCTGGGTGGCGATACCCGCATGATCGGTGCCGGGGAGCCAAAGCGTGGGCTCTCCCTTCATCCTGTGGTAACGGATGAGGATGTCCTGCAGGGAATTGTTGAGCCCATGGCCCATATGGAGTACACCGGTCACATTCGGCGGCGGGATGACGATGACGAAGGGCTTCCCTACACCTTCCCGCGGCATGAAGGCACCCTGTTCCAGCCAGGTGGCATAGATGCGTTCTTCGAACTCTTTGGGGTTGTACACCTTCTCCAGCAGCACTTCCTTCTGCTTCATCATCTGCTCCTTCGACCTGCGTAGTGGGAGGTATGGTACCAGAATCGAGCTTCCCTCGCAAGGCGTAAGTCTTCACCAAGGAAGGTGTAAAAGGAGATGGAGAGGGATTGGCCAGGGCACGGGTCGACCTCGAGACGGTCCCTCAGAAGGCGTCTTGAGTCTTGATCCCCTTGCGCGCCCGCTCGATCCGTTCGATCTTCCTGTAGGACTTGGCCTGCTTCTCGAGCTCGGCCACGTCGCTCACCACGATCCTGTCGTCGAGGACTCGGATGATCTTGGAAGAGAGGATCTCCTGGAAGGCCCGCAGTCCCTTCTCCTGGGGGAGTCCCACCATGTTGACGAGCTCCCTGGGACCGAAATCGAAGGTGTAGGCAGTTCCGTCCCGGATGGAGACCCTCAGCTTTTCGAGGTGGATGAGCATCCCGTCGTAGAGTCTGGCGACAGGGTTGGTGAGGAGGGTGTTGGCGAGCTGCTTGTAGAGGAACCAGATCCGCTCGGCGAGCAGGGTGGTGAGCTTGGCGATGAGCTGGGGCTGGGTGCTCACCATCCGCTCGAAGTTCGCCTTGTTCACCACCAGGAGGGTGCAATCCTCGTGAGCGATGGCCGAGGCCGAGCGGGGCTTGTTCTCGAGGAGGGCCATCTCCCCGAATATATCGCCGGGCTTGAGCACCGCGAGGAGGACCTCCCTGTCGTTGACGATCT
Source organism: Spirochaeta thermophila DSM 6192 (assembly GCF_000147075.1). Classification (NCBI taxonomy): domain Bacteria; kingdom Pseudomonadati; phylum Spirochaetota; class Spirochaetia; order Winmispirales; family Winmispiraceae; genus Winmispira; species Winmispira thermophila. The sequence goes on from NC_014484.1 coordinate 1,994,178, forward strand.
TGGTGATCCTCACCGAGCCCTTCTGTATCACGAAGAGCTCTTCGCCCGGCATGTTCTCGCAAAAGATCATGGTGTCCTTGGGGTAGGTGCGGGTGAGCCCCTCGGCGGGCTCGAGGAAGACCGGCCGGGCATAGGGTTTGATCTTCTCCATCCGCGCCTTCGCCTGTTCCACGTTCCGTCCCTGAGGGGCATACTTGAGGTACTGGTAGTAGGCGTAGTAGGCGATGGAGTACTGGTTCTGCCGTACGTAGTACTCACCCACCCTGAAGAGGTGCTCGAGATCGTACTCCTCTATGGTGTGCTTGAGGGTGAGCTGGGAGAGCTTCCTGTCGAGATGTCGCATCTGGCGTGAGAACTTCTCGATGATCTTGAGCGCCACCGGGGTGTTCCGCTCGATGAGGAGGTGGTAGTTGTCACGGTGCACGGCGATGAGCGAGACATCGGTGAGGGCCTGGGCCGTCTCGATGTGGCTGTGGCGTGACATCGTGGCCACCACACCGAAGAAGTCCCCCGGCCCGAGGATGTCCCCCCCCTCGTCGTCCACTACCGAGGTCTCCCTGGCGAGGCGCACCTGGCCCGAGCGGATGATGTAGAAGTAGTCGGCATCCTGCTTGCCTTCCACGATGATGTACGCGCCTTTCCGGAAGTTGACCAGGGAGAGCTGGAGTGGTTCAGCCATCGTTCATCCTGAGGAGAATGTTCTTACCACAGTATAGAAGCGTGCAATTTCCTTTGTCAATGAACATACCACTATCTATAATAGCACACGCCGGAGCGGATTTCACCATGGTGCGGGCACATGCCGCAATGCGGCCTGCCGCAGGAGGATCGTACCCGTCAGCCGCGGGGACCGTCGCTGCTCCCCTTGGGGGACACGCGGACATGCCAAGGGGACCCCGCCGAAGGCCAGAGGGATGGCTCCCCGCCGCCCCGAATCCCGCCCCGTACGGACTAGTAGACCCCCACCACTTCCACCGAGTAGGAGATCCGATCGAAGGAGACGCCCCGCCACTCGTGGCTCGCTCCCCAGAGGGCCGGAGCCTCCTCCGAGAGCGCGGCCTCACCTCCTGGTACGAGGCGTTCCGTGGAAGCGCCCTCCCTGAAGAGGAGCAGATGCTGGGCCGAAATCCCGCCGAGGAAGAACATCTCATCCTGTCCCCGGTATCCTTCGGGGATACGCACCACCCTCTGGATCGCCGTGGGGTCCACGGGCACCCATCCCATGCCGGGGAGCGCCGCCTCCACCCAGTAGTACCACCCGAGGTCTCCGCGCCCCTCCAGGAGCACCCCGCCCACGAGGCGCACGGGGAGCCCTGCCATGCGGCCGAGCTCCGCGAGGAGGCGGGCCTTTCCGAGGGAGGACCCCCTCCCGGCGGCGAGGACCTGGGCCGGCTCGCCCGGACCTCCAGGATCGTAGCCCACGACGTCCCGGACCCAGGTGAAGAGACGCCAGAGCCGCTCGTAGGCCGTCCCTGTGAGTTCTTCGAAGAGCCCTCCCAGCCGCTCGTCACCCGCATCGATGGCGCCGGAAGGCCTGGTATACGCCTCGTACGAGGAAACCTCCGCTTCCGAAAAGGAGAGATGAGGATCCACATCCTCTATCCACACAGGATACACGTCGCACACCACGGCCCGCTCGGCGATGAGGACCCCCGGTCCGGAGGAGAACCTGAAGGCGAGGCGCCGATCGTTCTGGAAAAAGGCGGGCGGCGTCTCCTCCACGTCCCTTATGTTCCGCTGCCAATGCGTGCGCAGGACCCGGGGAAGCCATGCCACCACCACACCCGCAGGTTGAAACCGCACTCCTTCCACCGTGGTCCGGAAGGTGAGGGCATAGGTGACCGCATCGCCGTACTCCCGCCTCCCCGGTGCGGTGTCGACTTCCACAAAGACCCCGCTCGAGCGCTCCTCACCCCTCGCGAGGAAGACCTCTCCCCCCGCCGCACCCTCCGGCATGCGGAAGACCACCTCCTCGTCGGTCCAGGAGATCACCTGATCGGTCGGCACCGGCAGGAACCGCGAGGCCTCGCCTTGTACCGCCGCCCTTCCCGCCCACGTCACGAAGACACGCCCTCCTTCCCTCAGCCGAGAGAGCCCGCCTCCCGAAACCCGTACGAGCTCACCTATCCTCACCCGGGCGGGTTCGGCCTCCGAGAGGACCGGCGAGGCGCTCTCCTCGTACACCACCGGGATCTCTTCCTTCACCGCGAAGAGGGCCCCGTTGCTCCTGCTCCCATCACGGGCCTCCACCACCACGAACCCGGACTCCACGTCCCTGGGAAGGACCACCTCCACCGCCCTCGGGCTCCACGACCGCACGTTCCGCCGGAGGATCTGTCTCCCCCCCACCCACACCTTGCCCGGCTCACCTCCGAACCCCCGACCCACGATGCGCACCACCTCCCCCGGCGAAGCCACCTCGGGCACGACCCGAACGATCCGCGGGGGCAAGGCGTCGACCACCCACATGAACACCGCACCCAACGTCACCGCTATGGAAAAGACCGCGAACGAGCGCAGCATCACCCCCCGTCCTCCCCCTGTCCCTCGGTTTCAGCCCCTTCCAGCGCATCATCGGCGGCCCCGCCCTGCGGCTCTTCATCGAGGGCTCCGTCCAGCCATATCTCCATCACGATGTGGTACACGTCGTTTCCCTGGACGTGCACGTCGGCGCGCCCCAGGGGGAAGAAGACCACCTTCTCTCCGATCTTGAGCGGGATCTCCTTCACCGTGGCCACGTACCTGAGTGCATCGCCCTCGTCCGCAGTCCACACCTGTCCCTCGGCGAGGATGAGATACGACCCGTCACTCCGCTCGAAGGGGGTGATACGTGCGAGGACCACCAGGTCCTTGCCCACGAGTTTTATGGTGACCGCCTTGCCGGGAAGGGTGGCCCGGGACCGGTGGACCTCCCACTCGAAATCCTCCACCCCCTCCAGTCGGGTAGCGATGTTCACCGTGACGACCCTCTCTATGGTGGAGAGGAGGTCCTCCACCCGGTCGTCCTGACCGAAGACCGGCATGAGGGAGACGGTGAGGAGCCATGCGACGAATATGCGCGTATGCATCGTCATCTTCCGGACGAGAGTCGTACGAAGACGGGGGTCCCGTATACCCTGGGAGAGGGAACAGGGGGAAGCTCAATCACGAGTTCGTCCTGTGAGGAATCACCCAACGCGCGGACCATCTCCCCACCCGGCTGGGCCGAGGGCAGGGGGACCACCGCCTGCTGCACCACATCCATGCCCGCCTGACCGCCCCACATCCCGAGGATGACCCCCAGGGAGAACCCTGCACCGGCAAGGGCGAAGACCACGAGCAAGGCGAAGACCGGCACGGGGAGGGCGATCCCCGCCACCCGGCGGGGCGCAGAGAGGGCCGCCTCCACCCTCCGGTACACGCGTGCTGCAGCCTCTTCCACCTCTTCCCTCCCGATCACCCAGGAGGAGAGGAAGGCGGAGAGGCGTCCGTAGGTCTGCAGTGCAGGATGCTCGAGCGGAGTCTCGTTCCCCTCCCGCATCCGATCGTACCTCTCGCTCATGGAGAGCCATTCCTTCTCGTTCATACCATCCCCCGGTCCTCAAGCAGCTCGGCGAGCCTGCGCCGGGCCCTGAAGATACGGATCTTCACGTTGGCTTCCGATATGCCGAGCGCCTTCGCGATCTCTTGATACGCGAAGCCCTCGTACTCCCTCAAGACGAGCGGCACCCTCAGGTTGTAGGGGAGCGCCATGATCGCATCCCTCACCATGCGGGAGTCCTCCTCCTTGAGGAGACGGGACTCCTCGCTCTCCTCGACCTTGGGCTGCTCCTTGAAGAGGCTGGTGAGCGCACGCCGCTCCCTCGTACGTCGCCGCTCGTGGTTGTAGGCGAGGTTGCGGGCCACGCGGATGAGCCAATAGGTGGCCTCGTCGGTATCCTGAATCTTGTGCATCCGAGGGTAATAGCGGATAAACGCCTCCTGACAGATCTCCTCTGCCACATGGCCGTCGCCCGTTATCCGGTAGACCACCCTGTAGAGTACGGGAAACGCATGCCGGTACACCCTGTCGAAAAGCCCGTCGTCATGATACATATACTACAACAACCCATGTCTCTGAAAGTTACACCTCTAGGTGGTCTTTCGTTTCCAGCGCGGCCCCTGGGGGGTATCCTCCACGATGATACCCCGACGCGCGAGTTCGTCACGAATCCTGTCGGCCTCGGCGAAGTTCCGCTGCTTCCGCAGCGCCTCGCGCCGCCGGACGAGCTCGAGGAGCTCGGGCTCGAGCGCATCGTCGGAGGCGATGGCCTCCGCAAGCGAGAGGCCGAGAATGCGGTCCATGGTCACCGCGAGCACGGCCCGTTCCTCGGGCGGGAGGGCTTCGTCCTTCAGCGCACGCCAGAGCACGGCGAGGGCACGCGGCGTGGCAAGATCGTCTCCTATCGCCTCCTCGAACTCACGCATGTAGGCCTCTCCCCGCTCTGAGAGCCGGGTCTGCTCCCACCCGTCCCTGGGATGAAGCCCGCTCAGGTGTTCAATGAGGTTCCGTCGTGCGTTCCTGGCCGCCTCCAGGGCCTCCCACGAGAAGAAGAGCTGGCTCCTATAGTGCGCCCCGAGGCAGAAGTACCGGTAATCGAGGGGGTGGAACCCCTCTTCCTCGAGGCCGGAGAGCGTGAGGAAGTTGCCCTTCGATTTGGACATCTTGCCGGAATCCATGACGAGGAACTCGGCGTGCAGCCAGTAGCGCACCCACGGGTGCTTCCCCGTCGCGCCCTCGCTCTGGGCGATCTCGTTGGTGTGGTGCACAGGGATATGATCCACTCCGCCGCAGTGGATGTCGAACTGTTCACCGAGGTACTTCATGCTCATGGCCGAGCACTCGAGGTGCCAGCCGGGATAGCCTCTCCCCCATGGGGAGTCCCACACCATGGCCTGGTGCTCGAACTTGGAACGGGTGAACCACAGGACGAAGTCCCGAGGACTGCGCTTGTGGGCATCCACCCCGACACGGGCACCGGCGCGAAGGTCCTGCTCGTCGAGCCGAGCCAGCTCTCCGTACCGGGGAAAGGTGGAGATGTCGTAGTACACATTGCCGCCTGCGAGGTAGGTGTGTCCCCGCTCCTCGAGCCGCTTCACCAGGTCGATCATCTCGGGGATGTGCTCCGTGGCCTTGCAGACGATTTCGGGCCGCTGGATGTTGAGTTTGTCCGTGTCCTCGAAAAAGGCCCTGGTGAAGAACTCGGCGATCTCCCACACGCTCATCCCCCGCTCGCGCGCGGCCTTGATCACCTTGTCCTCTCCTTCGTCGCCGTCGCTAGTGAGGTGGCCCACGTCGGTCACGTTCATCACGTGCACGAGCCGGTAGCCCGCATGGAGGAGGGTGCGCCTCAGGACATCCTCGAAGATGTAGGTGCGGAGGTTCCCGATGTGCGCATAGTTGTATACGGTGGGGCCGCAGGTGTACATCCCCACCTTGCCCGCCTCCCGAGGGACGAACGGCTCCTGGATCCTGCCCATGGTGTTGAAGAGCCTGAGTTCCATACCCGCTCCATTCTGGCGGTAGCGCCCGGTTTCTGCTAGGATGAAGTCGTGGATAAGGTACGGAAACTGGCGGAAAAAATCAACATAACGGGCTCGGTTCTGCTGGACGAGCCGATGGCCCGGCACACCTCGTTCCAGGTGGGAGGGCCCGCCGACCTCTTCGTGGTGCCGGAGGGCGGGGAGGAGTTCGTACGGGTGGTGCGGATGGTGAGGGAGGAGGGGCTGCCGCTCTTCGTCCTGGGCGGGGGCGCAAACATCCTGGTCTCCGATAGGGGGGTGCGGGGCGTGGTGGTGCACACGGGACGGGTGAGGGAGGCGGTGTGGGACGAGGAGGGGGCCTGGCTCGATGCAGGGGTGCGGATCGAGGACGCGGTGCTGGAGGCGGTGGAGCGGGGGATGGCAGGGCTCGAGGACTTCGCGTGGATGCCGGGGAGCGTGGGCGGGAGCGCCTACATGAACGCGCGGTGCTACGGCAGGTCGTTCTCGGACGTGATGAGCGCGTTCGAGGTGATAGACGAGGAGGGGCGGCTGGTGGAGAAGGAGGTGCGGGAGGAGGAGTTCGGCTACAAACGATCGCCCCTGCAGGGGAAGGGGTGGGTGCTCGTGCGCGCGCGGGTGCGGCTGGGGAAGGGGGAGCGGGAGGCGCTGGCACGGCGGGTGCGGGAGGTGCGGGCGGACAGGGAGGCGAAGGGTCACTTCGCCGCACCGTCGGCCGGGTCGGTCTTCAAGAACAACCGGGCCTTCGGCGCACCCACCGGCGTGCTCGTGGACAGGCTCGGGCTGCGGGGCTACAGGATAGGGGGGGCCCAGGTCTCACCCCTCCACGGCAACATCATCATCAACGCGGGTGGGGCCACCGCCACGGACATCCTCACCCTCATCCGATTCATCGAGGCAAAGGTCTACGATACCTGCGGCTACAGACTCGAACGTGAAGTCCTGCTCGTGGGCGAGTGGGACGAAGAGGACCTCACGCCTCCCTTCCCGCCTGCCTAGAACCGTTCGGAATACGAACATCCCAGCACCACCCCCACCGCCGGCACCTCCCCCGGCTCCCACCCCTCCCTCAACCCCACCCCGCCCCACACCTCCCCTCCGCCCACCTCCACCGTCACCCTCACCACCTCCCCCTCCTCCACCCCCTCACCCCACACCCACCCAAACCCCGCCTCCACCGGCCCCCACACCACCCCCCACCTCCCTCCCCACACCTCCCCCTCCCTCCACAGCCGCACCACACCCCCTCCCACCTCACCCTCCCCCCACTCCTGCTCCCCCTCTTCCCCCACCCACACCTCCCACCGCCCCCCTCCCACCCCCACCTTCCACTCCTCCCCCACCACCCCACCCGCCCCCGCCCACACCCCCTCCCCCAACCTCACCCCCCACCACACCCGCCTCCCCTCCCCCTCCCACTCCCCACCACACCCCACCCAGTCCCTCCCCCACACCCCCACCAGCCACACCCTCCCCCACCCCCACACCCACCTCCCCCGCCCCTCCCGTACCACCCCACCGGCCCCTCACCCGGCACCCCCCACCCCACCTCCCCATACCCCATCACCCCCCCGCCCTGCACCCACCCCGCACCCCGCCGTACACACCACCTCCCACCCCCACCACCGGCTCCTCCACCCACCACCCCTTCCCCCACTCCTCCCCCTCCCACCTCACCCGAACCCCCACCACCTCCACCCCACCCCCCTCCCCCCCCAACCCCAGCCACACCCCCCACGCCTCACCCTCCCCGTCCCACCACCCAACGCACCCCACACTCCCCCCCGGCACCCACACCGCCACCCCCTCCCTACCCACCGGCACCCTCGCCCCATCAAGCCGCACCGGCACCACACGCCGTATCCTCCCCTCATCCCACCCCCAACCGAACGGATTCCACAACGAGGCGAGGAGCCCCTCCCTCAGGAGCGGCCCCGCACACCCCACGGGACCCGCAACCCCCACCCTCCACCCGTCCCCCCACTCCCACACCCTCCCCCTCCACCCCCCCTCATCCACCCCCACCCGCACCCCGAACTCACCCCCCACATCCTGCCACACGGTGAGCGACCCCTCCCCCGCATACACCACGAGCACGACCCCCATCCACATGGGCACGAACCACCGGGAAGCCATCCTGCCCAGTAGGACACACAAACCCGCCACCCCACTTCACCACCCGCTCTTTTTTCCTTGAAAGAGCCTCCATATCGGGGTATAGTGTAAGGGATAGGACATGCACCTCCCCTGCTGGCCCACACCTCACCAGAAGGAGGTATCCATGCGAGTTCGGAACTCCCTCATCCCCCTGGTACTTCTCGTCGCAACCGCCCTCTCCTCGGCCCCCGTCACCATCGCCGTCCTCCCCGTAGAGGGCATCGGCGTACCCGAGGAACAGGCAGCCGCGGTCACCGACCTCCTCTACACCACCCTCACGGCCGTCCCCCTCTTCCAGGTGGTCGAACGGGCCAGACTCGAGGAGGTACTCACCGAACAGGAGATCCAGGTCTCGGGGCTCACGGGCGCCCAACAGGCCGTCCGCATCGGCAACCTCACCAACGCCCGCAAGGTCCTCATCGCCTCGCTCGCAGCCTACAAGACCTCCTATGTCGAGAGCATCCTCTCCGCGAGGGTGGTCGACGTGGAGAAGGGCACGGTGGAGGCCGCCGCGAGCGTGGAACTTTCCCCCACCACCTCGGTGGAAGAGGCCGCAGAGACCCTCGTCCGACGCCTCGTCGAGGCGATCCCCCTCTCCGTCACCGTGGCCGCGGTGGAAGGACGCACGGTCTACCTCTCCGCAGGCGAACAGGCCGGGCTCGTCCCGGGCCGGGTGGTCACGGTGGTGAAGACCAGGCCCATCACCGACGAGACAGGCGCCATCATCATGAGGGAAGAACGCCCCTATGCCCGGCTCCAGGTGGAGGAGGTCCAGCCGACCGGCGCCCGCGCCCTACTGGTGGAGGCAGAGGAGGAGCCCCAGGTCGGTGATACCGTGGTGCTCGAGGACAGACCCCTCGCGGAGGGCGCACCCCGGCTCGTGGTGAAGAGCATCCCCGAGGGGGCCATGGTCTACATCGACGGCACTTTTTCGGGCAAGACCCCCCTCACCCTCAAGGGCCTGTCCCCCGGCACCCATCAGGTGGAGATACGCGCCCCGGGTTACAAACCCTATGCGGGAAAAGTCCGGCTTGCAGAGGGCCAGCAGGCGGTGATCGAGCGCGAACTCGTCGCCGAGGTACAGGTGGAAGACCTCCTCCGCATAGGCAAGCTCCCCAGGGAGAAGACCGATCCCTCCACCGCACTCACCAGAGGCATCATCCCGGGAGGCGGCCTGGTCTACGACGGCTACACCAACCTGGGCCTCATGGCAGGAGGAGCCACCCTCATCCAGGCAGCGATAAGCGGGATCTTCCTCTCCAACCTCCTCGACGATGAGTCGCCACCCGACCACGAACCCTACAACCTCATCTCCGGCATCACCCTGGGAGCCTCGGCCCTCACCCTCTACCTCTACTCCCTCATGGACGGCGCCCTCACCGCCGACGACGACTACCTCTACCCCACCTACGCCGAGCTCGTGGTCTCGGGAGACGCCCACCACGTCTTTCAGACCCAGACGGCAGACCCCAACAGCTCGCAGACCTTCAACCAAGCCATGGCCGACGGGATTTCGAACACCTCCTGGTTCTTCGTGATCGCCCTCAGGTTCAGGGCGTCCAAGTACCAGTTCGGCCTCGAGATCGACGCCTCACAGGAGGAGGTGATGATGGGGTTCTCCTCCGCCTACCTCCTCCCCCTCTCGGAAGACCTCTCGCTCGGGGCGCAGGTGACCTTCAAGGGCAACTTCACCGACCCCTCCGACGTGGACCTTTCCCAGACCGACCCCTCCGAGCTCGCCCCCTCACCCCCGGGCGGGATCACGGCCATCGGCGCACTCCTCGCCCTCTCCTCCCCTCACGTGGAACTCGACCTCTTCCTCTCGCCCTACGCGGTGGGCACGTGCTACGGTGTGTTCCACAACCCCTCCTGGAGCACGTGGACCTACAACGAGACGCGCTTCCTCCCCTACGGGTACGGCGGTTCGGTGGGCCTCAGTCTCTTCCCCTCACTCCGCGCCGGCATCCACCTCTGGGCCGAGGCCTACTCCTTCACACGGGGAGAGGAGACCCCTGTGGAAGGCTCAGAGAACCCCTCGTATGTGGACGGGCTGCGATTCATACGAGGAGGAGCGGGGCTCGTGTACCGCTTCATGTGAGGCCCCGTAGCGAAGTCTCTCGATAATCTTTGCGCGAAACACCGGCACCGCGGGATGGATGCGCACCTCGCCCATGCTGATATATCAGGAAAACTCGAAATTTTCCCCTTTTACTTGAAAAAAATACCGCATTGTGCCACCCTGTAAGGGTAATCACATGTATCCATCTTCATTTCATACGCGGAGGTTTCCCCCATGGTTATCATGACCCTCAACTGCGGAAGCTCCTCTGTGAAGTACCAGATCTACGACTGGGACAAGAAGCGGAGGCTCGCATCCGGTATCGTGGAACGCGTCACCCAGAAGGGATCCGTGATCGTCCACGAGGCCGCTGGAAAACCCGAGTACAAGAAGGAACAGGATTGTCCCACCCACAGAGAGGCCATCCAGCTCATCATCGAGGCCGTCCTCCACCCCGAGTACGGGGCCATCTCCGACCTCTCGGAGATCAAGGCCGTAGGCCACAGGGTGGTGCACGGAGGAGAGAAGTTCGCCCAGTCGGTGGTCATCACCGACGAAGTGATCGAGGTCTTCAAGAGCATCGCCCACCTCGCTCCACTCCACAACCCGGCCAACATCCAGGGGATCGAGGCCGCCCGCCAGCTCCTGCCCGACGTGCCGCACTGCGCCATCATGGACACCGCCTGGCACCAGACCATGCCCGACCACTCCTACCTCTACGCCCTCCCCTACGAGTGGTACGAGAAGTACGGGGTACGGCGCTACGGGTTCCACGGCACCTCGTTCCTCTACACCTCACGGAGGGCGGCGGTGCTCCTCGGCAAGAAGCCCTCCGAGACCAACCTCATCATCGCCCACATCGGGAACGGGGCGAGCATCAATGCGGTGAAGAACGGGTGCTCCTACGACACCTCGATGGGCCTCACCCCGCTCGAAGGACTCGTGATGGGCACCCGCTGCGGCGACATAGACCCCGCCATTCCCTTCTACATCATGCAGCAGACCGGGCTCTCCCCCAAGGAAGTGGAGTCCATCCTCAACAAGAAGAGCGGCGTCCTCGGGATCACCGGGAAGTGGGTCGACCGCAGGGACGTGGAGATCGCGGCGGAACAGGGGGACAAGCGCGCGATCCTCTGCCAGACCATCGAGGGGTACCGGATCAAGAAGTACATCGGGGCCTACATGGCAGCCCTCGGCCGGGTGGACGCCATCGTCTTCACCGCAGGCGTGGGTGAGAAGGGGCCCATCATACGACAGATCGCCCTCGAAGGCCTCGAGGCCCTGGGGGTGAAGCTCGACCCGGAGCGCAACCGCGTCTCCATGACCCGTAACGCCGAGACCATCATCTCGACCGATGATTCGCCGGTGAAGGTCTTTGTCATCCCCACCGACGAGGAGATGGTGATGACCGAGGACACCTACGCCCTCATGAACGGCACATACGATATCCACACCCGGTTCACCTACACCTTCGAGAGCCCCTCCTACAGGAACGTGGAACGGCTCGAAAAGCTTCCCCGCGACATGGAGAAGTGGCCGGGTCTCGAGAAGATCATCCTCAACCCGTGAAGCGGGAGATCGGACACGCGAGGAACGGGGAGCCCTACAGCTCCCCGTTCCTCTTTCATCGACCGACTAGAGGATGAGGGTGGCCTTGCCCACCTTCTGGTAAGCCTCTTCCCCGGCGAAGGCGCGCACCAGCTCGAGCCCGAACAGGCCTGCGGTCCCCACGCCCCTGCTCGTGATGAGGTTGCCGTCTTTCACCACAGGAGAGGGCTCCCACGTACCGCCCTCCACCTCCTTCTCCATTCCGGGATAGCAGGTGAAGCGCCTTCCTTCGAGGAGCCCCGCCTTGCCCAGCACCACCGCGGGAGCGGCACAGATCGCCCCGATGGTCTTTCCCGCCTTCATGCAGTGGGAGAGCCAGGCCCGCACCGCGTCCGAGGCGGCGAGGTTGCTCGAGCCCGGCATACCCCCCGGCAGCACCATGCCGTCGAAGTCCTCGGGCGAAAGATCCGAGAGGAGAGCGTCGGTGACGATGCGCACGCCGCGCGAACCGGTCACCTCCTTGCCGGTGACGCCGGCCACCACCACTTCCACGCCGGCGCGCCTCAGCAGGTCGATGGGGGTCACGGCCTCCACATCCTCGAATCCATCGGCGAGACATACTGCGACTCGTGCCATACAAGCCTCCTTGAGAGCGTGTTCTCTATCCAAGGGTACTCCGAAACGGGGTGATCGGCTACCTCATACCACCTGCACCGGATCCACGTCCACCTCGAGGTGCACGCCCGAGGAAGGCCTGAAGAGGGGGAGGGTGCGGGCGAGGAGGCCGTGCATGGGGGCGAGTGAGGACGAGCGGAGGAAGAGGTGGTACCGATAGTTGCCGGCGATCCTCTCCATGGGGCAGGGGGCGGGGCCCAGGAGCTCGACACCCTCGGGCAGGTCGGCCGAAAGGAGGGAGGCGAATCCCCCGGCGTCCCTCTCCACCTTGCGCTCGTCCCTTCCCCGGAAGACAAGGCGGACGAGTCTCGAGAAGGGAGGGAAGAGTGTCTCCTTTCGCACCTCGAGTTCCTCCTCGTAGAAGCGACGGAGATCGTGCTCCCGGGCACACACGATGCCAGGATGATCGGGCAGATACGTCTGGATGACGACCCGACCACCCGGCATGAACCTGCCCGCACGGCCCGCGACCTGAACGAGGAGGGAGAAGACCCGTTCGGCGGCCCGGAAGTCGGGCATGTGCAACCCGGTATCGGCCAACACCACCCCCACGAGCCCGAGGCGGGGAAAGTTGAAGCCCTTGGCGATCATCTGCGTCCCGAGGAGTACGTCCACCTGGCCGGATTCCATCTCCTCGAGTACGCGCTCGAGTACGCCTTTCTTCCGGGCCGTGTCCGTGTCGAGTCGGGCGATGCGGTAGAAGGGAAAGGTTTCCCTGAGTTGCTTCTCCACCTGCTCGGTGCCCGGCCCGCTGTAGCGTACGTCCACGCTCCCGCACGAGGGACACACGTCGATGGGTCTGGTCCGGTAGCCGCAGTAGTGGCAGACCATCACCTCTTCGGCCCTGTGGTACGTGAGGGGGAGCGAGCAATGGCGGCAGGTCATCTCGAACCCGCAGGCCCTGCATCCCACGTAGTGGGCGAATCCCCGCCTGTTGAGGAAGAGGATGGTCTGCTTTCCCTCTTTCTTGGTACGCTCGATCTCCCTGAGGAGGGGTTTGGAGAGCGGGCCGGGATGGTCCTTGAGGGAGACGATCTCTATACGGGGGGGCTCTCCCCCCGCCACACGCTCGGGAAGGTGGAAGAAGGGAAGCCGCCCTGTATGCATGAGATGGTAGGCTTCGAGCGAGGGGGTGGCGCTCCCCATGAGGAGGAGGGCGCCCTCGGTGCGGGCGCGGTGCATGGCCACCTGGCGGGCGTGGTACCGGGGGGTGGCACCCGACTTGTAGCTCGACTCGTGCTCCTCGTCGAGCACGATGAGCCCGAGGTCGCCGATGGGTGCGAAGACCGCGCTCCTGGCACCTATGACGAAGCGCACCTCGCCACGGACGATCCTCCGCCACTCGGCGAGCCGTTGTGAGGCGGTGAGGCGAGAATGGAGCACCGCCACGTCCTGGCCGAACCGGGCGCGGATGGTCTCCACCACCTGGCGGGTGAGGGCGATCTCGGGCACCAGGTAGAGCACCCCCTTCCCTCGCTCGAGCATATGCTCGGCGACCGTGAGGTATACCTCGGTCTTGCCCGATCCGGTGACGCCCCAGAGGTAGAACATGGGGTGGGTGCAGGAGAGCACGGCCTCCACTGCCTCCCGTTGGGCCGGAGAGAGCCGGTGCCGCCGGTACGCCGCAGGTTCATCATACGGCACGGGCGCCTCGCGTTGCACCCTCCCGCCGGGGATCATGGCCGAGAGGGCCTCCCCCAGTCCGCATAGGTAGTAGGAACTCACCCATTGCGCAAGAGAGAGGACACGCCCGTCGAACAGGGGTTCTTCATCGAGCACCTTCTCCACGGGCTTGAGGTCCTCGGGTGCCACACCGGAAGGAGGATTCCCCCTCACCCCTACCACGTACCCGGTGAGCACCCGCCCCCTCACGGGCGCCCGTACCCGCACGCCCACGGGGACCTCTCCCTCCACCCGGTACGTGAGGGGTTCACGGAGGGGAAGATTGAAGGCCACGTCCACCCACATACCCTCACCTCGAGGCATCGTGCACGCCCGCCCCCTCCCCGCGCAGGACGGAAGAGAGGAGCTTGAGGTCCTCCCAGACAGGCCTCCTCAGCGACGGATCCCTGAGGACCGCGCTCGGATGGTAGGTGGGCACCAGGGGAATGTCCCGGTACCGGTAGACCCTCCCCCGGAGGCGGGAGATGCCCTCCTGTGTACCGAGCAGAGTGGAGGCGGCGAACCTCCCCACCGTGAGGATGGCCCGCGGTCTCACGAGCGCGATCTGTGCTTCGAGGAAGGGGAGACAGGCCGAGATCTCGTCGGGACGGGGATCGCGGTTCCCCGGCGGCCTGCATTTCACCACATTCGTGATGAAGACATCCCGGCCTCGCTGCAGCCCTATGGCCGCGAGCCACTTGTCCAGGTACTGCCCGGCCCTCCCCACGAACGGCTCGCCCTTCACGTCTTCGTCCGCGCCGGGGGCCTCTCCCACCACCATCACCGGGAGGCCCACCCTCCCTATCCCCGGCACCGCATGCCGCCGGGTCCGGGCGAGGTCACACCGGTTACAGGCGCGCACCTGCTCGTGGAGGGCCCCGAGCGTGCGTGCCGGATCGTCTCCGCCGGTGGGTTTCCTCTCACTCCTCTCTCCTGATCCTGCCACGAGGGGAGGGGCTCCCGCCGGGACGGTGGGGGGGGCGGGGTGTGGGCGCTCCCATCCCCCATGGACGAGGTCTTCCACCAGGAACGAAAGCTCCCACAACTCCTTGTAGAGATCCTGCTCACTCATACTGCACCTCATGGAGGAAGAGCCCCCACGCCGGGGCGCTGTCCGAGGCCGCCGATCTGTCCCTCGCCTCCAGGATCTTCCGCATCATCTCGGGGTCGGCCTTCTGTTTTTCGAGGTCGAGCATGGTACCCACCAGGGCCCGTACCATCCGCCAGAGGAAGGCGTTCCCCACGATACGGAACACCAGCTGAGACCCCTCGGGGAACCACGAAGCGGTGTGGATGAGGCGCACCTTGGACGGGCTCGGATCCGACGGGCTGCAGAAGCTGGAGAAATCGTGCTCGCCCACAATGCAGGAGGCATACGCATTGAGGAGACGGACGTCCGGCAGGCGGTTCACCCACAGGCTGTAGCGCCTGAGGTGGGGATACGGCGAGGGCGAAGGAAAGACGTAGTAGCGGTACTCCCGACGCACCGCGCTGTAACGGGCGTGGAAGTCGGGAGGCACCTCCTCGGCCTGGAGGGCCTTCACATCGCGGGGCAGGAAGGAGTTGAGCGCAAGGGCGAACTTTTCCACCGGGAGGGAATCGATGTCGGTGATGAAGTTGATACACTGCCCCACGGCATGTACCCCCGAATCAGTGCGGCCCGCCGCATGGACGTGCACCGGGTGCTTGTGCATCCTCGCCAAGGCATCCTCCACCACCCCTTGGACACTCCGGCCATTCGGCTGCCGCTGCCACCCCACGAAGTCCGTCCCATCGTAGGCGAGCACCACCTTGATGTTACGCTGACCCATCTACCGGCTCCCCTCCATCGGCCCCCAGGGACTCGAGCTCCTTCCGGATGAGGTCGTAGACGTCTCTTGCATTGTCGAGGAGCACCTGGGGCTTGTGCCTGGATGCCCTGCCCATGCCGAAGATGCGCGCGATGATCTGCTTGGCCCGCATGAGCGAGGCGATCCGCTTTTCCCTGTTCGATCGTGGACCATACCGATAATCGAGGAGTCCTGCAAGATAGAGGACGCCGTCGTAGCCGTAGTTCTTGTCGAGGTCGGGTCCCTGGTACTTGAGGCGGGAGAGCACCTCCTCACCTTTCTGCTCCCTCTCCACCGCCAGGATGTAGAGAAAGCGTGCCTTCCGGTAGAGGTGACGCACGAGGAGGCCCCAGCCCTCATCCGGGAACTGGGCCTGGAGGTCGGAGGCGAGCCAGGCCCCGCGGAGGGCCGAGAGTCCCATCTTGAAGGTGGGAGCCGTGTCGGCCGGAAAGTGTTCGTAGCAGAGCATGGCCAGCACGTAACTCGCCACCCCTTCGTAGAGGCGCCGCGGGGCCGAGAAGGAGAGGTCGGGAAAGATCGAGAGGAGGAGCTCACGGCGCGCGTCGGTGGAGGCCTCGAGGGGAAGGAGGGCCTCGGCGGGGATCTCGAGGAAGTCCTCGGGATAGGCAGCGTAGAAGCATGAGGGACACACCGTCACAGGATACACGAGCGGGTAGACCGCCCCATACTTCTTCGAGGGCTCGTAGAGCCTTCGAAGCTCCAGCGTGAGGCGGCCCGCGATGAGACGCCCCCGCCCCGAGAGCAGGTCTTCCCTGAAGAACTCGGTCCTGCACACGGGACACTCCAACGGCCGCTTGGAAAAGTAGGTGAGCTTGAGACCCTTATCAGGGCTGGATTCCTGCGTCATACATCCCCCTCTATGACCACCACGGCGATCGCCGCGTCTTTCTCATGGGTGAGCGAGAGGTGCGCACGGGCCCCCCCACGCCGTGCGAAGAGGTCGCGGGCCCTTCCGTGGAGCACGAGATAGGGTCGGCCGTGGGGATCGTTCTCCACCTGCACCTCGTTCAGCGAGAACCCGCGCAGCCCCGTCCCCAGGGCCTTTGCAAAGGCCTCCTTGGCCGCGAACCGTGCGGCGAGCGATCCGGCGACCCCTCCCCCCTTCCGTCGTATGCTCTCTATCTCGAGAGGGTGGAAGTAGCGGGCCACCAGTCCGGGGTTCTCCCACCAGTGTGCGATCCGGTCGATCCTCACCACATCGATGCCCACTCCCAGGATCATTCCCCCTCCTCCGAGACGACTCCGGTAGCCGGGGACTCCCGAAACCTCACCCGTACACCCACCTGGCGAGGTGAGAAGTCGAGCACCACCACCTCCTGGGGAACGATCGGCCGCACCTCCAGCACATACTCACCCGGTTCCTCCACCTCTGCACAGTCCACCACCAGGTGCACATCCTGCGGGGCGAGCCCCTCCATGGTCGAATACGGCCCCTGGATGGTGACCGACCCCTCCTCGGGAAGGCCTTCCATCTCGAGAGAAGGCGACAGGTCCACCGCCACCAGGGGGACCTTCTCAAAGGTCTGATGGATGATCCGTTCCCTCACGAGGACACGCACCTCCACCACATCCCCTCCCGGGATCCTCACGGAAGGAGCGGGCCTCACCAGCCGCACGGTGAGGCTCGCATCCTCGGTCCTGCTGGAGAGGTCGATACGCTCCGTGCGTATCTGCGTCACCCCCTCGATCACGTCCCTGGGACCTTCCACCTCGACCGACGAGGGGATCACGAGCATCTGGACCACCTCGTACCCGGGCGGCGGGGAACCCGCCACATCGGGTATCACCTGGAGCGACTTGGAGAGCTTCTCCACCAGTTCCACCGTGATCTGCGAGGGTTCTATGGAAAACTCGGCTTCCACACCCAGGGCGGATTCCCCCCGATCGAGATGGATCGGGACGGTGTAACGACCCGGCACCGTGTGGGAAGAGAGGTCCACGTACACGGACAGGTCCTCGGGGAGGAGGGCGTAGATATCCTCCTCCCTGCCCCGTATCCCCACCCGTACCTTCTCCGGAAGGGGACTCGCAGGGATGAGCGTCTCCGGGAGGCGGGCGCTCAAGGAGATCATCACATAGCGTTCCTCGAAGGCCGAGTACCTCTGGGCATAGAAGAGGAGGACGGCGAAGACGAGAGAGACGATTTTCGCGGGGAGGTGGTGGAACACGTTCCTCTTCGTCCTCATACCCCTTCCCCCTGTTCGATGCGGGTCCTCTCCCTCGGGAGTCCGAGCAACCCGGCGAGGACGGCCCTGAGCTCCTCGGGCGAGAGGTCGTAGAGGAGCTTGGATTCGTAGGCGAGCGAGAGGGCACCTGTCTCCTCCGAGACCACCAGGACCACCGCGTCCGACTGTTCGGCGAGTCCAAGAGCAGCCCGGTGACGGGCGCCGAAGGCCCGCCGTGCCTGGGGTTGCTCGGAGAGCGGGAGGAAACAGGCAGCCGCGACCACCCGCCCCTTCTCTATCACCACCGCACCATCGTGGAGCGGGGTGTCATGACCGAATATGGTGATGAGGAGCGAGGATGAGAGCTCGGCGTCCAGCCGGATTCCCGTCTCTATCGCGTTCCGCAGACTCATGCTCCGGGAGAGCACGATGAGCGCCCCCCGCCGCGCCGCAGAAAGGACCTCCATGGCATTGAGCACCGCGTCGATGTCGAGGGAATACCTCCTCGCCCCGAGGCCGAAGACCTGTCCCTGGCCGAGCCGGGTGAAGATGCGCCTGAGCTCCGGCTGAAAGATCACGAACACGCCGAGCACCAGGCCCGGTGCGAGGAACGAGAGGATCCACCGGAGGGTCGAGAGCCCCAGGACGAAGGCGAGGAGGTAGAGCCCTCCGAGGAAGAGAAGCCCCCTCAGGACCGGGAGGGCGTTGGTCACGAGGAGCAGCTCGTACGTCTTGTAGATGAGGAATGCGAGTATCCCTATATCGAGGAGGGGGAGGAACACCGTGTCCCAGAGGGTCTTGAGCGTCTCTATCATGACTCCGCCGCAGGCCCGGAGGGGAGCGTCGCTCCTTCCACGGCCTCCTTCATGAGGATGAGATCCCTCGTGGCCTTGACATCGTGCACCCTGAGGATGGCCGCTCCTTTGAGGGCGGCGTGGTAGTGGCACGCGAGGGTACCGGAGAGTCTTTCCTCCACCTCTCTCCCCAGGGTGAGTCCGATGAAGGACTTGCGGGAGACTCCCACGAGCACAGGATACCCGGTGGAGACGAATACATCCAGGTGCTTCAAGAGCAGGAGGTTGTCTTCCCTTCGTTTCCCGAACCCGAATCCCGGGTCGATGATGATCTGGTCGCGGTGCACCCCTGCCTCGAGGGCGTGTTCCACAAACGAGAGGAGCTCCCTCCGCACCTCCTCCACCGGATCGTCGTAGTGAGGATCGATCTGCATCGTGCGGGGTGTTCCGCGCATGTGCATGAGCACCACCGGCACCCCCCTCTCCGCGACGAGCCGTGCGAGGTCGGGATCGTCCCTGAGGGCCGAGATGTCGTTCACGATGTCGGCCCCTGCATCGAGGGCCTCCCGGGCCACACGGGCCTTCCGGGTATCCACCGAGATCGGCACGTCCACGAGCCTCCTCACCTCCCGGACCACGGGAACGAGCCGGGCGAGTTCCTCCTCTTCGGAGACATAGTCGCTCCCGGGACGCGAGGACTCGGCCCCTATGTCCAGGAGATCCGCCCCCTCCTCCACGAGGGCCACGGCCCTCCTCACCGCCTCCTCACCGGAGGCCCTGCTTCCGGGATAGAAGGAATCCGGCGTCGTGTTCACTATGCCCATGATGAGCGGCCGTCGTTCGTATGGAAGGAGGGCTCCAGATGCGAGTCTGAGGGCTTTCATGGGGGCAGTATACCACAAACACGCGGAAGGTGCACGCACTCCCGGCCGTCACGCAGAGTGGGAGTGGAGCCTCCGGGAACCGCCCACCCCCTCGCGGACCAGCTCCGCTATGTGGGCCGCATCGAGGCCGTAGTCGGCGAGGAGCTCCTGCCTCGTCGCATGGGTGGGGAACTCGTCGGGCACGCCTTTGTGGACGAGCCGCACCCCTTCCACATCCACAGCGGCGAGGATGGTCTCTCCGACACCTCCCGAGGCCACCCCATCCTCCAGGAGGTACACGCCCCGATACCGCGAGAAGATCTTTCCAAGATGGACGAGATCGAGCGGCTTGAGAAAGCGCAGGTGGTAGACATCCGCCGGTATCCCCTCGCCTGAGAGCAGTTCTGCAGCCGAGAGGAGCTCCCTGAGGTGCCCTCCGGCTCCCACCAGGAGGACGTGCGCCTCGCCGGTCTCCCGCAGGAACACCCCCCGTCCGGGGATGAGCTCCCCCTCACATGCCGAGAGAGGGGGAAGGCAGACATCCTTCGGGTACCGAAGGGCCACGGGGCCGCCCCTCTCGAGGGCCCAGCGAAGCATGAGGTGCATCTCGTCGGCAGTCGCAGGCATGAGGATGGTCATGCCCGGCACCGCCTTGAGCATGGGCACATCGAAGATACCCTGGTGGGTCTCTCCATCCCCGGGGACGAGGCCCGCCCGATCGATCGCAAACACCACTGGGAGCTTCGGGATGGCCACGTCGTGGATCACCTGGTCGATCGCCCGCTGAAGGAAGGTGGAATAGAGAGCAACCACGGGCCTGAGTCCGGCACGTGCGAGACCTGCGGCGAGCCCCACCGCGTGCTGCTCTGCGATCCCCACGTCGTAGAACCGGTCCGGAAAGGCCTGCCTGAAGGGGGCGAGCCCTGTCCCCGTCTCCATGGCCGCCGTGATGGCCGTGATGCGCTCATCCTTCGAAGCCTCGCAGAGCAGGGCCTGGGAGAAGGCCTGGGTGAAGGTCACCTTTTCCGAGGAGCTCACCTCCCCGCTGTCCACGCAGAACGAGGAAACCCCGTGGTAGGTCGTGGGGTCCTCCTCGGCGTAGGGGTACCCCTTTCCCTTCCTCGTCTTCACATGGACCACCACCGGCCGCTGCATCTCCCTCACGTCCTGGAACACCTGGACGAGTCGATCGATCCGGTGCCCGTCGACCGGCCCCACGTATTCGAACCCCAGGACCGAGAAGAGGTTCTGCTCATAGACCAGAGACTTCACACCGGCCTTCAGTCGTTCGACCATGTCCATGAGCCTTCCCCCGTAGTGGGGGATACCCGCGATGATCCCGTCCACCCACTCCCTGAAGTGCTGGTACGAACTGGTGGATGAGAGCCTGCTGAAGTAGTAGGAGAGGGCCCCCACGTTGGGGCTGATGGACATGTCGTTGTCGTTGAGAACGATGATCAGGTCTTTCTTGAGGTGTCCCGCGTGATTGAGGGCCTCCAGGGCC
The DNA here is from genome assembly GCF_000147075.1 of Spirochaeta thermophila DSM 6192. Classification (NCBI taxonomy): domain Bacteria; kingdom Pseudomonadati; phylum Spirochaetota; class Spirochaetia; order Winmispirales; family Winmispiraceae; genus Winmispira; species Winmispira thermophila. The sequence continues at coordinate 2,014,975 of NC_014484.1, forward strand.
ATGCCACCGGTGAGGGCACCGTCCCCGATGACCGCCACCACCTTCCCCTCCTGCCGGAGGAGTTCCATGCCCATCCGGAGGCCCAGCCCTATGGAGAGCGAGGTGGAGGCGTGTCCCGTCTCCACCACGTCGTGTTCGCTCTCTGACGGCTTGGGGAACCCGCTTATCCCTCCCCTCTGGCGAAGGGTGGGGAAGGCATCACGCCTGCCCGTGAGGATCTTGTGGGGATAACACTGGTGCCCCACGTCCCAGATGATCCTGTCCTTCGGGCTCTCGAAGACATAGTGGAGGGCAAGGGTGAGCTCTATCACGCCCAAATTGGATGCAAGATGTCCTCCCGTCCGGCTCACCGTCGCAAGGATGTACTCACGTATCTCCTCTGCCAGCTCGGAAAGCTGGGAGAAGGAAAGTCTCTTGACATCCTCTGGCCCCTCTACCTGAGAGAGGTACGTGAAGTTCACCGGCCTGCCCTCTTTCGAGTCATGAAACCTCAGCGTTTCTTCTTTTTATGGCGGTTCTTCCGGAGTTTCTTCTTCCTCTTGTGCTTGGCAATCTTCTTCCGCTTACGCTTTCTTCCGCACGGCACCGATCTCTCTCCTCACAAAGAAGTGGTGGATGCATTATGCGAACCCCGCCCCCTTTCGTCAAGGGCCTCACCCCTGGAGTCGGTAGGTCTCCACGCTCACCCTGGAACCTACGGCCTCCACGAGCTTCCTGAAAGGCAGCTCACCTCTGTCGAGGAACGAGAAATCGCCCGAGACACCCGCATGGGCGATCTCCTGGGAGAGGGGGATGCTCCCCAGGAAAGGAACGCCGAGGCTCTCCGCGGTACGGGCCGTGAGCCCCTCGCCCCACACCTCGCCCGCCATGTTCTCTATGACACCCAACAAGGGTACCGAGAGCCGCTTGAAGGCGTCCACCCCGCGCCGCAGGTCCTCCTGGGCGAGGGGATGGGGCGTGGCCACCAGGAGGGCACCGGTGAGCGGCAGGAGCTGGCTCGCGCTGAGCTGCACGTCCCCCGTGCCCGGGGGGAGATCGAGGAGGAGGTAATCGAGTGCGGGCCACTCCACCTGGGTGATGAGCGACTGGAGCATGCTGTGGAGCATGGGACCGCGCCAGACCAGGGCCTGTCCCTCCTCCACGAGGAACCCCACACTCATCACCACGATCCCCTCCCTCGTCCGGGCAGGGACGATACGCTCACCCTCCGCCTCAGGCCCCTGCACGGGCGGGAGGAGGCGGGGGATGTTGGGCCCGTAGATGTCGGCATCCAGGACCCCCACCTTGGCTCCCAACCTGTGGAAGAGATGGGCGAGGAGGGCGGTGACCGTGGACTTACCCACCCCGCCTTTCCCGCTCCCCACCGCGAGCACGGTCTTCACGGGCACCGACAGCCTCTCCTGGATGCGGGTGTCCTGACGGACACGCGCGCTCACACGGATGTCCACCTCCCGCACCTCGGGGAAGGCCGAGAGGAGGGCCTCCCTGCACTGCGCTGTGAGCGTCTCTTTGAGCGGACACCCCGGGGTGGTGAGCTCGAGGGTGAAGGCGATCCTCCCATCCTCTATCGAAAGGTCCTTCACGAACCCCAGCTCCACGATGTTCCTGCCGAGTTCGGGATCCGTGACCTTCGACAACACCTCGTAGACTGCTTCAGGACTCATGGATCTAAGGTACTCACCCGATCCGGGGAAGGCAAGCGCCGGCCTCCCCCCATGGGGTTACGGCCGCCCGTCCTCAGGGGGAGGGACGTCCCGAGCCGCGGCCACGTCGGAGAGGTCATGCGCCTCATCCATCACCCGGATCGGAAAGGGCGAGGTGACCGATCCCGTGTAGACCGAGACGTGGGGGAAGGGTATCTCTATCCCCTCGGCATCGAACCGCTGCTTGATCTCGTGCATGATGGAATTCTTGAGCTTGAGGTAGTCGGTCTTTATGAACCATACCCCGAAGAAGATCTCGATCCCCGAGGCCCCGAAGGCCTTGAAGACGATGAGGGGCTCCGGCTCATCAAGACAATAGGGATTCTTCTCGGCCACCTCGCGCAGTATACGGGCCACACGGGTGAAGTCCTCCTTATAGGCCACCGAGAGATCGATGTCAAGGCGCCGTATGGGATAGTAGGTGATGTTCACGAGCTCCTGGTTGATGAGTCTCTCCGAGGGGATACGTACGAACCTGTTGTCGAAGGTGCGCACCTTCACCGAAAGGAGGTCCACCGAGACCACGAATCCGGTGAACTCGCCCACCTTGATGAGATCCCCTACGCTGAAGGGCCGCTCGGAGAGGAGGAAGATTCCGCTTATGAGGTTCGACATGCTCGTCTGGGCCGCGAACCCCACCGCTATACCGGCGATCCCCGCCGCCCCCAGGAGGGTGGCAGGGCTCACCCCGAGCCTTTGTAGGACTACCAGGATGAGCAGGAGAAGGCCCGAATAGTAGACGATCCTGGTGATGACCATGCTCGCATGAGGCGAGAGCTTGCGCAGCACCACCTTCCGGAGGAAGAGGCTCAGCAGCTTGAGTGCGAGAAACCCTCCCACCAGCAGGCCGAGGATCCCGAGGGCCTCCTTCCACCAGTCCATGGAGAGGAGCCCGGAGAGGTTCACGAACGGCCACTTCATACTCAAAACCCCGTGAGGCTTCGGATGAGGGAAACCCCCATCACGAAGATGTTCCGGGCGGCCTTTTCCCTGGGACCAGAGACGAGCACCTCGCCCTCGGTATACCCCGGAGCACCCCTCTCGAACTGCCACTGGAGTTCTCCGGTCTCTCCGCGGAACGAGAGCGATGCGCGGGAGGTGGTGAGCCTGTCCCCTCCGCGGTAGAGGGAGAGGAAGGCAACGGGCACGACGAGACGTTCCAGGAGGAGCTCCCCCTGCGTGCGGTTGCGGAGGGCCACCCCACAGAGGGCCCACATGCCCGCCGGCCGTGCCTCAGGCTCGGTCATGACCCTGGTCCTGAAGGAATAGCCGAGCACTCCCGACTCAGGAGACCCGGACCACGTGTTGGAGAACACCATCGGTGGGAGGTCGAGGACCGTGTGCTCGTAGGACTCCCCGTAAAGGACGAGCCGCACCCACAGGGGGATGTGGAAGAAGATGCGGTGTTCGTCGCCCGGGAAGATCCGCAGAGGGGCCTCCGGAAACAGGATGAGGGGTTTGTCGGGCAGCGCAGGAAGGAGGGAGAAGGAACGGGCCGGCGCTCTGAGGAGGATGTCCTGGACCACCACCTCCTCCGGAGGCCCGGTGATCGCGGCCCCCGGACGAACGTCGAGATCCACCTGTCGCGACCCGTACCGGTACGCGAGCCTGCACACCCCCCTCTCGTAGCCGAGGGAGAGCCTGAGCCGCCCCACCCGTACGCCGTATCCCCCTCCCTCCTCCAGGGTATAGGCCTCTTCCGGTTGCATGGAACCAGTCTACCCTGAAGGAGCGAGGATGCCAAGGATATCCTCCCTAAGGAAGGTGGCTCACATGTGGGCGATGATCTGGTTCCCGAACTCGCTCGTGGAGACCTGCTCGGCCCCTTCCATGAGACGTGCGAAGTCGTAGGTGACCTTGCGGGAGGCGATCGCACCGGTGAGCCCCTTTTCGATGAGCGCGGCCGCCTCGTGCCAGCCGAGGTACTCGAACATCATCTTCCCCGAGAGGATCACGGAGCTCGGGTTCACCATGTCCTTCCCCGCATACTTGGGAGCGGTCCCGTGCGTGGCCTCGAAGATCGCATGTCCTGTCTCATAGTTGATGTTCGCCCCCGGGGCGATCCCGATCCCCCCCACCTGGGCTGCGAGGGCGTCGGAGATGTAGTCCCCGTTGAGGTTCATGGTGGCGATCACGTCGAACTCCGCGGGTCTGGTGAGGATCTGCTGGAGGAAGGCGTCGGCGATGGCGTCCTTCACGAGCACTTTCCCTTCGGGCACGACGCCGTCGGGGACATCCCCCCAGATGACCACCCGATCGCCGAACTGCTCCTTCGCCACCTCGTACCCCCACGCCCTGAAGGCCCCCTCGGTGTACTTCATGATGTTCCCCTTGTGCACGAGGGTCACGGAGCGCCTTCCGTGGTCGAGGGCGTACCTGATCGCGGCCCGTACGAGACGCTTCGTCCCCGTGGGGCTTATGGGCTTGACCCCGATCCCCGAATCCTCGCGGATCTGCCACCCGAACTCCCTCCTGCAGAAGTCGATGAGACGCTTCGTACGCTCATCCCCCGAGGGGAGCTCGAATCCGGCATACACGTCCTCGGTGTTCTCCCGGAAGACCACCATGTCCACCAGCTCTGGGTGTCGTACCGGTGAGGGGATGCCGGGATAGTACTTCACCGGTCTCAGACACACGTAGAGATCGAGCATCTGCCTGAGCGTCACGTTGAGGCTCCGGAAGCCCCCGCCGACGGGCGTGGTGAGGGGACCTTTGATCCCCACCAGGTACTCTTTGAAGGCCTCGAGGGTCTCGTCCGGGAGCCACGTCCCCTTCTCCCGGTAGGCCCGTTCGCCGGCAAGCACCTCCATCCATGCGACCTTCCGTCTGCCGCCGTAGGCCTTCTGCACCGCTGCATCGAAGACGCGAACCGCCGCACGCCATATGTCGGGACCGGTCCCGTCTCCCTGGATGAAGGGGATGACGGGCTCGTTAGGTACGACGAGTCCTCCAGCTTCCTTTCGTATCTTCTCTCCCACGGCTTCTTACTCCTTCCTGCAGGGGGATATGCATGGCATCTCACTATAGCGGGCCTGCACGCCCTTGCCAACCCCTCGACTTACACTATAAGATCGACCCGTGAGCAGCACCGTCCGTACCACGCTCATCCTCCTCACCGTCGTCGTCCTCTCCCTGTCCTTTTTCTTCGTGCCCTCACCCCCATGGGTGGACGGGTATCTCCTTCCGGAACGACCTCCCGAACGGACACACATCGCCCGACTTCTCTCGTTGATCCCCGAGAGTTCACCCGAGACGAGACTCATCGCGGTCAAGGAGATAGCGGGTTTTCTCGCACAGGAAGGACTCTGGACGAAACGGGCCGCCTTCCTCTCCGGCCTCGCTTCCCGGACCCCCGATTCGCCTCTCACCGCCTACTACCTCTACCTCCTCGCCCGTCAGTACCAACGGGAGGGTGCCGAGCCTCTCGCCCTCCTCTACTACCGGAGGATCCTCGAGGGATATCCCGACCTGCTCATCGAAGGGGTGCCCCTCCACTTCCTCTGTCTCAGGGAGCTGGCCGACAAGGAGGAAGATCCGTACACCAGGATCCGCTACTACAACCTCCTCATCCAACGATACGCATCCCGGATCGATGCAGGCGTGGCCTACTACTTCCTTGCCAAGGCCTACGAACAGGCCGGGATGTGGGACGACGCCATCCGTACCTATCGGCTCTTCCTCAACTATCCCGCCACCAGCATCCCAGGGGAACCCGAGGCCTACCTCAAGGTTCAGGAACTCCTTGCCTTCCACGATTCGCCCAAGAACTGGCTCTTCGACGATCTCGAGAGCCTGTTCGACGCCGTCACGTACGCCATCCGCACCAGGAACGCCGCCCTCCTCTCGCGGTATCGGGCGAAGGTCAACTTCTTCTCCATCTCGTGGGAGCAGGAGCGGACCGCCAAGAACGCCCAGGTGATCTTCGACTTCACCCCCTTCTTCTCCGGAACCAGGGTCCGCTATGCGAGCGAACTCGATCCTTCCTCCACCCCGAGCGAGGCCTACCTGAGGACCTGGGGGTGGTCGTACAGGATAAACGTCTGGTATCTCTACTTCAGGCGGGTGAACTATCCTTTCGATCCCGACATCGACGGAAAGTGGGAATGGGCCGGTATCTATTTCGGCGAGAAGTTCTAGTCTGCATCCTCATTTCGGCGGCCCTCCTCCCGGGGGATGAGGCGCCGTCACGCCCCCTCCGCACCGGACCGGCTGAGGTTCCTTCCTGGTCACACCACGCAGGTCCTCGGGGATACACCCTCCGGGTGCCCCCCCACCCGCTCATCGAGGCCGAACGGAAGCGGCTCCTTTCGAAAGAAGGAATCACATGGCTCGCCCGCAGCCTCGAGCGTGCGAGGCCCTTCTGGCACTTCATCTCCCTCAGCATCATGGAAGCGGGACTCCCCTGGGAACTCGTCTACCTTCCGGTGGTGGAGTCGGCCTACAACGTACACGCGGTCTCCCGCTCGGGCGCCGTGGGGCTCTGGCAGTTCATGGAGAACTCCATGCACCCCTGGCTCACGAAGAACGAGTGGATCGATGAGCGGCGTGACTTCGTCCTCTCCACCCGGGCGGCCCTCGAAAAACTCTCCTACAACTACTCCGTCCTGGGAGACTGGCTCCTCGCCCTCGCCGCCTACAACTGCGGCCTCAACCGCATGCTCTCCATCATACACCTCACGGGGCTCAAGGATTACTTCGCCCTCGCCGAAGGAGGCCACCTCCCTCGCCAGACCACACACTACGTGGCCCGCTTCATCGCCGTGGTGGAAACGGCGTCCCAGGCGGCCCGGCACGGGCTCCCCATCTCGTGGGAGGAACCGTGGGAATGGGAAGGGCTCTCCGTGGACCGACCGGTCTCGCTCCGTCTCCTCTCCGAGCGGACCGGGGTGCCGCTCGACATCCTCGAGGAGGCGAACGCCTCCTTCCTCCTGGGGATCGCCCCTCCCTCCAGCGTGATCAGGATCCCCCGACACCATGCCACAGCAGTGAGGGAAGCCCTGGAATCGGTCCCCCTGCTGGACATCACCCTCCACACCGTACGTACAGGCGACACACTCTCCGCCCTCTCACGGTACTACGGAGTCCCCCTCTCCCTCCTCTACCTCTACAACCCGGACGTCCGTCCACGCGCCCTCACGCCGGGCATGACCATCATCATCCCCCTCGTCTCCCCCCGAACCCCTCCACCCCCTGCCACCCTCCCCGCCTCCCTCAGGTGGGAACACCACACGGTCCAGGAGGGCGAATCCCTCTGGCGGATCGCGCGCACCTACGGCTCCACCGTGGAGTGGATCGCCCTCGCGAACGGCCTCTCACCTTCCGCGGTCATCCATCCGGGAATGCGGCTCAAGATACCCGTGCCCCTGGTCGAGGAATAAGAGATGAGGCGCGTCTTCCTCTTCGCAGGCATCCTCCTCTCGCTCCCCGCCCTCACCCAGGAGGCCCCTCCTGCCATCCACTGGCGGCTGGACTGGGAGGCCCAGACCCTCCAACTCTCCCTCGCCCTCTCCCCCCCTCAGGGCCGGCTCACCCCCGACGCACCCCACCGCACCCTCCAACACATCCAGACGCTCCTGCCCCTCTCTCTCAGACAGACCCTCTCCACCCTCCGCATCTCCTCCCGCATCACCGGGGAGGACTTCTTCCGCTCCAACCCCGATCGCCTCCTCTCCCTCCTCGCCCTCCCCGAGACCAAGCACCCCGACCTCATCACCTACAGCCAGGACCTTTCGCGTATCACCGCCCGCTACACCTTCTCCATACCCCGCGAAATCCTCCCACACCTCCTCCTCCACCACGACCCCGACCCCCTCCCCGAGCGCATCGGATGGGTACCCGCCGACACCTTCTCCGGACTCGTCATCGATGCGAAGGGCACCTTCCCCGTATATGGAAAGGAAGGGGAAACCGCCGCACTCACCCCCTCCCTCTTCCCCCGCCTCTACAGCACCACCGGGGAGCTCGTCCTGAGCGAACGCATGATCCATCCCCAGGTACTCACCCGTTGGGGAGTCGTGGCCTTCACCACCTCCTACCGGGAGGAACCCCATCTCGAGCGCATAGGGGCACATCCCCTACGCATCCGGGCGGAAGCCGTCTTCGGCCAGGGGAGGACCGATCTCGTGATTCCCGAGGAAGCGGTGAGGATGCTCCTCGCCCATCCCGAGAACCGACGCATCCTCACCGAGGGAAGGATCCTCGTCATCTGCGAAAGCGTAGTGCAAGAAGGGCCATGACCCCCGCGTCCTTCACCATGTGCTCGATGACGCAGTACTCATTGGGCTGGTGAGCGGTCTCGTCCACGGTCGACCACACCACACAGTCGAACCCCTCGTTCCGAAGGGGAGCGGCCACCGTGCCCCCTCCTATCCCCATGGGACGCGCCTCGACACCGTAGACCTCCTTCACCGCGGCCTTCAGGACATCCACGAGCGGGGCATCCGCAGGCGTGGGCCTCGAGACGATCCGCTGTATCACCTCCACCGAGATCTCCACACCGTAGACCGCCTCCACCTCGCGGCAGAGGGCCTCGATCGCCCCCATGACCTCGGCAAGGTCCACCTCCGGGAGCACCCGGCAGTCCATGTAGAACACATCCTCGCCCGGCACGGTGTTGATGTTGGGCACGTTGGGGTCCTTACGGGAAGGCACGAAGGTGGAACAGGGAGGCACGAACAGATCGTTCCGCCGGGGGAACCGCTCATCGAGGCGGGAGAGCCTCACCACCAGATCCGAAGCCGCCACAAAGGCGTTCTTCCCCAGATCGGGCCTCGAGGCATGGCACTGGCGCCCCCGTGTGGTGAACTTGAGCCACAGGAGCTGCTTCTCCGCCACCTCGATCATGGAGCCGTCGGGGAGCCCCCCGTCCGGCACCAGGAACACGTCCCCCTCCTTGAAGAGACTCCTGTGGGAGGTCACGAGCGCCTGGATACCGTAGCGGTTGCCGAACTCCTCGTCCGCCACGAAGAGGAGCTTCAGGGGCCTCTCGGGCGCAAGGCCGAGGGCCACCAGGGCACGCGCCGCGAAGATCGAACTCGTCATCGACTGCTGGTTGTCCTCGGTTCCCCGTCCGTAGATACGCCCGTCCTTTACCACCGCGGTGAACGGATCCCCGTTCCACAGTGCGACTTCGCCCGGCGGCACCACGTCAAGGTGCGTCATGATCCAGAAGGCAGGTCCGTTCCTGTCGTGCCAGAGTTCCACCAGGATCGAAGGCCTGGAACCGCGCTCGGCCCGCTCGTCAGGCACCTCCACCACCGAGAGGGATGCCGCCACCCCCTTCTCGCGCGCCTCGCGCAGGAGATGGGCCTCCAGCCACTCGACGAGGGCCTGGGCCTTCTCCCACTCTCCTCGACCACCCACCTCGGGCGAGAGGGCGGGGTGAGAGGTGAGCAGCCGCTGAAGCTCGACCATCTCCTCGGTGTGGGCCTCCATGTAGGAAAGCACTCTCTTGCTCGTATCCTCGTGCATGTCACGCTCCTTCCTCTTCCAGAATGTCGACGTCGCTCCCCGATCCGAGATCCCGAAGCCCCTTCGAGAAGCCCTCGAGGCACCGCAGGGGGAGACGACACGTGAGCGAGACCTCGGAAGTGAACTCCTGCTCGAGCACCGTCACCTCGTACTCCTCGAGCAAGGGCCCCAATCGTGAGAACAGAGGATAGGGAACCACGAGCCGGATCCGCGCCATGGGGACGAAGGGCCGCACGGGGAGACGGTCGAGGGCCCTGCGGGCCGCTTCAGCATAGGCATGGACGAGCCCGCCCGTACCGAGCTTCACGCCGCCGAAGTAGCGGACCACCGTGACCACCACGTTCCAGAGCCTCCTCCCCCTGATGAGGGCCATGACGGGTCTCGCAGCCGTACCGTGAGGCTCGCCGTCGTCGCTCATCCCCTGGACCTCCGAACGCGGACTTCCCACCACATAGGCGTAGACCACGTGTGTGGCATCACTCCACTCCCTCCGTCTCCCCTCGATGACATCCCGTGCCTCTGCGACCGAAAAAGCCGGCACCGCATGGGCGATGAAGCGGGAACGCCGCATCTCCAACTCAGCCCTCGCCTCTCCTGCAGGAACGAGGAACTCGGACATGGCACAAGAGTACCGGATACGCTCCGATGTGGCAACGCCTATCGGGAGGGAGATCCCATGGACTCGCGCTCCACGATCCCGGGCACCAGCTTCACCACCCTCGGGGAACGATCCCCGGAATCGATGGCCTCGAAGAGGAGGTCGGCGGCCTTCCTTCCCAGCTCTTCCTTGGGATGGACGAGCGAGGTGAGAGGTATCTCGGCGTAGTGGGCGTACTCCGAATCGTCGAACCCCAGGATGGAGACATCTCCGGGCACCGACAACCCCGCCTTCCTGATCTCCTGCAACCCCTGAATCGCACAGAGATCGTTGTAGAAGAAGAGGGCGGTGGGCCGTCGTTCAGGAGGGAGGGAGAGGAACGCCGCCACCAGCTTACGGGCGGGATCCATCCCCGGTTGGTCCTCCGCTTCGGTGAACCCCCACACCCACTCCTCCCGGAGTTCACCCCCTCGGGAACGGACCACCTCGCGGAACCCCTGGAGGCGGAGGACACCCGGCACCACGTCCTTCTTGTAGACGATTCCCACCCTCCTGTGCCCCCAGTTCATGAGGTAAGAGGCGGCGAGCCTTCCCCCTTCCACATCGTCGGGTGTTACGAAGGAGAAGGGGAGATCCTCGTAGTAGCAATCCATGAACACCACGGGAATCGAGAGCCTCTCCAGGGCCGAGAGGAGCCGGGTGTTCGACTTGAGGTGCGCGCTCATCGCAGGTTCTATGATGAGTCCCTCGATCCCCCGCTGGAGCATGTTCTGGAGGAGATGCCACTCCTTCTCCGTATCGCCTCCGGAGTTCCCCAGGATGAGGCTGTAGCGCCTCTCGTAGGCGCAGTCCTCTATACCCTGCAGGATGGAAGGGTAGATGTACTTCTTGGTGAGGGGGGTGATCACCCCCACGAGATAGGGCTTCTTCTCGCTCCCCCGCCGTTTCCCCTTGTAGAACGTGCCCTTACCCTGGATACGATAGACGACTCCCTCCTGGACCAGGAGGTCGATGGCCTGGCGCACCGTGTTCCTGCTCACCCCATAGGTCTGGATGAGAGTGGGCTCGGAGGGGATCCTGTCCCCCTCCTTGAGCCCTTCCTTTTCTATGTTGTGCATCAGGATGTCGTAGAGCTGACGGTACTTGGGTATGTGGAGATCGTCTCGAATGTGCATGTCTGCCTCGCATACGGAAGTCTTATCTTATGACCTCCAGTATGCCGCAAAAAAGACTATCCGTCCAGCGCTTCATAAAGAAAGTAATCGAAGTCCGCCCACACCCCCGTCCCCCTGAGGTCCTGGCATGCGATCCCCACGAACATGCCCGTGAAGCCCAGCGGTACCACGTAGTCGTCAGAGAGCTTCCACGAGGGGAGCACAGGTCCAATCTCCTTCCACTCCACTCCGTCGATCGAGTAGGAGAAGCGGACGTCGTAGAGATCCATCTCGACCCTGAGGAAGACCGGCCCCTCATCGGGGAGCACCACCTCGTCGTCTCCCAAGGGCATGGAGAGGATGCCCCTATCGTAGACCAGGATCCCCAAGACTCTCCGTCCCCCGTCGTCCGCAGAGATGTGGAGATAGTACTGGTTCGACTCGTCGTAGCGTACGAGGAGGCCCGCCATGTGCTGAAAGCTCGTCGGCGAGAACTCCACGGCCGTCTGGGCCCGCCATCTGAAGTGTTCCACCCTCCGGGCCAGGAGGCTCTGGTCGAACTCCGAGAGGATCGACTCGCGTCCGTAGAGGCGCACGAAACCCGGCCGCTCGGTGAGCGAGTACTTCCCCTCAAGCGGCATCCTGAGGAACTGGTACTCGGGCCTCAAGCCCGGGCCGTCGAAATCGTCCTTGAACACGGCCCCACCCCGCTTCTCCACAGGATCACCGGGCAGGCGCACCTCGGTCTGCGGATGGGGGCCTCCCTCCACGTGGGGCCAGTCATCCTCGCCCCATCGCACCGCCTGGAGGGCCGTCTCCCTCCCGAGCGGGCAGTAGAGGGTTCCCGGAAGGGGCCTGCCGCACAGGTGGACGAGTACCCACAGGTCGTCGGTGTAGGGACACATGCTCGCGTGTCCCGCCTTCTGGAGACCCTCGGCAAGGTACGGGCGGACGTCCCCTCCATACTCCACCGCCCGATCGAACCCCTCCCTGTCCCTCACGCTCGTGAGGATGGGATTCTCCGGGTGCACCTCGTACGGGCCGGTGATGCTCCTCGATCGCGCACACGTGACCGCATGGGCATAGGTGGTCCCGCCCTCCGCGACGATGAGGTAGTACCAGCCGTTCCGCTTGTAGAGGTGCGGCCCTTCCGTGAGGCCGATGGAAGTGCCGGTGAAGATCTTGTACACCGGCCCCACGAGGCGCTTGGCCCCGGGATCGTACTCCTGGAGGAGGATCCCCGAGAAGTGGTTGTGTCCCGCACGGTAGTCCCACTCCATGTTGAGGAGCCACTTTTTCCCATCGTCGTCGTGGAAGAGCGAAGGATCGAACCCGCTCGAATTGAGGTAGACCGGCTCGCTCCACGGACCTCTCACGTCTTCGGCCATGGTGAGGAAGTTGTGCACATCCTTGGGCCCCTCGGAGTTCCCCCGATCGGTCCAGGTGCGCACGATCGAGAAGATGAGGTAGAACCGCTCGCCGTCGTGGCTCAGGCACGGGGCCCACACCCCCGCCGAGGCCCGCACCCCCTGGAGGGGGAGCGCCCCCGGGTCGTCCAGGGGGCGGCTCACGAGCTCCCAGTTCACCAGATCCCTGCTGTGGTGGATCTGGACACCAGGAAACCACTCGAAGGTGGACGTGGCGATGTAGTAGTCGTCTCCCACACGCACGATGGAAGGATCGGGATTGAAGCCGGGGAGAATCGGATTCCGTATGGTCCGCATGCCTACTCCTTGAGTGCGCCGAGGCTGATGCCCTCGATGATGAACCTCGAGGCGATCGAGTACACGATGAGGATGGGCAGCAGGGAAAGGGCGATCGCCAGGTAGAGCATACCGAAGTCGGTCTTGTAGGTACTGGTATTGAGCTGTCCGATGATGATGGGCACCGTGAACTTCTCATTCGAAAAGAGCACGACGAGGGGGAGCAGGTAGTTGTTCCAGTTCCCCACGAAGGCGAAGATCCCCATGGTGGCGAGCCCCGGGGTCAGGAGCGGAAGCCCCAACCAGTGGAAGATCCGCAACTCCCCTGCACCCTCGATGCGGGCCGCCTGGAGCATCTCCTGATCGATGATCGAGGAGGCGTACTGGCGCAGGAAGAAGACCGCGAAGGCGTTCGCCCCTCCCGGCAGGATGAGGGCCCAGAAGGTGTCGAGCATGTGGTACGCACTCAGGAGCTGGAAGTAGCCTATGATACCCAGCTGCGCGGGCACCATGATCACCCCCAGGACCACGGCGAACAGGAACCGTTTTGCCGGGAAGTTGTAGAAGGCGAACCCGAACCCCGCGAGGGCGGCCACGTAGAGGCCGAGGAGGGTGGCGGACGTCGCCACGAAGAAGCTGTTCCTCAGTCCCCGAAAAATGTTGAGATTCTCACCCTTCCCTTTGCCCCACAGGGTGATGAAGTTCTTTCCCAGGGAACTCCCGGGGAGGAGACTCAGGCCCTGATTGATCTCCATGCTCGAACGCGTGGCGTTCACGAACGTGATGTAGAAGGGAAGGAGACAGATCACCGCGAGGATGATGAGGAACAAGTAGACCACCACCCGCTGGATGAGTATCCGTGTTGAATAGGATTCCATTCCGATCATCGTTTCCTCCTGTTCTCTCGACCCGCGAGTACGAAGTAGAGGAGTGAGAAGAGCACGATCAGGAAGAAGAGTACCCAGGCCACCGATGCCGCATAGCCCATGCGGTGGTAGCGGAAGCCACGGTCGTAGAGGTATATCACCGTGGTGGTGACCGCCTGACCGCTCTCCCCTGCGAGTCCCATACGGAGGATGTAGGGGATATCGAAGATCTGCATACCTCCTATGAGACTGGTGATGAGCACGAAGGTGATCACCGGGGCGAGGAGCGGCATGGTGATGGACCAGAAGGCCTGCCAGGCGCTCGCGCCGTCCACATAGGCCGCCTCATAGTACGTCTTCGGGATACCCTGGATCCCCGTGGTGAGGATGATGGCCGTATAGCCGAACCAGAGCCAGGTCTGAACGATTGAGACGATGAACTGGGTCCTCACGGGATCCCTGAACCAATCGATGAAGGCCTCTTCGTTGGCCCCGAAGAGGATCTGGTTGAGCGCTCCGTGCTTCCAGTCGAGGAGCACGTTGATGAGCAGGGCGATGGTCGCCGCGGTCACCAGGTTGGGGAAGTAGTAGACCGCCCGGAACACGCTTATCCCCTTGATCCTGTACCTGATGTCGGTGAAGAAGAAGGCCACGAGAAAGGCGAGGGCCAGCTGCATGAGGATGTTGGGGAGCCAGATCCGCCAGGTGTTCAAGAAGGCGAGCCAGAAGTACTTGTCCACGATGAGGTCGGCGTAGTTCTTCAGGCCCACCCAGTCCATCTTCTTGAGGCCGTCGTAGTTGGTGAAACTCAACATGAGGGTGTTGATGATGGGATAGAACTGGAACACAATCAAGAAGAGGAAGAACGGGGCGACGAACCCGAGCCCCACGATCTGTAAGTATCGTTTCACGGTTCCCTCCATGAAAATGGGGGCTGCAGAGGTGCTCTGCAGCCCCCGTAATGCTTCACATGCTTACTCCACGGTGAGCTCAGGATAGGCGTTCTTCACCTGTTCCTTGATCCACTGGATCGCATCTTCCTTGCTCTTCACACCGTTGGCGTAATCGGCCACCGCCCGGTTGATGAAGCCGAGGATGTTCTGGTCCTTTCCGGTCACGAGCGAACCGTTCACCTTCGGCGCGAGCTCCGCGAAGAAGGCATAGTGGTTCTGGCCACCGAGATAGGGTTCGGAGAAGGTGTCCTTGATCTTCTCCACCACCTTCCGGTTGCTGATGAAGTCGCCCGTCTCCTTCGCCCACCACTCGAGGGTCTCCTCTTCGAGGGTGAACATGTGGACGAACTTCCAGGCGTTCTCCTTGTTCTTGCTGTCGGAGTAGATACCGAGCCAGGTACCGCCCCAGAAGTAGAAGGCCGGAGGAGAAGTGAGTCCCCAGTCACCCTCTGAATCGGGGGCATTGGCCTTGAGTACGTAGTGAAGGAACCACGTACAACCGAAGTAGGCGAAGATATTGGAGTCCTTCTTCATCCCGTCGTACCAGGCGGGCCCCCACTGTCCTGCCTCGGCGGTGAGGCCTTCGTCACGAAGGGTCTTCACGAAGTCGAAGTAGGGCAGATACACATCGTCCAGGATGAACTTCCCGTCCTCCACGAAGGCGTGCTTCCGCTGGGCGTAGGGGATCCACTGGGTCTCCACCAAGGTGGGGAGGAACTTCACGCTATCACCGCTCTTCGCCTTCATCATACGGGCGGTCTCGAGCATCTTGTCCAGGCTGGCGAAGTACTTACCCACTTCCTGAGGATCGTCGGTTCCGAGGTACTCCTTCGCGATCCCCCTCCTGTAGAACACACCGCCGGGGGTCGTCTGCCAGGTGAGTCCCCTCAGCTTGCCGTCCGCGTCCGTCGCCATCTCGACGGCATAGGGATACATGTCGGACACATCGGCGTTGTACGGAGGACCGGAGAGGTCGTCCCAGTAGCCGCTCTCCACCAGCTCCCGCACGAACTGCTGTTCACCGGTGAACACGTCGGGCACGTTCACACCGGAGACGAGCACCTGTCTGAGCTTCGTCATGTAGTCCTCGTGGGGCACGATGGTGAACTCGTAGTCGATGCCGGTCTTCTCCTTGAACCGATCGAGGGGCCTCTGGAGCTCGTCGGTGAAGGACCATACCACGATCTTGGCAGGAGCAGCTGCCGCAGCCTCCTCCTTCTTCGCACATCCTGCGAGGAGCACTGCCACAACGAGTCCTACCAGAAGAAAGGAGAGCTTCTTCATACGGTACCTCCTGGTAGATAGGATATTAGGTTGTAGGAACAACCAGAGAAAGTATAGCATGTGTTCCGGGATGTGACAAGAAGAAATTTCACGCAATCAACTATTCCACGGCGGACGAAGATTGCCCCCCGACGGTCTTCTCTCTATACTACAGCTGTACATCCCCGCGAGAGGAGACGCACATGGACTTCGTGAAGACCATAGGCCTCGTGGCCCACGACAACCGGAAACAGGACCTCATCGAATGGGTGAGGTGGAACTACAAGACCCTCATACAACACAGGCTGGTCTGCACGGGCACCACCGGGAAGCTCGTCCAGCGCACCATAGAGGAGCTCATGGAGCCCGGCGACCGACAGGCCCACCCCATCGTCCAGCTCAAATCGGGACCCCTCGGAGGAGACCAGCAGATGGGCGCCATGATCGCCGAAGGGAAGATAGACATCCTCATCTTCCTCTGGGATCCCATGGAACCACAACCTCACGACGTGGATGTGAAGGCACTCCTCAGGATCGCCGTGCTTTACAACATCCCCGTTGCCAACAACAGGTCGACGGCCGACTTCATCATCTCCTCCCCCCTCTTCTATCAACGGTACGAGCCCGTCCGGAAGGACTATTCCGTGTACCTCAGACGGAGCATCCCCGGCGTCGACGCCCGAGGAGGAGCCTCGTGACCATCTACCTCGCGAGCAACAACCGCCACAAGAAAGAGGAGATCGCCCCCCTCCTCTCGCCTCATCCCCTTCTCCTTCCGGAAGACGCAGGGATCGAATTTCACTGTGAGGAAAGGGGGGCCACCTTCCTGGAAAATGCCCTCACCAAGGCCCAGACACTCTACGACCTGGTGAAAGCACCAGTCCTCGCCGACGACTCGGGCCTCTCGGTGGAGGCATTGGGTGGTGCTCCGGGTGTGCGATCGGCTCGTTTCGGGGAGGAGGCGGGAAGGAGCCTCTCCACAGAGGAGAAGAACGCCCTCCTTCTCAGGATGCTCCATGGCGAGAGCGACAGGAGGGCGGCCTTCGTATCTTGCATGGTGCTCCTCCTCTCCCCGCAACGGTTCTACATCGTCCAGGAAACCCTCGAGGGCGCCATCGCGCACGAAGCACGGGGCACCCACGGCTTCGGCTACGATCCCATCTTTCTCCTCCCCGACGGACGGCACCTTGCCGAGCTCTCACTCGAGGAGAAGAACCGTATCTCCCACAGGGGCAAGGCCGCCCGGAAACTACGCCTACTCATGGAGGACCTCACATGACCGACCTTCCTACCCGAGACCAACAGAGCCAGGAAGACTGCTGGGATCTCTCCTCCCTCTTTCCCTCGGACAGAGCATGGGAGGAGGCACTCACCAAGGTCAAAGGCATGCTCCCCGACCTCACCTCGTACAGGGGAAGACTCGCCGGGGGAGATGCATCCACCGTGGGGGGCTTCCTCCGCCGGTACTTCGAGGTCCTCGAGGAGATGGAGGCCCTGGGCGTCTACGCCTACCTCCGTCTCTCAGAGGACGGCGGAGACCCCGACCGCCAGAGGCTCTGGAATACCTACCTCTCCTGGAGCACGGAGTTCCAGAGCGCACTCAGCTTCGTGGAGCCCGAGCTCGTCCGCCTGAGCGGGACAGTGGTGGAGGAACTCCTCCATCGCGAAGACCTTGTCGACTTCCGCATATGGCTCGAGAAGCTCCTCCGCTACCGTCCCCACATCCTCCCCGAGGAGCAGGAACGCATCCTCGCCACCCTCTCCCTCCCCCGCTCCCTCGCGAGACGCACCTTCTCCTCACTCAACGACGTCGACCTCGCCTTCGGGACCATCTCCACCCCGGAGGGGGAACGCCCCCTCACCCACGGGACCTACCTCTGGTTCATGGAGCACCCCGATCGGAGCCTCCGGGAACAGGCGTACACCCGCTACCTCGAGGTCTACAAGTCCCATCAGCATACCCTCGCCACCCTCTACGCCACCCAGGTCCAGCAGGACGCCGCCGAAGCCCGGCTCAGGAACCACCCCTCCTCCCTCCACGCCGCCCTCTTCGCCGACAACGTGCCGGTGGATCTCTACACCCACCTGATCACCCAGGTGGAGACGGCCATCCCTCTCCTCCACGAGTACTGGAAGTTGCGCGCCGACCTCCTCGAGCTACACCCCTTGCGACTCTTCGACACCAAGGTCCCCCTCGTGAAGGAGGTGGAGGTCCACTATCCGTACGAACAGGCCGTGGACCTCGTCGCAGAGGCACTCTCCCCCCTGGGAGAGGACTATACCCGCACCATGCGGGAGGGCCTCCTCGGCGGATGGGTGGACCGCTACGAAAACAGGGGAAAGCGATCCGGCGCCTTCTCCTACGGCAGCTACAGGGGGGCCCCCTACATCCTCCTCAACTACGACCCCCGGGTCATCCGCCACGTCTTCACCCTCGCCCACGAGGCGGGCCACTCCATGCACTCCTACTACAGCGCCCGCTCCAATCCCTTCCCCCACTACCAGTACTCCATCTTCGAAGCCGAGGTCGCATCCACCTTCAACGAGGAACTCCTCCTCCATCGTCTCCTCTCCACCACGGAGGACCCGAGACTCACCCTCCACCTCCATAACCGCCACGTGGACGAGATCATAGGGACCTACTTCAGACAGACGATGTTCGCCGAGTTCGAGCTCGTCTGTCATCGGGCGGCCGAGGAGGGGCACCCCCTCACCACGGACTTCTTCCTCGAGACGTACCGCGGGCTGCTTGAGAAGTACTTCGGTCCCGCCGTCTCGATAGAGGAACTCGACTCCTACGAGTGTCTCCGGATCCCTCACTTCTACCGCTCCTTCTACGTCTATCAGTACGCCACCGGTATCACCGCAGCCGTCACCCTCTCAAAGGCCGTGATAGAGGGGAAGGAAGGCGCCGTGGAGGCCTACCTCAGGTTCCTCTCACGCGGCGGGAGCAGCTTTCCACTCGAGACACTCGGGGAAGCAGGGGTGGACCTCCTCTCCGAGGGTCCCTACCAGGTGCTCCACCACGTCTTCGCGGAGCACCTCGAGGCGCTCAAAACAGGGCTCGAGAGGACGTGAGACCTCAACGCGAACGGAGGAGGCGTGTCCTGAGGTGCAGGACGAGCCCCCCTGCGAGGAGGAGGGAGGCGAGAGCGAGGACGAACCAGGCGAACCAGTCGCCCCAACGGGTATAGAGGGTCGTGCGTCCGGTGAAGACAGGCACCTCACAGACGAGGTAGTCCTGCACGAACGGGGGGAGGGTGGCGAGGATCTCGCCGTTGGGGGAGACGGCGGTGGTGATCCCTCCGTTCGTACTACGCACGAGGGACCGCCTGTTCTCCACCGCCCTGAAGACCGAGATCGTCATGTGTTGCATCGCATTGCTCGGGAGCCCGGACCAGCTGTCGTTGGTGAGGTTCACGAGCACCTCCGCCCCCCGCCGGACGAACTCCCGGGAAAGATACCCGAAGGTGTCCTCGAAGCACACGAGGGTGGAAATCCTCACCTTGCCCAGGTCGAACACCGTGTAATCGGAGCCCTTCTCCCAGAAGTGGGTGTCGGCGTTCTTGAGCCACTGGTAGATCGCAGGGAACTGTCTCTCATAGGGGAAGTGTTCGGTGAAGGGCACGAGATGGATCTTGCGGTACGGCCCGAGGAGCTCGCCGTCCTTCCACACGTAGACCGCATTGTAGTCCACGCGAGAGATCCTGCCCTGCGCATCCTTCACCGGCCGGCCGTCGTCGTTCCCGAACACGAACACCGTATCCCGTGAGTCGAGGTAGGTGAGGAGGCGGTCGACCAGCGCAGTGGACTCGGGATCCCTTCCCACGTGGAGGTGCCAGTAGATGCTGGGCACGAAGGCGGTCTCGGACCACACCACGGCCTCGATCCCGGGATCCTCCTCGAGAGCCTCGTCGCTCAACCGCATGAGGCGCTCGAGCCCGTCACGGTAGGCCGCGAGCCCGCCCTTCCACGGATCCTTGTCGTGCTGGACGAGTGCAACCTTCCACCTCGGAGCCGTCGAGTAGTCCACCGGCGCGAAGAGGCCGTAGGCGAGGACAACGAGGAGAAGGAGGCCGTATCCGGCTATGACCCATCGCTCCTTGGCGCACCACTCCCTCAGACGGTGCACCCCATGCATCAGGCCCCATCCAAGGAAGGCCGAAGGGAAGACCACGAGGAGAGAGACACCCCAGACCCCGGTCACGTCCGCGATCTGGATGAGAGGGAGGAAGGCGTACTGGGAATACCCCATGATCCCGTAGGCGTAGCCCAGGAAGCCGGTGGTCTTGAGGTACTCGTACGCGATCCAGACGAGGGTCTGCACCAGATACCCCCGCCTGGGAAACAGGACGTCGGCGAGTTTGAGCAGGGGGAAGACCATCAGGAAATAGGTGGCATAGATCACCGGCACGATGATGATCGCCAACGGATGGAACGGAGCGAGCCAATAGTTGAAGAGGGCGTACGAAAGGAAGCCGTAGAAGATGCCGTAGAACGGCATCTCGATCCAACGGCCGTACCGCACCACCGGGAACACCGGAACCAGTGCGACGTAGGCGAGAAGGGGAATCCCTGCGAGCACGACATGATTGGGAAAAGAGAGGGCGAAAAGAACGCTGCTCACCACCAGGAGACAGAACCTCCCGCCTCCCGTCCGTCCCTCACACCAGACCCGCATCCGGTTGCTCACCAGTGCCCTCTCCCGGGAAAGGTCTCTCACATCCTCACGTTCCACACGGAATCTTTCAGTTCTTTGCCCGGACGGAAGACCGCCACCCCATGATCCTCGACCTTCACGATCTCACCCGTCTTGGGATTGCGGGCACGATCCCTGCCCTTCCTCACGCGGATCTCGAAGGTCCCGAACCCCCGCAGTTCCACGGTCTTTCCTTCCACAAGTGCCCGCTTCACCTCGGAAAAAAAGGAATCGATGACGAACTGGATATCCTTCTTGCTCAGGTCACAGTGCTGCGAAATATTCTCAACGATCTGGGCCTTGGTCAGTTTTTCCGTCTTCCTTGCCACAGGCACTCCTTTTGCCAGGGGGCTCCCCCCTGAGGGATGTTATCCCGCACTCATGGCATTCAACTTCTTGTAGAGGCGGGACTTCTTCCGGGCCGCCGTGTTCGGGTGGATGATGCCTTTCCTCGCATAGGTGTCGAGATACTTCACCGCCACACGCAGCTGGGCCTCGGCCTTCTCCTTGTCGCCCTCGCTCACCGCAGCCAGGAACTTCTTCACCTCGGTCCGTATGCGGCTCTTCGCAGCCTTGTTCCGCAGATAGCGCTTCACACTCTGCCTGTGCCGCTTCAATGCACTCTTGGTAGCCAAAACACTCCTCCCGACTCTTAGTACTTAAGATAACACACAAGTATCGACAGGTCAATATTTTAAAACAGATTCACACGAAATCCTTCGGCCTCCGCTCGGTCCGCTTGCATTTCTCGCAGACGGCCTGGAGTTTCATCTTGCCGTTCTGGAACACGGCCTTCATCTTCACCTCGCCGCCGCACGGACAGAAGAACTTCTGCGCACCACGGCCCACTTTCGCGTTCTTGCTTATCTTCCCCATCTTTCTCCTCCGAAATCCTTTACGGTGGAAGGAATACTAGCACACGCACGCTCGATGTGTCAATCGAGCGACGAGAGGGCTCCCTCCCTGAAGGTCCACGTCTTCCCGTCCTCGTCCCAGACGAAGGCATCCCCTGGGAGCACGAGCCGCTGCCCTTCGGGCCCTGCGAGGATCACCTTCCGGGTGAGGACGTTCACCTCCAGCACCTTGTACTGGGCGTCTGCGTAGCGGAGACGCGTATTCTCCGGCGGGAAGTGGGCCCTCTCGACCTCGTAGGTCTCGGCCTCGTAGGCGAGACAGCAGAGGAGCCTTCCACAGGGTCCCGAAATCTTCATCGAGTTGAGGGAGAGGTTCTGCGCCTTGGCCATCCTGATGGAAACCGGGACGAGGTGATCGGTGACGGCATGGCAACAGAGTCCACGGCCGCAGATCCCCACCCCGCCCAGGAGACGGGTCTCATCCCGGACGCCGATCTGACGGAGCTCTATCCGTTTCTTGAAGACCGCCACGAGATCCCGGACAAGGGCCCGGAAATCGACCCTCCCCTCAGCGGTGAAGAAGAAGAGGATCTTCGGCTCGTCCGTGAGATAGTGCACCGAGACCAGCTTCATGTCGAGACGGTGCTCCTCGATCTTCTGGATGCAGATCCGGAAGGCCCGGTCCTCTTCCACCTTGAGGTGTTCATACCGCTCGATATCCTCGGCCGTGGCCTTGCGGTGGATGCGCCGGAGCACCTCTTCGGGCTTCCTCCCCTGGAGGAATCGGGAGATGTCCCGCACCGGTCCGAGCACCTTCCCCAGATCCTTCCCGTACTTGCTCTCTACGATCACATGATCTCCGGGGAGCGGGGTCCACCCGTGTGGCTCTCTGCAGATCTCGGTCTCGCTCGTATGGACAACCTTCACCACCCACGCAGCGGGGCTCCCCTCAGTGCGAGGTTCACACCCCCCGCAGGAGGCACAGGGGCTCTGCCGTTCGTTCATATCCAACGACTCTACTCGTTTCAGGAAAATAAATCAACGAGGAGGCCCTGGATCTCCTCCACCCGTGCGAGAAGGGAGAGCTGATCCACCTGTTGCAAGAGGATCCCCGAGACCAGACGTTCCAGCTTCTCGTCGATCACCCTCACCAGGGCGTACTTCTTCCTCCGGACGAGGTGGGATCCTGAAGTGTGCTCTTCGAGCGTGAGCATGCGCTTCACGGCGTAGGAGAGGAGGCGTTTCACCGCCTCCCTGTAGGCCCGCGCCTGGGAGAGCGTAGGATGTTCCTTGAGGCGCTCGCCGGCTTCGTGCACCCCATCGACGAGGGCTTCGAGGCTCTCTATCGCCCCCCCACCCTCATCCGCTCCGAGGGGCCTCTCCACCTCCTGCGCCGTCTCCCTTGAGAACAGGGAGCGGAAGGAAACACGCTTCCCTCTCCGGGGTTTCCTCCCACGGGGAGGCGCACCTGCTTCGGGATGGAGCGAGGCGAAGAAGTAGCCGGCTCCGGGCTCCACCGGTTCCATCAGCCCGCCGCCCTGGAAGGATGGATGACCGGCGTGTCCCCGTCCTGGGCTGCCTCCGGACGGACCGCACACCGGGCATGGAAGACCGCACCCTCGTCGATCCTGAGGGCTGGCGCCCGCACGGTTCCCATCACCACTCCGGAGGAGAGGAGATGCACACCTTTCCTCACCTCCATCTCGCCCCTGAAGACCCCACCGACCGTCACCTTCCCCGCCCTGAGCACTCCCTCACACCGGGCGTTCTTTCCGATGACCACCTCTCCACTCACCTCGATGGTCCCTATCACATCCCCGTCGACACGGAGGAAGTGGGCACCCTTTATGGTGCCCTCCAGGAGTGTACCTGCACCGATGATGGAATTGACGTGTGTCTCGCTCATCAATCCTCTACCACCACATGCTGGTGAGAGATATTCAAGAACTTGAGAGGATCGATCACCTCGGAACCGATCATCACCTCGTAGTGGAGGTGCCGACCCGTGGAGAGGCCGGTGGACCCCATCATCCCGATCACCTGGCCCTGATGGACCTCCTGACCCTTCTTCACCAGATAGTACTGGAGATGGGCGTACCGGGTATAGAATCCATAGCGATGGCGGATGACCACGTAGTTCCCCCAGCCCAGGGGATCCGACTTCGCCTCCACCACCTTGCCGTTCGCGGTGGCCAAGATGGGCACCGCATAGGGATAGGCGATATCCACCCCCTTGTGAAGGTACCAGTACTTGTAGAAGGGATGGATCGAGGGACCGAAGTACTGGGTGATGATACCCCTGCCGCCCTGGACGGGCCATATGCTCGGGATGTTCACCAACAGTTCCTTCTGGGCATTCAACACGTTCTGCACCTGTGAAAGCGAATCGACCGCCTGCTGGAGGGAAACCTTCAGCTCCCTGATCTCCGCGAGTTCCTTGATGTCCCCTGCACTGAGGGAGAGCTCGTGAGAGATCCCCGCGAGATCACCCTCTTCCTGGAGATCCTCGCCGGGATCGTCCCCCGTCTCCCCCAGAAGCGAGGCGGTCTGGGCGAGGGACTGCTTGAAAAGGGCCGCCACCTCCCGCAGTTCCGAGAGCTCACCCTTCACCTTGTCCAGGTTCGCCTCCACGGAGGAGAGCGAGGCCTCCTTCTGTTCGAGGAGGGCCGTGATGCCCGTGACCCTTGAGCCGGTCCACACGAAGCCCGCTACCACCCCCACGAGGAGGACCCCCAGAAAGAGGAGGAGGAAGAGGGACACCTGGATATTGATCACCTTGTCTTCGAAGTGGGGGATGAGCATGATGGTGTACTTCTTTTTTGCAATGCCCCCGAGCCTGCCGAGGATCCCACCTATCGCCTGCCCCAACCGTTTGATGCGCCAGAAGGCCTTCCTGCTCGCCGCCTCTTCCAGACGTTTATAATTACGTGTCACTGACACGGAGGCACCCCTTTTTCACATCTCTTGATCAAAGAGTAGCATGAAGGGAAAGAGTTTGTCAAACGGAAATAATCGATTGACGGGAGGGGGAGATCATGGTATGGTAGTGACAAGTTCCCGACATCACCATACAAAGCAGGAGACATATGCGATTGTTCGACTCGCATGCACATATAGGATTGATCCACGAAGACCCCATCGAGCAGCTCATCGTCGTCCAGGAGGCGAAGCAGGCGGGGGTGGTGGGCATCGTGAGCATCTGCAACAGCCTGCGTGATTTCTCCACCGTCTATGAAAACCTCAAGTCGGTCTCTCATGTGTACCACGCCGTGGGGGTCGCGCCTTCAGAGGTCACCAGTCCGGGGAGAGACTGGGAACTCAAGATCGAGGAGAGCGTACGCCTCCCCCGTGTTGTAGCTATCGGCGAAACAGGCCTGGATTATTACCGAAAATTCGGCGATCGGGACTCCCAGATCGAACTCTTCATCAGGCAGCTTGAACTGGCCGAGAAGTTCGACCTCCCCGTGATCATTCACAACCGTGAGGCCGGCAAGGACGTGCTCGAGATACTGCGGGAAAAGCTCCCCCCCCGCGGCGGCATTCTGCACTGCTTCTCCGAGAACTGGGACTTCGCCCGGAAGGCCCTCGAGCTCAATCTCTACATCTCCTTCGCGGGAAACGTGACCTACAGGAACGCCCGCGATCTCCAGGAAGTCGCGCGCAAGATCCCCCTCGATCGCATGCTGGTGGAGACCGAGAGTCCCTTCATGGTCCCGTCGGTCTATCGGGGGAAGCGCAACCGTCCCTCATACCTGGCGGAGACCGTGAAGTTTCTCGCCGAGATCAGGGAGGAGAGCGCCGAGGAGATCGCCGAGGTCACGTGTCAAAACGCCCTCACCTTCTTCCGGATAGCACAATAGATCGCTCATGAACGGACATACCCGTACGGAGCCTCTGCGGATAGGGGACCGTCTCATCCCAGGCAACCTGTTCCTCGCCCCGCTCGCAGGTGTCTCGGACCTCCCCTTCCGGGAGGTCTGCATCTCCTTCGGCGCATCCATGACCTATACGGAGATGGTCTCGGCGGAAGGGATCGTCTACCACACGGGGAAGACCTTTTCGCTCGTCCAAAGAGGCCCGGAGGAGAGGTTCTGGGGCATACAGCTGTTCAGTTCACGTCCCGATATGCTCGCCCGTGCCGTGGAGGTGCTCAGTCCCCTCGCCCCCACCCTCTTCGACCTCAACTGTGGATGTCCCGTCCCCAAGGTGGTGAAGACCGGTGCAGGGGCGGCGCTCATGAGAGACCCGGAACGCGTGTACGCCATGGTGAAGGCCATGAGACAGGCCTCGCCCGTACCGGTGACCGTGAAGATCCGCTCGGGATGGGACGAGCACTCGCTCACCTACCGGGAGGTGGCCCAGGCGGCCTTCGAGGCGGGGGCGGGAGCGGTCTGCCTCCATCCCCGCACCCGGGCCCAAGGCTATGCCGGAGCCGCCCGATGGGAACACATCGCAGACCTCAAGGCGCGACATCCCTCACACCCGATCATCGCTTCGGGCGACATCCTCTCCCCCGAGGCCGCGAGGGCGGTCGTGGAGGAGACGGGCTGTGACGCCGTCCTCGTCGCCCGCGGCGCCCTCGGCGCTCCGTGGATCTTCCGCCAGATCCGCGATCTGCAGGAGAAGGGCGGGTATGCGCCCATCTCCCTTCGGGAGCGGGTGGAGACGATGCGCGCGCATCTCGAGCGGGCCATCGCATACAAGGGGGAAGGGATCGCCTGCAGGGAGATGAGGAAGCACATGGGCTGGTACGTGAAAGGCCTCCCCGGCGCCGCACGGGTGAGGGAACGTCTGGTGAGGGCCTCGACCCGGGAGGCCTACCTCGCCATCCTGGCGGAACTCCTCCCGGACGGGGAATCGGTCCGCTAGAACCACCCCTGCTGCCTGCGCACCTCGTACATGAGGATGCCGGCCGCCACCGACACGTTGAACGAGTCCACGTGCCCGCGGGCAGGGATGGCGACGAGCAGGTCGACTTCCTCCCGGAGGAGGCGGGAAAGCCCCTTGCCCTCGGCCCCGAGCACCAGACAGACCCGGCCCGAGAGATCCACCTCGTGTACAGGCTGCCCTTCCATGTCGGCACCGTAGACCCAGAACCCCGCCTCCTTCACGTGGAGGAGGGCCCGCCGGAGGTTCGTCTCCACCACCACGGGCACGAAGGCATCGGCCCCGCTCGAGCTCTTGGAGATGGTCGCGGCGTCCTTCACCGCACGCCGTTCCGGGAGGATCACGCCAAGAGCTCCGAACTGATCCGCGGAACGGAGGATGGCGCCCACGTTGTGCGGGTCCTGGAGGTGATCGAGCGCCACGAGGAGGGCGTTCTCCTCCGCTCGTTCGCACAGATCATCGAGGGTGGCCTCCTTGAAGGTGCGGAGCACTTCGAGCGCGAACCCCCTGTGGGATCCCACGTATCTGGAGAGCTCCTGTGCGGAACAGACCTCGCTCCGTATGCCGGCCTCCCGTGCGAGCGAGAGGAAGTGGCGGTGATGGTGCGGATCGGTCACATAGAGGCAGACCACCCGCTCCCTCACCCCTGGGTCCACGAGATAGGTCTCAACGGCCCTCTTCCCCGTGATGTACACCGAGCGCATGTCTCATTCCCCTTCCTCGGCGGCATAGTCCTTCACGAGATCGATCTCTCCGTCGAAGTCCGTATCCTGCTCGTACCTCCGGACGAAGACTCCGTCCTCGAGGAAGACCCACAGATCGATCACATCGTCGAAATTGGTATCCACCTCCTCCCGAATGAGGATACCCTTCTCGTAATAGTAGAAGTCGTCCATCCTTCCATCGAGATTGTAGTCCATTTCCTCGTAGAGCTTCCTCCCCTCCTCGTCCATCTGTGCCCGGTAGTCGACGGTACCGTCGTAGTTCGTGTCGTAGACGAACCAAAAGGTGTCCTCCTCTCCCAGCTCGAGCCACTGATCCTCCACCCCGTCATCGTTCTCGTCCACCGGATTCATCCTCTCCTGCCCGACGAGGGGGAAGGCCCCCCCCAACAAGACCACCAGGGCGATCACAAGTCCCGTACGGTTCACTGTAGACTCCTTGGTCCGCGTTTTGGCTCCCTAGCGTAGTTATCGTCAGGGGAGAGGAACACGCTTGAGGAAAACGTGCCGCATCCTCACTTGAGCGCCATGATCTCGTCGGCGGGGAGAGGATTCATCGAATCGGTGTCCCCCATCAGGGCGTCGAGTTGCCGGAGGAGCTCCCTCTCCTGAGCCGAGAGATGCTCAGGCACCTTCACGTGGAGCTCCACGTAGAGATCCCCCCGGGTGGAAGGATTGTGACGGTGGGGAAGCCCCTCGCCCCTGATGCGGAGCACACGACCGTGCTGGCTCCCGGGCGGGATCCGTAGCTTTATCTGTTTCCCCTCCAGCCCGGTGATGAGGACATCTCCCCCCAGGATGGCCTTGGTGATGCTCACAGGGACGGCACAGTAGACATCGGCTCCGCGCCGCTTGAAGTGGGGATGGGGCCGGACGTGGATCACCACGTACAAGTCGCCCGGCCCCCCACCGTGCGGACCGGCATCCCCCATCTGTGGGATGTGGAGACGCTCACCGTCCTCCACCCCCGGAGGGATGGTGACCTTGAGGCGTTGGGTCTTCTGCGCCACGCCGGTCCCCCCGCACACCCTGCAGGGACGCTCTATCACGTAACCGGCTCCACCACACTGAGGACAGTCCGTGGTGATGGAGAAGAAGCCGGAACTCCTCCGCACACGCCCCGCACCACCGCAGACCGGGCAGACCGTCCTTCCCCTCCCGTCCGCCGATCCCGTGCCACCGCAACTCGAACACTCGGCGTGCCGGGTGTAGGCGATCTCCACCTTGCGCCCAAAGGCCGCATCGAGGAAGTCCACCTCCAGGTCGTAACGCAGGTCCGCCCCCCCTTCGTTCCGGGCGCGGGCACGGGAGGAGCGTCGCCCCCCTCCGAAGAAGGTGTCGAAGATGTCACCGAAATCCCCGAATCCGCCGAAGAGGTCTTCGAAATCACGGAACACGGAGGAAAAATCGCCGGAGGCGCCGCCTCCCGGGCCTCCGGCCATCCCTTCCAGCCCGGCAAAACCGAACTTGTCGTAGGCCTCCCGCTTCCTGTCGTCCGAGAGGACCTCGTAGGCCTCGCTTATCTCCTTGAACTTCTCCTCGGCCTCCTTGTCCCCCGGATTCCTGTCCGGGTGATACTTGAGGGCGAGCTTCCGGTAGGCCCGTTTTATCTCATCCTTCGTCGCGTTCCTGGGCACCCCCAGGACCTCGTAGTAGTCGCGTTTTGCCAAGGCATCACCCCAGTCTTCGTCTTATTTGTTGTCGTCCACGACCTCGTAGTCCGCATCTTCCACATCGCCCTTCCCGGAAGCGCCCTGAGCCCCACCGGCCCCACCGGAGACATCGCCGCCGGCCTGGGCCCGCTTGTAGACCTCCTCGGCGATCTTGTACGACGCCTGGCGCAACACCTCGATCTTCGCCTTGATCTCCTCGGTGGAACCCGAATCCATCACCGCCTTGAGATCCGCGATCGCCTTCTCTATCTGTTCCCTGTCGCCGGCGCCCACTTTGTCACCCAGCTCCCGAAGGGTCTTTTCAGTGTAGTAGATGAGGTTGTCCGCCTCGTTCCTGGCCTCCGCGCGTTCACGGGCCTTCCTGTCGGCCTCTGCGTTCGCCTCGGCCTCCCTGATCATGCGCTGGATCTCCGCCTCGTTGAGTCCGGAAGTCGGCTCCACGCGGATCTTCTGCTCCTTGCCGGTGGCGAGATCCTTCGCCGAGACATGGAGGATACCGTTGGCGTCCACGTCGAAGGTCACCTCGATCTGAGGCACCCCACGCGGGGCAGGGGGAATACCAACGAGGTCGAACCGCGCGAGGCTCCTGTTCTGGGATGCCATCTCGCGTTCACCCTGGAGCACGTGGATCGTCACCGCGGTCTGATTGTCCGTGGCAGTGGAGAAGATCTGCGTCTTCCTGGTGGGGATGGTCGTGTTCCTCTCGATGATCTTGGTGAAGACCCCACCCAGGGTCTCGATACCGAGCGAGAGGGGGATCACATCGAGGAGGAGCACATCCTTCACGTCTCCCGCGATGATACCCGCCTGGATCGCAGCACCCATGGCCACCACCTCATCGGGGTTCACCCCCTTGTGCGGTTCCTTGCCGAAGATCTCCTTCACGATCCGCTGGACCGCGGGGACACGCGTGGAGCCACCCACGAGGATCACCACGTCGACATCCTCGGGCTTGAGGCCTGCATCCTTGAGGGCATTGTGACACGGGCCCTTGGTACGCTCGAGGAGGTCCTCGATGAGCTGCTCGAACTTCGCCCTCGTGAGGGTATACCTGAGGTGCTTCGGCCCCGATGCATCGGCCGTGATGAACGGCAGGTTGATCTCGGTCTCCTGGAGGGTGGAGAGCTCCTTCTTCGCCTTCTCCGCCGCCTCCTTGAGGCGCTGGAGGGCCATCCTGTCCTGGGAGAGGTCGATGCCGTAGTCCTTCTTGAAGTTCTCCACCAGCCACTCGATGATCCGCTGGTCGAAGTCGTCGCCCCCGAGGTGGGTGTCACCGTTGGTGGACTTCACCTCGAACACACCGTCCCCCAGCTCGAGGATGGAGATGTCGAACGTCCCACCCCCAAGGTCGAAGACCGCGATCTTCTGCTCCTTGGACTGATCCTTGCCGAGCCCGTAGGCGAGGGCCGCCGCCGTGGGCTCGTTGAGGATACGCTTCACCTCGAGTCCCGCGATGCGCCCCGCGTCCTTGGTCGCCTGACGCTGGGCATCGTTGAAGTAGGCCGGCACGGTGATCACGGCCTCGGTCACGGGTTCTCCGAGATAGTCCTCGGCCGTCTTCTTCATCTTCTGGAGGATGGCCGCGGAGATCTCCTCGGGGGAATACTGCTTCCCGAGGACTTCCACCCGGACGGCCCCGCGGGAATCCTGGGTCACCTTGTAGGGCACCATCCTGATCTCCTCGCCCACCTCGCTGTACTGGCGGCCCATGAACCGCTTGATGGAATAGATGGTGTTCTCCGGGTTGGTGATCATCTGGTTCTTCGCTGGCTGCCCCACCAGCCGCTCACCATTGGGAAGGAAGGCCACCACGGAAGGCGTGGTCCGCTGTCCCTCGGAATTGGCGATCACCACCGGTTCGTTCCCTTCCATCACGGCGACACACGAGTTGGTGGTTCCAAGGTCGATTCCTATGATCTTTCCCATGTCACTCCTCTCCTTTTCCTTCGGAAGTTGTATCCGGCGTGTGTTCCTGAGTACAGACGGCCTGGGTCTCCTCGGACCGATTGCGCGCAGGCATACCCACCTTCACGCGCGCAGGCCGGAGTATGCGTCCATGAAGGGCGTAGCCCTTTTCGTACTCCTCTATCACAGTGGGTTCCTCGAAGTCCCCCTCCTCCATCTGAAGGGCCTCGTGACGATTCGGATCGAAGGGCTGTCCCGCTGCCGAGAACTTCACCAGTCCCCATCGGGACTCGAGAACTGCATGGAGCCGCTCCGAGATCATGGCCACACCCTCGTGAAGGGTCTTCACGTCATCGGTCTGCTCGGCCGCCTCTATCGCCCGCTCGAAGTCGTCGAGCACGGGGAGGAGGTCCTCGAGGAGTTTCTGGGTGAGGAACTTCGCCCGTTCCTCGGTCTCCCGCTGCATGCGTTTCTTGTAGTTCTCGAAGTCGGCCCGTGCCCTGAGGTACGCGTCCCGGAGAAAGGCGTTCTCCTCCTCGAGCGCGGCACTGCGCTCCTTGAGCCTCGCAAGTTCCTCCTCAGGGGTGAGCTCGCGCCCTGCCCCTCCCTCCGAGGAGGGGTGGGCCGCATCCCCTTCCTGGACATCGGTCCCAGGCGCGGAGGATCCGGCGTCTCCCGAGGCCTCATCCTGCGGTCGTGTCTCTTCGTTATCCATGCGCTCCTCTTTGTCCTGGAGTTCCTCGTTCTTCTCCCGTGTCATTCCCCGACTCCGCACTTTTAGAGTATGAAACTTGTTGTCAGTCCGAAAAATACTAACAGAGGGAAAGCACCGTCAACCCGCCTCGCACGGCGCTACTGCTTCGGGATCTCGAGGATGAGTTCGACCTCCCCTCTGCTGAGCCTGGTGGCACGCGCGATCTCCTCCACGCTCCATCCCTGCCGTGCGAGCTTGATGACCGTCTCCCGCTCCGAGAGCGTGGGAGCGCCGCGATCCTTCCTCCGTTTCTCCTCCCCCTCGAGCAGGGTGCCCAGGAGCTTCACCTGCTCCTCCGCCTTCTTCGCCACCTCCTCGAGGCGGGTCTCGGTCCGGGCGAGCCACTCCCTCGCCTTCTGGAGACGCCCGGCCCGTTCCTCCATCTCGTCAAGCAGCGCATCCAGGGTGCCGAGCTTCTCCACGGCCTCCCTTATCTGCCCCTCCTCCGACTCCACCCGTTCCACCTGGATCCTGATCTCCTCCACCCGCTCCGGGAGGGCGTTCAAGACCTCGCGGTAGCCTTCCAGCTCTTCCTCTATCTTCTGGATCATCTGGAAGTTGCGGTCCACGGCCTCGGTGGTCACCTCGAGCACCTGTCTCCGCTTCTCGAGGCGCTCGAAGGCCCGCTCCACCTGGCCCTGGGCCTCTTCGATGGCCCTGAGTCGGGCCTGGATGGCCTGGATCTCGTCGTGGCTGTCGGTGATCTGCTGGAGCTTCAGATCCACCGCCTGGGAGAGGCCGAGAAGCCGTTTGAAGTCGTCCTCGAGGCTGTCTATGCGTCTCCGCTCGGAGAGGAACCGCGCGAGCCTGCCCGACACCTCTTCCCCGAGCTTCTTCACCTGCTGGAACTGCCCCTCCATGCTCCTCGTCTCCTTGAGGTGCGCCTCCACCCTGGAGATCTCCTCCTTGAGGAGGGCCAGGTTGCGCTCGAGCACCTCCTTGAGGTGATCGGCCCGGTCGAATATCCTCGTCTGTTCGATGAAGGCCTTCTGACGACGCTCTATCTCGGTGAGCGTGGCAGACAACCGTGCACCGTCGTCCTCGAGCTTGGCGAACAGGCGCTGCTGGAGGGTGGTGAACTGGTTCCTGGTATCCACCAGGAAGTGCTTGAACTCCCGTGTCCTGTCCTCCACCTCCTGGAGCACCCCCTCACGATACTGCTCGAAGCGATCCTGGAGGGCACCGTAGCGCTCCGCGAAGGCCTGGAATGCCTCCTCCGTGACCCGATCGAGGCGCCCGGAGAGGGTGGCCATCCCCTCCTCCACCTCCTCCAGGCGGGCGACGAGGGCCTCCCTCCGCTCCTCGGCCGCATCGAGGACCTGCTGGCGCTCCGCATCGAAGGTCTCCCTGATGATCTGTAGGCTCTCCCCCATCTGGGATCTGAGCAGATCGATCTGGCCGGAGAGGTCGCCCCGCGCAGAGGAGAGCTTTGCCGCAAGATCCGACTGCCAACGGGTCAAGTCCTCCCTCGCGGCCTGGAGCACGGCCTCCACCGAGGTCTCGTGCTGCCTGAGACGTTCCCGCACCTCGTCGAGACGCTGATCCACGTCGGCCCGGTGGGAGAGGAT
Source organism: Spirochaeta thermophila DSM 6192 (assembly GCF_000147075.1). Classification (NCBI taxonomy): domain Bacteria; kingdom Pseudomonadati; phylum Spirochaetota; class Spirochaetia; order Winmispirales; family Winmispiraceae; genus Winmispira; species Winmispira thermophila. The sequence continues at coordinate 2,047,747 of NC_014484.1, forward strand.
CTGCTCCTCCACCTTCTGCGCATGGGCGGCGAGCTCCTGGGCCACCGAAGCCTCGGCCTGCCGTCGCAGCTCCTCGATCCTCGCTGCGATCGTCTCCTGAAAGCCCTTGAGGGTCTCCTCCTGGGCGTCGAGCCTCTCCCTCAGGCTCTGTTCGAACTGGCCCACCTGGTCTTGAAAGCGCTCCAGCTGGGAGTAGAGCCTGGTCTGGAGTTCCGAGAGCCTGGCACGCATCTGCCCGGTATGGGTCTCCTCTAGCCTGGCCCGTTCCTCCTCCTGCCGAGCTCCCACCTCCACGAGCTTCCGCTCGAACTCCTCCTCCCATGCAGCGACCCTCGCTCCCAACTCCTCGCCGCGGGCCTCGAGGTCCTTGAAGAACCCCTCCTCGAAGGCCGTGAGCCTCGAAGAGATGCGGTCGTACGCCTCCTGTTTGAGGGCCTCCACTTCCTGCTGGAGGGTTCCGAGTTCGGCGCGAACCTCCTCCATCCGTGCGAACACCGCCTCCCTGTCCCTCTCGCCGGCCTCCTTGAGCCCCTGGTAGAAGCGCTCCTGTTCCTGGCGGATACGTTCCCTGGTGGCCTCCAGCATCCTGGAAAGGGCATCCTCAAGATCCTGGATCTGGGCGCTCACGCCCTCGACCCTGCGCATCCGGTACTCCAGGTCACCCGCATACTCGGCGAGCTGGGCCTCCAAGGCGGCGAGGACCTCCTGCTCCCTCTGCACCCCCCGCTGCTCCACCGCCTTCCACATCTCATCCTGCCGCCCCTGCATCCGCTCCCTCAAGGCGCCGAGCTCGGCCTCGAGCCGCTCCTCCGCCGAGGCGAGGAGCCTGCGCACCTCGTCCGCCACCTCGCCCACCCGCATCCCCAGGGCCGCCTCCTGTTCCTCCACCTGCCGCACCCGCCCCTCGAGCCGCGCTTCCACCTCACCCAGGCGCTCCTCGTGCGTCCGCACGAAGGCCACCACCCTACCCTCGAAGTCCCCCAGCTGGCCCTCCACACGCTCCTCCGCCCCGAGGAGCCGCTCCTGCACCTCGGCCTCCCAGCGGGCGATCCGTTCGTCGAGCTGTCCGAGCTGGCCCTGGAGACGCTCCTGGAAGGCTTCCACCTCCCGGCCGAACTCCCGGACCATACGCTCCACCTCGCTCCTCACCGTCCCCACCATCTCCCGTCCGCGCTCCTCCACGGCCGAAGCCGCTCCCGAAAGCTCCTGCTCGAGCCGAACGAGGGCCTGCTCGAGATCCTCGCGCACCTGCGCCATCCTTCCACGGCCCTCCTCCTCGAAGTTCCTCAGCCGCTCATCCACCCCTTCCACACGCCGTACCACCCCCTCCTGCCACTCCGTGACCCGCCCCTCCAACGCCGCCACTTCATCCCGAAGCCCTGCCTCGTACTCCTTCATCCGCTCCCTCACCCCCCCCATCGTCGCATCGAGCTCCCCCCTCACCCGCTCGAGCCAGTCCCTGCTCTCCTGGACGAACCCGTCCACATCGGCGAGAAGGCCCTCCCGGACCTCCTCGAGCCTCGCCTCGAGCTCGGTCCTGAGCCCACCCAACCTCGAGTCCTGCAGCTCCTCGAGCCGCGCCACACGCCCCTCCATCGCAGCCACACGCTCCCCCACCCCCTGCTCCAAGGCCTCCATGCGGAGGGAGAGCCGCTCCTCCCAGGACGCCGCCTCATCCAGCACCCGCTCCAGCTCCTTCTCCACCTGCTGCTCACGCTGCTGGAGCACGGCACGGATCTTCGCGAAACCGTGTTCCACCATATCCCTCGCCTCGACCCTCCGCTTCTCCAACAGCGCACGCACCTCGTCCCTGAGCGACTCCCCCTCCTCCGCCGCGAATCCCTTGAGCTCCCTGAACCGCTCCTCCAACACCCCTACGACCCGCTCCTGTTCCTCCCTGAGCACCTCCTGCGCCCGTCCCAGCTCCTCCCTGAGGCGTGCCGCCTCATCCTGGAAGGCCCGCTCCAATGCCCCGAACGTCTCCCGCTGCCGGGCCTCGAACTCGCCGGCCTGCGCAGTGAGCCGCGAGATCCGCTCCTCGAGGGAGGAGGTGTAGTCCTCCATCCTCGCGGTCCACCCGTCCACCTGCTCCTTGAGTTCGGAGAAGACCTCCTCCACCCTTCCCCTCGCCTGATCCAGTTCCTCCTTGAGGTCCTCGAGCTGCTGCACCGCATCGGCCCGCAGGCTCCCCGTCTGGGCCTCCACGTCCTGGTGCACCCTGAGGAGGATCCCCTCCACCTCCTCCCGCACCCGCTCCCTCGCTTCCTCGACCCGCTCCCCGAGCTCCTGCTCCAGCCGGAACACCCCGGCCTCCACCTCCTCCGCCTTGCCCTGCACCATCCGCTCCACCTCCTGGAGCTCCTCGTCCACCCGGTTCGCCCACGTCTCCACCTCGGTCAGCAGCTCGGAGGTCTTGCGCTCCAACGACGTACGCACCTCGGCGAGGGCCTCGCCGAGCGCCGCCTCACGACCCGCGAGCCACTCCCTGATCTGGGCATCCTTCGCCTCCAGGAGGCTCCTCGCCTCCCCCTCCCAGAGCCCCACATCGGCCCGCACACGGGAGAGCTGCTCCTCCACCCCGCTCCGCACCTCCTCCACACGACCCGCCACCTCGCCGGAGAAACGCTCCAGGGAGGAGAGGAGCCCCTCCTCCCGCTTCTTCACGAGCGCCACCACCCTGGCGAAGGCCTGATCCTCCAGTGCGGCCGCACGCTTCGCGGCATCCTCCAGGGCCTTCCCATGCTCGGCCGCCACGGCCCTGCATCGCTCCCGCAGCCCCTCCACGAGCCCATCCACCCCTTCCCTCTCCCGGGCGAGACGCCGTTCGAGGTCCTCGAGGAGCGTCTCCACCTGGCCGGTGAGCTCCTCCACACGCCCTCGGATCCGCTCCAGCACACCCTCCCCCTCCTGCTCGAGGGCCGCCTTGAGCTCGCCGAACCGCTCCTTGAGGAGGGCCTCGGCCTCGACCCCCAGCGTCCGCAGTTTCTCGCCCTGGCGCTCCACGGCCGCAGCGAGATCCTCCTGCCGCTCCCGAGCCGCCTCCACCTCGCGGTGGAGGTCCTCCACCTCCTTCCTCGCCTGCAACTGCACCTCGGCCTTCACCTGGGACAACTGCTCACCGTTGAGCTGGGCGAACCGCTTGAGCATCCCGGGCAGGGCCTTCTCCACCTTCTCCAGCTGGGCGGCCACCACCCGGACCCGCTTGCCCACCCGATCGATGAACTCCGATTCGTTCCTGATCCGGGAGAGGTTCTCCTCGGCCCGAGCCGTCATATCCACCAGCTCGGCGAGGACCCTGTCGTATTCCTGGATCCGCTTCTCGAGCTCACCCACCTCCCTGTCACGCTCACGGATCTGACCGAGCCGCTCCTCCATGTAGGAGAGCATCTCGCGGAGGGTATTCTGATAGGTGTCGATTTCTATGGTGATGTCGCGGAGCCTCGCCGTACGCTCCTGGACGAGGGCGTCGAGATCCTCCTTCACCCTGTCCGCATACCTCCTCACCTTCTCGAGGCTCCGGTTGTTCCTGTCGAGCTGACGGAAGACGACGAGCGCCGCGGCCACCAGGCCGAGGATGACAATGTCCATCACGGTAATCATATCCCCTCCCATACCCCCTTCAGGACGATCGCATACCCCGCACCCACGCGAGGAGCTCGGGATAGGTGCTGAAACTCACGTCGGCGATCGAACCCTTCGGAGGCCTGCGTACGAGGTGGGCGGTCCTGAGGCCCGCCGCATGTCCGCCCACTATATCATAGGCATAGCTGTTGCCCACGTAGAGGATCTGTTCCGGCACGAAACCCAACCGTTCGGCGAGGAGGAGGAAGGGCTCGGGATTCGGCTTGAGGTATCCCGACTCCTCGGTGCACATCGCCACGTCCCAGAACCCGTCGAGCCCGAGGAACTCCAGCTTGGCCAATACGGGAAAATCCGAGAGCACCGCGAGACGATACCCATCCTCCGCCAGGGCCGAGAGCACCTCTCTCAGATGAGGGTAGGGCCTGAGACGTCTGAGCGATTGCTCCCATCGGGTGTAGATCTTCTCCTCGATGAGGGAACGCGCCTCCTCCTCGGAGATGCCCATCCTGCCTGCGAGCATCCTCGCCTGTACGGCCCTGAAGTCGTCGATAGGCCGCACCCTCCTGATCTCGCTCCGTACCCGTCCGAAGTGCCACACCAGGCGAGGATGCCTCAGCCCCAGCCCGAGGGAGGCGAGGTACATCATGTAGTGCGGATAGAGCGTACCGTCCAGATCGAATGCGATCGCCTTAAGGTCCATGCAGCCTCTCTCTGGTTTTGGTAGTATAATACGGGCAGTCGGTCGAAAATGCAAGGCATAGTGCAAGTGACGGAATCTTCGAGACATAGGACTTTCGGGGAGGAATGCGGAACGATCAGAGCCTCGCGATGAGGCTCGCGAGATAGCCCGCCCCGAACCCGTTGTCGATGTTCACCACCGCGAGCCCCGGGGCGCAGCTCGTGAGCATGGCGAGGAGAGGCGTCATCCCCTCGAGGGCGGCGCCGTAGCCCACGCTCGTGGGCACGCCGATCACCGGCCTGTCCACGAGGCCGGCCACCACGCCGGGAAGGGCGCCCTCCATCCCGGCCACCACCACCAGCGCACGCAAGGAGCGCATCTCCTCGAGGCGGGCGAGGAGTCGGTTGATCCCCGCCACCCCCACATCGTAGACCCGCTCCACCCCCACCCCGTAGAACTCGCAGGTGATCGCAGCCTCCTCGGCCACCGGCACATCCGAGGTGCCGCCGGTGACCACCCCCACACGGTGGGGGCAGGAAGGAGGCGGACTCGCCACATGGGTACAGCACCGCGCCTCGGCATGGTACACGAGCCGTGGGAACCGTTCGAGGAGAGGCCCCAGCTGGTCCTCCCTCACCCGCGAGACGAGGAGGTTCTCCCCCCGCGAGAGAAAGACCTCCACGATCTCCAGGAGGTGCTCCGTCTTCTTCCCCTCCGCGAAGACGACCTCGCCCCGACCCGTACGCACGGGCCTCGCCATGTCGAGCGTGGAGTGTCCGAGCCGTACGAAGGAGAGCTCCTCGAGCCGGGAGATCGCCTCCTCCTCGGGCACCCGCCCCTCCCGGTAGGCGGCCAGCAGACGACGCATCCGCTCACGCCGATCCACAGGTACCCTCCTTGACGGACATACTCCCCGTCCTGTAGCCCTCCAGATCGAGGGTCACATAGCGGTACCCGAGTTCCTTGCACCGGGCCACGATCCCCTCCCGGTCCCCGGAGGAGAGGAAACGCTCGAGGTCGTCACCCCCGAGCTCGATCCGGGCCAGCTCCCCGTGATGACGCACCCGCACCTGCCGGAAACCCGCCCTGAGGAACAGGAGCTCGGCCTCCTCGATACGCCTGAAGAGGGCCTCGTCGACACGAACACCGTGCGGAATCCGGGTGATGAGGCACGAGTACGGCGGCTTGTCCCAGGTGGGAAGTCCGAACGCGCGGGAGAGATCCCGTATCCGTTCCTTGGTGAGACCGGCCTCCCGCAGCGGGCTCCTCACCCCCAGCTCCCTCAGGGCGCGCATCCCCGGCCTGTCCTCCTCGGGGTCGCTCGCATTGGTGCCGTCGCACACCACCGGATACCCGTCCTCCTCCGCCATCCGCTTGATGGCCCCGAAAAGGATCCGCTTGCACCGGTAGCACCGATCGGGAGGGTTCTCCCGGACCTCCTCGACGAACGGCACCTCGATGAGGCGGTGTGTCAGGTCGAACCGCTGCGCGAGCTCGGCCGCCTCCGCGGCCTCCCAGCGTGCCACATGGGGCGGAAGGAGGGTATAGGCCCTCACCGCATCTTTCCCGAGCACCTCCCTCGCCACCACGGCGAGGAAGGTGCTGTCCACCCCTCCAGAGAAACCGACCGCGATCCTGCCATATCCCTTGAGGACCTCCACGAGCCTATCTGCCTCTTTTTCGATAAGAGAAAGATCCATATCCGCCCCCTGATTCATGAGCATTTCACCCCGAAAATCATAGACGCCCATCCCCTTCCTGTCCATACGCGTCTGCGAGGTACCTTCCCAGGAGGGCCCTGAGCCGGGGGATGGGTATCCCGGTCCGCCGGGAGGACGCTTCCAGGTCGCGGTACTCCCACTTGACCGAGGAAGGTTCCCCCCCGAGCGAGGCCCGCTTCAATCTGAACGTGCCGTAAGGGGTCTGGACCTCCTCGAAAGAACGCTCGAGCTCCACCTTGCCCACGGTGTGGAGCCTGCACCCGAACGTGGTGGTATGCCGGAGGAGGAGATGCACCATCCTCTCGGCGAGGGCCTGATCGGCGAGGACCGAAACCTCATGGCCCGGACGCCCCCGCTTCATGATCACGGGTCGCACCACCACATCGCGGGCCCCGGCCTCGAGGAGGACATCCACCGCCCGGCTCACATCCTCGGGGAGCATGTCGTCGACCGTACAGGAGACCACCACCTGCTCCGTGCGGGCAAGCCCCTCGGAAGCCTCCCCCAGGTAGACCCTGAGCACGTTCGGTACGGAGAGCCTGCGGGTTCCCACCCCGTAGCCCACCCGCAGGGGCACGAATGCGGGCCGCTCCACGAACCGGTCCACCACCGCCGCCAGGACGGCCGCCCCCGTGGGGGTGGTGAGCTCCCTCTCCACGAGTCCCATACGCACCGGCATACCCTTCACGATCTCCGCCGTGGCGGGTGCGGGCACGGGGAGGACGCCATGGGCGCACCTCACCCACCCCCCGCCGAGCTGCACGGGCGAGGCCCACACCTCGTCCACACCGAGGTACTCGAGCGCGAGGGCCGCCCCTACCACATCGACCAGGGCATCCTTGGCCCCCACCTCGTGGAAGTGCACCTCCTCGGGGGTGCTGCCGTGGACCTTCGCCTCGGCCTCGGCGATCGTGCGGAATATGGCCAGCGACCGTCTCTTCACCCCTTCGGACAAGCCGCTCCGTTCGATGAGCGCAGCGATCTCCCCGAACGTGCGGTGCTCGTGATGGTGGTGATGGGCAGATCCCTCCCCATGGTGGGAGCGACCTTCGTCGTGGTGGACATGGGGGGCGTGCCCATGCCCATGGGCTGCCCCTTCGGCATGGCTATGTCCCGCATGACCATGATCCTCCTCATGAGGATGCGACCCTTCGGCATCCTCCTCCACCCACTCCTCCACGCCCCTCACCTTGATCCGTTTCCCCTTTATCCCGGCGCGTTCCTCCTCCCACACGTCGAACTCGAGCGGCTCGCCGAGTCCCAGCAGGGAGAGTCCTTCCCTCACGTATTCCACCGGAACCCCCAGGTCGACGAGCGCCCCCAGGTTCATATCCCCTGCGATACCCACACTGCAATCGTAGTAGAGAATCTTTCTCACCGAGTCCTCCCGAAAAAACTTGAGGATTTCCCCATTCTGTCACATACTGGAAATATAATGAAGATTCACCGCCTGCTGTACCTTCTGGTGCTGGGGGGAGGGTTGCTCGGCGCATTGGAGGGTGAGGGGGGAATCTATCGTCTCGAACGAGAGGACCTCACGCACGGCACCTTCCTCGAAGGGAACGTGCCCTTCTACTGGGAAAGGCTCATCCAGGAACCGCCGCGTGAGGGCCCCACGCTCCTCCTCCCGGTCGACAGACCGTGGACGCGGGCCGTCAACCCGAGAACCGGTGTACCGTTCCCGGCCGCTGGGTACGCCACCTACCGGTTCCATATCATCCTCCCTCAGCACCCTCCGGAGGAACCTCTCGCCATCAGGCTCCAGAACATCACGAGCGCCCATCGCCTCGTCCTCGGGGGAAAGACCATCCTCGAGGAAGGCCGGGTCTCGCCCGATGCCGCCCGCCATGTCGCGGGCATCCGCACCCGGATGATCACCTTCTGGCCTCCCTCGGGGGAATTCGACCTCTGGCTCCAGGTCCAGAACGTGGAGGACCGCCTCGGAGGCCTCCAGAATCCCCCTTACCTGGGCTACGCCTCGGCCGTACGATCCTTCCACGAGCGCAAACTCATGCTCGACCTGTTCGTCTTCGGGAGTATCCTCATCATCGCCGTCTACCACCTCATCCTCTTCTTCACCCGCTCGAAGGAAAAGGAATACCTCTTCTTCGGGCTCTTCGCCTCTTCCCTCGCCCTCCGTGCCGGACTCACCGAGACACGGTTCCTCCACGACCTCCTCTCCTTCCTCCCCTGCCCCCTCCTCATCCGGGCGGAGATCATCTCCGTCTATGTCGCGGCCGCGTCGCTGTTCCTCTACTTCCATCGGCTTTTCCCCCACGAGGAGCTACGCCCCCTCTCCGTCCTCCACTACACCGTCACCGGCGCCTTCATCCTCATGGGGGTGTTCCTTCCGTTCCGTCTCTTCACCGAACTCCACATCTACTACGAGTACTACCTCGTCGCCTCGTGTCTGGTGTTGCTCGCCTGGCTCGTACGGGCCCTCGTCCATCGGAGGGAACAGGCCCTCCTCTTCACCATAGGCATGCTCGTCCTCACCTTCACGGTGATGAACGACGTGCTCTTCAGCATCTACCAGAGGGGGAGCGGGTACCTCTCCCAGTACGGCCTCATCGTCTTCCTCCTCGTCCAGGCCCTCATCCTCGCCCGCACGTACGCTCACGTGTACAATGCCATGAGGGAGGCCTCCTGGAAGGCCGAGACCATGGCCACCCTCTACTCCCGTTTCGTGCCGTTCACCATACTGCGCCTCCTGGGCAAGGAGGGGATGGAAGGTCTGAGAGGGGGCGAACACACCACCTGCGAGCTCTCGGTGATGGTCTGTTCGCTCATGCCCCTCGTCTCGCTCTCGGAGAAGATAGCCCCGCACCAGACGAGCGCCTTCCTCTCCTCCTACGCCCGCCAGATCATCCCCGTGGTGAAGGACCACGGCGGGATCTTCGAGTCCTTCCTGGGAGAGAAGATGACCTTCCTCTTCCCCGGCGAGCCCGAGGAAGCGGTGCAGAGCATCTTCGCCCTGTTCCGCTTCCTGCGTGAGTACAACGCGGGCCGTGCCGCCGCAGGTTACGAACCTGCAGGTCTCTCCATCGGCGCCTCCCATGGCCGGGCACTCCTCGCCATGGTCTCCGCGGGCGAGAGACTCGCCTATACCGGCATCGGGGAGGTCTTCTCCCTGGCCGCCGAGGTGGAGGGGCTCACCAGGGTGTTCGGAGCCGCGGCCCTCATCACCGACCAGCTCTTCCCCGCCCTCGCGAGGGTGGAAGAGTCCTCCTACCGGTTCCTGGGCCGGCTCCGCACCCCCCAGAGGGTGATCCCCCTCTTCGAGGTCATAGACCCTGAGGACGCGGTGAAGCGATCGACCGCGTCCATGTTCGAACGAGCGCTCTACGCCTACTGCCTGGGAGCACTGGACGAGGCCGAGAAGGGCTTCCTGGAGGTGCTCTCCCACGCACCCGAGGACAAGGCGGCGGCCTTCTACCTCAAACGCGTGCAGCTCCACACCAGGGAGGGGACCCAGCGACTCGAGAGCGGCCATCCCGAAATCCTCTGAGACGCCACACACATGAAGAGGGCGTCCGGCTGGGCGCCCTCTCGTCCGTGCGGAGAACGGATTCAGATCCGGGGGAGCGCCGAGAGTGCCTCCCTGATCTTCTCCTCGGGATACTCGTAATCCTCGAGCCTGCCCTCGAAGTACTGCTGGTAGGCCGCCATGTCGAAGTGCCCGTGACCCGATGCGTTCACCAGGATGACCCGCTCCTTCCCTTCTTCCTTCGCCGCGAGGGCCTCGTCCACGCAGGCCTTGATCGCATGGGCCGTCTCGGGCGCCACGATGAACCCCTCGGTGCGGGCGAAGAGGACCGCGGCCTCGAAGACCGCCCTCTGATGGTAGGCACGGGCCTCGACCACCCCCTCCTTCACCAGACGCGAGACGATGGGCGCCATGCCGTGATACCGCAGGCCTCCTGCATGGATGCCCGGCGGGACGAAGTCGTGCCCCAGGGTGTGCATCCTGACGATGGGGGTCATCTTCCCCGTGTCGCCGTAGTCGTACGTATAGACGCCCTTGGTGAGGGTGGGACACGCCGAAGGCTCCACCGCCACGAGGCGCACGTCCTTCCCATGGATCTTGTCGTAGGCGAAGGGAAGGGCGATACCCCCGAAGTTCGATCCCCCACCCACACAGCCTATGACCACATCGGGATAGTCACCCGCGAGCTCGAGCTGTTTCTTGCACTCGAGGCCGATCACCGTCTGATGGAGCAGCACATGGTTGAGGACCGAACCGAGGGCGTAGTGGGTGTCCTCCCGTTCCACCGCCTCCTCCACGGCCTCGCTTATGGCGATACCGAGGGAACCGGGCGAGTCGGGATCCTTCTCGAGGATGGCCTTGCCCACCTTGGTGCGGGGTGAGGGACTGGGTATGCACTCGGCGCCCCACGTCTCCATCATGATGCGCCTGTAGGGCTTGCCCTCGTAGCTCACCTTCACCATGTAGACCCGCACCTCCATCCCGAAGAGCCTGCCCGCGAAGGCGAGGCTGCTCCCCCACTGGCCCGCCCCCGTCTCCGTGGTGAGCCTGGTGATCCCTTCCTTCCTGTTGTAGTAGGCCTGGGCCACCGAGGTATTGGACTTGTGGGAACCCGGAGGAGAGGCACCCTCCCACTTGAAGTAGATACGAGCCGGGGTCCCGAGGGCCTGTTCCAGCTGGTAGGCCCGGTAGAGCGGCGTGGGCCGCCAGAGGGCGAGGATCTTCCGCACTTCCTCGGGAATTTCGATCCACCGCTCGCCGCTCATCTCCTGTTCGATGAGGGCCCGGGGGAAGAGGGCGGAGAGTTCATCCGGCGCGAGCGGCTGCTTCGTGACCGGATGGAGGGGCGGGTCGAGCGGCCCGCCCGGCAGATCCGCGAGGATGTTGTACCAGTGCGAGGGAAGATCCTTTTCACTGAGCAGGATTTTTCTTTGCATGCGCTTCCTCCATACGTTCGAGCAGTTCCCACGTGACCGAGGAAGGATTCTTGAGGATCTTCGCTCCCCTCGTCACCTTGCACAGGCTCACCCCCAGACGGTCGGCCACCTCGCGCTGGGTGTACCCGTGCGCGAGGAGCACCATGAGCTCCCACCTGAGGGCGAAGCGGGCGCGTTCGGCAGGGGTGAAGAGCTCATCGAAGAAACGGGCGAGCTTCTCCGGGTCATCGACCGAGGCGATGGCCTCCACGAGCTCGTTGTAGTAGTTGCGTACATCGTTTTTTCCCATAGAAACATGATAACCTGATATATGAGATTTGTAAAGGGAAATCTACAAAAAAACTCCGGTGATCCGGCACCGGAGCGGGATCCCCCGTAGGGGCCACCATCATGTGCGCGACGATCCGTTCCTGAACCGGGGAGTTCCCCCCTCTTTCGTCCTGGGCGAGGGGATGTACTCCACCGAGGGCCTCCTCTGTGCGGTCTGGGGGTAGAGGGCCATGATCTCGTACACCTCGGCCGGCATCTCGGTGCTCACGGTGAGCCCCAGCTCGCGGGCCTCGTCCACGGTGATGGGATAGTCGTGCGTGAACTCGCCGGTGGCGAGCCTGGTGGCGATCTCCTCTGCCTTGTCCCCGGGGAGACGCCCTTCGAGCAGGGTCTTCACCACCCGCTTCACCTGGCAGATGGCCTTCTCCGCCACGTCGGCGAGGATGATGGTCTCGTCGTCCACCTCGGCGATGGGCTTCCGCTCGAGGACCTTGAGGATGCTCGCCGCAGGCTGCTGGCCGATCTGTGGATCCACCGGGCCGAGCACCGCGTTCTCGTCCATCACCACCTCGTCGGCGGCCAGGGCGATGAGCGTGCCGCCCGACATCGCATAGTGGGGGACAAAGACCGTGACCTTCGCCGGATGCTTCTTCAGGGCGTAGGCGATCTGCTCGGCGGCGACCACGAGGCCTCCCGGGGTGTGGAGGATGAGGTCGATCGGGACATCGTCGTCGGTCATCTTGATGGCCCTGAGCACGGCCTCGGAGTCGTCGATGTCGATGTACCTCACGAGAGGAAACCCGAGAAACCCCATGGTCTCCTGGCGATGGATGAGGGTGATGACCCTGCTCTTGCGCTTCCGCTCGAGGGTTCTCAGGGCCCTCAGGCGGGCGGTCTCCAGCATGTTCTGCCTGACGACCGGCTGAAGGGAGGAGATGATGAGAAACAGCCAGAACAGCCACCACAAGTCCATGTGCGCCTCCTTGCGATCATGATGTGCGGACGTGCACTACGCTCCCCTACCAGGGGAAGTACTCGTCGCGGAAGACCCGGCGCCTGTAGGTGCGGGCCCTGAAGGCGGGGAGCATGAGCGCTCCTGCGACGAATCCTCCCACGTGGGCCCACCACGCCACGCCTCCGAAGGCCCCCACCCCGGTGACGATGGTGGCGAACCCGTTGAGGAGCTGGGAGAGGAACCACCCTCCTATGTAGAAGAGGGCGGGGATCTCCACGAACATGGGGAGGAAGAAGAGCGGGATGAGGGTGATCACCCTCGCCCGGGGGAACATGAGCACGTAGGCTGCGAGCACCCCGCTTATGGCGCCGCTCGCCCCCACCATGGGGACGGGTGAGTCGGGGAAGAGGGCGATGTGCGTGACCGAGGCCGCGATCCCGGAGAGCAGGTAGAAGGCGAGGTAGCGGACGCTCCCGAGCCTGTCCTCCACGTTGTCGCCGAAGATGTAGAGGGCGAGCATGTTGCTGAACAGGTGCGCCCATCCGCCGTGGAGGAACATGGCGGTGATGAACTGCACGAACACGCCCGGGTGCCCGCTTCCCACCACCCGGGCGGGAACGAGCCCCCACCTCCCCACCACGAACTCCGCTTCGGGTCCCAGCCCCGCCATCCAGAGGAAGACGAGGACGTTCGTGACGATGAGTCCCCAGTTCACCCAGGGGAACGACCACGAGCGCACGGTATCCTTGATCGGCAGCATGCGGCCTCCTCGATTTCTTCGCCGTGGGAAAAAATACTAAGGAATCACACGGCCGTCATCCTCGCAAGGGTGTCTCTCCGGGAGAAAATCGATCGTCTTTTTTGTTTACAATCGTGCCAAAATCCATTACCATGGTTGTACTGAGTTCATTGTAACAAGGGGAGAACTCCATGAGCGAGAAGAAAGGTCCTATCGAAGTGAAAGAGCATCCGGGGGTGGTCCACTACTGCATGTGCGGGAAGAGCACCACCCTTCCCTACTGCGACGGCAAGAGCCACGAGGGCACGGGTTTCACGCCCTACGAGTACGAGGTGGAAAAGGAAGAGGTGGTGAGGCTGTGCACGTGCGGCCAGTCGAGCAACAAGCCGTTCTGCGACGGCACCCACATGCTCTGTCCCTGAGGGGAGGCCGGGGTGCAGGAGATCCTGCACCCCCCATACCCTAGGGGTGGTCGGCCCTCGTCCAGTGGAGGAGCGAGCCTGCGTACCCCGCGGCCGAGGTGAGGACCACCAGCACATAGCTCAGCGGCGAGAGGAGGCGGAGGGCCTCCTCGCCCGCGGCGCCTGAATGGATGGCCACCACCGACCAGGGGAAGTACTCGCCTCCCCCCACGAGGGGGAAGAGCTGACCCAGCACCACGCACAGTACGAGTACACCCAGGGGGCCGAAGACCCCGCGTGAGAAGAGGGCCGCACACCCTATCACCGTGCCCAGGGCCACCCCGAGCGCACCCGTGACAAGGAGCCTCGCAAGTCCGGCCTCGAGGACATCGAGACCCCACCCGGGAAGGGAAAGCCCCCACCCGGCGGGCAGTCCCAGTACGATCACCTCGAGGAGGAGCACCGCGCTCCAGAGAAAGTAGACCGTGTGCCGGGCGTGGACGAGGAGCCCCCTCCCCCCGGGGGCCACGAGGAGGTCCCGGTAGGTCCCGTAGGTGAAGTCCCTGCCGAACACAAAACTCGCGACGAACCCTCCCACCACCATGCCGGCGACGGCCGTCATCTGCGTGAGGACGGCGAGGTATCCCTCCCAGGTGGTGACGGTGGAAAAGAGGGCCATCTTGGTCCGCAGGAGTCCCGAGGAAGGGATGAGATCGGGGTGCTGCATGAGGTACATGAGGAGCACCACCACCGTGGTACCGAACCCCATGGCGAGAAGGCTGAGCCACACCAGGGGCGATCTCCGGAGGGAGAGGAGTTCTGCCCGAACCATGCGTCCGTAGGTCATACTGGAACCTCCTGGCCGATGAGTCGCATGAAGAGGGCCTCGAGGCTCTCCTGTCGGAGCTCCATGGTCCTGGGAGGCACGCCCTCGTGTACGAGGAGGGCGGCGATGCGCTCCGGGGCACCGAGGGCCGCTTCCCCGGTACACACGATCCTCCCGTGATCCAGGACCGCCTCGTAGCCTGCCGACCGGAGCACCGCGAGGGCACGCCCGTCGTCCACGGTGGTGATCACCAGCGAGCGTGTCACCTGTGTGTCGAGTTCCTTTCCGGAGAACTGCGCGACCATCCTTCCCCGATGGATGATGCCTATGTGGTCGGCCACCCGCGAGAGTTCGTCGAGCATGTGGCTCGAGACGAGGACCGCCGCGCCCTCATCCGCCCTCTTCCGGAGCATGGCGCGCAGCTCCACGATCCCGGCCGGGTCGAGTCCATTGCCCGGCTCGTCCAGGAGGAGGAGTCGGGGATCCCCAAGGAAGGCCTTGGCGAGTGCGAGACGCTGGCGGTTTCCCTGGGAGAGGTGACGGGCCTGGACGCGGGCATAGGGCAGGAGGCCGAGCTCCTCCATCACCTCGGGCACCGCACGGGAGGGGTCGAGGCCTTTGAGGAGGGCGGCGTGACGCAGGTTTTCCTCGGCGGTGAGGAGCGGATAGGCCGCGGCCTGCTCCACGAGGGCACCCACTCTCTGGAAGACCGAGGGGTCGGCGCCGAGGGGCTTCCCGAAGAGGGAGACGCTCCCGGTGGTGGGTCGGATCATCCCGAGGAGCATACGGATGGTGGTGGTCTTGCCGGCGCCGTTGAGGCCGACGAATCCGAAGATCGTCCCCGGCTCGAGGACGAGATCGAGGTCCCGGACGGCCCAGACATCGCGGAACCGCTTCCCGAGTCCCCGGGCGTTCACCAGGTCAGTCATGGTTCCTCCTCGGCGTCGATGTGTGGCTCCTCGAGGCGGGAGAGGAACGAGAGTGCCTCGTCCCCCCTGAACCAGCCCCCCACCGTGCTCCTCACCACATAGGTGAAGACGAGGGGTGTGAGCACGTGTTCGTCGAGTTCCGTCTCGAGGAGGGAGAGGAGCCCCTCCCAGAAGGCGCGGGAGAGCGCCCATGCGAGGGGCTCGTGGAGCGTCCGGTCGAGGGTCCCGTCCTCCGCAAGGTGGTGGAGGATGTTGCCCGCCATGGCCTGGACGAAGCGAGGGAGCGTGCCTGCGAAGGGGCTGCCTTCGCTCTTCTTGCACAGGAGGACGAGCGGGATCCGTTGGTCCACGATGAAGTCGAAGAAGGATCGGAAGCCCTCGAGCTTCTCACCCTCGGCCCATGCGGGGCCGTGCCACCCCTCCTCATGGTGATGGCGGAAGAGGTCGAGGAGCGAGGCGTAGAGGTCTCCCACGAGGGCCTCGAAGAGGGCCTCCTTCGAGGGGAAGTAGGTGTAGAGGTTGGAGGTCGAGGTGCCGGCGAGACGGGCGATGCGGCGCATCGATGCGCCCGAAAACCCGTGTTCCATGAACTCCTCCTGCGCCGCCCTCAGGATACGCATGCGCACATCGTCCTTTTTATACTGCACGGCGCTCCTCTCGGGTCCTTGGTGCGGCGAGAGGGATGATGCCATCGGGGGATGAGTCCCTCTCAAAAACGAACACATGTTCAATAATACGACATGGTTTCTCCTCATGTCAAGCAGTACTTTATCTTTCACGCGTCCGTCTGGTAGGCTTTCCGTCCATGGAGGGACTTCCCGACTATACGCGCACCCCGGCCTTCGAGCGGCGGGTAAGGCGTCACGTGAAGGCACAGGAGCACCGCATCTTCGTGGAGGGGGTGGAGGCGTTTCTCCCCGAGCTCGAGGCGGAGCTGGTAGCCCTGGGGTATGCGCCCGTACGGGAGCAGGGGGGATTCGGGGTGCGGGGACGGCAGGAGGATGTGTACCGCCTCAACCTCCACCTCGCGGTGGCCTCCCGGGTCTGGATCGAGACGGCTTCGTTCCACGCGACGGCCACGGAGGGGGTCTTCCGAGGGGCGGCGCGGGTGCCGTGGGAGGTCTTCCTCAACCCGCTCCTCCCGATACGCGTGGAGGCACGGCTCGTACACAGTCCGATCGGCCACGAGGGTCGGGCGGCGGGGGCGGTGCGGGATGCGGTGGCGCACCGGTTCAGGGAGGCGGTGGGGACCGCGGTGCGCTGGGACGAGGGGACCGGGGGAGCGTGGGTGCAGCGGGTGCGGCTGGTGGGGGTGCGCAACCGGTGCCGCATCCTCCTGGATACGACGGGGCCTGCCCTCTCGTTCCGCGGCTACCGGGTGGTGCAGGGCGAGGCGCCGCTCAGGGAGCACCTGGCGGCCGGGGTGGTGCGGCGGGCGCTGAGGGTGTGCGGCGCATGGCCGCGGGTGCCGGATGACCTGGTGGTGGCGGATCCGTTCTGCGGGTCCGGCACGCTCGCGGTGGAGGCGGCCTTCGTGGTGTACGGGGTGGCGCCGGGGAGGGGAAGGGGGTTCCTGTTCGAGCGGATGCCCTGGCACAGGGAGGGCGCGTGGGGCTTCGTACGGAGGATGGCGGGAGGGGAGGCGAAAGGGGGTCGGGTGATCGCGGGGGATGTGGACGGCGAGGCGGTGGAGGCGGCGCGGGCGAATGCACGCCGGGCGGGAGTCGAAAGCGGGATCCGCTTCCTCCAGAGGGACTTCTTCGCCCTGGACGCGGGGCAACTGGGGAGCGAGCGGGGCCTCCTCGTGAGCAACCTGCCGTACGGCGGACGCCTCCCCCTTCCCCGGGACCTTCACTCACACGTGCTCCGCCACTTCGTGCAGGCCTTCCCCGGCTGGCGGGGGCTCTTCCTCCTTCCCTCACGCCTCGGGTCGGCCTTCCCTCCGGGGCTCTCGATGCGCCTCGTGGCCCGATTCAACCACGGGGGCATACCCGTCTCTGCGCTCTACGTCGGTCCACGGCGGGTGGACAGCGATTCCAAAGCGTAGTATATTTACACTACAGTCGATATTGGAATCATTACAGAGTGTATATGAACAGAAAAGCAGAGGCCTTACGGGAAAAAGATGCAGTGGCCGTCCTCAGGGAACACGGGATAAAGGTCTCCCACCAGAGGGTCCTCATCCTCGAGTACCTGCTCGAGCACGACACGCATCCTACGGTGGATACCATCTATCAGGACCTCCTCCCCCACGTCCCCGGACTCTCCAAGACCACCGTCTACAATACGGTGAGGCTCTTCGTCGAGAAGGGCATCGCCCAGGAGCTCACCATAGAGGGGACGGAATTCCGCTACGACATCGCCGACCCATCCCATGCCCATTTCAAGTGTGTGCGCTGTGGCGCCCTCTACGACCTCCCCCTCCCTCAGGAACTCTCCGCAGCGCTCACGGTTCCTCCCGGTTTCAGACTCGAGGAATCGCACCTCTACCTCAAGGGACTCTGTCCCTCCTGCACACGCACGAATTGAGCGACGGGAATCCAAGGGGTAGACGGGAGAGGTGGTTTTTGGTATACTCAAATTGTACTAATTACAAGTTAGTATAAAATTCAATTTTGGAGGTGCCACATGGCTACCGTATCCTATCCCGAAACCGCACGGTTTCTCAACGAGTACCTCGCCGATCTCTCGGTGCTCTACCAGAAACTCAGATCCTTCCACTGGAACGTGGAGGGCCCGGTCTTCTTCACCCTCCACGCAAAGACCGAGGAGTACTACGACGAGGTCGCCGAGGAGATAGACGAGGTGGCGGAGCGCATCCTCATGATCGGCTCCAGGCCCGTCTCCACGCTCAAGGAGTACCTCGAGAGGGCATCCCTCAAGGAGGCCCCCGCAAAGGCGTACCGAGCCGAGGAGATCGTGGGACACCTGGTGCAGGACTTCTCCACCCTGGTGGAGGCCCTGCATCGGGGGATCGCCGTGGCCGAAAAGGAAGGTGACCCGGGCACGGTGGACCTGCTGACCGGATCGCTCCAGCGCTACGAGAAGGAGCTCTGGATGCTCAAGTCCTTCTCGGCCTGAGATCACCGCAGAAGAAGAGAGGGGAGCGTTCGCTCCCCTCTCTCTGTAGTGCATGTACAGGGGCCTACTTCCCCTTGTAGCCGTAGAACTGCTCCAGTTTGGCCTTACGCTCGTCGATGATGGCCTGCCCTCCGGAGCTGAGATAATCCCTCATACCCTGATCGAACACCCTGTCGAAGTCCGACGGCTTGGCGATGACGGACTGGACCAGGAGGTTGTTGCGCTTCTCGGAGAGGGCGGGACCCATCCCCTCTTCCGCCTTGATCTCTCCCACGTTGAACCGCTTGATCAGGCGAAGATCTTTCGACCAGAGATCGAGGGAGCGCACGATGAACTCGGGCTCCACCTCGGGATACCCGAGGGCCATGGACTTCCTGGTGATCTCCGGATCGCCGAGATCGAGACCGTTGAGGGTGATGGTGTAGTCGTAGTTGAAGGGGCCGTGCATCGCAAGCTCACCCTCGACCTTGAGCATCCGGATGCTCCCATCGGCCAGCACCTCGTGGTGCACGCCCTCCTGTCCGATCTGGAGGAAGCGCCGCTTCGCGGGATCGCTGATCCAGTTCACGTACAGGAGCGATGCGAGCGGTTCCTTGTTGGAAGCGGGGAAGAAGATCTTGCGGTCAACCGGGATTCCGGAGTACTTCCTGTACTTGCCGGCGTCGTTCTTGAAGGTGTCGATCGCCACGAACGCCGCATCGGGCCCCACGATCCTCTTCAGGTTCGCGTGGATCGAGTCCTCACCACCTCGGTAGGGGTAGTCGTGGTTCTGTATGAACGACCCCACGTACCCGGCCTTCGCGAGGTTGTCAGCGGTCGGATCACCCACGGGATAGAGCGGGAAGTCCTTCCAGATGAGGCCCTCGTTGTACCACTTGTTGAGGAGCCGGATGGCCTCCTTGGTTCCCGGGTGGAGGAGGTTCCTGTCGTCGAATCCATAGATGTAGTACTCCTCGTCGGAGATCTTGTCCGGGATGAACGACCAGATGAGGTTCCGCGCATACCAGGCCACGTCCACCGTGAGGAGGAAGGGGATCATCTTGTCCGCATCCTTGCCCAGGAGCGTCTCCGCATTGTCGCGGAAGGCCCTGATCGTCCTCTCGAACTCCTGACGGGTCGTGGGTTCCTTGAGACCGAGCTTCTTGAGCCAGTCCTGGCGGATGAAGGTCACGGTGCCGGTGATCGGCTTACGGATCCCCTCGATGGCCCACAGGGTGCCGGTGACCGGATCCTGATCGAAGTAGATGAACTCGTCACCCAGGAGATCCCAGAGAGCCTTCAACTGGGGCTTGTACTGGTCGAGCAGCGGAGCCAGATCCAACACACCACCCATGTTCGCATAGGTCTGGATGGTGGGATAGTCATAGGTGTAACACACGTCAGGGGCCTCACCCGCAGCGAGCAGGTTGTTGAGCACCTGCACCTCCTGCCAGCGCGGTACGGGCTTGAAGATCACTTCCACGTTGTGATCCCGGAGCATCCCTTCCTTGATGTAGTCGGTCCAGATGTTGTCGTCGGCGGGGGTACCACCACGATCCCAGATCTCCACCGTGATCGTCCGCGTCGTGGTGAACCGGCCGTTCACCAGCTCATCCGTGCCCGCCGTCGGCGCGGCCTTGCCGCCCTTCTCCCCTTGTCCTTCCGCGAAGGCGAAGGAGACCGCCGTGAGGAGGCACAGAAGCACGATCAATGCCTTTTTCATGGTATCCTCCTATATAAGATGATATAAACCGCACACAACGGTGCGGTGGAACGCCCCTCCTATTCCTTGATGGACCCCAGTGTCACCCCCTGGATGAAGTAACGCTGGAGCCACGGATACACCAGGAGTATCGGGACCGTGGCGAACATGACTGCGGCCGCCTTGAGACTCTCGCTGAGGCCGAGCGGGATGTTCCCCTCGAGGGAGTAGGTCTCCACCTCGCTCACCGACTGGATGAGGAAGTAGAGGAGGAGGGAGATGGGATAGAACTCGCGCTTGTTCATGAACATGAGGGCATCGGAATAGGTGTTCCACCTCCCTACCGCGTAGAAGAGCGCGAGGGTGGCGATGATCGGCAGGGAGAGCGGCAGGTAGATGCTCACGAGTATGCGCACCGGGTTCGCACCGTCCATCTCCGCCGACTCCCGGAGGCTCGTCGGTATCGTATAGAAGTAGTTCCTCATGAGGATGATGTTGAAGACGCTCAGGCAGTAGGGGACGATGAGCACGAGGGGGTGATTCAGGAGCCCGATGTCCTTGAGCAGCAGGTACATGGGGATGGTACCCGCATTGAAGTACATGGTGAACAGGATGAGGGACATGATCACGCTCCGTCCCTTGAGATGATCGTAGGTGAGCGGGTAGGCGCAGATCGCCGTCATGAAGAGCGAGAGCATGGTCCCGGCCGCGGTGATGATGACCGTCCAGACGAAGGCCCACGTGTACTTCGTATCCTCGAGTACGAGGCGGTAGGCTTCGAAGTTGAGCCCCTTCGGCCAGAGCCCTACCTCTCCCCTCACCAGATATTCCGAATCGCTCAGAGACCTTGCGAGCAGATTGACCATGGGCAGGAGACACACGACGATGACCAGGATGCTCACTGCCACGGCAAAGTAGTCGAGCCATCTCGAATCCCGTGACGTTCTCATCTTCACACCTCCCCTCAGAGAATACCGCGCTCACCGAACCGCTTGGCCAGACGATCGGCCAGCACCAGGAGCATCACGTTGATGACGGACTGGAACAGACCCACCGCGGTGGTGAGGGAGAACTGGAGTCCCCGGATGCCGTAGTTGTACACGAAGATGGCAATCACATCCGAGACGTCCTTCACCAACGGATTGCGGAGCGCATAGGGTCTGTCGAAGTAGCTCCCCATGAGATGTCCCAGGGAGAGGATGAGCAGGATCACTATGGTGGGACGTATTCCGGGCAGGGTGACGTGCCAGATACGGCGGAGCCGCCCGGCCCCGTCTATGGCCGCGGCCTCGTAGAGCTCGGGGTTGATGCTCGTCATGGCCGCGAGATAGATGATGGTGTTCCATCCCACGCTCTGCCAGATCCCGAGGACCACATAGGTGCCGACCCAGTAGTTCGGGTCGTTGAGGAAGGGTATCGGCCCGGCTCCCAGCTTCTTCAGCCAGATGTTGAGGAGACCCGTATTGGGGGCGAGGAGCTGGAGGGCCATCCCGGCGATGATCACCCATGAAAGGAAGTGGGGCATGTAGGCGATGGTCTGGGTGACCCTCTTGAAGCGGTGGTACGGGAGCTCGTTCAGGATGAGGGCCAGGATGATGGGCGCCGGGAACCCGAAGAGGAGATCGAGGGAGTTGAGCATGAGGGTGTTGCGGAGCGCGAGGAGGAAGTCCCTGTTCTTGAAGGCCTTTATGAAGTACTCGAACCCGTGGTTGTCGGCCCAGGGCATCTCCCAGGGGCTCTTCACTATGCTGTACTTCTTGAAGGCGATCTGGATATAGGTCATAGGGATGTACTTGAAGATGAAGAAGTACAGCATCGGCAAGAGGAGCATGAGATAGAGCGTCCAGTACTTGCTCAGATAGGTCCGCAGATCCCTCGTCTTCAGTGCTATACTCGGCGTTCTGTTCATGTCACCAGTATAGTACCAGGTTTTCGATCCTGTCAATAAAAAATTTTTTAAAATACCTTTAACAAGTCTGTCGAAACAATACCGGCTTCTCCCTCTCCCTCCTCCTCTCCGTCCCTCGCCCTGCCGGGCACGCGG
The DNA here is from genome assembly GCF_000147075.1 of Spirochaeta thermophila DSM 6192. Lineage (NCBI taxonomy): Bacteria > Pseudomonadati > Spirochaetota > Spirochaetia > Winmispirales > Winmispiraceae > Winmispira > Winmispira thermophila. Next base: position 2,069,578 of record NC_014484.1, read on the forward strand.
ACAGGGGACGTCCCTCGTGTGCAACTTCATCCACTATAAAAATCTAACGCTCCGGCTCTCCGGGCGTGGGAAGGACACGGCCGCCTTCCCGGAAAGAGGATCGACTGACAATAGGACAACCCGATGACCGTGTAACCCTTGTGGGGGCCCGGCCCGCCTGCGAGGTGCCTGCAGGGTTGTGCGGACATCTCCTTTCTGGTGTAATATCCCCCATCCACGAAGGTCCACAAAGGGAGTATATACCACCCATGAACCGGATGCAACTTTTCAACAACGACTGGGAGTTCGCCGTGACACCGCCCGGCACCGAGGAGTGGCACGGGCTTTCCTTCCGCCCGGTGGAGATCCCCCACGACTGGCTCATCGCTGACAGTACGCGTCTCTACGAGGACTCGACAGGCTGGTACAGGAAGATCCTCGTCTGGGAGGGGCGAGCGACGCACGCGTCCCTCTACTTCGAGGGAGTGTACATGGACAGCACCCTCTACGTGAACGGGAGGGAGGCCGGCAACTGGAAATACGGGTACTCCTCGTTCGAGCACGAGATCACCCCCTTTCTCAGGGAGGGTGAGAACGAGCTCGTGGTGAAGGTGGTGCACCGGGCCCCCAACAGCAGATGGTACTCGGGAGCGGGAATCTATCGGAACGTGTGGCTCATCCTCCGGGGAACGAGCTACATCCCCACCCATGGGGTGTACGTGACAGTGCGAAAAGGCGAAGAGACGTGGAGCGTGGAGATCGAGACCGAGCTCCACCTCACGCAGGAGGCGGTCCTCGAGCACACCCTGTGGTACCGGAGGAAACCGGTCTCCTCCTGCCGGAAGATGGTCTCAAGGGACACCTCCCTCGACGCCTCCTCTCTCGAGGTACGAGATCCTCTCCTGTGGAGCCCCGAGGGGCCTCACCTCTACACCCTTCTCACCCGCCTCTACGACGGCGAAGGAACCATCATCGAGGAAATTCCCACCCCCGTGGGGTTCCGCCACCTCGTCTTTCATCCCCATCGCGGCCTGCTGGTGAACGGGGTGCCCACCAAGCTCCACGGCACCTGCGAACACCACGACCTCGGCGCCCTGGGCGCGGTCTTCAATCGGGCGGCGATGCGCCACCGGCTCTCCCTCCTCAAGTCGATGGGGGTGAACGCCCTCCGGACGGCCCACAACATGCCGGCACCCGATCTCATGCATCTCGCCGACGAGATGGGATTCTTCGTGGTGTCCGAGGCCTTCGACATGTGGGAACGGCCCAAGACGCGATACGACTACGCACGATTCTTCCCCGAGTGGTACGAAAGGGACGTGGCGAGCTGGGTGCGGAGGGACAGGAACCATCCCTCCCTCCTCATGTGGAGCATCGGCAACGAAATCTACGACACCCACGTGAGCGAGCGGGGAGAGGAACTCACCCGCCTCCTCGCCGCCGAGGTGCGGAAGCACGACCCCAAGGGGAACGCCCCCGTCACCATGGGGTCGAACTACATGCCCTGGGAGGGGGCCCAGCGCTGCGCCGATATCCTCAAGGTGATAGGTTACAACTACGGTGAGGCCTACTACCACGAACACCATGAGGCCCACCCCGATTGGGTCATCTACGGGAGCGAGACCGCCTCGGTGGTCCAGAGCCGGGGGGTATACCACTTCCCCTTCGACTGCACGATCCTGGCGGAGGAAGACGAGCAGTGCTCGGCACTGGGCAACAGCTCTACGAGCTGGGGGGCTCCTTCGCATGAGGCGTGTATCGCCGCCGACAGGGACGCACCCTTCTCCCTGGGACACTTCATCTGGAGCGGGTTCGACTACCTGGGGGAACCCACGCCCTATCATACCAAGAACTCGTATTTCGGTCAGATCGACACTGCGGGGTTCCCTAAGGATTCCTTCTATATATACAAAGCGGCATGGACCGACTACCGACGTGATCCCTTCGTCCACATCTTCCCCTACTGGGACTGGAACCCCGGGCAACTGATCGACGTGAGGGTGTGTTCCAACGCCCCCCGGATCGCCCTCTACCTCAACGGCCGCCTCATCGGGACCAAAGACATAGACCATCAGCACGGCACCGAGCAGACAGGGTGGTGGAAGATCCCCTACGAACCCGGCGAGCTCGTGGCCCTCGCCTACGACGACGAGGGCAGGTGCGTGGCACGAGCGGTCCGCAGGTCCTTCGGGGATCCCGCCCGGCTCAGGCTCACCCCCTCACGGGAGTTTATCGAAGCCGACGGCCGGGACGTCGTCTTCGTGACCATAGAGATCCTCGATGCGGAGGGGAACCTCGTGGAGAATGCCTCCAGCCGGGTGCGGGTGGAGGTTCGGGGGGCGGGACGCCTCCTCGGGCTCGACAACGGCGACAGCACCGACTACGATTCGTACCATGCCACGAGCAGGCGTCTCTTCAACGGGAAACTCATGGCCCTCATCGGCGCCACCACGGAGACGGGCCCCGTCGAGATGGTCGTCCACTCCAAGGACCTCCCCCCCGCGCGTCTCATCCTCACCGCCGTCCCCTCGGAGAGGACCGACCTCGACTGCATCTCGGTGATCCATCGGGCGGAGGAGAAACCCTGCCGCACCGGCCGGGAAGACGAGATCCCGGTGAGAAAGATCGAACTCACGGTGATCGAGGGGGCGCGGACGCTCACCCCCGACTCCCCCTCGGTACGCATCGAGGCGCGACTCCTTCCGGAGAACACCTCGTACCGCGAGGTGGAATGGAAGGCGGTCACCCCCAACGGCATCGAGACCCCCCTCGCCCTCGTCCGGCCGGAAGGTCTCGAGGCCGTCGTCACCGCCCGCGGCGACGGGAGTTTCCTCGTACGGTGTACCAGCAGAAACGGCACCGACACGGTACGTCTCATCTCCCAGATCGAGTGCACGGCCGAGGGATTCGGCCGACTCCACAAGGATCCGTACTCCTTCATCTCCGCAGGGCTCTACGACGACAGCAACGGGAAAGTCACGCCGGGGAACGAGAAAGGCATCGCCACCGCCCGGGACGGGATCACCATAGTGGGATTCACCGACCTCGACTTCGGACCCGACGGGTCGGACACCATCACCATCCCCATCTTCGCCCTGAGTGCCGACCCCTACCGGCTCCAGATCTGGCGGGGCCGTCCCGAAGCCCCGGAGAGCGAGCTTCTCGCAGACGTGATCTATCGGAAAGACCCCGTCTGGAACGTGTATCAGGAGGCCCGCTATCGGCTCAGACGAAGGCTCCGGGGCGTGCAGTCGCTCTACTTCCTCACCGAAGCCAAGATGCACGTGAAGGGTTTCGTCTTCGAACGCCAAGTGAGGGCCTACTCCACCATCCACGCCGACGAGTACGACATGATCTACGGAGACGACTACGAGATCACCTCACAGGGTGTGGAACGCATAGGAAACAACGTCACCCTCACGTTCAAAAACCTCGATTTCGGCGACGAACCACCGAAGCACCTCACCATCTACGGCCGTTCACGCACCGACAACAACAGCATCCAGATCCGTTTCGAGCAAGAAGACCGACGGATCGTCCACCTCATAGAGTTCCCCTGCTCCGAGGGCTCCGTGGAACGCACCTACCCCCTCCCTCCCCTCCCTCCAGGCCGCATGGATGTCTCGTTCGTCTTCCTCCCCGGCTCCTCGTTCGACCTCGGTTGGTTCAGGTTCGAAAAAGACCCCCCTCCCTGAAGGGGGGCCGCGCTGACGAGATCATCGATCCCACACACGCCACGCACCCGCGCGGCGCCTTTGTTGCATCCTGCGCGCTTTTCTTACATACTATACACTATGTCCGACTATCAGGTCTCCTTCCAGGAATTCACCGAGCAGCTCGAACACCTTCTCACCGAACGCACCCACTACCTCAACACCACCACCCTCCCCAGGCTGAAGGACGAGCTGCGAAGCTTCCACACCGCCTACAAGACCGTCTACGAGCTGCTCCTCAAGAAGGGCCTGGTGCACGAGGACCCTTACCAGTACGAACAGCGATCCGCGGAAATCGAGATCCCCCCGAGCGACCCCTTCCCCGAACACGAAGCGGCAGACCAGATGAGCATCAGGCTCGCCGCCTTCGACACACAGCTCAACTTCCTCCTCACCTACTACCAGTTCACCATCGAGTTCCTCTCCCTGGAACGGATCCGGAGGATCCTCCAACTCGTGAACTACATCCAATGGGACGCCTTCACCCCAACCTCGACCGACATCACCACACGTCATGCCGCCGTCCTCGTCCAGAAACTGCGCCAAGGGAACGACACCCTCTCGGGCAAGATCGCAGGCTCCTCCCTCAACGCCCTCACCCAGACGAAACAACGCATCCTCTCCCTCCTCAGGGAGCTCTCCCTCTTCCATCGGGAGGCCTACAAGTTCCGCGTCCGTCAGCTTCTCCTCCTGCAGCACCCCGCCCCGGCGGGCGCAGGGCCCCAAGAGTTCGCCTCCCACGTAAAACGCCACTTCCGGGCGACCATGGGTGATCAGCCCTATTACCGTGACCTCGTCCAGGAGATCTATGAAGAGGACCTCGGACCGCACTCGGAACAGAAGCGGGCCGAGGTCCTCGCCCGCCTCGCAAGCCCCAGGGAAGACAGAGACCGGGAGAGGCGGCGTAAGGAAGACGCGCTCCTCCTGCTCCTCCTCGAGTCCCTCACCACCCTCCTCTCCACCTCCACCCCCCTCAGGGAAGCCTTGCGCATCCTCAACGCGAACCTCGCCCTCTATACAGGCAGGAAGAGAACCCTCTGGGAGAAGTTCAAGGACTGGATCATCTCCCTCACCCACTCCGACAGAAAGGGCCCTGTGTTCGAGCTGGACTACGTGGACATCACCACAGGCAGACAGACCACCGAATCCCTCGACATGGGGGAATTCGGCGCCTTCCTCTCACGCCTCGCCACTTCCATGGACACCTACCGGAGGAAACTCCAGCAGAGGGGACTCGAACTCCTGAGGGGGCAGGAGGACGAAGCCCTCGAGTACCTCGCCCGCACCCTCGAGCATCTGATCCGTACCATTCGAAGGCTGAAGGCCACCGAGACATATCTCAAGACCGAGCTCCAACGGACCGAACGAGAGAAGATCCTCCCCTTCAAGAACGAGGTCTCACAGATTCAGACCCTCATGCAGCGCTCGAATCAGAAACGCCATGAGTACATCGCCCGGAAAGAGGAAGAGGAACAGCTCAGACGACTCGGCATAGAAGAGGAGTGAGGGCTAGATCCTGCTCCGATAGAGCCCCAACACCTTCAGGTTCTCCGCCACCCCGTCCAGCGCTTCCATGGTCCGGTGGAAGACCGAGAGATCCTCTGGCAACTCCATGTCGAGGAAGAACATGTAGTTCCAGGGCTTACCCAGTATGGGACGCGACTCGAGCTTCTTGAGGTTGAGTCGCGCATCGGCGATCACCCCGAGACACCTGAAGAGGGCACCCGGCTGGTCGGGCGTCTGGAAACTGATCGAGGCCTTGGTCGGCCGGGGCACCTCAGGGTGTTCGAGCCGGGCGATGATGAAGAAGCGTGTATAGTTCCTCGGATTCGTCTCGATGCCCTGTTTGAGCACCTTCATCCCGTAGTAGCCGGCCGCCACCTCGTTGGCGATCGCGGCCAGAGAAGGGTCGCCTTCCCGGGCGATGAAGGCCACGGCACCCGCGGTATCATAGAAGGGTACCCGCTCCCAGGAGGGGAACTGATCGAGGAATCGGGCGCACTGGGCGAACCCCTGGGGGTGTGAATACACCTTTTTTATGTCCTCGAGTCTCGCCGAAGGCAGCCCTATGAGACTGTGCTCCACCCGTATCTGGGTCTCACCCACGATCTTCACGTCGGGATACTGGAGGAGGAGGTCGTAGTTCTCCAGAATGGACCCAGAGAGCGAGTTCTCGATGGGGATGATCCCATAGTCCACCTTTCCCTCGAGCACTGCATCGAACACCGCAGAAAAGGAAGGAGTCGGCACCCCCGAGACCTTCCGATCCGCGAAATAGAGGGCGAGCGCCTTCTCCGAAAAGGCCCCATGCTCCCCCTGGAAGGCCACCAGGAGTGATCCCCCCTCACGGTCCGGATGTGGAGCCGCCGCCACAGGGATGGGCCGACGTTCAGGCACGCGCTCCACCTCCTTGCCGAGGACCGGGGCGAGGGCCTCGAGATCCCTCATGAGCTTCTCGAACTGCTCGGGATAGAGCGACTGGGCGCCGTCCGAGAGCGCCCGGTCGGGATCCACGTGCACCTCCACCATGAGCCCGTCCGCGCCCGCCGCCACTGCGGCAAGGGCCATGGGAGGGACCTTGGTGCGGATCCCGGTCGCATGGCTCGGGTCCACGATCACCGGGAGGTGACTCAGCTTCTTCACCACGGGGATGGCAGAGAGATCGAGGGTGTTCCGGGTGTACGTCTCGAAGGTGCGTATCCCCCGCTCGCAGAGGATCACGTCTTCGGCACCGTGGGCGAGGAGGTATTCCGCGGCCATGAGCCACTCCTCTATGGTGGCGGCGAGCCCGCGCTTCAAGAGCACGGGCTTCCCCGTGGCGCCCACGCGTTTGAGGAGTTCGAAGTTCTGCATGTTACGCGCCCCTATCTGGAGCACGTCCACATACCGGCACAGGAGGTCCACATGTTCGGTGGCCACCACCTCCGAGACCACGGGGAGCCCCGTCTCCTCGGACGCCTCCTTGAGGTACTCGAGCCCCTTCTCCCCCAACCCCTGGAACGAGTACGGGGAGGTCCTCGGTTTGAAGGCCCCGCCGCGGAGGATCACGGCCCCCGACTCCTTCACCCGGTGGGCCGCCTCGAGGATCTGGTCCCTGCCCTCGACAGCGCACGGGCCTGCGATCACCGTGATCCGATTGCCCCCTATCCGCACCCCGTTTCGCAGGGTCACCACGGTATCCGTTTTCTTGAACTCCCTCGAGGCGAGCTTGTAGGGCTTGGTGATGGGGATCACGCGGGCCACACCCGGAAGGAGTTCCACCTCCCTGAGGTCCACCGTCACCTGTCCCACCGCTCCGAGGATGGTCTCCTCCTCACCCACGATCTCACGGACCTTCAGGTTCCTGCTCTCCAGGAACGCCCTTATGCGGGCCTTCTTCTCCGGGGAGACCCCCCGTTCCAGCACGATGACCATGCACCAGAGGTTAGTGCGAAGGTTTCCTCATGTCAACCGGCTGGAGTCTCCCCACCTCGGTCTTGAAGAAACGTTCGAGATCGGTGGGGCGAATCACAGAGGAGAGATAGGAGAAGAACTCCTTTTCGAGGCGCGTTCTATAGGCGAAGAACTTGTCGATGTACCGCAACGTCATGGCCGGGGCCCCTCTGGTGAAGACCCGATGTTTCCCCGCATTGTACATCGCCAGGGCCAGGACCTCGCTCCCCCCCTCTTCCAGACAGTACTTGAGGTAGGAGATCCCATAGCGGGCATTGATCTCGGGATCGAAGAACTCCTCCTCGGTGAGGAAGGGGAAGGTGCGGGAATTGAGCTGGAAGAGCCCCCTGTCCACCGACGAGGGATTCTCGTTCACGGCGAAGGGATAGAACTCGCTCTCCACATAGGCGAGGGAGAACGCAAGGAAAAGGGGGACGTCGAACTTGTCGGCATACCGGAGGATCGGAAGCGCCACCTCCGGGTCGCCGGTCAGGTTGATGAAGAAGTCTTCCACCAGAGGTCGGGTGAGCTCCTCCCGGTAGAGGAAGAGCGCCGGCGCTCTCTCCTCATGGGCCTCCTCCAGGAGCGAGAGGATCACCGGCCTATCCTCCGGGGAAACCACATCCCTCTGAGGGAGCGGCATCCATTCCCCTGGAGACTGGACATAGGGAACCTCGGTACAACTCAAGAGCAGAATCCCTCCCCCAAGCACCATCCAACGCAAGAGTATCTGTCTCATTGTTCTGCATCCTCTCCCTGCGTGTCATCCGGGGTGATCGTGTCACACAGCACACACTGCAATCGAACGTTTTGCACTGTTAAAGATACTAAAAGCGGCCGTGAGGTAAAGCGAGTATGCCCCTATTCCCCGAAAAGATCAAGCATGGAGATTCTGGAGATATGAGAGATTTTAAAGATTTTTGCAGAGGACGTTTCGGCCTGAGGGAGAGAAGGAGCCCGCATCCCGCGGGCTCACATCCGGTTTACACACCATTCATGGAGGAAGGTCTCTCCTATTAACGGCCGCCCTGAAGAAAACTTGACGAAAAATCATCCCGGACGCCCCTCTCCACCTGTCGGACATCCCGACGGGCCCACCTCCCGGGGCGACGAATTTACACTGGCGGTATCACGAAGCACATGGTATAATGCCTTTATAAAGGCATTATACTTAAATCGGGAGAAAAACGATGAAAACCGCACGATCCATCTTCTTCCTGGGGCTGGCGGCCCTGGTCCTCTTCACCTCGTGTCAGCCGGGGACCATGCGTGGACTGGCCGACAGACGGGACTTCCTCTTCGGAGTGGCCGTCGCCTCCACCGATCTCCTCGACCCCACGGCATCGAAGATCCTGCAAGAGAACTTCAACCTCCTGGTGGCGGAGAACATCATGAAGCTCCAGTATCTCCGCCCGAGCCCCACGCTCTGGAACTGGCGCCCTGTCGACGACCTCGTGAACTTCGCGAAAGAGCACAGGATGAAGCTCAGGGGTCACACCTTTCTCTGGCACAACCAGAACCCGCCCTTCATCAACAGACTGGGCAGGAACGACAGAGATCGGGCCATCACGATCCTCGAGGAGACCATCACCGGCGTCCTCACCCGCTACAAAGGAGTCTTCTACGAGTACGACGTGTGCAACGAAGTGATAGACGATGAGGGAAGATTCCGGGAGAACTCCCCGTGGTACCGGGCCATCGGCCCAGAATACATAGACATGGCCTTCCACACGGCCCGCAAGGCGGATCCGAACGTGAAGCTCATCCTCAACGACTACAACAATGAGTACAAGGGAACGATCAAGGGGGACGCCTTCTACACCCTGGTGAAGGGCATGGTGGAACGAGGGGTGCCGATCGACGGCGTGGGTTTCCAGCTCCACCTCATGGCCGAACACCCGCTGAACGAGGAGGCCCTCCGGGCGAACATCCAGAGGTTCAGGGAACTCGGCCTCTCCGTCTCCTTCACCGAGGTGGACGTCCGCATCAAGCTCCCCGTCACCCCCGAGAAAGAAGCCGCCCAGAAGGCGATCTACGAGAGCCTCCTCAGGATCGCCCTCGAGGAGGACGTGTCCTGCTTCGTCATGTGGGGATACACCGACGCCAACAGCTGGATCCCCGGGAGTTTCCCCGGCTACGGCAGCGCCCACATCTTCGACGAAAAGCTCACTCCCAAACCGGTGTACTTCGCCATGCAGGAGATCCTGAAATCGTACCACCCCGACAGGAACTAGAGCATCGAGAGGGGGCGTGGGATCCGCGTCCCCTCCCCCTAGATCCCCATCCATCGCTTGCACACAGCCGGACCAAATTGCAAAGCCTCGGGAAAAGGGATATAACAGTAGGGGTGATGAGACGCATACTCTACGCAGAGGACGAGTTCACCAACCGAAGGATCGTGGAGGTCCTCTTCACCTCCGCAGGAGTACACTGCGACCTCGTGGCGGACGGAATCAGGGCCCTGGAAAAAGCCCTCACCGAGGAGTATGATCTCATCATCCTCGATCAGTACATGCCGGGTCACCGTGGAGACGTGGTGGCCCGGAAGATACGAGAGAAGAACAGAGAGGTACCCATCGTCGTGATCACGAGCGACGAGGCGGAGATCCCGAGACTCAGGGAAGCGGGCGTCACCGAGGTCTTCATCAAACCGCTCCACAGGGAAGACTACCAGAGGATCCTGAGGCGATACTGCGGCCCCTCCCACGAAGATAGTTATTAAGGAAGGAATATGAAACGAGTACCTGTCATACTGCTCATCCTCTCCCTTTTCGCTCCTCTCACCACGGCGGGGGAAGAGGCTCGGGACCAGGAGTTCGTCGTGAACATCCTCCCCTTTCCCTCCAACCTCAACCCCCAGCGCATCAGCACCACCAACGAGGCCCAGATTGCACTCGCCCTCTTCGAAGGGCTCCTCACCTACCACCCTTCCACACTCGCCCCCATGCCGGGTGTGGCCCGGAAATGGGAGTGGAACAAAGACTACACCCGCATCACCTTCTACCTGAGAGAGAACGCACGCTTCTCGGACGGCACCCCCATCACCGCAGCCCACTTCAGGGAAAGCTGGCTCTACCTCATCGCCCACAACCTGCCGTACGCCTCGCTCCTCGACGTGATCACCGGTGCCCGCGCACTCCGAGAGGGGAAGGGGTCACCTGAAAAGGTGGGTATTGTGGTAAAAGACCCCCACACGCTCGTCCTTACCCTCACCAATCCCGCCCCCTACATCCTCAAGTTCCTCCCCCACACCGCCTTTGCACCCACCGCCTCGGGCATGGATCTCTCACGGACCTGGGCACCCTCACGAGACCTCGTCGGGAACGGTCCATATCGCATTCTGAAGGTGGAAAAAGACCGTCTGGTACTGGAAAAGAACCCCCAGTATTGGGACCAGGAGTCGGTGAAGATCCCTCGCCTCGTGATCACCTCATACGACGATCCGGAGCGTGTGATGCGCCTCTTCAACGGAGACGCCCTCCACTGGGTGGCCGATGGATACGACCTGTCACTCCTCAACAACAGGAAGGCACTCGTCCTCAACCCGCTCTTCGCCACCACCTTCTACTTCTTCAACGCATCCACCCCCCCCTTCGACGATCCCCGCGTGCGCAGGGCCCTGGCCCTCCTCGTACCCTGGGACGAACTCCGCTCTTCCGATCGCTACTTCTTCCCCACCTCACACCTCGTCCCCCAGATCCCGGGATACCCCGAGGTCGAGGGCATCACCGAACCCGACGAGAAGACCGCCCTCTCACTCCTCCAGGAGGCGGGATTCCCCGAAGGCAAAGGCCTCCCGGTCATCACGTGCTATGCCATGGAGGGCGGGCAGGAGGAGATCGACATACTGACGCGGCTCTGGAGGGAGAGGCTCGGCCTCCAGGTGCAGGTGAAGGCCTTCACCTCCATGCAGGCCTACTTCAACGCCATGGAGCAGGACCCCTCGTTCCACCTCGCCTCCATCACCTGGCTGGGTGATTTCCCGGATCCGCTCACCTTCCTGTCACTCTGGGAATCGGGCGGCTCTCTCAACTACGCCCGCTTCTCCTCCCCCGAATACGATGAACTCCTGCGGGAGGCCAACACCACACAGGGGAAAGAGCGCTACTCCCTCCTCGCGCGGGCCGAGGAGTTCCTCATCTCGGAGAGCGCGGTGATCCTTCCCATAGCCCACAGCCCCGCCCTCAACCTCGTGGACCTCGACTGGATAGGCGGATGGTACCCGAACCCCCTCGACATCCACCCCTTCCATACCCTCGAGTTCCTTCCCACCGAGCTCGGCCCGGGAGTGGTCCGATCGGAAGAGCGGGAAGGGATCCCTCAGCGTCTCCTCTTCCTCACACGATCGAGGAAGGAGTGAAGCTGATCCCTGAAGAGAACTCCCAACAGGAATAACACGAAGGCAGCCGCCCCGATGACCCCCGCCACCAGCCACTCCTGCTCGAAGAGGGCATGTCCGAGCCATACGCTCCCGACGATGCCGGGGAGACGGGCCGTCATGGAGAGGAGGAAGAAGAGGGAGAACGGGAGGTTCCCCACACCCGCCACATAGCAGAGGACGTCCTTGGGGATGCCGGGGATCAGGAAGAGGAGGAAGAGCGCGCCCTCTCCCCGGGAGGAAGAGAGGAACCGGTCGAACCGTCTCAGCTCCCCCTCACCGACGAGGGAAGAGACGAAGCCCCTCCCCGAGAGGCGGGCGAGAAAGAAGTTGAAACACGATCCCAGGCCGATCCCCACCACGCTCAGGAGGAAGCCCTCCCACTTCCCGAAGAGGAATCCCGCCGCCACCTGGACCACCTCACCGGGGAGGACGAAGATCACCACCTGGAGCACCTGGAGCCCGAGGAAACCTAGCGCACCGTAGAGGCCCCAGGAGCGGACCAGGCGGACGATCCTCTCGGGATCCGTGAACATCTCCCAGAGGGAGGGAACGAGGAAGAACACCAGCGCAAGCGATACGAGGAAGAACCCCGGAAAGAGGAGGTCCTTCCACCTGAAGTCTCTCATCACAGGGGCATGATAGACGACTTCCTCACTATTTGACTACCGGGGAGGATTTCTATATACTTGGGACACCATGACCAGCAGGAACACGTCCGCCCAACCCGAACCCCAGTTCAAGGTGCACGATCACGTGGTTTACCCACTCCAGGGAGTGGGTGAGGTGGTACGGATCGAGGAAAGGGAGTTCAAGGGAGAGGGACTCCTCTACTACGTGATCTACATCCCGGTCTCCGACATGACGGTGATGGTTCCTGTCCACAAGGCCGCGGAGATAGGCATCAGACCCATCGTATCCAGGGAGGAAGCTCTCGAAGCCCTCGACTTCATCTCCGAGAACCCCCAGGCAGGCCCCACCGACTGGAAGACCCGCTACCAGATGAACCTGGATCTCCTCAAGAAGGGAAGCGTGATGGACATCGCCCGCGTGGTCCGGGCCCTCTACTACCGAAGCAAGATAAAGGAGCTGCCCATCCTGGAACGCAAGCTCTTCGACAACGCCCTCCGCATTCTGGTGGACGAGATATCCTTTGCCCTCGAGATCTCCGCGAAAGAAGTGGAGGCCCGCATCTTCCAGCAACTCGAACAGGAGAGCGAGCCCCTCGAGGAAGAAGAAGAGGACCTATTCGAGGAAGAGGACGAAGATCTGAATTTCGAAGAAGACGAGGAAGAGGACGGGGACGACATGGAGGACGCAGACCTGGACGAAGAGGACGATTCCGAGGAATGAGCGCCGATGCCGGTTTCGTGGTCACCGCAGCGGGAGCGAGCGTCCGGATGGGCGGAGCCCGGAAGAAAGAATACCGCCTCCTCGATGGCCTCCCCGTACTCCTCCACAGCATCCAGGCAGCCTTCCAAACCGGACTCTTCGACCGCTATGTGGTAGTGCTCCCTCCAGGGGACGAGGCGGTCTGGTACGATGAGTTGCTCCCGCTCCTCGACAGCCCATGTCGAGATCTCGTCACCCTTGCACCGGGTGGGACCTCACGTCAGGAGTCGGTCTTCCACGCCCTCGAGGCCCTCTCGGGAGAACCCCCGGAGATCGTCCTCATCCATGACGGCGCCCGCCCCTGGGTGAGCCCGGCCCTCATCGGGAGGGTGTACCGAAAGGCGAGAGAGAAGGGAGCCTGCATCCCGGTGGTCGCCCTCGTGGACGCCCCAAAGAGGATAGGCCCCACCGGGGAAGTCGTGGAACACCTCGACAAGCACCACCTCGTGGGGGCCCAGACCCCGCAAGGTTTCCGCTTCTCCCTCATCTATGAGGCCCACAGGCGGTTCCACGATCGTCTCCACCTCTTTCCGGACGATGCCGCCCTCTGTCACGCGGCAGGTATCCCTGTCCATACGGTGGAGGGAGATCCGGTCAACAGGAAGATCACCTTTCCCTGGGATCTACCATGAGAATCGGAATGGGTTACGACAGCCACAGACTCAAGAAAGGGCGCCCCCTCGTGCTGGGCGGTGTGCAGATACCCTCCCCTCGTGGGGAGGCAGGACACTCGGACGGGGACGTACTCCTCCATGCCATCACCGACGCCATCTACGGCGCCCTCGCGGAGGGAGATATAGGCACGCACTTTCCCCCTTCCGATCCTCGCCACAAGGACAAGCCCAGCAGGTTCTTCCTCTCGCACGCACTCGATCTCATGGAGTCCCGCGGTTTGCGTATCGTCAACCTGGACTGTACGGTGATCCTCGAACGTCCCAGGCTCGCCCCCCACAGGGAGGCCATCCGCGCCTCTCTCTCGGCGCTCCTCTCCCTCCCCCCCGATGCCGTCTCCATAAAAGCCAAGACAAAGGAAGGCCTCGACGCCGCCGGGCGAGGCAAGGCGATCGAGGCCTTTGCAGTGCTCCTGCTCGAAGCGAGGGTGTGAGACTCAGTCCTCCTCGGAGATGAGGAGCGTCTTGGGATCGAGCACCAGATGGAGATCGGTATCCCCCAGTCTGTCCCTGTCCTTCACCAAGTGGAGGGTCACTCCGTCCTTTCCGGGGAGGAGGAGAAGGACCACATCCAGCATGTCCTTCACCGGATCCAGGAGCACCGGGAAACTCCCCTCGTCCACTTCCGGGGCCTCCTCGCCGGTGGAGGCGGAGAACCAGAACGAGATCCCCAGGTCCTCGGCGACCTCTTTGAAAAGGGCGAACTCATGAGGATCGACCGTGGTGAACTCATAACCATCCACGATCACCTGATCCACGTCGAAGGCCCCACCCTCCTTGAGGGCCCTGAGGGTAGCCACCACGTGGGAGGTCTTCGCCCCCTCCTTGTGAAAGTTGAGGATCACGCGGTTTCGGATGATCTCCTCGTGCACATCCATAGCGTTCTCGAGGTTCCGCTTCCTCGCGATCTCCTTGAAGATGTCCTCGTACCAGTCGATGAGGTGATGGACGTTGGGGGCGTAGGAGATGTGGATCACGTGTTTGCCTCGGAAGAGCTTGTCCGTCGCGACATGGACGAGACAGGCCGTCTTTCCTATCCCCTTCTTGCCGGTGAGGACTCCTATCTCTCCGGGCTTGAGCCCGCCATGGAGGGAACGTTCGAGGATACGGAGCGGACTCCTCTTGATCAGCTCTGTCTTTACCATACGAAGGCCTCCTCTTACCCTTCCACCTTTGCTTTTTTCTGGAACTTCTGTTTCAGTTCCTCGGCGATATTCACGGGAACCTTCGCGTACCGGGCGAACTCCATGCTGAACTCCGCCTTCCCTTGGGTGAGGGACCTGAGCACCGTCGAGTAGCCGAACATCTCGCTGAGCGGCACCTCCGCCTCCACCCGGCACATCATCCCGTCCTCTGTACTACTCAGTATAATACCTCGACGCTGGTTGATGCTAGCGAAGATGTTTCCCTGGAACTCGGTAGGCCCTTCCACGGTGACCTTCATGATGGGTTCGAGTATGACCGGGTCGGCCTTCTCGTACGCCTCTCTGAAGGCGCCGATCGCGGCGAGCTGGAAGGCGATGTCGGAGGAGTCCACCGGATGGTACTGGCCATCGTTGATGACTACCCTCACACCCACCACAGGGAACCCGATGAGGCTCCCCTTCTCCATGGCCTTCTGGAACCCCTTGTCACAGGAGGGGATGTACTCGTTGGGGATCACCCCGCCTTTGATCTGATCCACGAACTCGTAGGTCTTCCCCTCTTCCAGGGGGATCGGTTCGATGTATCCGGCCACCCGTCCGTACTGTCCGGATCCGCCCGTCTGCTTCTTGTGGAGATAGTCGAAGTCGGCCCGCTTCGTGATGGTCTCACGATATGCCACCTGGGGCATGCCGGTCTCCACGTCGGCCTTGTACTCACGCCGCATCCGTTCGATATACACATCGAGGTGAAGCTCGCCCATCCCCTGGATGATGGTCTCATTGGTCTCCGGATCGATGTACACCCTGAAGGTGGGGTCCTCCTTGGCGAAGCGGTTGAGCGCCTTGGCCACAGCGTCCTCGGACTTCTTGTCCTTGGGCTTTATGGCGAGCGAGATCACCGGTTCCGGGACATACATGGAGGTCATGGCGTAGTTGAGCGAAGGATCACAGAAGGTGTCGCCCGAGACGCAGTCGATCCCGAAGAGGGCCACGATGTCCCCACAGCGGGCCTCCGAGATGTCCTCCATGTGGTTCGCGTGCATACGCACGAGCCGCCCGATCTTGAATTTCTTCCTGCTCCGGGTGTTCAAGAGCTCCATGCCCTTCTTCACCGTGCCCTGGTAGATCCTGATGTAGGTGAGCTGGCCGTACTGTCCGTCCTCGAGCTTGAACGCATAGGCCACCGTGGGTGCATCGTCCACGGACGAGAGCTCCACCTCGGCCTCGTCGTTCGAAAGATCGAGCGCCACGTTCCTGATGTCGTAAGGCGAAGGGAGATACCGCACTACTCCGTCGAGGAGGGGCTGCACCCCCTTGTTCTTGTAGGCCGCCCCCATGAAGATGGGACAGAGCTTCAGCGAGAGGGTCCCCTTGCGGATCGCATCGTGAATGAGGTCTTCGGGGATGTCCTCGCCTTCCAGAATGGCCTCCGCGAGATCGTCGGAGTACATGGAGAGGGCGTCGAGCATCTCCTCCCGTTTTGCCTCCGCCTCGGCCACGAGTTCGCCGGGGATCTCGGCTTCCACCACGTGTTCACCGTTGGCGCCCTCGAAATAGAGGGCCTTCATGGTAATGAGATCCACCACTCCCTTGTGCTGATCCTCGAGCCCGATGGGGATCTGGACCAGGACTGCATCGAGTCCCAGCTTCTCCTCTATCTGATCGCGCACCTTGTAGGGGTTGGCCCCCACGCGGTCGCACTTGTTGATGAAGGCGAGCCGGGGGACCCGGTAGCGCTTGAGCTGTCTGTCCACCGTGAGCGTCTGCGACTGCACCCCGCCGACCGCACAGAGCACGAGCACGGCGCCGTCGAGCACCCTGAGCGCCCGTTCCACCTCGATGGTGAAATCCACGTGCCCCGGCGTATCGATGATGTTGATCATGTGATCCTTCCAGGTCACATGGGTGGCCGCCGAGGTGATGGTGATACCCCGCTCCTTCTCGAGCTCCATGTAGTCCATGGTAGCGCCCGCCCCATCCTTCCCCTTCACCTCGTGGATCTGGTGGATGCGGTTGCAGTAGTAGAGGATCCGCTCGGTGAGAGTGGTCTTCCCCGAGTCGATGTGTGCGCTGATCCCTATGTTGCGCATGTGTTTCTGGAAATCGTTCATAGCTCCTTCCTTCTCTCCTCCTGAGAGTTGTATGGCTCCATTGTCGAGGATTGATCCCCCAATGATGTGCGTACTACACAATCGAAAAAAACGACGTGCGCGTCAACCTTGTTATGAAATCACTGCCCGAGTCGCCTGAGGATAGAACATTTTCGGAAAAAGATCAATCACCCCTCGCTACACCATCGCCGCATCCACCACCTTCTCCACGAGCGGTTCCACGATGGAGCAGGCTTCCTCCTTGGAAAGACCCTCCACCTTGACGATGAAGAGGGCGCTGGTCGGATCCTCACCGAGGAAGGTCCCCAGGGAGACGATGTTCCCCCCGGCCCGGGCGATGGCGGAGGCGATGTCCGCGATCTCGCCCCGCCTCTCGGGGATGAGAAGGGTGAGCCGCACCCCTTTCTTCCTGGTACCGAAGAGTTCCACGAACCGCTTGAAGATGTCGCTCTCGGTGATGATCCCCACGAGCTTCTCCCCCCGAACCACGGGGAGCCCTCCGATGTTGTTGTCCACCATGATCCGGGCCGCATCCTCGATGTAGGTGTCCTCCGTCACCGTGATCACCGGCGTGCGCATCACCTCCTTGATCCTCACCTTCGAGAGGAGCTGCGCCATTTCGTAGACGTTGAGCGTGGTGGCGGGAGACGGTGAGGCGTAGAGCAGGTCCTTCTCCGAGACGATCCCCACCACTCTCCCCTTCTCGTCTATCACGGGAAGGCGATGGATCTTCTCCCTCCGCATCAGCTCCTGTGCATCGGAGAGCGTCGTCGCAGGAGTCACGGTCACGGGGTTGTGTGTCATCACCTGGGCTACTTTCATGCATCACCTCCTCTCTTCAGCATAGTACCCGAAATCCGGATCTGTCAAAACTAGCCGCCCAGGTAGGCGCGCTTCACCTCTTCGTTCTCGAGAAGCTCGGCCACCGTACCCGAGAGGATGATGTTCCCCGTCTCGAGTACATAGCCTCTATGGGCGATCTTGAGGGCCATGTGCGCGTTCTGCTCCACCAGGAGGATGGTGACACCCTCACGGTTGAGGTCCTGGATGATGGAGAAGATCTCCCGCACCAGGAGGGGGGCGAGACCCATCGAAGGCTCGTCCATCAGGAGGAGCCTCGGCCTCGACATGAGGGCCCTCCCCAGCGCGAGCATCTGCTGTTCCCCCCCGCTCAACGTCCCTGCGAGCTGTCGATACCGCTCCTTGAGCCTGGGGAACCGCTCGTAGACCTGCTCCATGTCCCTCCGAACGGCCTTCGCATCCTTGCGGGTATAAGCCCCCATGAGGAGGTTGTCCTCCACCGTGAGGTTGGCGAACACCCGCCTCCCTTCGGGGACCTGGGAGATACCCCGCTGCACGATCCCATGAGGGGAGAGGCCGACGAGGTCTTCTTCCATGAAGGTGATCCTCCCCCGGGAGACCGGCACGAGGCCGCAGATCGCATTGAGCGTGGTACTCTTTCCCGCTCCATTGGCGCCGATGAGGGTCACGATCTCGCCCTCCCGGACCTCGAAGGAGATGCCGTGGAGGGCCTCGATGGCATCGTAGTTCACACGGAGCTCTTCTACCTTAAGCAATCTCCACCTCCTCTCCGAGATACGCCTTTATCACCTCGGGGTTCCGACGGATGCTCTCGGGATCCCCTTCCGCGATGATCCTGCCGTAGTCCAGAACCACGATGCGCTCGCACACGTTCATCACCAGACTCATGTCGTGCTCGATGAGCAGGATCGTGAGGGAGAAGCGCTCCCTGATGAACCGTATGAGGTCCATGAGCGCCCTGGTCTCCTTTGGATTCATCCCGGCGGCAGGCTCGTCGAGCAGGAGGAGCACGGGATGCGTGGCGAGAGCCCGCACGATCTCGAGCTTCCGCTGTTCGCCGTAGGGGAGGTTCTGGGCGAGTTCACGGGCCTTCCCTTCGATGCCGAAAATGGAAAGGAACTCCATGGCCTCATCCACGAGGGCCCGCTCACCGTGGTAGTACCGCCCGGTACGGAACACCGCATCGAGGAGCGAGTAGGGAACCCTGTAGTGGTAGGCGATGAGGACGTTCTCGAGCACACTCCTCCCTTTGAGGAGCCGGATGTTCTGGAACGTACGGGCGATACCCCTGCTCGTGATCTGATGGGGCTTGAGGTCGGTGATGTCCCTCGGCTCCTCGTCCCGCCTCCCCCTGAAGAGGATCCTCCCGGAGGTGGGCCGGTAGATGCCGGTGAGCATATTGAAGACCGTGGTCTTGCCCGCGCCGTTCGGACCGATGAGGCCCACGAGCTCGCCCTCACCGAGGGTGAGGCGGAAGTGGTCCACGGCCCTGAGACCGCCGAATGAAATCGAAAGATCCCGTACCTCGAGTATGGACTTCATGTCGGATCTCCTTCCTCGGATGCACGCTTCCCGCCGGCCTTGCGGAAGAGAGACGAGATGGAGATCTCCCTCTCCCCGAAGAGGCCTTGAGGTCTGAAGAGCATCATCACGATGAGGATGAGCGGATAGATGACCATCCGGTAGTCCTTGAGGAATCTGAGGAACTCCTGGAGGGAGGTGAGAAGGAAGCCCGCCACCACGGTGCCCGTGATGCTCCCCATGCCGCCGAAGACCACGATGATGAGTATCTCCACGGATTTGAGGAAGGTGAACGTCTGGGGGGTGAGGTAACCGAAGAAGGGGGCATACAACCCTCCTCCCAAGCCTGCGATGAAGGCCGAGAGGGTGAACGAGAACATCTTGTAGCCGAAGACATCGATACCCATGGTGTGGGCAGCGATCTCGTCGTCACGTATCGCGATGAGGGCCCTGCCGTAGGAAGAACGCACCACGGTGTACATGAGTGCGATCACGAGGAACATGAAGACGAGCACCACATCCATGGCCACGATCTGCTTGAGCATCCTCCCCTCGGCGAAAGGCGGCACCCCTTTGAGCCCCGCCGCCCCACCCGTGAGGGAAGGGAGGTTGATGATGATCACACGGATCACCTCACCGAAGGCGAGGGTCACGATGGCGAGATAGTCGCCCCTGAGCCGGAACGTGGGGAACCCGATGAGCATCCCCACCACGGCGGCGAGGAGCCCTCCCGAGATCACGCCGAGCACAGGGGGGAATCCCAGGAGCATCATGGTGAGGGCGCTCGTGTAGGCCCCTACCGCCATGAATCCCGCATGGCCGATGGCCAGCTGCCCGGTGAACCCGGTGATGAGGTTGAGCCCGAGCGCCACGATCACGTTGATCCCGGAGAGGGTGATCACCTGGGCCGTGTAGAGTGTGGTGAGCCCCGACCGCACGAGGGCGGTGACTGCGGCAACCACGACGATGGAGAGTCCCGCGAGCACGAGCCCGTCTCTGTATTCTTTTCTCATGTCTACACCTTCTCGCTGGTTTCTTTCCCGAAGAGTCCCGAGGGCTTCACGAGCAGGATGAGGATGAGGATGCCGAAGGCGATCGCATCGGCGAGCTGCGAGTTGATGAAGCCCTTCGTGTAGGTCTCCGCAAGCCCCATGATGAACCCTCCCACCATGGCGCCGGGGATGCTCCCGATACCACCCAGTACGGCCGCCACGAAGGCTTTGAGCCCGGGCATGATGCCCATGTACGGCTCGATGAGGGGGTAGGCCGAGGCGAAGAGGATCCCCGCGGCCGCGGCGAGGGCCGACCCGAGGGCGAAGGTGAAGGAGATCACCCGGTTGACGTCGATCCCCATGAGGGCACTCGCGGGCTTGTCGTAGGAGACGGCCCGCATGGCCTTCCCCACCTTGGTGCGTTCCACGATATAGGAGAGCACGAGCATGAGCACCACCGAGACCACGATGATGAGGAGCTGGATGTTGCTGATACCCACTCCCCCGTAGCTGAGGAAGACCGAGGGGGGAGTCGGGAACTGCCTCGGATTGGGCCCGATGAAGGGGAGGACGCGGGCGAGGTTCTCGAGGAAGAGGCTCACCCCGATCGCGGTGATGAGGGCGTTGATACGGGGCGCGTTCCTCAGAGGCTTGTAGGCGAAGCGCTCGATGATCATGCCGAGGATGGCGCTCCCAGGCATGGCCACCAGGAAGGCGAGCACCAGGCCGAGGGGGGTGGGGCCGGTCACCATGAGCACGAAGTAGGCCATGAAGGTGCCGAGCATGAGGATGTCGCCGTGGGCGAAGTTGATGAGCTTTATGATCCCGTAGATCATGGTGTAGCCGATGGCGATGAGGGCGTAGATCCCTCCCAGCGCGATCCCATTGACGGTCTGTTGCAGGACTTCCCCCAGCAGGTTCACAGCGAACTCCTCTCAATGACACACAGGATAAAGGGGGGCTCGAGCCCCCCTTTGACGATTTGTCACGAATCTCACGGGTTGACCGTGGCGGCGTACTTCACCACGAGGCTTCCGCCCTCTTGCGTGATGGCGTTCACCACCGCGGACTTCACCGGATTGCGGTTCTCGTCGAACCTGATGTACCCGGTGACGAACTTGCCTTCGACCTGGGCGAGGGCGTCGCGGATCGCCTTCGGATCAATAATTGCTACCTTTTCTTCGTTCTCCTTCTCCTCAACCCGTACTCCCTTCTTGAGGGCCTCGCCCAGGATCTTCATGGCATCGTAGCCCAGGGCCGCGAGGGCGCTCGGGGTCTTGCCGAACTTCTCGGAGTACTTCTTCACGAATTCCTGTACGTCCTTGTCGTCGGACTCGGGCGAGTAGTGGTTGGAGAAGTAGGAGTTGGCCACCTCGAGACCGGCCACGTCGGTGATCCCGTCCCAGCCGTCGGCACCCAGGAGCGGGATATCCATCCCCTGGGCCCGAGCCTGCTTTGCGATGAGGGCCACGGTGTTGTAGTAGTCGGGCAGGAAGAGGACGTCGGGATCCTGTGCCTTTATCTTGGTGAGCTGGGCATTGAAGTCCTTGTCACCGGTCTGATAGGACTCGAAGGCCACCACCTCGCCGCCGAGGGCGGTGAAGGCATCTTTGAAGTTGTTGGCGATACCGGAGGAATAGTCGTTCGCCACGTCGAAGAGCACGGCTGCCGTACGGGCGCCGAGGTTCTCATAGGCGAACTTCGCCACCACGGTCCCCTGGAACGAGTCGATGAAGCAGGCCCGGAAGATGTAATCGCCTGCGAGCGTCACCTGGTCGTTGGTGGCGGTGGGGGTGATGAGGGGCACCTGATCGGACTGCGCGGAGTCGACCACTGCGAGCGTGCAGTTCGAGGTGAGGGGTCCCACGATGGCAGCCACGTTGTCCTGGGTGACGAGCTTGAGGTAGGCCGCCTTGGTCTTCTCGGGATTACCCTCGTCGTCCTCCACGATGACCTCGATGGGCACACCGTTCACCCCGCCTGCGGCATTGATCTCCTCCGCCGCGAGCTTGATGGCGTTGGTGGTATCCACGCCGTAGGTGGAGAGGGTGCCGCTCGTGGGCATGATGACGCCGACCTTGATCGTCTTTTCTCCGCCACCCTGCGCGAACACGAACGTGGAGACCGTCAACACTACCAGCACAATGGAGAGCAGTCTCTTCATGCGTCTTACCTCCTCCTGAGTTTAGGGTGACATTAGATTACACCCATTTTCTTTTTGTGTCTATATGGAGAATAAAGAAAACCAGCCGAGGCTTGATATATCAGCATACCCCCATTTTAGCAGTAGAATGTGCAGAAATTTTCAATCTTTTTTGTTCATATGCCATTTCTATAGATCAAAAACCGCCAAAACACGACAAAAACCACTCCAATAAACCCCTCCCCCCTCCTTTTGGGTCCGCTTTCCCGTTCGTGTCTCGAGGATACCTTGCCTTTTTTCCGAAAACAGGTAGAGTATTGTCCATGGAGAGTTCGGCCTACTACTTCACCTATGAGGACATCCATCGGACCGTGGAACGCCTCGCCCGGCGTATACAGGAGTCCCGGTTCGATCCCGATGTCATCGTCGCCATAGGAACGGGAGGGTTCATACCCGCCCGCATCCTCCGCACATACATCGAGAAACCCATTCTCACCGTGGGTATCGCCTACTACGACGTGAACAACAGACCCATGGAGGTGCCTCAGAAGATCCAGTGGATCGACGAGGTGGAGAAAAAGCTCAAGGGCAGACGCATCCTCCTCGTGGACGAGGTGGACGACACACGCTCCACCCTCGCCTACTGCCTCTCGGAGCTCCTCCGCAACGAGCCCGCGGCCATCTCCGTGATGGTGCTCCACAACAAACGGAAGCCCAAGAAGGCGGAGTTTCCCCCCGGTATATCACAGGTGTTCGTGGGAGAGGATCTCGAGGACTACTGGGTCTATTACCCCTGGGACGCCCTCGACATAGAGGAACACTACAGGAAGGCGAGGGCTCAGCGCTCCCCTGGAGCGTAGGGCTCTCCCAGCATGGCGGGTTCACGTCCTCTCCGCCGCTCCCTCCGCAGCCCTTCGGTCGTGAGGATGAGGAGGGTGGCGAGATAGGGGAGCATCGCAAGGAGGTTGGGGGAGAACCCCCACGGCTGGAGCACGTACTGCAGCACGAAGATCCCGCCGAAGAGGAAGGCTCCCCAGACCGCCCGCAGGGGATGCCACAGCGAGAAGATGGTGAGCGCCACCACGATCCACCCACGACCTCCCACCACGCCCTCGGTCCACGAGGCCGTGTACGAGAGCACGAGCTGGGCCCCCGCGAGCCCCGAAAACGCCCCCCCTGTCACCGTGGCGAGGATTCTCACCCGTTGTACCGGCACTCCTTCGCTCTCGGCTGCCCGCGGATGCTCACCCACCGATCGTAGGATCACCCCGCCTCGGGTATGATAGAAGAAGAACCAGAGGAGCACTGCGAGCACGAGCCCCAGGTAGAAGAAGGCGCTCTGAGAAAAGAGCACCCCGACGACGGGGATCTCAGAGAGGAAGGGCACATCGAGGGGAGCGACCCGTACCGGCTGACGCATGCCGATGTAGGACTTGCCCCACACGCTCGCGATACCGGTACCCACCATGGCGAGGGCGAGACCGGACACCACTTGATTGCCTCGGAGGCTCACCGAGAAGAAGGCGTGCACTCCGGCGAGCAGGGCTGCGGCCGCCATGGCCGCGAGCACCGCGAGGAGGGCGCTTCCCGTGGAGAACCCCACCATGAAGGCCACCACCGCTCCCACCGACATGAGTCCCTCGATACCCAGGTTGAGGATACCGGCCCGTTCGGTGAGCACTTCGCCCAGGATGCCGAGAAGGAGGGGGGTCCCGGCGACGAGGGTCCTCTGGAGGAGCGAATGAAGCAGGGTCATGTCCATCAGATCCTCCCGGATCGGATCACGATGCGATAGTTGAGGAAGAACTCCGCTGCAACGAGCGAGAGGAGGAGGATGCCGTTGAAGACCTGGACGGTGGAGGCGGGAAGCCCCACCGAGATCTGAAGCGCATCCCCTCCCACCGCGATACCGGCGAAGAAAAAGGCGGTGAGCGGCACGAGGACCGGATTCCGCCGGGCGAGCCATGCGACGATGATCCCGGTGAACCCGTATCCGGCCGAGATATTCGCGGGATACGAGAGGTGGTAGTGGATCGCGGCCACCTCACCCACACCCGCGAGACCCGCGAGGGCCCCGGAGAGGGCCATGGCGAAGAGGAGCACCGGGCCGGTATGGATCCCGGCGTAGCGCGCGGCATCCCGGCTCTCTCCCACCACGCGCACTTCGTAGCCCAACCTCGTCCGGTAGAGGATGATCCATGCCGCTCCCACGGCCACCAGGGCCACTACGAGGGTGAAGAGGTGAATGCGGGTACCCGGGAGGAGGGGGATGCGCGCCGAGAGGGGAAAATCGTCCGTGTAGGGGTACCCCTGCTGGGTCGCCCCCCTCCACGGACCCACCACGAGCAGGGTGACCAGCTCGAACGCGATGTAGTTGAGCATGAGGGTGGCGATCACCTCGTTGACCCCGAAGCGCTCCTTGAGGAGCACCGGGATCGAAGACCAGAGGGCCCCTCCGAGTGCCCCTGAGAGCATCATGAGGGGGAGGTTCACCCACAGCGGAAGGGCATGGGCCACGTTGAGGGCGTACCACGTGGCGGCCACGGCGCCGGCGAGGAGTTGGCCCTCGGCGCCGATGTTCCAGAACTTCGCCTGGAAGGGGATGCACAACCCCACACCGATGAGCACGAGGGGGATGGCCTTCGCGAGGGTCTCCTTGAGGCCGTACACACTGCCGAAGGATCCGGAAAACACCTCGACGATCACCTGCAGGGGGTCTGCCCCCTTGAGGAGGAAGAGGAACCCCACCACCAGCACCCCTCCCGCCAGAGCGAGGCCGATGACGGCGGCGGAGAAGGCCATCCCCGCCTCGAGTCTCCGTTCGATCTGCACCCTCATACGCGGGCCTCCACGCCTGCCATGTGATAGCCGATCTCCTCCACGTCCACCTCCTCTGCCGGGGCGAGGAAGACCATCCTCCCACGGTACATGACGCCGATGAGGTCAGAGAGCTCCAGGATTTCCTCGAGGTCCTCGGAGACGAGGAGGACCGCCGCCCCCTCGTCGCGCTGCCTGAGGATCTGCCTGCGTATGTACTCCGTGGCCCCCACGTCGAGCCCATACGTGGGGTGCGAGGCCACCAGGAGGTCCGGCTTCCGACTCATCTCCCTCCCCAGGATGAGTTTCTGGATGTTACCCCCGGAGAGGTTTCCGGTGCGGGCATAGATCGAAGGGGCCTCCACCCCGAAGTCGTCCACGATCCTACGGGCGTGCTCCTCCATGGAACGGACGTTGAGGAAGACGACATCTGAGAACGGTCTCATGTGGTGGTGCTTGAGAACCGCGTTCTCATAGATGAGGAGGTTGGGCACGGTCCCGAACCGGAGTCGCTCTTCGGGGATGTGGCCCACCCCCAGGGCATGGAGCACCCGGGGGGTCGCCCCGGTGACACCGTGTCCCTTCAGCCGTATCACTCCCGAGACAGGCCTCCTCAGGCCGGTGATGGCCTCCACGAGCTCCTTCTGCCCGTTCCCCGACACGCCTGCGACGCCCAACACCTGATGCCGCCTTATCGTGAAGCTCACCCCCTCCACCGCGGTCTCACCCCTGTCACCCCGGACCACCAGGTCCTCCACCTCGAGCACCACCTCCCCCGGTTCCACGGGACGCCGATCCACCGAGAAGATCACCTCCCGGCCCACCATCATGCGGGCGAGCTCCCGCTTGTCGATCGAGGCCGTAGAGGCCTCGCCCACCACCCGGCCCTTCCGCAGGACCACCACACGGCCGCACACCTGGAAGATCTCCTCCAGCTTGTGCGAGATGAGGATCACCGCGTGTCCCTGGGCCGCGAACTCCCGCAACACCGAGAAGAGCTCCTGCGTCTCCTGGGGGGTGAGGACCGAGGTGGGCTCGTCCAGTATGAGCACGTCGGACCCCTGAATCAAGGCCTTCACGATCTCCACGCGCTGTCGCTGCCCGGCCGAGAGCTCCCACACGAAGGCATCGAGATCGAGAGGGAACCCATACCGTGCGAGGATCGCCTCCACCTTCCGCCTCATCGCCCTGTGGGGGAACAAGAACGGAAGGGATGGGTCCGCCAGGACGAGGTTCTCGAGCACGGTGTGGTTCTCCACCAGCATGGAGTGCTGGGGCACCATGCCGATGCCCGCCCGTATCGCGTCCGCAGGGGAGCGGAAGCGGACTTCACGGCCGTCCACGAGGATGGAACCCGAGGTGGGTTGGTAGAGGCCGTAGAGGATGTTCATGAGCGTGGTCTTCCCTGCCCCGTTCTCTCCGAGGAGGCCCACGATCTCGCCCGCCCTCACGGAGAACGAGACATCACTGTTGGCCACCACCTGGGGGAAGACCTTGGTGATCGCCTTGAGCTCGAGGGATTGGACCTTCGGCATCGACCGCTCCTTCCTGCTTCCGGTATCCGGAGGACGCCCAGACACGAGAGGGGAAGCCGCCCCGCGGGAGCGGGGCGGCGATTCCGTGCATCAGTCCCGGGGAAGCGGAGTGACCACGTTGTCCACGTGGTAGTCCATGGAGAGGAGCTCATCCTTGGTGGCGCGGACTCCCTCCGGGATCCGCAGCGCGCCCTTTTGATCGTAGACGGGTCCGGTGAAGGGTTCGAACTCCAGGGTCTTCATCTGCTCGTACCGCTTCATCACCAGATCGTAGACAGAGATCTTCCCAAGATCGGGGGTCTCCACCGTGAGCTCCTTGAGGCGGGGTACGAACTTCTCGTTGATGGGTTCGTCGAACTCCCCACCGAGGAGCGCAGCCCCCTCCCCGGCCCTCCACCAGAGGTCCTCGCTCTTCCAGGTACCGTCGTGGATGTCCTTCAGGATCTTCTCGTACATGATGCCCCAGTCCACCAGCTGGCCCGAGACCACGGCATCCTCTCCGAAGCGCTGCATGGGGCTGTAGTGGCTGAAGGCATAGACCGGCTTCCCCTTCTCGGTGTACTCCTGGGCCACCTCGATCACCGCCGGGGAATCCTCGGTGAAGGCGAGGACATCCACCCCCTCCGCCACGAGGGCCTCGGCCGCCTCGCGCGCCTTGTTGGGATCGTACCAGCTGTAGATCCAGCGTACGTGCACCTCGGCGTCGGGATTGACCGCCTTCACCCCCAGGGCGTAGGCGTTGATGTGGCGGACCACCTCGGGGATGGGATAGGCCCCTACGTATCCCACCTTGCCCGATGCGGTGAGGGCGCCGGCCATGAGGCCGTTGAGGTAGTAGATCTGGTAGAGCTCGGCGAAGTAAGTCCCCAGGTTCTCGGCCCGCTTGAAGCCCGAGCAATGCATGAGGATGGTATCCGGATACCGCTGGGCGGCCTTCACCGTCTCGTCCATGTAATCGAAGCTCGTGGTGAAGACCACATCGCACTGCTCCTCGTTCACGAGCCGGTCGATGATCCTCCCGGCATCGCCGGGGGCCACGGACTCCACGTACACCGTCTTCAGCCAGGGGAACTTCTCTTCCACGTACTTCCGCCCCTGGTCGTGGGCATGGGACCACCCGTAGTCACCCACGGGTCCCACGTAGACGAAACCCGCCTTCAGGGTCTTCTCCCCGACGGCCCCTTCCTCTTTCCTCGCGCATCCCGTGAGGATGAGAGCCATCGCGAGACCCACTGCAAGAAGCGAGAGACCTCGTTTCATCGATCGTACTCCTTTCATCTCGAGAAGTGTGGCGCAGGTACATGAAAGATGCCCGAACGTGTACGTCATTATGGAGAAAGAGCTCACCTCCGGTCAACCAGGCCCGGCGAGGGCTCGGGCTTCGGACGTGTGGAAGGGTTCCGAGGACTTCCTCAGAGGATACGTTCCTCCATCCAGAGGAGCAGGTCGTGGAACACCTCCTCCTCGGTGAGATCGAGGAGGAGGAAGTGTCCTCCGCGGCGGTACCTCCGGAGGACCCGCTCATCAGCCGGCACTTCGTCGTAGAGGGAATCGATCCCTCCGCGGGGGACGAGGGGGTCGTGATCCCCGCAGGCGATGAAGACCGGGAGGGCGAGTCTCCTCCTCCGCTCCCGGGAGAGGGCGAGGAGCTTCCTCAGAGCGGTGTGGAACGAAGACGGTACCTTCCCGCTACAGAGGGGATCCCGCAGGATGCGGAGGGAGAGGAGCGGGTCGACTACTCCGTGGACTTCGGGCCCCGGTCCTCCGAGCGAGGGGAAGCGGGTGCCCCACAGGCGACGCGGGAGGCTCTCGGAGGTGGGAAAGGGCGACGAGAGGACCAGGCCCGCGCATCGGCCGGGGCTCATGAGCCCGAAGGCGAGGGCGAGGCTCGCACCCGCCCCCTCCCCTGCGAGGAAGAGAGGCACGTCCTCGAAGAGACCGTCGCACATATGGAGGAGGTCCTCCACAAGGTCGAGGAGTCCCTCGGGGGAGAGGGGAGGGGTCCGCCGAGGACAGGAGACCCCCTGGCCCGGAAGGTCGGGCGCCGCCACGCCGAACCCGTGAGATGAGAGGAATCCTCCCACCCTCACGTAGAAACCGGAGTGGAGGCCCGCCTCGTGGAGGAGGAGCACACCGGCTCGCGGGGCGTGCTGTGGGTGCCACACCCTGTGGAAGACGAGATACTCCTCATACTCTCTCCAGAACTCGTCGTACGGGAGGCTCTTTTCCATGGCCCATCCTGCCCGTGATCACCTCACAGTATACACGGGAACAGGGAATCGCGCCACAAGAAAACGGGGCCCACGGCCGCCAACGGGGATTCAGTAGAGATAGCCGAAGCTCATCCTGAAGGGTGTGCACACGGAGCCGTCGACATTCGTGCCCAGGAGGCGCCACTGGGTGGTCACACCGAGCTGGAAATAGGGGGTAAAATCGAAGAAGAACCCCATTCCAGTATCCGCCACGAGTGTTGATTCAGACGGGGTTTCGTCCCAAAAGCAGCCTGTATCCACGAAGGCCACCACCACCGGCCAGAGGATCCCCCCGAGGAGCTCGCCCACAGGAGGGAGGTACCACCTGAGTTCCACGTCGGCGGCCCACGAGGTGAGGGTGTCGAGTCCGGCTCCGTCGACGCCTCTCAGATACCCCAGCCTCGTACCCTTCTCATAGAACGGCACCGCATCACCCCACACCTTCTCCCCCGTCAGGAGGAAGGCCGCGAGGAGAGACGTCGCGTTCACCTGTGGATCCCTGTCCCAGAGGGGGAGATACCCCCGCACCTCCCCTCCGACCCCCGAGAACGAGAGAGGCTCTCCCGAGGGCGTGGAACCCCAGCCCGGAGGGACCGTCCTGTACCAGAGCCCCGCCCACACTCCCTGCTCGTAGCCGTGGACAGGGTGGACCTCCACATAGTCCACGAAGACTCTTGCCCGTAGCTCATGCTGGAGAGCCCCATCCCTCTCCGGGAGCCGGGAGAGGAAGAGGAGCTCCTCGGTGTCCCTGCGATCGAGGTGGTCCCGCCACAGTCCGGCATATTCCAGGGTGACACCCACATAGTCATGGGTTCTCGTGGCGAGGAAGGCCTGGGTGATCCCGAACCGCCACCGGCTCTTCAGGTAGTGGTATCCTGTATCCCCGGATGGGGGCGAGGCCCCATCCCCGGTGTAGATCCTCCCGTCCGGAAGACGGTAGTAGGCACCGTCCGTGGCCCACGCCACATCGGCTCCCAGGAAAAGGGAAGGATGGAGCGGAGGTTTATAGAAAGGAAAGAGCCGCCACGTGATCGTCGCCCCCGCTCCCCAGAGCGTGGGATAGGGGCTGATCTCCACGGGGGAGCCATCTCCTGCTCCGAGGGGGAAGAGCACACACACCACAAGGACCGCGACGCCAAGGGCTCTCATGGGGCCTCCTTACCTGGTGTCACTCCCATTATCGGCAGAGGGCGTGACTGTCTTCAGGCGGTCAGATCGAGCTCACCCGGACCAGGTTCTGAGTTCTTCCAGTATGTTCGCTTTGAGGGAGAGGTACTCAGTGGTGAGGAGATGCTCCCTGGTCCTCGGACGGGAGAAGGGAACCGGGTGAGCTGCCACCACGCGCCCCGGCCGGGGTGAGAGCACCAGGATGCGATCGGCGAGGAGGATGGCCTCGTCCACGTCGTGGGTGACCAGGAGCACCGAGGTGGAGAGGCGGTCCACCACCCCCAGGAGCCACTCCTGAAGGCGCTCTCTCGTGATGGCGTCGAGTGCACCAAAGGGCTCGTCCAGGAGCATGACGTCGCTTCGGTAGAGGTAGGTGCGAAGGAGGGCCGCCCTCTGACGCATCCCACCCGAGAGCTGGGAGGGATAGTAGTCCTCAAAGCCGCTAAGGCCAAAGACCTCCAGATGGGCACGCGCCTTCCTCCGCGCCTCTCTCCAGCCGTACCCCTTGAGGACGAGGGGAACCGCCACATTGTCGAGCACGGTCTTCCAGGGGAGGAGGAGGTCCCGTTGGTGCATGTAGCTCACCTTGCTGGTCTGGCCGGTGATCTCCTCACCGTCAAGGAGGGCCCTCCCAGAGACCGGCAGGAGGAGGCCGGAGAGGATCCTGAGGAGGGTGCTCTTCCCGCACCCCGAAGGGCCGAGAAGGCAGAGGAACTCGCCCTCTGCAAGGGAGAAGGAGATCCCTTCCAGCACCGCGAGGTCGCCGAAGCGCATGGAGATCCCCTCCGCCTGCAGCTTGGCCGGGCGGGGCACAGGGGAGGAGACTCCCTCGCGAGAAGGCTCTATCTCCTTTTTGTTCATGCGGGTCCCTCCTCAGGACGGATGAGGGGGCGGCACCGGATACCGCGCCGCCCCTGCGTCCGTATCACGTGTGAGCGGGGGAAGACCGGCCTCCACGCGTGAGGCGTGCTCCCCTGCATCCACATCACGCGCCGTAGTCCTTACGTTACGGCAGGAACTCGTTGGTGAAGGCCTCCTCGGGCACGAAGGCGCCTTCGAGCAGTCCATGGCGTGTGAGCCAGTCGGCAAACCGCCGCCACACCTCCAGCTTCATCTCGCCCCAGCGGGCCGCCCCCCTCGCGTACTGGCCTGCGAGATACCGCTGGCTCTCCCGAACCAGATCGGGATCGAGCTCGGGCGCATAGGAGAGGAGGATCTCCGCCCCCTCGTCCGGGTGTTCGATGGCGAACCGGTACCCCCGGCTCGTGGCCCTGAGGAAGGCGCGCACCACCTCGGGATGCTGCTCGATGTACCCGTCGGTGGTGACGAGGACCGGGGTGTAGTAGTCGAGGGCGGGCTCTATCTCGGCGATGGGGATGTAGGTGATGGGAATCCCCTTGAGCCGGGCGGCCACCCCATCCCACCCTTCGAAGATCCACATGAAGTCCACCTCTCCTTCGGTGGCGGCGAAGAAGTCCACCGCCCTTACCGTGACGTTGCGCACCTTGGCGTAGTCGGCGCCATAGGCCTGCATCACAGCCTTGAGCACCGCCTCCTCGATGGGCGAGCCCCATCCGCCGTAGGTCTTGCCCTCGAAGTCCTTGGGGGTCCTGATCCCCTCCTCCACGCGGGCCGCGAACCCCGAGGTGTTGTGCTGGATCACGGCGGCGATGGCCTTGACGGGCCGTCCCGCAGCCCGCGCATAGGTGACCTCCTCCTGATAGCTCACGGCGAACTGGGCCTTGCCGGCCAGGAGGAGCGAGACCCCACCGGTCTCAGGAGGGGTGATGATCGAGACAGCGAGGCCCTCCTCACGGTAGTAGCCCTCCTCGAGGGCCACGTAGAGTCCGGTGTGGTTGGTGTTCACGGTCCAATCAAGGACCACAGTGATCGGAGTGAGGGAAGGTCTCTCCCCCCCTCCCGCTGCAGGAAGGATTCCTGCTATCAGGATGAGGCCTGCGCACACGCTCACGATCCGGAACGTCCTCATGGTACACTCCTCATGTGAGTACGATCCCCCGCGTTCCGCGAGGGGCCTGTGACGGTCTCCCGCCGCGCCCTCCAGGGCATGGCGAGACGGGATACGAGCTTCACCAGGTACACCACCACGAGGCTCGCCACCACGACCACGAGTATGGCGGCGAAGACCCGGGCAGTGGAGAAGGTCTTGTAGGCACGGAGCATGTAGACCCCGAGCCCCCGGGGGGCACCGAGCCACTCCCCGATCACCGCGCCCATGATGCTGTAGGTGGCCGAGACCGTGAGGCCCGAGAAGAGGGAAGGGAGGGCGGCGGGGAAGCGCACGAGCCAAAAGGTCTGCCACCACCCGGCCCTCATGGAGGCGAAGAGGTCGAGGAGCTCGGGGTCCACCGAGGCGAGGCCGTCGAGGAGGCTCACGATCACCGGGAAGAAGCAGACAAGCACCACCACCATGAGCTTGCTCGTAAGTCCGTAGCCGAACCAGATGAGGAAGAGGGGATAGAGGAAGATGATGGGGATGGTCTGGGAGATCACCAGGAAGGGGTAGAGGGCGGCGCGGAGACGGGGGAAGGCGTCCAGCACGAGGGCGAGTCCCACGCCCAGGAAGACGCCCACCAGGAAGCCGCCGAGACCGGAGAGCAGGGTGGCGCCCAGGTGCGGGAGGAGGAGCGGGGCCTGGCGGACGAGCTCGGCGAGGACGGCGCTGGGGGCGGGGAGGAGGAAGGGGGAGACGGCGCCGAGCCGGGAGGCGGCCTCCCACACGGCGAGGAGTCCCACGCCGGTGAGGAAGGGGCTAGCGGTACTTCTCCAACTTCTCCTCAAAGCTCACTCCCTCGGGCACATAGTCGGTCTTGATCACCGCGGCCACCCGCCACGCACCCTCCTGCTCGCAGATCCGGTGCGCCTCCTTCACGATCTCGAGGAGCTCGTCGAGCTCGCCCTCCATCGTGGTCTCCATGGGCCCCACCACGTACCGCACCCCCGAGGCCCGGATGTACTCGATCACCCGGTCCACCACCCGGTAGAGCCGATCCTGTTCCACCATGGGGAGTATCTGAAGACTCACATGTGCGTTCGCCATAGGCACCCAAATATTACTTGTTTTGTCGGATTTAGTCCAGAGGGCCGCACGTGGACCGTCTCCGTTGTTTGAAAACACCCTCCCCGCGTCCTATACTATAGACGACATGTACACGATACGACAACCGGAGGCACCTTCCGCACGAGGCATCCCCCTCTCACGCTCCCTCACCTTCAGGATATTCACCACCCACGTGGTGAGCGTACTCCTGGTACTGGGGTTGATGATATTCCTCAGCTCCCTCTTCTTCAAAAACTTCACCACCCGGATGGCCGAGGAGGAGGCCCTCGAGGAGAGCCGGCGCCTCGTGGAAACCGTAGAGCAGGTGGGAAAGACACTCATACTCAATGCGCTCAAAGAGGAGGTGGACCGCGCCCTCCTCCTCGTACGGCAGACGGCCCGCCACGTGGAAGAGGGCATCGTCTCCGAAGGAGAGGCACAGAGGACGGTACGCTCGGCCCTCCGCTCGTGGAAGATCGCCCGTGAAGGCTACTTCGTGATCCTCGACTCGGAGGGGAATATCCTGCTCCACCCTTCCCCCGAGGTGGAGGGGACCAACCAGCTCTCCTACTGGGTCACTGCGTATCAGACCCGGGTGAAGCGCGGGTATCTCGAATACGACCGCCAGAATCCCGGAGAGCCTGGCCCCAGGAAGAAGGTCCTCTACATGGACTACTACGCCCCCTGGGACTGGATCGTGACCGCCACCGCGTATAAAGAAGAGTTCGGCGAACTCGTCAACCTCACCCTCCTGTCCACCCTCATCTCCACCCTCTCCGGCGATACCGGTATGCAGGTCTTCATCCTGGACGGATCTCCGCTCCCCCTCGCATCCACGGACCCCGCCCCGGAAAAAGGGCTCCTCCAGGAACTCACCTCTCTTGAAGAAGATGGGGGATTCTCCTGGAGGACGTACCAGGGGGTGCAATGGGCCCTGGCCTGGAGGATCATCCCCGACTTCGGCTGGAAGGTGGTGGTGCTCCAACGCCCCCTCCTCCAGGAGCGGATCTACTCCTCGTTCCTCCTCTTCTCGCTCGGTATCCTGGGTCTCGCCTTCATCCTCTCCCTTGGACTCTCCATCTACTTCTACTTCTCCCTCACCAGGCCCATTCTGAGGGCCATCCCCGTGCTCCGCCTCGCCACCGCGGGCAAGCTCGACCTCAGGCTCACGGACCTGCCTTCGAACGAACTCGGCCTCCTCGGGGCCTACTTCAACACCCTCATGGACTCGCTCCAGCGTACCATGGAGGAGAAGGACTCCCTGGTGGAACGGGCCGCCTTCCTCGCCCGGTTCCCCCAGGAGAACCCCAACCCCGTGGTCTTCGTGAACGAACAGGGCAGGATCACCTACGCCAACCGGAGCGCCGCCCGCATCTTCGGGCTCCCCGAAGGCTTCTGCGACGAAGGGCCCCCGCCTCCCCTTAAGGGGATCATCCACCAGGCGGGACCCGAACTCCAGGACATCAAGGTGGGCGACCGGTGGTACTCGTTCATCGCCTCCCCCAGCACCAGTCCCCGGGGCACCTTCTACTTCGGCAGGGAGACCACGCGGGAGCGGGAGTACCGCACCTCCCTCCTCCTCTTCCGGTGGATCTTCGAACACGCCTATGAGGGCATGGTCGTCACCGACAAAGAGGGGAACATCGAGATGGTGAACCCCGCCTTCACCGAGATCACCGGCTACTCCGAGGAAGAAGTGATAGGAAAGAATCTCCGCATCCTCAAATCCGATCATCACCCTCCCGAATTCTTTGAGAGGATGTGGCACGACCTCACCACAAAGGGGTGGTGGGCCGACGAGATATGGAACCGGAGGAAGTCGGGTGAGGTGTATCCCGAGTGGCTCTCCATCTCCCGGTTCACCGATACCGAGGGGAAGGTCCACTACGTGGGCATCTTCCACGAGATCTCCAAGCAGAAGGAGCTGGAGGAGAGGTTACGGTACCTCGCCTATCATGATGCCCTCACCGATCTCCCCAACCGGTTCCTCCTCGAAGACAGGCTCGACCGGGAGTGCGCCCGTGCACGGAGGGAAGGGAAGAAGGTGGGCCTCATCTTCGTCGACCTGGACAACTTCAAACAGGTGAACGACACCTTCGGTCACCGCACCGGCGACCTCTACCTGGTACACGTGGCCCGCCTCCTCAGAGAGGCATGCCGCGAGGTGGACACGGTGGCACGAATCGCCGGTGACGAGTTCGTCATCATGCTCCCAGGGCTCTCCCAGAAGGCCTTCGCCCTCTCGGTGCTCGAACGCATATTCAGGGTCCTTCGGGAGCAACCCTTCCAGCACGGGAACACCACCCTGGAGGTCTCGCTCAGTGCAGGCCTCGCCTTCTTCCCGGACGACGGTGGGAGCGTCTCGGAGATCCTCTCGAGGGCCGACATTGCCCTCTATCGGGCGAAGCGACAGGGCAAGAACCAGTACGCAGTCTTCCAGAGGGAAGACCAGAAGGTCCTCGAGGAACAGCTCGGCCGGTACGACCTTCTCAGGACGGCACTCGCCGGAAGAACGGTGAAGGTCGACTGGGAACCCTGGGAGGACCGAACCGGACGCATCGCCTACCTCGAGGCCCTCCTCTCCTGCGAGAAGGACCCCTCCCTCAACCCCGGCGCGATACTCACCATGGCCGAAGAGGTGAACCTTGGGGGAACCGTGGGGGAACTCATCCTGGAGGGCATGGCCACCCTCCTCCACGGTGCCGGGGAAGGGGCCATCCCCCCGGACGCCATTCCGCCCCTGGTCGCCCGGATCCCACCCTCCCTCCTCTTCGATCAGTCGTTCCTCTCCACGCTGAGGGACATGGGGGAGGCCTACCACCTTCCTCCCGGCCACCTCATCCTCCTCCTCCCCTTCCGGTCAGGCATGCTCCCCGAACATCTCGTACGCGCGGTGGAGGAGGTACGGAGCATGGGGATCACCGTGGGTCCCCCTGGGCCGTGGATCCCTCTCGAACCGAGGGACGACGCCATCCACCTCCCCTTCGTCATCCTGCCCTATCCGCGCCTCCTCGCCTTCAGGCATGAGGTGGAAGGGAACGAGTCCTCCCTCACGGCCCTCATGCACCTGTTGCGGTA
Organism: Spirochaeta thermophila DSM 6192; assembly: GCF_000147075.1. NCBI lineage: Bacteria > Pseudomonadati > Spirochaetota > Spirochaetia > Winmispirales > Winmispiraceae > Winmispira > Winmispira thermophila. Next base: position 2,105,787 of record NC_014484.1, read on the forward strand.
CAGGAACCAGAAGGTGGTGGTGGAAGGAGTGGGCGACGAGGGAGGTCTCTCCTGGGTATGGGGGCTGGGAGCCGACCTGGCCGCAGGCCCCGCCGTCCACGGCAGGCTTCCTGCAGAGCAGGTCCTCCCGCTCCTCAGGGCGCACCTGGGGGAAAAGGGAGAGCCCTAGGCCGAAAAAGGAGGGGCCCTAGGCCCCCAGGTGATCGAGCACGATGAGGAGGGCCCTCCTCACCGGCTCGGCAGCCCCCCAGAGGAGCTGATCGCCCACCGTGAAGGCGGTGAGAAACTCCGGTCCCATCTTCATGAAGCGCACCCGGCCCACGGCCACGGTGAGGGTGCCGGAGACCGCCGCAGGAGTGAGTTCCCTGCAGGTGGCCTCGCGTTCATTGGGGACGAGCTTGGTCCACCGGCTCGAGGAGGCGATGAGCTCCTCGGCCTCCTTGAGCGAGATGCGCTTCTTCAGCTTTATGGTGAGGGCCTGGCTGTGGCTTCGCATGGCCCCGATCCGCACGCAGATGCCGTCCACCGGCACAGGATCATCCTGTCGTCCCAGGATCTTGTTCGTCTCGGCATACCCCTTCCACTCCTCCCGCGTCTGCCCGTCCTCCACAGGCCGGTCGATCCACGGGATGAGGCTCCCTGCGAGGGGCACCCCGAACTCCTGTACCGGGAACTCCGGGCTCCGCATCCGCTCCGCCACCCTGCGGTCGATCTCCAGGATGCTCGAGGCAGGGTCCTGGAGGAGGTCGTGGGCCGCATCGCCCAGGACCTTCATCTGAGCGAGGAGCTCGCGCATGTGCCGGGCCCCCGCCCCTGAGGCCGCCTGATAGGTCATGGAGGAGAGCCACTCCACCAGGTCTTCCCTGAAGAGCCCTCCTATCGCCATGAGCATGAGGCTCACCGTGCAGTTGCCGCCGATGTAGTTCTTGATCCCCCTGGAGAGGGCCTCGTCGATCACATGCCGGTTCACGGGATCGAGCACGATGACCGCATCCTCCTCCATACGGAGGGTGGAGGCGGCATCGATCCAGTAGCCCTTCCATCCCTCTGCGCGGAGCCTGGGGTACACCTCTTTGGTGTAGTCGCCTCCCTGGCACGAGACGAGGATGTCACAGGAGGCGAGGGTCGTGGTATCGTAGGCATCCTTGAGGATGCCGGTGTCGAACCCGAGATCGGGACCCTTCTGCCCGGCCTGCGACGTGGAGAAAAACACAGGCTCGAAGCGACCCGAGAAGTCGTGCTCTTCCTTCATGCGCTGCATGAGGACCGAGCCCACCATGCCGCGCCACCCGATGAACCCTACCCTGACCATACCCCAAGCATAGCAGACAGAGGAGGCCCCTTCAAGGTACGCCGCCTACCGGGGCGGGAGGAGGAGCACGTGGGTGATCACCCCTTCAGGCACGGTGAGGTGGAAGGTCTTCTTCCCCCTGAAGGACCGCGCGGCCGCGTAGAAGACATTGGAGGCGGCGGAGAGCTCGCCCAGGGAGTCTTTGCTCTCATACACCACAGGCCCCGGCTCCTGGATCACATCGCCGTCCTCGGTCCTCCGGTAGTACCTGAAAAAGTCGATGGATCCCAGACGGTAGACGATACCGTCGATGGTCGAGGTGAACCACGTACCTGTATTGTAGCGGTACCCCTCCGGCATGTCCGTACGGTCGGAGGTGAGCACGGCCACCGCCCACTGGGCCACCAGGTCCTCCATGGAGGTATACACGCCACCCGCCTCTCGTACGGCCTTCTCCACCGCGTCTTTTCCCCCGTAAGGGCTCTGGACCACCCGCCGGAGGAAGGAGGCCCCACCGAAGTTGCGCGCCCCCCAGGCTCCGAAGGCGTAGGTGGTCGCATAGTCGAGCAGGTCGAACCCCTCGGTCTTCATGAGGGGCAGGGAGGTGTACTGGTTGTAGTAGGGTATCCGACCCTCGGTGTTGCCGGGATCGCCGGGTCCTCCCACCTGGGAATCGACCCCCCGGGGCCCCTCCACCCCCACCTTGTCCGCGAGGAGGTCCTCCGCCACCTGACTGCACATCTCGTCGAGCCACACCTCTGAGATCCCCCCACGGAGCACGGTCTTCTGGTAGAAGTTGACCATGTGCTGGAACTCGTGCACCAGGGTGGAGAAGACGATCTTCGGCCACTCGTCGGAAGGATCCCACACCCCGTCGCCGCCGTCGTTCGCGTACATCGGGGCGTCGATGGTGAACATGACCCGCTCGTTCGAGACAGGATCCTCGCCGTAGTACTGGAGATAGGAGTTGTCGAACTGGTGGATCGCGGCGAAGTAGCCCACGATCCCTCCCTCGGTACTCCCGTCACCCCCTATGTCGGTGAGGAAGATGGTGATACTCCCGTCGAAGGGAATGAGATCCACGTAAGGGTGATCCCCCCACTCAGGCCCCAGTATGGTCGTGAGCCAGTCGTAGATGTCGTTATAGAACCCCGACGAGAGGAAACGTGCGGCGAGCTCGTCCACCATCTGTGGGGTGATGGTGCCCCACTGGTCGTCGGCCACCCAGATGGAGAGGGTGCGGGGTCCCTGTGGTGTATCCTCCGTCCCTACAAAGCGGCAGGTGGCGTTCACCGAGCGGATCGTGTCCGCCACCTCGTAGAAGGGGCCCACATCGCCCACGGTATCGGCCCGCACCTCGGAAGGGGTGAGGGCCGCACGGGGGAGCGTCCGCCTCGTACCCCGGGAGAGGAGGAGCTGGGCGAGGCGGGCATTCTCGTTGGCGATGCGAGCCTCGCCGGAGGCCGGCTCGGGGAACACCACAGGAAGCCGCAACGCCCCGGGATGGGGGAGCCGAACCCCATCCACCGCGAGCGGAGCCACACTCACCACCTGCGTGCCGGAGTAGGAAGGGGACGAGGAGAAGACGAAGTAGACGTCCTTCGGTTCCTGGAGCTCCACCGCGTAGTCGAACTCCCCAGACGAAGAGAGCCGCACGATGCCTGCGTGCTCAGCCAGCGGCTCGGTCTCGGGGAAGAAGAAGGAGCAGGAGAGGGTGAGCCCCAGGAGCACCCCCGCCGAGGACCAGAGCACCTTCTTCATGACCCACCTCCCGATTCGAGTGCCACGGAGATGCGGGCGCCACCCAGGGCCCGCCAGGCAACACTCATCCCGCCTCCCTCATCCCACCAGAGGAGCGCGAGATGACCTGCGAAGAAGGCCTCCAGCGACCACCGGCCGGGGAGCGAAAACCTCCAACCGGTCTCCACCCCTCCCCAGGGAAAGAGGCGAGAACCCTCGACCACGTGCGAGGCCGCCACCTCCACGTCCTCCCATCGGGAGGTGGTCACGACGGAGCCGGGGAGGATGCCCGCCCCCAGGGCCCCTCCGAAGAACCATCCCTCCCCCCGGGACGAGAAGTAGTAGGCCGTCCTGAGGCCCGCCTCCACCGCGACTGACTCTACCGTGGAGAGCGAGGAGGGCAGCTCATCGTCCCTCAGGAAGAGGGAACCGGACCACACCCCCACCCCCAGAAGTCCGCCCATGGAGAGCCTCGGGAGGACCCGCCATTCCATGCCCACGGCCCCACACCACACAGGGGAAAAGGCGGGAGCAGCCTCCTGCCCCAGGCTCTCGGCACGCAAGACCTCGGTCTTTGCCCAGGAACCACCCCATCCTCCTGTTCCACCTGCAGCAGACACATCGAGGGAGAGGGAACCGAGGGACATGCTGGAGAGAAGGATCAAGAGGGAGACCCACACACCTCGACGATTCATCGTCTCACCATCCTACACGGTCTTTTGCCTCACACGTAAAGGAAAAAGAGCCGCCGAAGCGGCCCTTTGGGGTACCGGACATGGTTAGAACTTGTATCCTATCCCTACAGAGAACTCAAGGGCAGTGAGGGAGGAAGAAGCCGAAGTGGCCCCTCCATCATCCTTCATATATGACACCCAGTCGGACATATAGGGCTGGCTGAGGACCATGCTAAAGAGGAGCTGACTTCTGAGATAGAGCTTATCGAAGGGCACGTCCACAGCGCCACCCAGGAGGAGGCGGAGATTGTTGAAATAACTGTAGCCCACCGTATCGCCGTCGTTGTTGGTTATCGTATCAGGATCGACTTTTTCCCCGTCATCATCATAGAAATTAATACATATATCGTATGCGAGACCTCCCACCGGAGCGAGAACCACGCCTCCAAGATCGAAGGGATACTTACCCAACGCTTCCAGAGTGATGTAGTGCCACGCAGCATCGGTATCATCCAGATCCATATCTAAAGACACACCCGACACAGTGTACTCATACTTCCCGCCGTTATAGGAGGTAACAAGATACCCGACCCCTACCTGTCCATACGTAAAATCGCCAAATACTTTTCCGCCCAGTCCGAGCAGATTGAACGATCTTTTCATTTCCTCATCATAATAACTATTCGAGGCAGAGAGGGTCTGCCATGCAGGACCGACCACGAAGCTGGCACCTGCACTGATGTCGAGGGCTACGAGCGAACCCGCGACGAGGATCAGACACAACAGAACCAATCCTTTCTTCATCTTACACCTCCATGGTGAGGGTTATGGTATAGCGACATGCTATGCTGTTCACATCGTCTTGTCAAGTGGATTCGTGTAAATTTTTTGTAAAAAAGAAAATACCAAAAACCTCCAAAATCTCCATTTTCTCCACTCTCCACCCCGTGTTGACGTTGCGGGGAAACAGGCCCATAATCCTTTTCATGATGCGACGAGCCGCTTTGTTCTTCCTTGCGCTGAGCGTGGCATGGTTCGTATCCTCCTGCGGATCCCGCACCATAGGCTACGCGGTGGTCCTCTGGTCGCCCGATGAGACGAAACTCCCTACCGGGACGATCATCCCCGTGTTCAAGGAGTCGCAGGTCTACGACACCTACACGGTGATGATGGGTGAGGAGCTCGTCGACGTGCCGCGGTGGCAGCTCGCCCTCCATCCCTCGCGAGAAGAGGCCGAGAAGGCCGTGCAGGAGATGGGGGAGTACCGGACCTCGTTCGCCACCGCCGTGGTGAACGCCGCACGGGTGCGCAAAGGCCCGGGGACCGACCAGGAGGTGGTCTACAAACTCGCGGAGGGCGAGCGGGTGAAGATCCTCGCCCCGCCCGTGGTGGAGGAAGAGAGCGGCCGTCTGTGGTTCAAGGTGTACACAACGGGCGGGATCACGGGCTTCTGTGAGGCCTCGCTCCTCAAGGTGGGCACGGGGGAGAGGCAGGACCGGTCCCCGCCGGCGGGGGGGGCCGAGAGGCTCACCCTCCTCCAGAAGGGGCCCTGGCGCCCTCTCTACTTCAAGGAGATGAAGGAGCGGGGGAGGATCGACCTCTACCGGGTGAGCCCTGCCTACGGCTTCTTCGTCGATACCGAGACGCGCACCATCACCGTCTCCGTGCCCGGCAGGAGCACGCGGTTCTCGTACGAGCGGTTCCTCCCCATCTCCGACTCGGAGTTCGTCCCCGAAGGGGCCCCGGTGCGCATCTTCTTCCGCGATCAGGAGACGATCGCGGTCCAGTATCCCTACGGCACGAGGACCTACACCGATCTCTTCTGCCTCTTCCCCGACGATGTGAACCTGCTCATCTCCGAGGAGATGGCGCGGAGGGAGAGCGCCTACCGGGAGCTCATCGCCCCCGGCTCGAGGCTGGTGAGCAGCTCGTACGGTATCCTCACCCTCAATCCCGACAAGACCTTCCGCTGGGAGCGGCCCGGCACCCTCAAGGGCAGGTACATACCCGCCTCGGCGGCCCCCACGGGGACGATAGAACTCTCGGTGCTCCTGGGGGAGGAACTCGAGTCCAGGTACGACGGGGTGCTCGTCTTCCGGTTCGACAACACCTCCTCGGAGGAGAAGGTCTACTTCCTCTACAAGAAGGAGCCGGGAAGCATCAGGCTCTTCTACCTCCCCGCCTCCTCGGTGGTGCGCAATGTCGCCGTGAGCGAGCCGAGGGTCCCCGTGGTCCTCTACTTCTCGTACATGGAGTAGTCATGCCGGGCGTGGTGCTCGAGGGCGTGGGGGCACGCGTCGGAGAACGTGTGCTCTTCACGGATCTCTCCTGGACGGTACAGGAAGGGGTGCGGGCTGCGGTGGTGGGTCCCAACGGGAGCGGCAAGTCCACCCTCCTCAGGATCATGGCGGGCCTGCGCGAACCCGACGAGGGTCGGGTCGTCTACTCGGGCGGGGCCCGGGTGGGGTACCTGCCCCAGTGGGGCATCACCACCCCGGACGGCACGGTCTGGGAGGAGGCGGAGCGGGCCTTTGATCGCTTCCGCGAGATGGAGAGGAGGGTCCACGCCCTGGGGGAGGAGGCGGCACGGGTCGATGGGCCGCAAGCCCTCAGGATCGCGGAGGAGATGGCCTCCCTCCAGGAGGCGATCCTCTTCTCAGGTTACTACGAGCGGGAGGGAGAGATCCACCGGGTGCTCAAGGGGCTGGGCTTCGACGAGGCCGACTTCTCCAGGCCCTGCGGCACCTTCTCGGGCGGCTGGCAGATGCGCATCGCCCTCGCCCGACTCCTCCTCGAGCGGCCCCACGTCCTCCTCCTCGACGAGCCCACCAACTACCTCGATCTTGAGGCCCGGATCTGGCTCCGTTCCTTCCTCAAGGGCTGGGAGGGAGCCGTGGTGACCGTCTCCCACGACCGCGACTTCCTCGACGCGCTCATCGACGAGGTGGTGGAGATCTTCGCAGGCGGGGTGAAGCGGTACCGGGGTACCTACTCGCGCTACGAGGCACAGCGCACACAGGAGATCGCCCGGCTCATCAAGGCCTACGAGGCACAGCAGAAGGAACGGGAACGCCTCCAGGCCTTCATCGACCGGTTCAGGGCCAACGCCAACAGGGCCTCCCAGGTCCAGGCCCGGATCCTCCGGCTCGAGAAGATGGAAGAGGTGGCGCTTCCCCCTCACCTGGTCCCGGTACACGTCCGCTTCCCCTCTGCGCCGCCCTCGAGCAGGGTGCTGGTCCAGACCGAAGGCCTCGGCAAGGCCTACGGATCCCGCCAGGTCCTGAGAGAGGTGCGGCTGGAGGTGAGCCGGGAGGAACGGGTAGTGATCGCAGGGCCGAACGGTGCGGGGAAGACCACGCTCCTGCGCATCCTCGCGGGCGAGGATCTGGCCTACACCGGCACCCTCCGCTACGGCACCGGCGTGGTCCCCGGCTACTTCGCGCAGGACGTGGCGGAACGCCTCTCGGGACCGCAGACCGTGCTGGAGGAAGCCCTCCGGGTTGCGGCGGGGAAGGAGCAGGAGGCACGGGACGTGTTGGGGGCCTTCCTCTTCCGGGGGGAGGAGGTGGACAAACCCCTTGCGGTCCTCAGCGGCGGTGAGCGGTCGCGCCTCGCCCTCGCGCGCCTCTTCTTCTCCGGCGCGAACCTCCTCATCCTGGACGAACCCACCAACCACCTCGATCTCCACACCAAGGACGCCCTCTGCGATGCCCTCTCCTCCTTCGAAGGCGGCATCGTCTTCGTCTCTCACGATGCGCACTTCAACCGCACCCTCGCCACCAGGGTCCTCTACCTCCACGAGGGCACCCTCCGGGAGTTCCCGGGACCCTACGACGAGTTCCTCCGCTGGTGGGAGGAGACCCTCATTCCCTCCCGAAGGGACACCCCCCATCCCTCCCCGCCGAGTCGTACCGAGAGCGAGGCCCAGAGACGGCGGACGGAGCGAAAGGCCCTCCAACGGAGACTCCGCCAGTGCGAACGGGAAGAGGAGGAGCTCCTCCTCCGTCTGGAGGCCATCGAAGAAGATCTCGCCCGGATCCACCGGGAGATGGCCCGACCCGAGGTCTACACCGACGGGGAGCGAACCCGCACCCTCAAGGAACGCCTCGCCACCCTCGAGGAGGAGCAGATCCGCCTCCAAGGCCGCTGGGAAGAGGTGGCCCACGAGATCGAGGCACTCAAGAGGGATCTCGAGAATTGAGCCGGTTTCGCTTGCCCATCCCGGGCCTTTCCTCTAGTATAAGGACATGATATCGGTCTACTCATGGAACGTGAACGGCATCCGCGCCGCGGCGAAGAAAGGCCTCCTCGAATGGATCGAGAAGGAGCGTCCAGAGATCCTCTGTCTCCAGGAGACGAAGGCCCGGAAAGATCAGCTCCCCTCTGAGCTCGCCCGGCCCGACGGCTATCACACCTACTGGGCCGAGGCCGACAAACCCGGCTACAGCGGGGTGGCCCTCTTCACCCTCCACGAGCCTGCGAGCGTGGAACCGCTGGGCGTGGACGAGTTCGACCGGGAAGGGCGTACCCTCATCGCCGACTTCAGGAGCTTCGTGCTCTTCGACTGCTACTTCCCCAACAGCCAGGAGGCGGGAGCCCGTCTCGACTACAAGCTCGCCTACTGCAACGCGGTGAAGGAGCGGGCCGATGCCTACGTGGCGGCGGGGCGGCACGTACTCATAAGCGGCGACTTCAACATCGCCCACACCCCCCTCGACCTCGCGCGTCCCGAGGCCAACGAGAAGAACCCCGGCTATCTCCCCGAGGAACGGGAGTGGATGACGTACTTCCTCTCCTCGGGCTATGTGGACACCTTCCGCATGTTCACCAAGGAGGGCGGACACTACACGTGGTGGACGTACCGCTTCAAGGCCAGGGAGAAGGACATAGGGTGGCGCATCGACTACCACTGCGTGGACGAGAGGTTCAAGGACAAGGTGAAGGAATCGGTCATCCTCAAGGACGTGATGGGTTCCGACCACTGTCCCGTCAAGATCACCCTCGACGTGGCGGTGTGAGCCGGGCTTTTCTTTTTGGCCCTCCCGTGATACGTTTATACACATGAAGATCCGCTACAATGCCCCGGTGGTGCTCACGTTTGGTCTCTTGTCCACGGTCATCCTCATGCTCGACCTCTACGCCGGCACCAACCTCACCCTTCGCCTCTTCTCGGTGCCGGGAAGGAGCGCCTTCGAACCCTCGTCCCTCGTGCACTGGCTGCGCCTCTTCACCCATGTACTGGGACACGCCTCATGGGCCCACCTCCTGGGCAATGTGGCGCTCATACTGCTCCTCGGCCCCATGCTCGAGGAGAAGTACGGGAGCGGGAGGCTCCTCGGGATGATCCTCGTCACCGCCCTCGCGACCGGGATCGCCAACATCCTCCTGTTTCCCACAGGGCTCCTGGGCGCGAGCAGCGTGGTCTTCATGATGATCATCCTCTCCTCGTTCGCCAACAGGAGAGGCAACGAGATCCCCCTCACCTTCATCCTGGTGGTCATCATCTACCTGGGCCGGGAGATAAGCGCAGCCTTCCAGCAGAACAACGTGAGCGAGTTCGCCCACCTCATAGGCGGCCTGTGCGGAAGCGTCTTCGGCTTCCTGCGCACCAAGGGTAGATCGTGATCCGGAGCACCCCATGATACCCGAACGACGTATCGAGGAACTTATCACGCGCTTCAAGGAGCTCGAGGAGGCCCTCGCCGACCCTTCGATTTTCAACGACCAGAAACGGTACCGCGAGCTCGCCCAGGAACACGCCCACCTCTCCCAGGTGGTCCGCACGGCCGAGGAGTACCGCAGGCTCGAGGCGAGGCTCGAAGAGGCGAAGACCGTACTCGAGGAAGAGGACGATCACGAACTCAAGGAGATGGCCCGCGAGGAGATAAAGGCCCTCGAAGACCAGATCCTCCACACCGAGCAGCGGCTCAAGCTCCTCCTCGTCCCCCCCGATCCCCTCGACGGCAAGAACATCATCCTGGAGATCAGGGCCGGCACGGGAGGCGAGGAAGCCGCCCTCTTCGCCGCCGATCTCTACCGCATGTACGCACGCTACGCCGAGCGCAAAGGCTGGAAGATGGAGATCATGGAAGCGAGCGAGACCGAGCTCGGCGGGTTCAGGGAGCTCGTGTGTGCCATAAGTGGGAAAGAGGTCTACGGCCACCTCAGGTTCGAGAGCGGTGGACACAGGGTGCAGCGGATACCAGTGACCGAGTCGGGAGGCCGCATCCACACCTCGGCGGTCACGGTGGCCGTGCTCCCCGAGCCCGAGGAGACAGAGGTGGAGATACGGCCCGAGGACATCCGGGTGGACGTCTTCCGCTCTTCGGGCCCGGGCGGGCAGAGCGTGAACACCACTGACTCAGCGGTCCGCATCACCCATCTTCCCACCGGGCTCGTCGTCACCTGTCAGGACGAGAAGTCGCAGCACAAGAACAAGGCCAAGGCCCTCAAGATCCTCAGGGCCCGACTCTACGAAATGGAGAAGCAGAGACAGGAGTCCGAACGCGCCGCCATGAGGCGGAGTCAGATAGGGAGCGGCGACCGCTCGGAACGGATCCGGACCTACAACTTCCCCCAGAACAGGGTCACCGATCATCGCATCAACCTCACCCTCTACAAGCTCGAAGCCGTGATGGACGGCGATCTCGACGAGATCATCGACGCCCTCAGGCTCGCGGTCCAGGAAGAAGCCCTCAGCACCATGACCTAGTATGTCCACCTACCGTGAACTCCTCACCGAGGCCACCCGCACCCTCACCCGTGCCGGCATCCCCACCCCCTTCTTGGATGCCCTCCTCATCCTCTCCCAGGCCTCCGGGCTCTCCAAGGAGGCCCTCCTCGCCTCCTACCCCGAGCCCGTACCCCCCGAGACCGGCCGCACCTTCGAGTCCCTCCTCGCCCGCCGCCTCGCAGGCGAACCAGTCTCCTACATCCGGGGCCTCAAAGAGTTCTACGGACTCACCTTCCACGTGGACCGCCGCGTCCTCGTCCCCCGCCCCGACACCGAGGTCCTGGTGGACGCCGCCCTCACCCTCATCCGCCGCGACCCCGCCATCACCCACATCCACGACGCCTGCACCGGCACCGGCTGCATCCTCATCGCCATCCTCGCCCACACCCCCCGCCCCCTCACCGCCTCGGCCTCCGACGTGAGCGAGGAAGCACTCGACGTCTTCAGGGAGAACGCCTCCCGCCTCCTCGGCACCGTCCCCCCCCACCACCGATCCGACCTCCTCTCCTCCGTCCCCGGCCGCTTCCACCTCATCACCGCCAACCCCCCCTACCTCACCGAGGAGGAAGTCGCCGTCATGAAGGCCTCGGGCTGGCCCGAACCGGCCCTCGCCCTCGCCTCGGGCCCCGACGGGCTCTCCCACATCCGTCGTCTCATCCCCCAGGCACTGGATCATCTCGTTCCCGGTGGGTATCTTATATGTGAGCATCACGACGCCCAAGCCGACGCCGTGGCCGAGCTCTACCGGGAGGCCGGATACACCCACGTCCGGCACCTCCCCGACCTTGCAGGAAGGAGGCGCGCGACCCTCGCGCGGAAACCCCTATGAGCCCTGCGCTTCTCATCGACCGGACGCTCACCCCCTCGCTCGGCCGCTACACTGACGAGGAGAAGGCCCGCGTACAGGAGGCCGCGAGGTGGGCCGCCCAGCTCCACGAAGGGCAGCTGCGGGCGAGCGGCGAGCCCTACATCAGCCATCCCCTCGAGGTGGCCCGCATCCTCGCCGACCTCGGCATGGACACCGGCACCCTCATCGCCGCCCTCCTGCACGACACCATAGAGGATACCGGCACCACCAGGGACGAGATCGCCTCACGCTTCGGAGAGGAAGTGGCCCTCCTCGTGGAGGGCGTGACCAAGATCTCCTCCCTCAGGGCGCGCAACCGCAAGATCCAGGCCGCCGAGAGCATACGCAAGATGCTCCTCGCCATGGCGAAAGACATCCGCGTCATCCTCATCAAGCTGGCCGACAAGCTCCACAACATGCGCACCCTGCAGTACCTCCCGCCCGCAAAGCAGAAAGCCATCGCCACCGAATGCCTCGAGATCTATGCCCCCCTCGCCGAGCGCCTCGGCATGTCCTCGCTCAAGGACGAGCTGGAAGACCTGGCCCTCAAGCACCTCCAGCCCGAGGTGTACGCAGAGATCGAGCACTACGTGAACGAACGGATCGAAGCCCGCACCGCTCTCCTCGAGGAGATCGCTCTGAACACGAAGAAGGCGGCTGAACGGGAGGGGATCGCGGTGGAGATCCAGATGAGGCGGAAACACCTCTACTCCATCTACCAGAAGATGAAACGCAAGGCCCGTCCGCTCGAAGAGATCTACGATGTACTGGGCATCCGCCTCCTCTGCAACACCGAGACCGAGTGTTACACCCTCCTCGGCATCGTCCATCGCCTCTACAAGCCCCTCGAGGGCCGCTTCAAGGACTACATCGCCATGCCCAAGGCCAACCGCTACCAGAGCCTCCACACCACGGTCATGGTCCCCGGAGGCACACTGGTGGAAGTCCAGATCCGCACCCACCAGATGCACCGTACCGCCGAGTACGGTATCGCGGCCCACTGGCTCTACAAGGAGGGCATCACCCCCCACCGGGTCGACGTGGGCGAGCTCTCCATCATCAACCGTCTCAGGGAGTGGAGTTCCCTCAAGGCCACCTCCGGTCAGTTCCTCGAAGAGATAAAACAGGAGATCCTCCGCGACTCCATCTACGTCTTCACCCCCAAAGGGGACGTGATAGAACTCCCCAAGGGCGCCACACCCATCGACTTCGCCTACCACATCCACACCGACATAGGCGATCACCTGGCGGGAGCCAAGGCGAACGGCATCATCATCCCCATCACCGCCGAACTCCAGAACACCCAGGTGGTCGAGATCATCACCTCACCCCATGCGCATCCACACATCGGCTGGTTGCGCGCCGTGAAAACCGCACGGGCGAGGTCCAAGATCAGGGCCTGGATCAACCGCCACGACACCACCTACCTCGTCGAGAAGAACGTGGTGGTGAAGAAACCGTCCGAACCCTCCCCGCCCCCCTCCCCGCCTCGCGCACGCCCCGGAGAGGCACTCAGGGAGGAGAAGAAGATCGGCATACGGGTAGGCACCGAGCGCAACCTCCTCGTACGCTTCGCCCGCTGCTGCCACCCCGTGACGGGTGACGACATCGTAGGCTACGTCTCCAGGGGAAGGGGGATCATCATCCACCGCCGGGACTGCCCCAACCTCTCGAACATCGAGGACTTCGCGAGGAGGCAGATAGAGGTGGAGTGGGAGAGTGTCTCGCCGCGCACCACCTGGCACGTGCGGGTCCGTTCCCGACACACCGGCGACCTCTTCTCTGAGGTGGAAGGGGCCATCCGCAAGCTCGGGGGCCACCTCATCGAGGGCAAGATCACCGAACAACGCCTCGACGAACTGGACGCCTATTTCACCCTCGAGATCGACCGCAAGGAACAGGTCCGCCGGGTACTCAAGGCAATCCGCGCCATCCCCTCGGTGAAGAGCGTGAGCCTTGTCGAGTGAAGCATCGGAGAGGGTGTTGCCTTTTCTTATTTATTTAGTAATATTTTAAGGATCATACGATACAGGAGGCGACATGGCCACCGTGACACTGAAAGGCGAACCCATCCACACCGTAGGGGAACTCCCGGCTCCCGGGCAGAAGGCTCCGGACTTCCTCCTCACCACCGTCAACCTCACGGACGTCACCCTCGCAGACTTTCGGGGGAAGAAGAAGATCCTCAACATCGTCCCCAGTCTCGACACCGGGGTGTGCGCCACCTCGGCCAAGCGCTTCAACGAAAAGGTACGAGGCCGGGCCGATCTGGTGGTCCTCACGATAAGCTGCGACCTTCCCTTCGCCCAGGACCGCTTCTGCAAGGCCGAGGGGATCGACAACGTGATCACCCTCTCCCAGCTCCGCAACAAGGAGTTCGGCAAGGCCTACGGTGTGGAGATCGCCGACGGGCCGCTCGCAGGCCTCCTCGCCCGCGCCGTGGTGGTCCTCAACGAGCACGACACCGTGGTCTACACAGAACTCGTTCCAGAAATTACGCGAGAACCCAACTACGACGAGGCCCTCAGACACGTGTAGGTACGGGCTTCACTCGTACCGCAGGGCCTCGTGCGGCATGAGGGAGCCTGCCTTGCCGGCCGGGTAGACCCCGGAGAGCATCCCGGTGGCGAGGGCGAGGAAAAAGGCGAAGAAGACCACCTTGAGGTCGATGAGCACAGGCCAGCCCGCCCACTCTCCCACGAGATAGGCGACCAGGTAGGAGACGCCGATCCCCAAAAGGCCTCCGCCTCCGCAGACGAGGAGGGACTCGAGCAGGAACTGGACGACCACGTGCCGCCGCTTGGCCCCGATGGCCTTTCGGATCCCTATCTCCCTGGTGCGCTCCTTCACCGAGACGAGCATCACGTTCATGATCCCTATGGCCGCTACGAGGAGGGCGATCCCCGCGAGGATCGCCACCGCAGTGGTGATGGTGCCGATCACCTGGTCGATCATCTGGATCTGCGTCTTCATGTCGACCACCATGAACTTGTGGAGCCCGTCCGCGGTCCGACCGTGCCGCTTCTCCAGGATCTCGAGGATCTCCCGCTTGGCCTCCAGCACCCGCTCGAGGCTCACCGCCTTGCAGAATACCACCTCGTAGTCCTGTGTCCGCCGTGAGAAGATGCGTTCGAAGGCGTACACCGGGAGGATGACCGAGTTGTTGAAGGTCTCGTCCGGATCCGAGAGGCTCACGCCGTAGGTCTTTTCCTTGCGGGCGAGCACCCCCACCACCCGCACCGGCTCTCCCGCGATCCTCACATACTCTCCCACCGCGTTCCCTCCGGGAAACAGCTCCTCGGCCACGAGCGAGCCCACGATGGCGACCTTCTCCTTGGTCCTCACCTCCTCTTCGGTGATGAGCCTCCCCTCGGCGAGGCTGAACTCCCAGAAGTTGATGAAGCTCAGGGTGGTGCCGGTGACCGTGAGCTGCTTCTCCGCGTACCTCGTCTCGAGGACGGTGCGTAGCTGCACCACCGGTGTCACGTCGCGTATGAACCGGCCGTAACGCTCCAGATCGGCCACATCCTCGGGGGTGAGGAACTCCACCCGGAAGCTTCCCCCCTCCGACCTGGCGGCCCAGTTGGGCTGCACGATGAGGGTGTCGGGTCCCATCCCCTGGAATTCCTCCATGATGATGGCCTTTCCGCCTTCACCCGCCGCCATCACCACGATCACGGCCGACAGCCCCACCACCACCCCCAGGAGGATGAGGATCGTCCGCGAAGGATGCGCCCAGAGCGACTGCAGGGCTTCCACCAGGAGGAGCCGTCCCATGTTACACCTCGTACCTGAGGGCCTCGACGGGCATGAGCCGCGAGGCGAGATAGGCAGGATAGAGCCCGAACGCCATCCCCAGGACCAGGGCTCCCATGATGGTGAGCACCACCACGCCTGCAGAGAGCATGAACTGCCACGAGAGGGCCGCACACACCGCAAGGGCGATGAGCACCCCCAGGAGCAGGCCGGTGCCGCCGCCCAGGAGACAGAGGACCACGGCCTCCACCAGGAACTGGAGGAGGATGTCCCTCCGCTTCGCACCCACGGCCATGCGGACACCGATCTCCCTCGTACGTTCGGTGACGGCCACGAGCATGATGTTCATGATCCCCAGCCCCCCCACGAGGAGGGACACGGCAGCGATCACCGTGACGATGAGGGAGACGATGGAGAGGATCCGGTCCACCATCTCCACGTAGGTGGAGAGCCGCTCCACGCGGAACCGCGGTTCGTCCCGGAGGAACCCGTAACGGATCCTCAAGTGCTCGTCCACCAGGCGGGCCGCTCGCTCGGCCGCCTCGGGGGTGTCGAAGTCGAGGAGGTAGACCCAGTACCGCCCCGGAATCCCGGGCCAGACCACCCCCTCGAGCAGGGTATGGGGCACGAACACCGAGAGATTGCCGCTCCCGTCCGAGAGGAACTCGGTCTGGGGGTTCCGCTCCACGGTCACCCCCACCACTGTGTAGAGCGAGCCGCCCACCTGGATGCGCTGCCCCACCGCAGGCTCATCCTCGAAGAGACGCAGGGCGAGCTCGGGGCCGATCACGCACACCCGCTGCCCGGTCTCCACCTCCTCGTGGGTGAAGCCCCTCCCATCGGCGATCCCTATGGAGAAGAGGTCGAAGTGGTGCTCGCTCACACCCACCACGCCGGTGACCTCCCGCCTTCCCCTGAAGGCCACCTCCATGGTGGCGCCGACGATGAGCGGCTCCCCCCTGCGGAATCCCGGGAGGCTCCGGAAGTAGAAAACATCCCGCTCGTCGAGGAACCGCCTCGACTCGCCCGCCACATAGGCCCGCCAGTTCACCTGGGCCCACACGAGCGTGGTGCCGTACTTCCCCACCACCTCGCCTATGGAGGAGCGGAAGGCGAGTCCCACGATGGAGATCGCGATGAGGGCCGCCACCCCTATGTTGATGGCGAGCATGGTGAAGAACGAACGGATCTTGTTCTCCTTTATGACATCGCCCGCCTGGAGCAGGGCCTCACGGAGGTCCATGGGTCCCCCCATGCTTCTCGATGGCGGAGGAGAGCTCCTCTTCGTCGAGGTTCGCCACGCGAGCGAGCTCCTCCTCAGCGACCTTGCGCCGCTGGACGCGCTCGTCGCCCCGGATGAGGCCGTCCCTGAGGTACACGATGCGCTCGGCGTGGAGCGCGATATCCATCTCGTGGGTGACCATGAGGATGGTGGCCCCCTCCCTGTGGAGCTGCTGGAAGAGGGCCATGATGGAGAGCCCGGTGCGCGAGTCGAGGTTCCCCGTGGGCTCATCGGCGAGGATGATGGCCGGCTCCACCACGAGGGCCCGCGCAATGGCCACCCGCTGACGCTGGCCGCCCGAGAGCTCGTTGGGGCGATGGTGCATGCGGTCAGCGAGATCCACGCGGGCGAGGGCCTCCTCGGCCCGCCTGCGCCGCTCCCGCTCGGGGATGCCGGCGTATACCAGAGGGAGCTCCACGTTCTTGAGCGCCGTCATCCGGGGAAGGAGGTTGAAGGTCTGGAACACGAACCCCACCTTCCTTCCCCTCACGTCGGCGAGCTGGTCGTCCGTGAGGGTGGAGACATCCTCCCCTTCAAGGTAGTAGGTCCCCGAGGTAGGCCTGTCGAGACAACCCACGATGTTCATGAGCGTGGACTTGCCCGACCCGCTCGCCCCCATGATGGCCACGAACTCGTTGCGCCGGACGGTGAGCCATATGCCCCTGAGGGCCTGCACCTCCACTTCGCCCATGGTGTACGTCTTGGTGACGCCCTCGAGGCGGATGACCTCGTCCATCATCCCTCTCCCTCTTCGCCGTCCTTCACCTTCACCTTCACGCGCATCCCCTCCTCGAGGTCCCTGCGTCTCCCCGGAACCACGAGGTCGCCCTCCGAGAGCCCCTCACGCACCTCCACCTTGCCCGGCAAGAGGCTCCCCACCTTCACCTCCGTCCTCCTCACCACGAACCCTTCTTCGTCCTCCTCCACCCGCCAGACGTAGGCCGCGTCCTTCTCGATCCAGTAGGCGTCGAGCGGGACGACGGGTGAAGTCCGGCGGTCTCCTTCTATGAAGACCGAGCAGCTCGCCCCTATCCACACACCCTCCCGCTCATCCAGACGGATCCGCACCCGCGCCATCCGCCCTTCGCCAGTCTGCTCCAACACGGGCGAGATCCACACCACCTCGCCTTCGAGCTCCCTGTCGGGGGCCACGTCGGCCTCTACCCTCACCCGCGCCCCCTCCCGCACCTTGGGGAGGTCCACCTCGTCCACCTGGGCCACCACCTCGAGCTGGGAATCGTCGTGCAGCTGCGCCACCGGCGTGCCGGCCGCCACCACCGCCCCCCGCTTCACGAGCACCCGTGAGACCACGCCCGTGATCCCGGCCCGCACCACGTACCGCTCCACCTGCTCCCTCGCCGCCGCCAGCTGAGCTTCGGCCTGCCGCACCTCAGGCGAGGAGGCCACCACCAGGTCCACCGGCGGGAGCACCTCCGGGACAGGGGCATCGGGCTCACGCCCCTCCCTGAGGTTGAGCTGCTGCCTCGCCGCGGCGAGCTGCTCCCCCGCTCGCGCCACCTGGTCCTCGGCCTGGCGGAGCTCCTCGTCACTCGCGGATCCTATCCCGTGCAGTTCCCTCACCCGCTCGAGGTTCTTCCGTGCCTCCTCGAGCGCGGTCGAGGCATCGCGATAGGCGATCCTCAGGTTCACCACCTCGCGCCGCACCGCCAGCTCGGCCGCAGCCCTCTGGGCCTCGGCCTGGAGGAGGGCGCCCTCCACCTCCGAGGTATCGAGCCGCACCAGGATCTCCCCCTTACGCACCCTCTCGCCCTCCTCCACCAACACGTCCTTCACCACACCCGACGCCTGGGCCACCACCTGCATCTCCTCCTTCGCCCGGATCTCCCCCCGGGCGGCCACCTCGTCCACCACCGCTTCCAGCCGTACGCGCACTGCCTCGACCTCGGGGAGGCCTCCTCCACGCCGCATCCGCGCGATGTTCACCCCGATGAGGGCCACGAGGAGCACCACGAGAACTCCCACCACGATGTGTCGTTTCATCTCTCCTCCTCATCTCATCACGTGATCGGTTGCACACATCCTACCGCCGGGCCTCGCCACGGCCCGTGAATCCGCTCCGCACCAGGTCCACCAGGTCGTACCCGGCCAGCGACCAGACCTCGAGCACCGCGAGGTTGTAGTCCACGGTGTGCTGAAAGGCCTCGAGCAGGGCCCTATCGAGGGCCAGCTTCTTCTCCTGTACCGCGTGCACCGTGGTGCGGCCTGCCTCGAGGTCGCGCTCCGCCACCTCCAACTCCATCCGGGCCGCCTCCACGAGCATGGCATCCACCTCCCGCTGGCGTTCGTATCTGGCGATCTTCCCCAGCAGGGAGGCGGCCCGCATACGCACCCCCGCCTGGACGGTCGCACACTCGGCCTCGGCCCGGCGGGCCCGTGCCTCCGCGGCCTCGATCCTGCCCGCCGCCGCCCCTCCATCGGCGAGCCTGAGGGAAAGCGAGACCGACCCCTGGAGCCCGGTGGTGTACTCATCCTCGTCCAGGCTCCGTGAGTGCGAGGCACCGAGACTCACCTCGATCGAAGGGGCGGCATCCCTCCGCACGAGCACCACCCCGGCCCGCTCGAGCCCCGCAGCCACGGATGCCCTCCGCACCTCGGGGGATCGGGCCACCACCTCCTCGACCGTGAGCCCGGGGGCGGGGAAGGGGGCGAGCTCTCCCTCCCCGGGGAACGCCGTGAGACCATAGGCCTCCTGCACGTACGAGGCGAACTCCCGGTAGACGGCCTCGGCCTCCTCGAAGGCGAGCTTCTCGCGCTCGGCCTCTGCCCTGCTCTGGAGGAGGGCCGTACGGGTCCACAGCCCGAGGGCCGACTCCCGCTCGATCCGCTCGGCCCGAGCCACCGTCGCCTTCATCCGTTCTTCGGCCAGCTGCCGCTGGTAGGCGAGCACGAGGAGGTGGAAGTAGTCTTCGGCCGCAGCACGTACGAGCTCGTTGCGGGCCGAGAGCGAGGAGAGGGCCGCTTCCTCCTCTCGGAGCCTGAGCTGATCCTGCACCGCCCTGAAGACCCCGGTCACGAGGGGCTGGGAGAGGGAAAGACCCGCGGTGAACGAGAGGGAACGGGCAGGCTCGATCGAATAGCCGGGGAGCGAAGCCGCGGCCTCGGGCTCCACCTCCCCCACGTCACTGTAAGAGGAGCTCCCCTGAAGCGAGCCTGCGAGCGTCCCACCCGTGGGGAGGAGCTGGGAAGCCGTGAGTCCCACCCCTGGCACCACCGAAACCCGGTGACGAACATCCACCGGACCCAGTTCCTCCATCTCGGAGTGTGCCACCACCTCGTCCTGCACCTCGAGCGGCACCGAAAGCCCCACGCCGGGCAGGAGCGAGGCCCGCTGCTCCCTCAAGGCCGCTTCCCGGGCCGCCTGCGCAGCCTCGAGTGCCTCACCCTGGGACGAAGCGAGGGCGGCCTCGAGAAAGGACCGGAACCCGTCCGCCCGGACAGCCCCCGGGAGGAGCAGGAGCAGGAGAAAGGGAACCCCTCTCCTCATACCGCGCCCGGCACGAACAACACCGGCACCACCGAGAAGGCCACGAAGACCACGTAGAAGAGCACCGTCACGAGCACGGCCTTTCTCCGGGGCACTCCCACACTTGAGACGAGTCCTGCGTAGAGGAGCACCAGGTAGAGGATGGAAAAGATGTCCGTGGCCGCATTGACGAGGGCGTACCCCACGTGCCCCAGGTCGGAAGGCGTGAGGACCGCGGCCAGACTCAGTGGGGGCTGGAGGGCGTACCCGAGATCGAGCGAGGTGCGCACGTTCCGGAAAAGGGCATACGGATCGGCGCTCACCACCAGGATCTCCCTGATGAGGCTCCCCAGGAGGAGCACGGGATAGGCGAAGACCCCCACCGCATAGGCGTGCCTGAACCGAACCGCCACTCCCCCCACGCGCGCCCCCACCCAGACGAGGACCCCCACGAGGAGGAGCCCTACGACCACGCTGATTCCGCTCCCCACCACGCTCGAGACGATGGACCACGTGCGTATCCCCGGGGAGGAGAGCTGCTGCTCCATCTGCGAGACCTGGGCCTCGGAAAGCTCCTGACCCATGGCCTCGAGGGTCTGCACCTGCATCCTCACCAGGGCCTCCTGGTAGGCGGGGTGCGTCATCACCGGCACCAGGAGCGCCGTGATCACCATGGCGAGGAGGGCACACATCAGGGTGGGCATCCCCACCTTTGTCCCGACCGAGACGTCCTTGAATCCGTTGAAGGGATCGAAGAGCACCTGTTTCCACGTCTTCCACATGGTCCGCTCCTTTTGTGTTCTACCAAGCTATGACAGTATATCAAATCTACCACGGGAACGCCGTCCCGTCAAGGGATCGGCACTAGTCTCTTCCCGTTGGGTGATCCTGTCAACTTCCCTTGTCAGGGACCTCCAGGTGCACTATGCTTGTACTAAAGGAGGCCTCCGTGTCCTTCCTCCAGGAGGTGATCTTCAACCTCGCCCTCATCCTTGGCCTCACGGGGCTCTCCGAGCTCCTCGCCCGCCGCTGGCTTCCCCGACACCCCTCGGGGAAGGTCGTCCAGGGCCTCCTCTTCGGCGCCGTCACCCTGGTGGGCATGACCTTTCCCGCGCACCTCGCCCCCGGTGTCATCTTCGACGGCCGCTCGGTCCTCATCAGCCTCTGCGCCTTCCTCATGGGCCCCCTCTCCGGCGCCCTCGCCGCCGTGCCCGCCGCGGTCTATCGAGTCATCCTCGGAGGGCCGGGAGCCCCCACCGGCGTGCTCGTCATCCTCTCCTCCTACCTCCTGGGCACACTGGGACGGGGTCTCGTCAGGAGGTACCACTTCCCCTACTCCCTCGCCTCCATAGGTATCCTGGCCCTGGCCGTGCACGTGGTGATGCTCCTCCTCATGTTCACCCTCCCGAAACCGCTCGTGTACCCCACCATCGGCGCCATCTGGGAGGCGGTGCTCCTCGCCTATCCGCTCGCGGAACTCGCAACGGGCGCCATCCTCCTCGACCACCTCCTGGTCCGAAAGTCCACACACGAGGCGAAGGCGGCACTCACCCTCCAGCTCACCACCCTCAAGAGCATAGGGGATGCGGTGATCGTCACCGATCCGGAGGGGAGGGTCCTCTTCCTCAACCCTGTGGCCGAACGTCTCACGGGCTGGTCCACCGGGGAGGCCGTGGGGAGACCCATCGACGAGGTCTTCGTCATCGTGAACGAGGAGACGGGCGAGGCCGCCCCGTCGCCCGTGAAGCGTGTGCTCGAAGAGGGAGTGGTGGTGGGGCTCGCCAACCACACCGTGCTCCTCTCCCGGGACGGCACCACCATCCCCATCGCCGACAGCGGGGCACCCATCCGCACCGAAGAGGGAACGATCCTGGGCGTGGTCCTGGTCTTCAAGGACCAGAGTGCGGAGCGTGCCTTCATCGCGGCGCTCACACAGAGCGAGGAGAGGCTCCGCCTGGTCTTCGACACCTTCCCCGAGGCCGTGGCCATCAACCGGGCGAGCGACGGACGCTACGTGGACGTGAACCAAGGTTTCACCTCCATCACCGGCTACACCCGGGAGGAGCTCATAGGGAAGTCCTCGCTCGAACTCTCCATATGGAAGGAGCCCGCGGACCGTGCCCGGCTCGTGGAGCAGCTCCAGAAGGAGGGCATCGTCCGCACCTTCCAGGCACCCTTCACCATGAAGGACGGGTCGGTACGCCAAGGCCTCATGTCCGCTGCGCTCATGGACCTGAACGGCGAGCCCCACATCCTCTCCATCACACGGGACATCACCCCTCTCAAGGAACTGGAGGAAGAGCTCGCCCGCCGCCTCAGGGAGCGTGAAGCCCTCCTCCGGGAACTCCAGCACCGCACGAAGAACCACCTCCAGATCATCGCCTCCTTCATCCACCTCTCCCTGGAGAAGGTGGAGGACCGCACCTTCCGGCGCATCCTCCACGACCTGGAGACCAGGGTGCGGACCATGGCCCTGCTCCACCAGAAGCTCTACGAGTCGGGGGATCCCTCCTGCCTCGACCTGGATGCCTTCTTCAAGGAGCTCCTCCCCCTGCTCTCCGGGATCCTCCCCCGCCAGGTGAAGCTCGACTACTCCGGGGAGTCGGTTTCCGTACTCCTCGACACGGCCGTACCCCTGGGGCTCGCGGTCCACGAGCTCGTCCTCAACGCGGCCACACACGCCTTCGGCCCGGAGGGCGGTACCATCCGCATCACGCTCTCCAAGGAGGGGGAGGGGCTCCGCCTCACGGTGGCGGACTCCGGCAAGGGGCCCCCCGAAGGGTTCTCCCCATCCATGGAGGGGGGACTCGGCCTCATCACGGTCCACGAGCTCATTCGGAACCAGCTCCGAGGATCCATCGACTGGCACGGCCCCCCCGGCCTCACCTGGGAGATCCACGTGCCCAGGGAGATCTACCACCCCCGTATCTAGCCCATCCCCTGCCGGTTCTCCCTCTGATATTTCCGTGGACGAACGGGTGGTCTCCCGCTATAATGGGGCCGGAGGCATACGGTGAAGATCCTTCTCGTGGACGACGAAGAGGTGTTCGTGCGGCTCGTGGAGACCATGCTGGAGGGACAACCGGACACCCTCCTCTGGGCGCCCGATACGGAAGCGGCGCGTCGCATCCTCGAGGAAGAACGCATCGACGTGGCGCTCATCGACATCGTGCTGGGCGAGGAGGACGGCCTGGCCCTCCTCCCGGTTCTCAAGGAACGCCACCCCCTCACCATCCCCGTGGTGGTGAGCGGTCATGCGAGCATGGAGTCGGCCATCCGCGCCCTTCAGGAGGGGGCCTACGACTACCTTCCCAAACCCATAAGCAGGCCCGAACTCCTCAACCTGCTGTCCCGATGCAGGGAGAAGCTCTTCCTCCAGGAGGAACGCGAGCGCGCGACGAGAGTGCTCCTCCAGATGCAGAAACTCGAGGCCGTGGGTCGGGTGACGTCCACCATCGCCCACGACTTCAACAACGTCCTCACCGCGATCATAGGGAACACCGAGCTCCTCCTCGAGAGTCTCAGGGAGCACGGGACCCCCCAGGACGTCGAGGACGCCCAGGAGATCCTCGCAGCCGCACGACGGGGGAAGGACCTCACCCGGCACATTCTGGCCTTCTCGAGCCGGAGTATGGTGATAGAGGGCGCCACACTCGTGGATCAGGCCCTCTCCTCCCGGGAGGAGATGTGGCGGAGGCTCCTCGCGCCCGAGGCCGAGCTCGTCCTCTCCCTCTCGGCGCCGGACGTGGCCGTGGGCATGAGCCCCTCGCATATTGAGCACATCGTCACCAACCTCCTGCTCAACGCCAAGGAGGCGGTGGCCGAGGCGGGCCGGGGCAAGGACCGGGTGATACTCTCCACCGCCGTGGTGGGGGGTGCCCTCCCCGAGCATCTCACCCCCCTCCTTCCCGTGGGAACCCCCTACGTGAGGATCGGGGTGGAAGACCACGGCGTGGGGATGGACGAGGAGACCCTCGCACGTGCGCCGGAACCCTTCTTCACCACTAGGAAGGCGAGGCAGGCCTCGGGCACCGGGCTCTCGGTGGTCTTCCACCTGGTCAAGGGGGCCCAGGGCGTGGTGGACATCGCCTCGACGCCGGGGGAAGGCACCCGGGTCGATGTCTACCTGCCCGTGAAACACGAGGCCTCATGAGCATCCACGTGGTGCTCCACGAGCCCGAGATCCCCCAGAACACAGGGAACATCGCCCGCACCTGCGCGGCCACGGGGGCGATCCTCCACCTCATAGAGCCGCTCGGGTTCTCGCTCGAGGACCGCTACCTCCGCCGGGCAGGGCTCGACTACTGGCCCATGGTGGATCTGCGAGTCCATTCCTCGTGGGAGGCCTTCCTGGAGGAGGAACGACCTTCTTCGCTCTTCCTCCTCTCCACGAGGGGGACGAGGCCCTACCACGTCTGCGAGTTTCCGGACGAGACGTACCTCGTCTTCGGCAAGGAGACGGCGGGGCTGCCCGCCCGCATCCTCGAGGCCTTCCCCGACCGGGTGGTCAGGATCCCCATGCGCGAAGGGGCGCGGTCATTGAATCTTTCGAACGCCGTTGCTATCCTTGTGTACGCGGCCCTCAGGGGTCAGGGGTTTCCCGGCCTCGTATGACGCAGGCGGGAACCTTCATGTCGCACGAGGAGGCACCATGGAGATACGGACCGTGGGGTGTGTGGGCTTCGGCGTGATGGGCGAGACACTCGTGAAGGGGATACGGAGGGCCTTCCCGGAGGTACGGCTCATGGTGGTGGAGAAGGTGGGGGAACGGGTGCAGAGGGCATGCGAGGAGTACGGCGCAGAGGATACGACGGCGACCCCCGCGCGGGTCTTCACCGAGGCGGACCTCGTGATCCTGGCCGTGAAGCCCCAGGATCGGGAGGCACTGAAGGGGATGGCTCCGGATGCCACCCGGGCCGCGATCTTCTCGATCATCGCAGGCACGCCCATACGTTTCTTCGAGGAGACCTTCGGGACCCGGGAGATCGTGCGGGTCATGCCCAACATCGCGGCCATGGTCCAGAAGGCCCCCATGGGGATGAGTTTCCACCCCCTCGCATCCGAGGGGACCCGCACACAGGCCCTCGCCGTGGCGCGCGCGGTGGGCACGCCGTTCGAGATACCTGAACGTCTCATGCCGGCCTTCACCGGGCTCTCGGGATCGGGGATCGCCTACGTGCTCTCGTTCCTCCACGGCATGGCCCTGGCCGGGACCATGACGGGCATTCCGTACACCGAGTCGCTCCGGATCGTGGAGGCCCTGGTGGAAGGCACGGTGGCCCTCCGGAGGGAGACGGATCGGCACCCCGAGGAGATGCTCACCTGGGTGACCTCGCCCGCGGGGACCACCATCCAGGGCGTGCACACACTCGAACGAGGGGGGTTCAAGGCCCTTCTCATGGATGCGGTGAAGCGGGCGGCCGACCGGGCCCAGGAGTTCGAGGGCTAGACCGCTTCGTGCTCTTCGACCGCGTCGAAGGAACGTCATCTCACAGGGAAAGGAGCGGACGATGCTTGATCTCAGGTTCGTGAAGGAACACGTGGAGCTGGTGAAGGAGAACGTGAGGAACAGGTTCATGGAGGTGGATGTGGAGGGGGTGGTGGCCCTCTACGACAGGCGCAACGACCTCAAGGCACGGGTGGACGAACTGAGGGCGCGGCGCAACGAGCACGCCCGCCTCATGAAGAGCGCCTCGCCCGACGAGCGGCCTGCCCGGGTGGAGGAGGGACGGCGTCTCAAGGAGGAGATCGCCCGGCTCGAGGAGGAGCTCGCCGCGGTGGAGGAGGAACTCCGCCGGGAGGCGCTCCGCATACCCAACCTGAGCCACCCCGAGGCCCCGGTGGGCAAGGAGGAGAAAGACAACCTGGAGATCCGACGGTGGGGCAAGGTCCCCTCGTTCGACTTCGAACCGAGGGATCACCTCGAGCTCGGACGTCTGCTCGACATCGTGGACTTCGATCGGGCCGCAAAGGTGAGCGGGGCGAAGTTCTACTACCTCAAGAACGAGGGTGCACTCCTCGAGCTGGCCCTGGTACGCTACGCCCTCGACGTGCTCAGGGAGAAGGGTTTCGACCTCTTCACCACACCCGACCTCGCGAGGGAATCCATCGTGGAGGGGATAGGGTTCCAGCCGAGGGGAGCCGAGAGCAACATCTACACCGTGGAGGAGACCGACCTCTGCCTGGTGGGGACGGCGGAGATCACCCTGGGAGGGATGTACGCGGACGAGATCATCCCGGGGGAGACGCTCCCCTTGAGGTTCGCGGGGGTCTCCCACTGCTTCAGAAAGGAGGCGGGGGCCGCCGGACAGTACTCCAAGGGACTCTATCGGGTGCACCAGTTCACCAAGGTGGAGATGTTCGTGTACTGCAGGCCAGAGGAATCCGAGGGGATACACCGGGAGCTGCTCGCGATCGAGGAGGAGATCCACGCGGGTCTCGGGATACCCTACCGGGTGGTGGATACGTGCACCGGCGACCTCGGTGCGCCGGCCTACCGTAAGTTCGACCTCGAGGCCTGGATGCCGGGCCGGGAGGGATGGGGTGAGATCACGAGCACGTCCAACTGCACCGACTACCAGGCCCGTAGGCTCGGGGTGCGGTTCAAGGAGGCCGAGGGCGGGAAACCCAGGTTCGTGCACATGCTCAATGGGACGGCACTCGCCGTGCCGAGGGTAATCATCGCGATCCTGGAGAACTTCCAGGAGCGGGACGGATCGGTGCGCATCCCGGAGGCGCTCGTGCCCTATACCGGTTTCAACGTGATACGTCCGAAGGCAGGGGGCTAAAGGCGGCCCCCGGGGAGAGGAGGCCATGGACGAGCGACACCACGGGACGATCATCGTGGCCGAGGTGGGCACGGGTCACCACGGGCAGATGGGGAAGGCGGAGGAGCTCATCGAGGCGGCACGGGAGGCGGGCGCCGACTGGGTGAAGACGCAGGTGGTGTGGGCGGACGAGATCCTCCACCCGCGATGCGGGGTGGTACCGTTGCCGGGCGGTCCCGTGCCGCTCTACGAGCGGTTCCGGGGCCTCGAGGTACCGGAGGAGTTCTACGAGTGGTTCGCCGCACGGGTGCTCGAGGCAGGGATGCGGCCGCTCTTCTCGGTGTTCGGGATGCGGAGCGCGGCCCTCATGGGGAGGCTTCTCGCCGTCTTCGGCGGGGAGATCCCTGCGGTGAAGATCGCCTCGCCCGAGCTCGTGTACGTGCAGCTCCTCGATGCGGTCCGGCGTCTTGGGATGCCGGTGGTGCTTTCGTCTGGGGTGTCCCTGTTGGGCGACATCGAGACGGCGCTCGGGGTGCTGCGCGGGGAGGGCTGGATGGTGCCGGGGTGGGGGCGTGTGGAGGGCGACGGGAAGGGGGTGCCGGTGACGTTGCTCCACTGCGTGACGGCATATCCTGCGCCCGAGGAGGACTACAACCTCCGGGTCCTGCCCTTGCTCGCAGGGCTCTTCGGCGTGTCGGTGGGTGTCTCGGACCACAGCAGGGACCCGGAACTGATACCGGCGACGGCGGCGGCGTTGGGCGCGCGGATGATCGAGAAGCACCTGTGCCTCTCCCACGAGGGGGGAGGGCTCGACGATCCGGTGGCGCTCGAGCCTGACGAGTTCGCGCGGATGGTGCGGGCGGTGCGGGCGGTGGAGCAGGAGGGGGGGGAGGGGCTCAGGGTGGTGCGCGAGGCGTACGGGGCGCGCGTGGAGGGGGTGCTGGGGAGCGGGGCGAAGCGGCTCGCGCCGGCGGAGCGCGGCAACTACGGCAGGTCGAACCGGTCGATCCACGTGCGCCGCACCGTGGAGGCGGGGAGCGTGCTGCGGGAGGAGGACCTCGTGGTGGTACGGACCGAGCGCGTGCTGCGGCCCGGACTGCCGCCGGTGTTCCTGCCGGTGGTGGTGGGCAGACGTGTGGCGCGTGACGTGGAGGAGGGAGAGGGGCTGCGGTGGGAGGATCTCCTCCCCTGATGCGGCGATCGAGGCTTCCGTTCTTTCCTTTTCCGGGTTATAGTGGAAACAAAGGAGGCCTTTCCATGCGGTTCCGGACACTGCCTCTCGTCTTCCTCGTGGTCTTCGGCGTCGGGATATCCTCCCTCCAGGCCGAACCGAACATCCTCTTCATCCATTCCTATGATCCGAGCTACCAGTGGACCATGGACATCGACCGGGGGGTGAGGGAGGAGCTCTCCTCCCGGCATCCCGAGGTGACCCTCTACACCGAGTTCTACGACACCAAGCATTTCGCACCGGAGGATCTCGAGCAGCCTTTCCTCTCGTACCTCCTCTCCAAGTATGCAGGGGTCAGGTTTTCCGCGGTCCTCGCCTCCGACGACAACGCCCTCAGGTTCGTGCTCTCCCACAGGGCCGAGCTCTTTCCCTATCGACCCGACATCCCCGTACTCTTCTGCGGGATCAACGACGTGGAGTCCTACGATCTCGCCTCGCATCCCAACGTGGCCGGCGTGGCCGAACGCATAGACATCCGCGGCACCCTCGACCTCATGCTCCGTCTCCATCCCGACCTCTCGCTGGTAGCGGTCGTCGTCGACGGCACCATCACGGGAAGGATCAACAAGGAACTCTTTCTTCAGGCCATCCCTCCCTACGAGAACAGGCTCTCCTTCGTCATCCTGGAGAACCGCACCATGGAGGAACTCCTCGATGACGTGAGGGACCTCCCCGAACACAGCGCGCTCCTCTACCTCACCTTCGTCCGAGATCGGGAGGGAACCCACTTCACCCCGCTCCAGAGTCTCTCGCTCATCTCGGACGTCTCCTCTCGGCCCGTCTACACCTGCTGGGACTTCTTCATGGTGGGGGAGAAGGTGGTGGGCGGCATGGTGCAGCGCGGGGCGCTCCAGGGCAGGGAACTCGCCATCCTCCTCTCCCGACTCCTCGAGGGAGAGGATCCCGCCTCCCTGGGTGTGGTGGAGCGGCCGCTCGTGGCGCCCCTCTTCCGATTCGAGGCCCTGCAGATCTTCGGAATCCCCCTCGCCCTCCTGCCTCAGGATGCAGAGGTCGAGGGGCTCCCGGAATCCGTACAGTACCGGTTCCCGGGATTCTTCTGGAGCGCCATCCTCCTTGGAGCGATCCTCCTCTCCCTCCTCGGCCTCATCCTCTTCCTCTTCATACGCCAGCGTAGGACCGAACGTCTCTTCCGCTCCCTTTTCCAGTGCCTCCCCGACGGCGCCCTTCTCTACGATACCCATGGCAACATCCTGATCCACAACAGGGCCGCCGAGCGGATCTTCGGGCGATCCGAGCTCGACATCAAGAAACACGGCCTCCCGGGTCTCCTCGCTCTCTCCCGGAGTGAGGTCGCAGCACTCCTCTCCCGCCAACGGGAGGAGCCCCTTCACACGATGCAGCGGGACCTCGCCGGCGAGGACGGACCGAAATTCGTGGAGATCGTCTCGCTTCCCGTCTCCTTCCACGGAACCCCGGCGGTGCTCGCCATCGTACGGGACATGACCGACTGGCAGAAGACGCACCAGGAACTCGAACGTTCGATTAGAGAGAAGGAGATCCTCCTCAAGGAGGTGCACCACAGGGTGAAGAACAACCTCCAGATCATGCGGAGCCTGATCCAGCTTCAGAAGACCAAAGACCTCCCGCTCGAAGCCGTCCGTGAGCTCTCCCAGACCCAGAGCAGGCTCTCGGCCCTCGCAGCCCTCCACGAACTCCTCCACAGGGCCGACGGGTCCGAGCGCATCCGGGTGGACATCTACCTCTCCACCATCGCCTCGCAGATCGCCTCTTCCCTCATCGAAGGGCCTCTCCCCATCGAGTGGAAGATCTCGGCCGCGGGCATGGAACTCCCGCCCGACACCGTCATCCCCTTGGGGCTCATCCTCAACGAGCTCATCACCAACAGCATCAAGTACGCGGCTCCGGCGGGGGCGCCTCTCGTGATAGAGATCCTCCTCTCCGGGGAGGAACGCAGCTACACCCTCGTCTACACCGACCCGGGCCCGAGCTTCGACTTCGAGAGGCTCCTGGCGGAGAAGAACTCACTCGGCTTTCAACTCGTGAAGGAACTCGCCAGGCAGCTCCGCGGAGACATCACCTATCGCCACGAGGACGGAAAGAACGTCTTCACCCTCACGTTCAGGGCCTAGAGAGACATTCGGGGAAACACCGCTCGAAGACCTCCCTCAGTGCCCCCTCTCCTCCCGGGGCTCCGGTGACGACAGAGGCGACCTCCTTCACCTCCTGCCTCGCGTTCGCCACCGCCACTCCGGTCCCCGCCCACCGTACCATTTCCACATCGTTGCCGCTGTCCCCCATCGCCACCACCCGTGCCCGAGGCACCCCGTAGCGCTCGGCCACCCATGCGAGCGCCATCCCTTTGTCCACCTCGGGATGTACCACCTCGAGGTACTGGGGCTTGGAGAAGAAGAGGGAGAGCCTGTCGCCGAAGAGCCTGAGGGCCTCGGGGTAGTGTTCCTCGAGACGGATGGGATCGTCGTGGAGGAGCACCTTCGGAGGATCGAACGAAAGGAACCTGGAGAGCGGTCCCACCACACGGTAGGGGATACCCACATTCCGTGCGTAGCGTTCGGCCCGATCATCCTCGGAGGGGACATAGAAGTACTCCTCGTCATAGGTCTGGGCGAAGAGGCCGTGACGTTCCGCCCATTCCAGGAACCTGCAGGCATCGACGCGGGGGACGCGTCGGGAGAAGAGGACCGTACCCGTACCCGAGAGACCCACGAGGGCGCCGTTGAAGGCGATGAACGGAAGAGAGACATCCGGCCAGAACGCCTCCACCACCCGCCTCACAGAGGCGAACGGCCGGCCCGAGGCTACCACGGGGAGGATACCGCACCGCACGGCCCGCCGGAGGAGCCGGAGGTCCTCCTCGGGCAGTACGCCGTCACCCGAAAGGAGGGTGTCGTCGAGGTCACAGGCGAGAAGGAATTCCCAGCGCACCTCACCACCTGTCCCAGTGAACGTACTCTTCCCTGTAACGGGTCCGGGGTTCCTTCTCCTCCGCAGGATACCCCAAGGCGATACACGCCACAGGGACGATGTGGCCCGGGAGGGAGAAGACTTCCCGCAGGTAGTCCATCCGCTCCTTTCGAGGATACACCCCCAACCAGCAGGCACCGAGCCCCAGGCCCGAGGCTGCGAGCAGGAGATTCTCTATAGCCGCGGCGCAGTCCAGCACCAGATATCCCTCCATCCCGGCATGGGCTGCCTGCAGATCCCCGCACACCGCGATCCCGAGCGGGGCCTCGGCCAGGAACTTTCCATTGGGAAGGCCCTCGGAAACCTGCGTCCTCACCTCCTCGTCCCGCATCACGATGAAACGCCAGGGATCCTTCCCCACGGCCGAAGGGGCCGCCATGGCGGCCTTGAGGAGGAGCCGTATGGTCTCCGCCGGCACTTCTTCGGGGCGGTACCTCCGCACGCTCCTGCGGGAGAGTATCCAGTGGATCACATCATCTTTGGGTTCCATACGTTCATACTAGCAGCTTCGACAAGACGTGTCAGTACTCCTTGCGCACGCTCACATCCGCAGGTAGTATCGAGCACAGGAGGAATGATGGAACGCCTCACCATCGCCCACGTGAGCGACCCCCACATAAGCCTCACGGAGGAGATGCCGTACGGGGTGGATGTGAAGAAAAACTTCCTCGACGTGCTCGACCACGTCCATGCCACAGGATGCGACCTCATCGTGGTCACTGGAGACCTCTGCTTCAGGGACGCCTCTGCCCAGGTGTACCACTGGGTGAGAGAGGCCCTGGAACGTCCGGGGCACAGGTTCCTCGTGCTCGCGGGCAACCACGACGACTCGCGCCTCCTCGAAGCGGTCTTTCCCCTCACCGCCCCCGACCTCGCGCGCGGCCCCGGCTACTCCTGGTGGATCCGGATCGGGGGATGGGAGATCGGCGGTCTCGACACCTCGGAGGGCCGAATCACGTCTGAGGTGGCCGCCTGGTATCTCACACATCGAGAGCGATCCCCCTCCTCCATCCTCTTCACCCACTACCCGCCCTTCCCCTGCGGCGTACCCCACATGGACAGGAACTACGCCCTCGCCAACCCCCGGGAGGCGATCGGGATCCTCGGTGAAGGCGCCCTCGTCTTCTGCGGGCACTACCACAACGATCGCGTGGTCGTCAGGGAGGGCATCACCGCCTTCCTCACCCCCTCCACGTTCTTCCAGATCGACCCCCACAGCGAGGATCTCGTCGCCGTGCACACCAGAGGCTGGCGGGAGATCATCCTCACTCCAGAAGGGGTCCAGACCACCGTCCACTGGGTGTGATGAACCCGCACACCCGCTCCCTGAACGACCGTCCGTCGCGCGCCGGCACGAGCGCCTCCATCCCCAACACCCGCCCCACCACCCCCTCCGCCCACCGCCGCCGCACCAAGTAGCCCAGCAGGAGGAGCGTATCGACCGCCTCCTCCACCTCCCCCCACCGCCACTCCCTGCACACCCCCTCCCCCAGCGCCCGCACCACCTCCCCCCTCTCCCGCCACCCACGCCATCCCACCGCCTCCCACACCCCTCCCTCCGGCCCCGGCTCCCACTCCCACCCCTCCACCCTCGCCACCCGTCCCCCCACCGTCCCCGCGAGCCCCCTCCCCCCCACCAACACCCACACCTCCTCCCACCGCTCCCCCCTCCCCGGTACCACCCCCGCTCCGAACCCCACACACACGAGCCGCCGCCCACCCCTCCCCACCCGCACCTCCCTCCCGCGCCATCGCACCCCCTCCCGCAGCACCCGCACCTCCACCCCCAGCCGTCGCGCCTCCACCCCGCTCCCACACCGCACCACCCACCCCCCCTCACCCACCCGCTCCCTCACCCACCTCCCACACGACCACACCGGCACCACCCGCACCGTACCCGCCACAAGCCCCCCCCTCGGACTACTCCTCGTCGAACAACGCCACCCGGTAGGCGCTCTTCACGAAGAGCACCGGCGGAAGCTCGTCGAACCGGGCGATCTGCCGGTCGAACTCCCTCCGGTCGAGCGAGAAGACCCTCGCGAGCCCCGAAGCCCGCTGGCCCGGCATCCCCATGAGCACGAGAGAGGCATCCCTCGAGTGCTCCTCCACCACCTCGTCGAACGGCCGCTCGTCCGGATCGAGCAGCAGCACCTCCCCCTCCAGCCGCGCCGCCTGAAGCAAGGCCCGCAACTCGGCCTCCTCCCTCACCCGTTCCATCCGCTCCCCGAGCACCCGTATGAGACGGATCCGCTTCCGGGGGAGCCCCCTCTCTGCATCCGTCTCCCGTATGATGTAGGCGAGCAGCGCCATCAGGTTGCCGTTCTCCTGCCCCTTCCACCACACATCGATCCTCTCGTCCTCCTCTCCCCTCGGCACCCCATGCTTGTAGAGGAGCACGTGTCGTCCCTCGCCCGCGAGCTCCTCGACCAGTTCGATGAGGTTGAGGCGCCTGTCGAGCGGCAGGAGCACGGTATTGAGCACGAGCCCCCCGGGCACCGCGGCCAATGCCGCCCCCCGTATGAGGGCCGAAAAGGGATCCTTCCGCTGAAAGATCACCGCCGTATCCCCGCCGGAGTCGATCTCCCCCTCGAAATCGTCCGGACCGAGGAGGTTGAAGACCGAAAGGCCCTTGAACGCCGTGATCATCGAGGCCACCCGCACCCCCTGCTCGATCTGCTCGGGCCTGTCGGCGAAGGCGAACACCCCCATGACCGGCCGCCAGTTCTTGGTCCCCTGGATGATCCTGCGCATACGACCGAAGGCCCACTGGAGCACCGAGAAGATGAGCCCCCACCACACCCCCTCGAGCCGACCACCCGCCCGATACTTGAGGAGCAGCCAGAAGAGGAGGAGCTGTGACGCCAGGACCCCCAGGCCCACCCACACGTTGAAGAGACCGATCACCGCGAGCGAGAGCAAAGCCCCGTAGAGGGAGATCGCCCAGTGACCCCTGAACGTGGGCCTGAAGCTCGGATTCCCGCTCATCCGCTCGAAGAAGGCCGCCACATTGATCCAGCCATACACCACCAGGAAGCAGATACCAACCACCGTGGAGACAAAGGTGATATCGCCCGACCACACCGTCCCGAGCACGATGAGGAACGTCAGCACCGAAGCCCAGCGGGGCTCCGTCCCCCCCTTCACGAAATCCTTTCTCACGAACGAGAGGAAGCCCGGGAGGATCCCGTCCTCGGCGAGGGTCTTGAGGGTCCTGGGCGCGGTGAGAAAGTAGGCGAGAGCCGACGAACCCGTGGCGAAGAGGATACCCAGGAGCACCAGGAACGAGACGGCAGGCAGGTTGCGACCGAAAAGCGACACGAGAGAAGGCACCTCCCCCCGCTCACCCGGCAGGAGGAGATTTGGGTCCATGAGGCTGTAGACGTACGTCACCCCCAGATACCCCAGGAGCGTCACCCCTATCGCGAGGAACGTCCCCATGGGGAGGGAACGCCGCGCATCCTTGAGCTCCCCGCTCATCCCCACCCCGGCATCGATCCCGGTCACCGCGGGGAAGAACGCGGCGAACGCGACCCAGAACCCGAACATCCCCGGAACCCCCTCCAGGTTCGGCGTATAGGTGAAGAGCCCCCCCTCGCCGGTCGAGGCCCCGAAGAGGGGCGAGAGGAGGATCGATCCCACCGAAGCGGTGAGGACGAAGAAGATCACCATCTGGATCCTCGAGGTGAAATCCGCCCCTATGAGGGCGCTGATGAACCCCACCACCGCGAGGATCGACGCGAGCACCTGCTTCTGCCGGAGCACAGAGAGCCCCAAGGAGGCCGCGAGTCCCTCGTATCCGGGCAGGTTCGAGAGCAGCCCCTGGAGCGGTTCGGCGAACCCTATCACGTAGAACCCTATGGAAACCGACTGGGCGAGAAAGAGCTGAATCCCTATGGATCCCCCGAACGCACGGCCGAACGACCGGCGGGCGAGGGCGTACATCCCACCCGACCCCACGTGGCGCAGATTGGTCACGCAGTCCGAGAGGGAAAAGGCCGTGGCAATCGTCACCGTGTTTGAGAGGAGCACGATGAACGCCATCCTCCAGAATCCCACGGCTCCGGTGAGCATGGGAAGGACCAGGAAGAGCACGGTGCCGAAGATCGCCTCGTACGAGGGGATGAACACCCCCCGGAATGTACCGAACTTCTTCTGCATCCCACACCTCCGAGCCGAGTATAGTGCCCCCGCGTCTCCACACACAAGAGGGCCGCCCCCTGGGGGCGGCCCTCGACATCCTCTCAGTATACCCTATCTCTTCTTCTTGCGCTTGCTCCGGGGGAGTCTACGGCGCCCCTGGACGATCTGGACCCCGCCTCCCTCACCCTTCTCCTCCGGCTCTCCTCCTCCAGTCTCCTCGGCGGGAGGCCCCGTCTCCTCCTTCACGGAGAGGACCTGCTGCCGCTGTTCCTTCATCTCCTCCTCTTCCCTGTGCCGTGCGTTCCTGATCCACATCATCACCGGGGAGGCGATGAAGATCGAGGAATACGTACCCACCAGGATACCCACGATGAGGTTGAAGGCGAAGAGCTTGATGTCGCCCGTGGTGAAGATGTAGATCGCGAGCACCGCGAGCAGGGTGGTGAGCGAGGTGATGAGGGTACGGCTCAGGGTCTGGGTGATGGAGCCATCCACGATCTCCCTGAAAGGCCTCTCCTTGAGGAGTTGCGTGTTCTCCCTGATACGATCGAAGACCACGATGGTGTCGTTGATGGAGTACCCCACGATGGTGAGGATGGCCGCGATGGTGGCTGTGCTCACCTCGAGCTGGAAGGCCCCGATCACCCCAAGGAGTACGAACACATCGTGAAAAAGGGCCGTGATGGCACCCACCGCATAGGCCAACTGGAACCTAAACCAGATGTACACCAACATGAAGAAGATCGCCACCAGCACCAGGAGGAAGGATTGCGAGGCGATGCTCTCGGAGAAGCGCGGTCCGATGTACTGGGAGGAACGCTCCTCCACGTTCCCCTCACCGAACGCCGCTGAGAGGGCCGACAGGATGGCCGTACGCGTGGTCTCCCTAAAGTTCTCGGCCCCCTCCTCCTCCTTCACCTTGATGAGAAACTCCTGCGCCTCGGGATCTCCTATGGTCTGTACCTGCACCCCCGGAATCCCGGCGAGCGCCCGGCGCACATCCTCTATCGACGCCGACACCGACGGGGCTACCGCCACCCGTTCGGTGAGTCCTGCCCGGAAATCGATCCCCAGGTTGAAACCACCCTGGAAGAACGTGGCCACCCCGCCGGCGACGATCACCAGGAGAGAGAGCGTGATGGCAAGGGCACGATATCGGGTAAAGCGTATGACTTTCATCACTACAGCCTCCAGCTGATACTGAGCTTCTTCACCTTACGCTGGTCCACCAGGTAGTCGAAGATGAGCCGCGAGACCACCAGGGCCGTGAACATGGAGCTCACGATACCTATCGCCAGGGTCACCGCAAATCCCTGGATGGGCCCCCGCCCCACCTGGGAGAGGAAGATGGCCGCGATGAAGGTCGTGACGTTCGCGTCCACGATGGTCCAGAAGGCCTTGGAGAATCCCGCCTTCACCGCGCTCGCCGGGGTCTTTCCGAGCCGGAGCTCCTCCTTGATACGCTCGTAGATGATCACGTTGGCGTCCACCGCCATACCCACGGTGAGGATGACCCCCGCGATGCTCGTGAGGGTGAGAGTGAAGTTGAAGACCGAGAGCAGGGCGGTCATGAAGAAGAGATTGAGGAGGAGGGCGATGTCGGCGACGATCCCCGCCCCCTTGTAGTAGAGGATCATGAAGAGCACCACCAGGGCGAAGCCGAGCACGATGGCCTGCACCCCCCTGCGGATGGAGTCTTCACCAAGGGAGGCGCCCACCGCCTCGTAGTCCTCTATCACGAGGTCCACGGGAAGGGCCGCGGTCCTGAGTATGAGGGAGATGTTCTGCGCCTCCTCGGTGGAGAAGCCGGTGATCTGTACGTTGCCCCTGATGGGCTCCTGGATGGTCGCGTAGGCCTTCACCTTGTCGTCGAGCACGATGGCGAGGCTCCTGTCCACGTTGGCGCTCGTGAGCTTGTAGAAGATGTCGCTCCCCTCGCTGTTGAGGGAGAAGAGGACCACGGGTTTTCCCGTGAGCGGATCACGCGAGACCTGGGCGCTCGTGAGGTACGTGCCGTCCAGGCCCACCTCCTCGTAGATGGCGATGGAGCGCACCAGCTTGTCCACCCCGTACTTGTCCTTGGTATAGTAGCCTGCGATCTTAGTACCCGCCGGCACGAAGTCCACCCGCTCGGCGAGGATCGCAGGATCGGTGATACCCGTCTGCCGCTGATATTCGATGAGCTTCTGCGTGGTCTCGTCGTCCACGATGTGGAAGGTGAGTCGCCCTTTCCCCATGAGGAAGGAGTTCACCCGCGTGGGATCGGGATCTCCGGGAATCTCGATGAGGATCTTGTTCCCCTCGAGCTTGCGGATCTGGGGCTCGGTGACACCGAAGCGATCGATGCGGTTGTTGAGCACCTCGAGGGCCCTGTCCACCGCATCCCGTCTCTCGACATCCGTGGGCTCGTGACCCAGCCGCTCGGCCAGGGACGAGAAATCCGGGGCGAGCGTGACCGTGAGCCCCCCGGAGAGGTCGAGGCCGAGCTGGAGCGTCCTGTTCCTCAGCTCCTTGAGCGAGATGATACGGGCCCTGAAGTAGTCCTCGATGGTCTCGAGGGCTTCCTTCTCATCCACGAAACTCGAGAGCACGGCCTGGTAGGTCCACGTGCCGGGAAGGGACTCCTTCGCGATGCGATAGTTCCGCTTCGCATAGGGGACGAGAAACGAGAGATCCTCCGGGAGCTCGGCATCCGGATTCTCGCGCACCCCTTGTTTGAGGCGCTCGAGGACCTCCAGCGCCTTCGTCTGGCTGTAGCGCCGCACTTCCTCCACGGACGCCTGGGCGACCGTCTTCTCCTCCTCGGGGACGAAGAAGTACCACTTGACGGTGGGGTAGATGAACACCCCGGCGATGACCATAAAGAAGAGCACAAGCAGCAGTCGGGCTCTCTTACTCATAGCGAACACTCCACTCGATGGGATTTTGCAGCGTTACTTGTCGGACACCGGCTTGAGGCTTCGTTCCTTCTTGCGGGCGATGGCCGATTTCTCCATGAGGAGGGTGGTGTGGTCGTCCACCTTGATCACCACGGAATCCTCCTTCACGGACTGCACCACACCGTGGATGCCTCCGATGGTCACCACCTCGTCCCCCTTGTCGAGAGAGGCGAGCATCTGCTGCACCTCTTTCTGCCGCTTGTTCTGCGGCCTGATGATGAGAAAATAAAAGATGAGGAAGATGAGACCGAAGGTGATGAGCGTCACCATCATCTGTCCGGAGGTACTCGCCCCTTGCGCACCCTCGGGTGCGGCGGCCAGGAGCGGGAAAAGAGCTGCACTGTATGCCATAAATACTTCCCTTCTCT
The DNA here is from genome assembly GCF_000147075.1 of Spirochaeta thermophila DSM 6192. Classification (NCBI taxonomy): domain Bacteria; kingdom Pseudomonadati; phylum Spirochaetota; class Spirochaetia; order Winmispirales; family Winmispiraceae; genus Winmispira; species Winmispira thermophila. The sequence continues at coordinate 2,144,003 of NC_014484.1, forward strand.
GGAGAATATGGTGCACACAAGCTACCACGCAGGTGAAAAGAAGTCAAGCTTGGACTATATCCCGTCTTTGCAGAAGATTACACGGAGGTGGACTATTATGCGTTTCCATGTGATAATCGATTCCCCGATCAAGGCCCATCGATGAGGAGTGAGACCCGATATGAACATCGCCTTTTTCATGGACTGTTTCCCCCCGATGAAGAACGGGGTGGTCACCGTGGTACTCCAGGCCAGGGATGCCCTCGTACGCCGGGGACACCACGTGGTGATCGTCTCCGTGGACACGAGTCACCATCCGTACACCGGTCATGAGGACTTCCTCCTCTTCCCGCAGATCTCCCTCGACTTCGGTTCCAAGCAGGGCTACGGCTACGCCCTCACGAGGAAGAAACGTGTGATAGAGTTCCTCAAGAGCCACCGGATCGAGATCGTGCACAGCCACACCGAGTTCGCCACGGGATTCGCCGCGGGCAAGGCCGCCCGCGCCCTGGGGATCCCCCGGGTGTGTACCGCCCACACCATGTGGGAGGACTACGCCCACTACTTCCCCCTCCTCAAGATGAAGCCCGTGGTGAGGACCTACTTCAGGCGGTACCTCAAGGGGGCCTCGCTCCTCATCGCCCCCTCGCCAAAATCGGCCCTCTACTTCCGGGAGATCACCCCTTGGATGGAGACAGTGGTGGTACCCAACGGCATCGACATCCAGCGGTTCAAGGACAACATCCGGGAAGAGGTGGTGAGGGAGATCAGGGAACGGTACCGCCTCTCTCCCGGTCACCGTGTGGTGCTCTTCGTGGGCCGGATGGGACCCGAGAAGCGCATCGAGGAGCTCTACGAGGCGATGAAGCCCCTCCTCCGCAGGAGAGAGGAGGTGCGGCTCGTGTATGTGGGCGACGGCCCCGGGTTCGACCCGCTCGCGCAAAGGGTGAAGGCGGAGGGCATGGAGGATCGGGTGATCCTCACCGGGTTCGTGGACTGGGAGAAGATCGCCGCCTTCTACTCCATCGCGGAGGTCTTCGTCTCGGCATCGCTCAGCGAAGTGCACCCCATCACCACCCTCGAGGCCGCGGCGGCAGGCCTGCCCCTGGTCTGCAGGCGCGACGTGAGCTACGAAGGGGTGGTACGCGAGGGAGAGAACGGGTTCCAGGTGGACGAGGACGCGGACCTTGCGGAGAAGGTCGCCCTCCTCCTCGAGGACACGGCGCTGCGGGACCGGATGGCCGCTGCATCCCGCAGCGTGGCGGACGAGTACTCCATAGACCGACACGCCGAGCGCCTCCTGGAGGTGTACACCCGGGTACTGACCGACCACCGGAAGGGATGATCGCATGCCCCCTTGACGGGGGGCCTTTTTTGACGCATGGTTTAACCATAGAGTTAAACCATAGAGATAACAGATGCGAGACGTGGATATCAGTACCGAGGAACGCATACGGAAGGCCGCCTTCGAGGTCTTCAGCGAGAAAGGCAAGGCCGGCACGACCATAAAGGAGATCGCCCGGCGTGCCGGCGTGAACAAGGCCCTGGTGCACTACTACTTCAGAACCAAGGACAGGCTCTACGAGACCATCGCCGAGGAGATGGCCCGACTCGCCCTCAGGCTGGTCTTCCGGCCCGGGGACGAGGACCTCTCACTCGAAGAGCTCCTCCCGGTCCTCATCAAGCGGCACATCGAGACCATGCGGGCACATCCGCAGCTCTTCAGGTTCCTCATCGGCGAACTCGCCTCCAACAGGGCCGAATTCCTCGCCATCTTCGCCCGTCAGCTCACACTGGGGGACCGGCACGTGTGGAGCTACTTCCTCGAGAAGATCGAGGAGGCCCGCAAAGAGGGGCGCATCAAAGAGGTGGATCCTCTCCAGCTCATCCTCGATGTCCTCTCCCTCAACATATTCCCCCTCCTCGTCGCCCCCGCGCTCCTCCCGCTTATCGCAGAGAGGTCGGACCTTACGTTCGACCTCGAGCAGGTCCTCGAAGAACGGGCCGAGCACGTCGCCCGTCTCCTCTGGGACGCCATCAAGAAGGAGTAGACCATGAAACCAGTTGCCCGCCTCATCCCCCTCCTCCTCACCACCCTCCTCCACGCCCACACCCTGGACCTCCCCACTCTCCTCTCCCTCGCCCTCACCCACGACCCCCTCCTCCACGCCCTCTCCGCCGAGGCCTCCGCCGCCGACGCATCCCGCCGCCAGGCCCTCGCATCCCTCCTCCCCTCGCTCGGCATCTCCGCCTCCACCGCCTTCCAGTCCGACGTCCCCCACGCCACCCTCACCCTCCCCCCACCCCTCGGCTCCCTCGACATCGAACTGGGCGAGACCACCACCTACCAAGCCGGTCTCCTCGCCACCTGGGAGTGGCAGCTCGGTATGGAAGGCCCCTCACGCCTCGAAGCCGCCTCCCAGACCCTCACCGCCGCCCGACTCCACATCGCCGCCCGGGAACAGGAGCTCACCCGCACCATCCTCACCCTCGCCTTCCGGTACCAGCTCTCCCTCGCCTCCACCCAGTCCCTCCAAGCCGCCCTCGCCCGACTTAAGGCCCACCACGAACGCCTCGCCGCACTCAAGGCCGGAGGTCTCGCCTCGGAAAAGGACGAACTCGACCTGCGTATCCAGCTCACCCAGACCGCCGCCCGCATCGAGGCATCCGAGGCCGACTCCCGTCTCATCCTCCGGGAACTCGCCCTCCGCTGTGGACTCGACCGCCTCGACGGCCTCACCCTTCCCCAGCAACTCCTCGCCGTCCTCCCCCCCTCCAGCCTCGAATCCCTCCGCGACCGCCTCCCCACCCTCCCCGCCGCCCTCACGGCCCGCACCCAGACACTTATCCGGGAAGCCCTCCTCAACGCCGCACAGGCCTCGTGGTGGCCGAGCCTCCAGATCCAGGCAGGCGCCACCCTCCAGTACCCCGGGCTCTCTCTCACCGAGGACGAAGCCGACATCCTCTTCACCGGGCGCATCGGCCTCACCTGGCCCCTCTTCACCTCCGGAGCCCGCACCGCGCGGATCGACGAACAGAAGGCCCGCCTCGAGGCAGCCCGCGCTACCTACACCCAGACCCTGGAGGACCTCACCCTCGCCTTCGACCGGCTCCTCGAGGAGGCACACACCCGCTACACCACCTACGAGGCGGCCCGTGACGTCCTGACGCTCGAACAGCGACGACACGCCATCGTCCAGGAGGAGTGGCGCCAGGGCCAGACACCCCTCGCCGCGCTCCTCGAGGCCGAGCAACGGCTCCGCGAAGCCGAACTCGGAGTCCAACAGGCACGCTACGCCTACCTCCTCGCCTACCACCAGACCCGCCTCTTCGCCGGATCACCACTCTTGCCACAGGAGGAGACCCCATGAGACGACTCATCATCCCCCTCACCCTGCTTCTCGCCGCCTGCAGCGCGGACCAGCACTGGTACACCGGCATCGTGGAGGGCACCCAGTACCTCCTCTCCAGCCCCATCGCCGAACGACTCGTCGCCCTCGAGGTCCACGAAGGCGACCAGGTAGAGACAGACCAGATCCTCGCCCGACTCGATCAGGCCGCCCTTGACCTCAAGATCGCCGCACTCCAGGCCCAACTCGAACAGCTCACCTACCAGGCCGAGGAGCTCGAAGCCCGCATCCGACAGGCACAAGAGATGCGGGACTACCTGCGTACCACCTACGAACGCAACAAGACCCTGCTCGAGGCACAGGCAGTCTCACCCCAGACCGTGGACGAACTCGCCTCGCGCCTCTCCAACCAGGAGGCAGAGCTCGCCGCACTCCAGGCCCGGCGAAAGGCTCTGGGCGCACAGAGGAAGGCCCTCCGGGCAGAGCTCGAAGGCCTCCAGCTCCAGCGCACGCGCACCCTCATCACCGCCCCCAGCTCGGGGATCGTGGAAGAAGTCTTCTATGACGTGGGGGAGATGGTCCCGGCCTTCTCTCCCGTGGTGGAGGTGGCGGATCTCGCCCACGTCTCCACCACCGTCTACGTGGAAGAGCGGACCCTCGCCCTGATACGGCCCGGAGATGAGGTGCGCGTCCGCACCGCCCTGGACGAGCGCACGGGCACGGTCGTCAAGCTCCCCACCAGGGCGGAGTTCTCCCCCAAGGAGGTCCGCACCCCCGAGACCCGGGAGGCCCTGGTCTACGCGGTGAAGGTGGCCATCCCCAACGAGGACCTCGTCCTCAAGATAGGCATGCCGGTGGAGGTCTCGTTCCAATGACCATCGTACACGTAGAAGGCCTCAGACGCACCTATCAGGGCAGGCCTGCGGTGGACGGGATCACCTTCTCGGTGGACGAAGGCCGCATCGTGGGGCTTATAGGCCCGGATGGTGCGGGCAAGACCACCACCATGCGCCTCATCCTCGGCCTCGACCACCCAGAAGAGGGTATCATCCAGCTCCCCGACGAAGACCACTCTCACTGGATCAAGCGCCATGTGGGCTACATGCCCGAACGCTTCTCCCTCTACGAAGACCTCACGGTGGAGGAAAACCTCTGGTTCTTCGCCACGGTCCACGGCCTCTCCGAGGCACACTTCAAAGAGAAGGCCGCATGGCTCTACCGCTTCAGCAGGCTCGCACCATTCAGGACGCGGAGGGCCGGTGCCCTCTCGGGCGGGATGAAGCAGAAACTCGCCCTCTCGTGTGCCCTCCTCCATAACCCCCGCCTCCTCATCCTCGACGAACCCACCACCGGCGTGGATCCGCTCTCCCGGAAGGAGTTCTGGGATATGCTCGACGCCCTCCGGAGAGAGGGGATGGGCATCCTCATCTCCACCCCCAACCTCGGCGAGGCCGAACACTGCGACACCGTGCTCTTCCTCCATGAGGGCAAGATCGTGCTCCAGGGCTCCCCCCAACAGCTCAGCAGGAGGCTGGAGGGCCGCCTCTTCCGGATCGAGACCGAGGCCGACCCCCGGGCACTCCGGGAGGAGGTGCGCAGGACGGCCCCCCACATCCCATGCTACCTCGGACCCGACGGGATCCGCATCACAGGCACCCGTGAGGAACTCGCCCCCCTCCTCTCGGCCAGCTACCACCTCGAAGGCCCGCTCCCCCCCAGGCTGGAGGACGCCTTCCTCTCCACCTTCCTCGGCATAAGCGACCGGGAGGCGGTATGACCGGACGGGACCAGTCCACCTCACCCATGATCGAAGTGGAAGGACTCGTGAGACGTTTCGGCAGCTTCACCGCGGTGAATCGCATCTCGTTTTCGGTAGCCAGGGGAGAGGTCTTCGGCCTCCTCGGTGCCAACGGGGCGGGGAAGACCACCACCATACGGATGATCTGCGGCCTCCTGCCCCCCACTGCCGGCCGCATCTTCGTCGACGGCATACCCGTACACCGCCAGCCCAGGCTCGCCCGCACCCGCATCGGCTACCTCTCCCAGCGATTCTCCCTCTACGAGGACCTCTCTCCCGAGGAAAACGTCCGGTTCTTCTCGGCCCTCTACCGGGTAGAGGACACACGTACAGCGCACTACCTCGCACGGCTCTCCTCATGGCTCGGGGAGGGGGCTCGCCGTCCGGTACGCACCCTCCCTCTGGGGTTCAGACAGCGCGTCGGCCTCATGTGCGCACTCCTCCACGACCCGCCCCTCCTCATCCTCGACGAACCCACCTCGGGGGTCGATCCCGTCGGACGGCAGGAGTTCTGGGAGGAGATCTACCGCCAGAGCTCGAAAGGAAAGACCATCCTGGTGACCACCCACTACATGGAAGAGGCCGAATACTGCCACAGGGTAGCGATCATGCACCAGGGGAAGGTCCTCGTCGAAGGACCGCCGCAGGAGATCATGGCCAGCTCAGGCACCCGCACCCTTCAGGAGGCCTTCATCCACCTCGTCTCGTCAGGAGGAACACCATGAGACTCTGGGCCCTCCTCCGCAAAGAATGGTGGCACCTCTCGCGTGACTACCGCACGCTCCTCGTACTCTTCATCCTCCCTCTCCTCCAGCTCATCCTCCTCGGGTATGCCATGGAAACGGAACCGAAACAGATCCTCCTCGTGATCCACGACTTCGATCGGACATTCCTCACCCGGGCCCTCGTGGACCGTCTCTCGGGCACCCCGCTCTTCGTCGTGAAACGCTCCGAGCTCCCTGCCTCGGAGATCTTCGCACGGAGGGAAGCGGAGGCCGTGCTCACCCTCCTTCCCGGTACTACCCGGAGCCTCATCCGGGGAGGCGGGGTCCTGCCACACCTCGCAGTGGACGCCTCTGATCCGCAGCGGGCGCAGACCGTGGCCGCCTACATCCTCCACGCCCTCTCCTCGTCCCTCCCATCCCTCCCCTCCCCCGTGGCCGCCACCCCTATCTTCCTCTACAACCCCACGCGGGAGAGCGCCTTCTTCTTCGTACCCGGGATCACGGCCCTCCTCATTCTCATGGCCTCCGCCCTGCTCTCCAGCCTCACCATCACAAGGGAAAAGGAGTCGGGAACCTTCACCCTCCTCAGGCTCTCCCGACTCTCGGCCGTCGACGTCGTGGGAGGCAAGCTCATACCCTACTTCATCCTCGCGGGACTCCTCTCCCTCGTGGTCCTGGTTGCGGGCATGCTCCTCTTCGGTGTGCCGCTCAAGGGGAACGCGCTCCTCCTCGTGGGAGTGCTCCTCCTCTACACCCTCACCGGGATCAGCATGGGTATCCTGATCTCGAGCGTGGCCCCCACCCAGCAGTCGGCCATGCTCGCCTCCCTTCTCATCACCCTCTTCCCCACCCTCCTCCTCTCGGGTTTCATCTTCCCCCTCGAGTCCATGCCCCTGGTCCTGAGGGTGATAGGTCACGCCCTGCCCGCCACCTACTTCCTCCAGTGCCTGCGAGGCATCATGCTCAAGGGGAACACCGTATCCCAGCTCATACCCCAGCTCTCGGCTCTGGGAGGATTCACCTTGTTCTTTCTCCTGGTGGGCACGGTGCGCGCCAAAACACTCATGGAGCTCTCGCCATGAAACGACTCCTCGCCTTTCTCAGGAAGGAATTCCTCCTCCTCAAGGCCGATCCGCTCCTTCCCCGTCTCATGATCGCAGCCCCGATCCTCCAGCTCCTGGTGCTCGGGTACGCCCTCACCTTCGAGACTGCGCACGTGAAGACCGCGATCCTCGATCTGGACCGATCTCCGGCCTCCCGTGCCCTTGAAGCCGCCCTCGAGGCGAGCGACAGGTTCGACCTTGCAGCCCGCGCCACATCCCTCGATGAGCTCGAGGAACTCATAGAGGAGTGGGAGGTGAAGCTGGGGATCTACATCCCCCCGGACTTCTCCCGAGACCTCCAACGGGGACAGGCCCGGGTCCTCTGCCTCCTCGACGCCGTGGACGGCACCCAGGCCTTCACGGCCTACACCTACTTCGAGGCCCTGGCGGCACAGACGTTCCCGCAGGTCGGCACCCGGCCCGTGGTCCGTGAGGGAACCGCCACGGTCCACTACTGGTACAACCCGCTCCTCAAGAGCCAGGTGTACATGATCCCGGGGCTCGTGATCCTCATCGTCACCATGGTCTCGCTCCTCCTCGGCGCGCTCTCCCTCGTGAGGGAGAAGGAACAGGGCACGCTCGACCAGCTCCTGGTGAGCCCCCTCTCCCCGCTCCAGATCCTCACGGGCACGCTCTTCCCCTTCCTCCTCTACTCCCTCGTCGAGCTCTCCCTCGCCATGACCGCGGCGTGGGCCATCTTCGGCACCCTCCCGCGAGGGGGCATCCTCCCCCTCTTCCTCGTGGTCACTCTCTACCTCTTCACCACCCTGGGGCTCGCCCTCCTCATCTCCACGATCTCCCACACCCAGACACAGGCCCTCTTCTTCGCCTGGTTCGCCATGGTGGTCCTCATCCTCCTGAGCGGGTTCCTCATCCCCGTGGCGAACATGCCGCAGTGGCTCAAGACCCTCACCCTCCTCAACCCCCTGCGGTACATGATGACCGTGGTGCGGGAGCTCTACATAAAAGGAGCACCCCTCTCCGCGCTCTGGAGAGAGGTGCTCGCACTCGGAGGGCTCGGCATCCTCGTCATGGGCGTCGCAGCAGCCCGCTTCGGACGAAGCGGCGCCTGAGCCTACACCAGGGCACGCCCAGGCTCCTCCACGTACCTCGCGAGCCCGGCCATGAAGGCAGCCCCCACTGCGCCGTCTATGGTCCTGTGGTCGCAGGAGAGGGTGAGGCGCACCACGCGCGCCGGCACCACGCCTCCTCCCTCCCACACAGGTTCGGTGGTCACCGCCCCCACGGCGAGTATGGCCGAGGCCGGAGGATTGATGATGGCCGTGAACTCCGTGATCCCATACGACCCCAGGTTGCTGATGGTGAAGCCCGCTCCGGTGTACTCCTCAGGGGAGAGTCCCCCCTCACGGGCCCTAGCGATGAGGTCCTTGAGCTCCCGATCGATCTCCTCCACGGTCTTGTACTCGCACGAGCGGACCACGGGGGTGATGAGGCCGCCGGGGAGCGCCACGGCGAGCCCTATGTCCACGGTATCGAAGTAGCGGATGGCCTCACCCTCCCATGAGGAGAGGATCTGCGGATGCCGCACGAGGGCCTCGGCAGCGAGCTTCATGAGGAAGGCGTTGAAGGAGAGCCGCTCCTGCCGGCCTTCGTTCACCTGCTCCCGCAGGGTAAGGAGTCTGTCGGCGCGGACCTTCACCGTGAGGGTGAAGTGGGGGGCGGTGCGCTTCGACTCGGAGAGCCGCCGCGCGATGGCCGCCCGCATGGGCGTCACGGGCTCCCGCCCGCCCGCAAGCCGCCGCGGCCCACCTGAGGCCGCGGGGGAAGCGGCGGGTCCGGCCTTCGCGGCCTCCTCCACGTCACGCACCGTCACCCTGCCGCCCGGTCCGGAGCCGCGCACCAGCCGCAGGTCCACCCCCAGTTCCCTCGCCCGCTTCCGCGCGAGCGGACTCGCCTTCACCCTCCCTGCAGGAGGAGGCACCTCCAGCGCCGCCCTTCCCCGGAGGTCCTCCACCCCCCCTCCCGCCACGCGCCCCTGCGCCCCCTGCGGCCCGGGCTCCTCCTTCGGGGAAGGCGCCTCCACCGCAGGCGGCCGGTCGGGCTCCGACCCGGCCTTCGGCGTCTCCTCAGCCGCCGCGCTGATCTCGGAGAGGAGCGAGGAGATATCCTCCCCCTCCTCCCCGAGCACCGCGATCACCTCACCCACCCGGGCCTTCTCCCCTTCCTTCTTGAGGATCTCCAGGAGCACGCCACTCTGGGTGGACTCGTAGTCCATCGTGGCCTTGTCCGTCTCCACCTCGCAGAGCACGTCCCCGCTCTCCACCCTCTCGCCCTTCTTCTTGTGCCAGGCGACGATCGTCCCCTCCTCCATCGTGGGAGAGAGGGCTATCATGAGCACCTTTTCCGCCATAGTCTACTCCAGATAGAGCACCCTGGAGACCGCCGCCACCACCTTCTCCACGGAAGACTGCACCGCGAGCTCCAGCGTGTGGTTGTAGGGCATGGGGACGTCCTCGGACGTCACGATCTCCACCTGGGCGTCCAGGTCGTCGAAACAGGCCTTGCCGACGGCCCAGGCCACGAACGAGGCAGGACCGCACATGGGCCAGGCCTCGTCCACCACCACGGCCCGGTGGGTCTTGCGCACCGAGGAGAAGATCGTCTCGGTATCGAGCGGCCTGAGCGACCTGAGGTCCACCACCTCCACATCCACCCCCCGCTCCTCGAGGACCTTCGCCGCCTCCATCACCACCTTGAGCGGTTTGGAGTAGGTGATCACCGAGACATCCTTCCCCGGCCGCTTGATATCGGCCTTCCCGATGGGGACGAGGTACTCCTCCTCGGGCACCTCCCCCTCCCAGGCGTACATCAGCTCCGCCTCGAGCATCACCACCGGGTCGTCGTCCCTTATGGCCGACTTGAGGAGCCCCTTCGCATCATAGGGCGTGGCCGGCGCCACCACCTTGAGGCCCGGCACATGCATCCAGAAGGCCGCGAGCGACTGGGAGTGCTGGGACGAGAGATACTCCGCAGGCCCGTTGGGACCCCTGAAGACGATCGGCACCTTGAGCTGACCGCCCGACATGTGACGCATCTTGGCCGCATTGTTGATCACCTGGTCCATCGCCAGGATGGCGAAGTTGTGGGTCATCCACTCCACCACCGGCCTGAGCCCTGCGATCGCCGCCCCTATCCCTATCCCCGTGAACCCCAGCTCCGATATGGGGGTGTCGATCACCCGTTTCGGCCCGTACTTGACGAGCAGCCCCCTGCTCACCTTGTAGGCCCCGTCGTACTCCCCCACCTCCTCACCCATGAGGAACACCCGTTCGTCCCTCGCCATCTCCTCCTCGAGGGCCCGGTTGAGCGCCTCCCTGTAGGTCATGACCGCCATATCGCATCCTCCCCTGCGTATACGTCTTCGTACATGGTGTGGAGGGCAGGCTCCTCGCTCTGCTCCGCGAACGCCACCGCCTCCTCCACCTCCCTCTGGATCTCGTCGTAGAGGCTGCGGAAGGTCTCCTCGTCGAGGAGCCCCTCCTCCTCCATGAAGGTCTTGAGCCTGCCGATGGGATCCTGACGCTTGTACTCCTCGAGCTCCTCCCTCGTACGATACTTCGCAGGATCGCTCATGGAGTGGCCCTTGTACCGGTAGGTCCGGGCCTCGATGAGCACCGGTTGCCCCTCCCTCGCGCGGGAGACCGCCTCGCCCGTGGCCTCGTACACCGCCCGCACGTCCATCCCATCCACCTGGACGCCGGGGATGTCGTACGCCGCACCGAGCTTGTAGAGGTCGGCCACGGCCGAGACCTTCTTCCAGAAGGTCCCCATACCCCACTGGTTGTTCTCGCAGACGTAGACCACCGGCAGCTCCCAGATCTTCGCCATGTTGAGCGCCTCGTGGAAGGCCCCCTGGTGGATGGCGCCGTCCCCGAAGTACACGAGCGTCACCCCCCCCGTGCCCTGGTACTTCTGCGCGAACGCCACCCCGGTCCCCACCGGGATCTGGGCACCCACGATCCCGTTGCCGCCGAGGAAGTGCTTCTCCACGTCGAACATGTGCATGGACCCTCCCTTCCCCCTGCTACACCCCGTCACCTTCCCGAAGAGCTCGGCCATCACCACCTTCGGATCCATGCCGCAGGCGAGGGCATGGCCGTGATCCCGGTAGGCCGTGACCACGTAGTCCTTCGAAAGATCGATCGCGGCGATGGAACCCACGGCCACCGCCTCCTGCCCGATGTAGAGGTGGCAGAACCCCCCGATCTTCCTGAGCCCGTACATCTGGGCCGCCTTCTCCTCGAAGAGGCGGATGAGGAGCATCTCCCTCAGGAACTTCATGTAGAGATCCCGGTCGGACCTCTCCCCTCTCTGTGTGCGAGGGCGTTTCACTCCCATGAGACCACCTCCCTCACCCCTTCGCGGGGCCTCTCGTACTCCAACCTGGTGATCACCGTCTCGATCACCACGAACTCCTTGAGCTCGCCGTGCACCTTCCAGAAGAGCTCCAAGGCCTCCGCGATCCCCTCGAGGAGCTCACCGAGGAGCGCAGGGTTCTCGATCACCTGGGCGCGGCCCCAGACCCTGAAGACCTCCCGGTAGTCCTTGCGGCTGAAGACCCAGAGCACCTCTGGATTCGTCCTCACCTCCTTCACCTTGCGGTCATGGGGAGAGGAGACGGTGTAGAGGTCCCTGTGCTGTCCCTTGAGGAACCCGGCGGTCATCCAGCGGGCATTGGGGACCTGAGACTCACCCACGGTCACCAGGAGCCCGAATCTGGTGGTGTCCACCACCTCCTCAAGTCTCGTGAGGATTTCTTCTCGTTTCACGATCATCCCCTTTCATCGGCATTCATCCGATGTATATATTACTATTTTTGTAAGAAAAGTGCAAACCGTGAAACCCCTCCCCGTCTCCTACGCACACCTTTACGTACACGAGAGGGGTTCTCATACCTTTATTATAGTATGTCCCTGACAGGTGTCCACTGAAAGACGAAAAAACCCTCCCGTTCGGGAGGGATTCCTTCACGCCCGCAACCGTTCTATCTCGGGTCTCTCGGCGGGACTCAGATACCCCGTCCTCATACACGCCTCGAAGAGATCCCGCGAGATCCAGGACTCCTCCTCGTAGACATCACCCTCGAGATACTTGAGAATCCTCATGAGGAGGGAATCGCCCGCATCCCTCACGATCTCCGCATACACGGGATGTGCGCCCTTTACCCTGAAAAACTCAGTGTGCATCCCGACGCTCCTCATCAAGGTGATCTCCCGGCCCAAAGGGGCCTCTCTTTTCTTGTCGGTCGTCGGGAAGCCGGAATAAAGGGAAATAGCACCCCAAGAGGCGCACCTGGCCCACCCCATCCCCCACGCCCCCCTTCCACGGGACCCCGGTGCGCGGCCGCCCTCGGAGGGACCCACGAAGGACGCCGCCCCCTACGCCCGCTCGAGCATCCGCACGATCCTCCGCGCGAACTCCGGGCCGTCCTCCGGCTTGAGCCCTGCGGTGAGCACGGCCTGATCGTACACGAGCAACACCATGTCTTCCAGCTCCTGCCCCTCGGCCGCGCGTATCCGCTCGATCACCGGGTGGTCGAGATTCACCTCGAGCACGGGCTTCGTCTCGGGTAGATCCGCCTGGCCCATGGCCTTGAGAATCGCCTGCATCTGTGGGGAGAGATCGCGTTCGTCCAGCACGGCCGCCGCAGGTACGTCCGAAAGCCTGCTCGATGCCACCACGTCCTTCACCCGGTCTTTGAGCACCGCCTTCATCTTCTCGAGCACATCCTTCTTCTCCTCCCGACGCCTCTTCTCCTCCTCACTCTCACCCAGCTCCTCGGCCGCATCCCTGGTATGCACCGCCTTGAGCGGCACCCCCTGGTACGAACCGATCACAGGGGCGAGGAGCTCGTCTATCTCGTCGTCCATGATGAGCACCTCGATATCCCGCCTCTTGTACGCCTCGAGTATCGGCGCGTTCCGGAGGAGCCCCTCGTCCCCGCCCGCGATGTAGTACACCGCCTTCTGATCCGGCTTCATCCGCTCCTTGTAGGCCGCGAGGCTCGTGTAGCCCTCCACCTTCGTGGACTTGAACCGCACCAGCTCGATGAGCACGTCCCGGTGCTGGTGATCGAGGTAGAGCCCCTCCTTGAGCGGCTTGTTGTACTCCCTGATGAACCGCTCGTACGTGGCCGGATCCTCCTCTGCGATCCGCTTGCATTCCTGCAGGAAACGTTTCACCGCCGCATTCCGGATGGTGGCGAGTATCCGGTGTTCCTGGAGCATCTCGCGGCTCACGTTGAGCGGGAGATCCTCCGAGTCGATCACCCCTCTCACGAACCTGAGGTACGTGGGGAGGAGCTCCTTGTCGTCCTCGGTGATGAAGACCCGCTTCACGTAGAGCTTCACCCCCGCCCGATAGTGGGGGGAGAACATGTCGAAAGGAGCGCTCGAGGGCACGTAGAGGAGCACGGTGTACTCCAGGGTCCCCTCTGCCTTGAAGTGGAGCCAGAAGAGCGGATCCTCCTCGTCGTGGGTGAGCGTCTTGTAGAAATCCTTGTACTCCTGTTCGGAGATCTCGCCCTTCGGGCGACGCCAGAGGGCCACCGCAGCATTGAGCTGCTTCTCCACCTCGGTCCGCGTTCCTTCCTTTTCTTCGGTGTAGTGGAGGTAGATGGGGAACTGGATGTGGTTCGAGTACCGTCGTACGATCTCCTCGATCCGCCACCGAGAGGCGAACTCCTTGCCCTGCTCGTTGAGATAGAGCTTCACCGTGGTCCCGTGACCCGCCCGTTCGGCCGGAAGGATCTCGTATTCCCCCTTTCCATCGCTCACCCAGAGAAAGGCCTTCTCTTCTCCGGCCTTTCTGGTGAGCACCTCTACCCTATCGGCCACCATGAAGGCGCTGTAGAAGCCCACCCCGAACTGTCCGATGAGGGTCGCATCCTTCTTCGCATCCCCTGTGAGACGCGAGAGGAACTCGCTCGTACCCGACTTGGCGATGGTCCCCAGGTTCTCGATGAGGTCCTGCTCGTTCATCCCGATGCCGGTATCCTCCACCTGGAGGTACGACCGTCCTTCCTCGTCGAACCGGATGTCGATCCTGGGAGTGAAGGGAACCCCCTTGTAGGCCTCGTCGGTGAGCACGAGGAATCTGAGCTTGTCGAGGGCGTCCGAAGCATTGGAGACGAGCTCCCGGAGGAAGATCTCCCGGTGCGAATAGAGCGAGTGGATGATGATATCGAGGAGCCTGTGCACTTCGGTCTGGAATTCATGTCGAGCCATGACACCTCCCACCCTGACGATCTACTCGAGATGCAGTGGCATGCCACCGATGTGTCTATAATAAATGGATACGCTAAAAATAATAATGTTATCACGAAACGGAAAGGCCGGGGATCCATCCCGGCCCGCCTACGCCCACACGACCTGAGGAGGTGCTAGAAGTGGAAGAGTATCCCGGTGGAAATCCTCGTACTGTTGTTGATCCATCGCGGCGGACCTATAGTGAGCTCCTGCTGCAGCTCCAGGAACCAGTCCATATAGGGATGTACGTTGAGCCTGAAGCCCGCTTCCCCATAGGGTCCCAGGAAGAAGGAGGTCTCCTCCGCGAGGGAAAACTGGGGAGAGAGCCCGGCGCCGAAGTAGGGGACGAAGACCGGAGAAGTGGGGAAAAGGAACTCGAGCCCGAGCTCCCCTGCGATGAGGAAGTCGGCCGTCACCTGTCCCCCCCGCTCCTCGGTGGCGATCGCCACGTGTGCACCGACCACCATCTCCATGGTGTCGGCCACCTTCTGGTGGTACGCCCCCTCCAGGTCGAGGAAGGTCCGTTCGTACTGGAAGAACGAAGTCCCGATCCCTGCAGAAAACATCTGGGCGTGGAGCATGCCGGCCCCTGCGAGCAGGATGAGCACACACAGTCGCTTTCTCATATATACTCCTCCCCCTACCAGTATATAGCAATAATCGGAAAATCCTACTAGAGTTTCACCATGAAACACAATATAGCCACGCTCGCCGTCTGGGACGCCTTCCGCCAGGACGGCACGTGTCCTCTCTGCCTCCTCGAGCGGAAGCAGGAACACCAGCTCGTCACCTCGCACCTCGAGAACATCATGGATCCCGCGACCCGTACCCTCATAGAGGAGAAAGGCTACTGCGGCCGCCACCTCCGGCTCCTCTACGAACGCAACGACCTCCTCCCCCTCGCCATCCAGCTCAAGGACATCCTCGTCTACCGGGTCGGCCGCAGACGGAAGCGGTATGACGAAGTGCGAAGACACGCGGAACGAGTCCCCCGCCTCATCAGGCTACTGAAGAAACGATCTCAGATCGAGGACGAGACCTGCCTCATCTGTGACGAACTCGAAGAAGGCACCTCCCTCAACATACACATCATCTTCACCCTCTGGAAAAAAGAGGAGGACTTCAGGGAAACCGCGGCCCGGTGTGCAGGCTTCTGCCTCCCCCATGAAGATCTCCTCCTCCGGGAAGCTCCCCTCCTCCTCGGAGGGAAACACCTCTCATCGTTTCTCTCCATGATAACAGCACGTCAGGAGGACCGATTCCGCACCCTCGAGGAAACCCTCTCCTACTTCATCGACCAGTACGACTACCGGAACGCGGGCCGTCCGTGGGGCACATCACGCGAGGCCGTACCACGCACCATCGAGACTCTCGCTGGTCTGATCCTGAACGAAAAGAAAGAGAAATAGGGGAGGGCCCGTGGCCCTCCCCTGTGTGCCGCCTCGACACATTTCCTCTTCAGTAGATCTCTATCTCCGCCTTCCCCTTGAGTTCCTCAACCAAGGCGTTGATGGCTTCTGAACTCTTCTGTTGGAGGAGCATCTCCTTGAGCTGATCCTTCACCTCTTCGAAGGACGCCTTGCCTGCTTCCTGTTTGTCGGTGACCTGGATGAGGTGGAGCCCGTACTCGGTACGCACCACGTCGCTCACCTGGTTCACCTCGAGGGCGAAAGCGGCCTCCTCAAACGCGGGAACCATCTGGCCCCTGCCGAAGAATCCAAGGTCACCACCGTTGGGGGCGGAAGGTCCCTCGGAGTAGGTCCTCGCGAGCTCGGCGAAGTCGGCTCCCTGCTTCAACTTCTCCTGTACTTCATGGATCTTCGCATACGCGGCCTCTTCCTCTTCCTTGGAAGCATCCGGATCAAGGCGGATGAGGATGTGACGCGCCCTGATCTGTTCGGGCTGCTCGAACTGTTCCGGATTCTCGTCGTAGTACGCCCTCGCCTCCTCGTCGCTCACCGAGAGATGTTTGGTCACCTTCTCATCCACCACCTGCTGGAGGAGGAAGGCCCGGGAGAGCTCCTCACGGAATTCCTCCTCGGTATAGCCCGCCTGTGCAAGGATGTTCTTGAAGGTCTCCTCGGATCCCGACTGGAGCTTGTACTGCTCTATCTGGGCCTCCACCTGGGCCTGATCGACCGACAACCCCATCCTCTTCGCCTCCTGGAGGAGGAGGAGTCTCCCTATGAGCACGTCCAGGACCTGTTCCCTCAGCTTCTGCTCCTCTTCCGGCGACACCTCCATGCCGTACTGCTGATACTGCGCGACGTACCTCTGGACCTCCCTCTCCACCTCCTTCGAAGGCACCTCCTCCCCGTTCACCCTTGCCGCCACCTCCCCGGAAGCGGGAGCCGCCGCCTGCACCTCCGCCGCCTCCCCTCCCTTCGCCTCTCCCTTCCCACCGGCGCACGCCGGAAACACGGCGAGCACCAATGCCGCTAACACACATACGATGGTTCTTGTTTTCATGTCATCCCCTTGGGTAGATATCGATCTACCATACTCCATCGGGTCGGTTTTGACCACCCTTTACCGGAGGGCCGGCATCGGCTCCCTCTCCATCATCGACCGTATGGTACGAGGCACCCACAAGGCAGCGGTGAGCGCGGTAGAGAGGTTGGCGAAGATGAGCCCGAACCAGACACCCCGTATCCCCAGGTGGAGCACATAGACGAAGAAGAGCACCGCAGGCACGGCGAGGAGTACGAGCCGCAGGAGCACGAGGAGGAGCCCCGCCCATCCCTTTCCTATGGCCTGAAAGAACGATCTGCCCAGGATCCCGAACGAAGCGAAGATGAAGGCGTACTCCATGGTGCGGACCTGGGCCACCGCATAGGAGAGGACCTCGGGTACATCGGTGAAAAGCGAGAAGATCCTCGGCGCGAACACCACGATGGCGAGCACGATCACCGTCACCGTGGCCACCGAGACCCTGAGCGCCACGTGCCAGATGCTGAGCATCCGATCGTAGAGTCTCCTCCCGAAGTTCTGCCCCATCATGGTCACAAGGGCCGAAGCCACGGCGAAGATGGGCATGAGGATGGCCTGATCGAACCGCCCGCAGAGGGTGAAGGCCGTGAGCGCGAGGGGATCTATGGCGATCACGATCCGGTTGAAGATGAGAAAGCTCAAGGACATGATCGCCTGTCCCAGGGTCTGGGGGAAGCCCACCGAGAAGATCTCGGCCATCACCTTGCCCCGTATCCCCGAGAGCCGTATGTGGATGGGAACCCTCGTCTTTCCTGCGAGAAAGACGTACACCACATAGAGGAAGCCGATCCCCTGGGCGAGCACCGTGGCGAGGGCCGCGCCCTTTATCCCCCATCCGAAGAGGAAGATGAACACAGGATCGAGGACGATGTTGAGAACCGTCCCGATGATCATCGATCGCATCACGTAGTTCACGAGCCCCTCACCCTGGAGCACCCCGATGAGGGTGTTCTGCATGAAGATGAACGCAGCACCGGGGAGGATGTAGGTGAAATACTCCAGGGCCCGCATGTAGTAGTCGCCTTCGGCTCCCAATGCACCGACGAGCTGCTCCTTGAGCAGATACCCCCCTGCGAGCATCGCCACAGAGATGAGGACAGCCATGAATATCCCCGAATCGGCTGCCGCGTCGAGTTTTTCTTCGTTCTCCTCACCCACGGCCCGGGCGACGAGTGAGGCCGTACCCACCATGAGCCCATTCCCCAAAGCCATGAAGAAAAAGAGCAGCGGGAAGATGATACCGATCCCCCCCACGAGCGAGGGGTCTTCCAGATCGATCCAGCTTATCCACACCGTGTCGGTGATGTTGTAGAGGAGCTGAAAGAACATCCCCGCGAAGATGGGGAGAGAGAGACGAACGAGGAGCGGCAGAACCGGACCGGAGAACATCTGATCCTGAAACCGAGAGTTGCGCACCTGCTGCACGAGAGTTCCTCCGAATCGTATGAATGATACGAGTGAACGATACTAAATATTAGACGTCTAATCAAGCAAAATCGGCCAGAAGGACAGGCGCGTGGCCGTGCCCCGCCACTTCATGAGATACTACACCGGTACGCTCGGCTTCCTGAGAAACCACGCAACGGATCCTAACGTCTTCGAAAGGTCGAGAAAAATCGTAGCTGCAGGCTTCCACTCCTTAGGACGATACGCATACACCACCCCCATATACTCCCAGTACTCATTCCCATCCTTGTCCTTACCAAGATACGTATCCCTTTCCGGTAGGATCTTCTTCCCCGTCCGATACTCAAACCACGTCGCATAGTCCCTCGTCGCAAGCTCACCCCGTATGAACAGACGCCCCTCCTCGTCTACCCTCACCTCCCCTTTTCTACCACCCTCCAACCGAGGCGCATCCCGGCGCAGGCGGGCACCACCCCGTGATACTCGGCCGGCACGACCCACTCCTCCTTCCGGAGCACCACCCTCTCCTCGTTGAGCAGGAGGCCGTAGAACCGCGCCCCACGCTCGCTCACAAACCCCTCGAGCACCCCGAGCACGCCGTGTGCCTCGAAGAGCGAGGCCAGGGCCTCAAGGGCGTACGGCGCAGTGTAGCACCCCGCCGCACCCTCCCGCTCCTTCTTCTCGCGGGGGTGAGGCGCGCTGTCGGAGCCGAAGAAGAAGTGCGGATCGCCCGAGAAGGCGGCCTCGCGAAGGGCATCCCTGTCTGCCGACGTCTTCACCACGGGCTTGCAGAACAGGTGAGGGTTGAGCCTTCCGCCCAACAGGTCATCGAGGGTGAAGAGGAGGTGGTGGAGAGTGATAGTCCCCGCCACCTTGTCGGGGGGGAGGGTCCTGATCAACGCCACCGTGCGGGCGTCCGAGACGTGCTCGAAGACGATCCTCAGCGAGGGAACGGCGTGGTGGATGCGGAGAAAGGTCTCGTGGAACGCCGCCTCCCGCTCCAGGACGGGCGCACCGGGCGACTCGGCGTGGATGCACAGGACCAGCCCCTCCTCCGCCATGGCCTCGAAGACCGGGAAGAGCCCCTCCACGTCGCGCACCCCGTCCTCGGCATGGGTGGTGACCCCCTCGGGGTAGAGCTTGCCCGCCACCGCCCCTGCCTCCTTGAGGGAACGCACGAGGCCCGCATCCATGTGGGGGAGTATCTTGAACGTGAGCAGGGGGGTGAAGCCCGGAGCCGCCTCCTCGATCTGCCTTCCATACGCGCGCACGGACTCGGGCGAGGCGAGCGGGGGGAGGGTGTTGGGCATCACAAGGCCCCGCGCGAACGATCGCGCCGCATCCCGGGCATAGGCGACGAGCTGTGCCCCCTGACGCAGGTGGAGGTGCATGTCGTCTGCGGCCCTCATCTCCAGATACTGCATAGAGGCTCCTTCTCCACGTCGAAGTACTGCATGGGCCTCCCGTCGTCCACCGGAAGCCCCGTCTCAAGGCACGGCCCGGGGGGCCACCCCTCCGGCCCCTCCTCCTCCAGCATCCGCACGTACCCCCTCCCCCGCTCCACCGCCTCCTCCATCAACTCCTCCACCCTCGTCCGCCGCACCTCGCCCGTCACCGGGTGCCGCCACTCCACCGGCCGCCCCCACACCCCACGCATCCGGGCGAACCGCTCCCGGTAGAAGAGCCCGCGGAAGCTCCGCAGGGCCGGCACCACGGCCGATGCCGCATCCACCCACCGGGCCGCACGCTCCGAGAAGAACAGCCCCTGCAGCGCCCCGTGCCCCCACACCGCCCGCCGGACCGGCCCCACCCGGCCTCCATCCAGGAACCACGCCCGCCCGAGCACCTCCAGCACCCCCCTCTCCCCCCGGTACGGCCCCACCATCCTCGCCACCCGCCCCCCGAACGGCACCTCGTGCCGCTCCATCACGTACAGGTCGAGCACCGTCTCCAGGACGTAGTGCCGATACGTGCTCCCCTCCCTCACCCGCTCCTCCCCCGCCTCCCGGCACCCCGTAAGGTGGAAGACCATGGGGTGGAAGACCACATCGGCCGCCACGTGCGTGAGCCACCCCGCCACCAGGGCATCCCGCACCGCACCCCCCTCCCCCTCCATCGCACACCGCAGCCCCGCGAAGCTCTCCATCCCCCCCTTCCCGTGCACCCGCTCCCCCGCCTCACGCACCTCCCTCGACGGCGCAGGCACGTAGAAGAGCGAGTCGGGCGCCACCGCGCCGTACAGGAAGAGCCCCGGGTGTGCCTCGACCGCCCTCCGCACCCTCCCCCGATGGAGCCCCTCCGCCACCCTCCGGGCGATCGCCCAGTGCATCACCTCCTTCGGCACCTAGGCCCCCTTCCGCTCCAACCCCCGCTCCACCAGGAGGAGGACAAGCCCTATGAGGAACAGCAGGTTCACGCTGAAGATCCCCGCCGCCGTGTGGCGCGTGAGATCGGTGAAGAACCCCACCAACGCCGGCCCCATGATCGCCGCGAACTTCCCCATCACGTCGAAGAACCCGAAGAACTCCGCCGACTTCTCCTTGGGCACGAGCCTCCCGTAGTACGAACGACTCAGCGACTGCACCCCGCCCTGCGCCGTCCCCACCAGCACCGCGATCACCCAGAAGACCGCAGTCTTCACCCCCAACGAAGGGATGAACGGCAACGACGTGGCGAGCAGGGTGATCACGAAGTACGTGGCGATCCCCACGAAGAGCATGGTACGGGTGGAGAACCGGTCCGCGAGCCTCCCGTAGAGGAGCGAGCACGGAAAGGCCACGAACTGCACCACGAGGAGCACGACCAGCAGGGTGGTCTGGCCCAGCCCTATGTCCATCCCTATGGGAATCGCCATCTTGATGATCGTCACCACGCCATCGATGTAGAAGAAGTAGGCCAGGAGGAAGACGAAGAGGGCCTTGTACCGGGCCACGTTCTTGAAGGTGTGGTAGAGCCTCCCGAAGGCCTCGCGCACCGGCCGGCCAGAGTGTTCCACAAAGTAGTTTTGTCTCACAAAGAGGAAGAACGGGATGCTGAAGACCGCCCACCACGCCGCCGCGATGAGGAACGAGGCCCGCACCATGGGCACCTGGCTCTCGAGCCCCAACTGCGAGTGGAAGAGGATGAGCACCATGGCGAGGAGGAACGGGATGCTCCCCCCGATGTAGCCCCACCCATACCCGCTCGCCGACACCCAGTCCATGCGCTCGGAGGAGGTCACGTCCACTACGAACGAATCGTAGAAGATGTTCGCCCCCGAGAAGCCGATCACCGAGGCTATGAAGAGCACGAGCCCCGTGGCCCACTGCCCCTCCACCACGAAGGCGATCCCCGCGGTGGCGAGCACCCCCAACAGGAAGAAGACCGAGAAAAACCGCTTCTTGGAGTTGCGGTAATCGGCCAGGGCCCCCAGGATCGGGGCCAGGAAGGCCACCACCAGGGAGGCGAAGCTGTTCGCATACCCGAGCAGGGCCGTGGACCGGTGCGCCTCCATCCCCGAGGCGAGCACCCCCTTGAAGAACATGGGAAAGATCACCGTCATCACGATCATGGTGTGCGCAGAGTTCGCCCAGTCGTAGAGCACCCAGCTGCGCTCCTGGGTCGTCATGCCTTTCACCACCCACCTCCTTGCACCGATTTCCCCCATTGTACCGCATCTCTGTTAAAACGCAATGAAAACCTCTCTCGGGTGCGCCCCATGCCACCGGCCATGGCCCCCTCCTACAGGGGGAGCACCACCTTCCGGTGCGGCACTCCCTCCAGCTCGGCCACCCGCTCCTCATCCCCCAGCACCGCCACCCGCCCCTCACCCCACCTCTCCACCAGCCGCCGCGCCGCCTCCTGCACCTCCCGCACCCCGCACCCCAACACCCCCTCCCTGTGCGCCTGCCGCACCTCGTCCCCTATCCCCAACACCCGCCTCCGCAAGGCCCGGAACCCCTTCACCCCCGGCCCGTCCGGCGCGATCTCGCGCCCCACCACACCCCGCACCGCCTGCTCCACCGCCTCCTTCGGCACCCCCCTCTCCGCCACCCCCTCCAGCACCTCGCGCACCACCTGGATCGTCCTCTTCACGTGCGGGTCGCGGTAGCTCGTCACCGTGAACAGCCCCTCCATGGCAGACGCCCCGGCAAACGCCCCGTACGCCCCCCCCTCCATCCGCACCCGCTCCCACAGCGGCCCGCCCTTGAGGAGGTGGGCCACCACCACCATGGCCGCAAACCCCTCCTCACCCAGACGAAGGGCCGGCACCGCCTGCGCCACGTACGCCACCTTGCTCGGCGCCACGAAGGCCTCCGCCTCACGCCCCACCTCGGGCCCCTCCACCACACCCACCCCATCCCCCTCAGCCATCCCTGCGAACCACCCCTCCAGCACCCGCTGCGCCCGCTCCACCCCCTCCCCCCTCCCCGTGATCCCCACCACCAACCCCCTCCGCACCACCACACGCCTCCGCATCCGCTCAAGCACCTCACCCACCCCCTCAAGCCCCCTCCGCTCCAGATCCCGGAGGAAGAAGAACTGACTCACCCCGCCCCAGACCTCCTCGAGCCGCATCGCCCTCGAGAACGCCGCCTCGGCACGCAGACTCATGAAGCTGTGCCCGGAAGGCACGATCGAGGAGACGAAGTCCTGCTTCAGCTCCAGGAACCGCATCCTGAGCCGCCTCTCATCCCACAGATCCGGCTCCTCCAGGAGCCGACGCACCAGGAAAAGCCCCTCCTCCACGTACTGCTCGAGCATCTTCACCCGCACCACCACCTGAGGCACCGGCTCGCGCCTCACCAGGTGCGAGGTCGCATCCTCCTCCACCGAGAACCCACCCGTGGTGAGCGAGAGCCGCACCGCCACCCTGTCGTACGACATATCCGGAAGCCCGGCCCCCTCCACCATATCCACCAGCAACGGCACGTACGGGAGATCCTCAGGACCGACCCCCCCAAGCGGGAAGAGGAGATCCACGTACACGATCCCATTGGTCGCAAGTGGGTGCACATACACCGGCACCCCGGCACACACCCGCTCCTCCTGGGGAATCCGCTCCACCTCGCGCGGCAGATCCTCACGCCGCAAGAGCGGGATCACCCCCGCATCCTCTTCCGCCTGCTGGAAGGCCCGCACCCTCGCCGCCTTCTCCTCCACCGCCCTCCGCTCCTCCTCGGAGAGCCGCACCCTGAGCTCCTCGAGGGCCCTCCGCTCCGCCTCCTCCTCACGCGCGAGCTTACCCGGCTCCGGCCGCACCACCAGGATGAGACGGTGGGGATTCTCCAACAGGTACTCCCGGATGAGACACGGGAAGAACCCCGGCTCCTCGGAGAGCCGCACCTTGAGGGCCTCGAAGACAGGGAGGAACTCCAGCATGAACCCCGGCGGTATATCGTAGATCCACCCCCTCACCACCCTCCGGATGAGCGAGAGCCCCGCATTCCTCTTCCCGGGAAGCTCCCGGAACCGGAACTCCACCCGGCGGAGCACGCTCTCCACCACCTCGTCATCGATCCCCTTCTCCGCAAGCTCCTCCAGGGTGGAGAAGATGCACTCCTCGATCTCACCCGCCCTCTCGGGATCGGTCCCCTTGAGCCCTGCCGAGAACACCGGATGAAAGATCTCGCTCTCGATCCCCGTGGTGGAGGCCACGTCCTCCCCCAGCCCCGACTCCAGCAAGGCCTTGCGCAGGGGCGAGCCGTCGTGCCCCACGAGCACCTCGCTGAGCACCTCCAGGCTCAAGGTGGTGAACCGGTCCCACAGGGTGGTAAGCAGCCAGTTCACCGTCACGATCGACCTGCCCCCAACCGGCTCCCCCTCGCCGATCCCGTACGTCTTCTCCATCCTCCTGGGGGCCTCCCACCGCACCTGGAACGGCACCCTCGTATCCGGCGACCTCCTCCCCTCGAACCGCGAGAGAAACTCCCGCTCGAGGAAGGCGAGCTGCTCCTCGGTGGGGATGTTCCCGTAGAGCATGATCCTGCACCGCGAGGGGTGGTAGTACTCCCCGTGGAAGCGCACGAACTCCTCGTAGCTCAGGTGCGGAATCGCGGAAGGATCCCCCCCGCTCTCGAAGCGGTACGCACTCTCGGAGAACAGCCCCCTGAGCGACCACTCTCCCGAGACCGCCTCGGGATCCGAGTAGGCCCCCTTCATCTCGTTGTAGACCACCCCTACCCGCACGAGCCTCCCATCCGGGGTAAACTCGAGCCTGTGCCCCTCCTGAAGAAAGGCCTCCTCCTTGAGGAGCGGAAAGAACACCGCATCCCCGTAGACCCGCATGAGGTTGAAGTAGTCCTCCTTCACCGTGCTCCCCGCAGGATAGATCGTGCGGTCAGGATAGGTCATGGCATTGAGGAACGTGGCGAGACTCCCCTTCATGAGCACGGCGAACGGATCCTTCAGCGGGAACCGCTGTGACCCGCAGAGCACCGTGTGCTCGAGGATGTGGGGCGTACCCTTGTCGTCCTCGGGAAGGGTCTTGAAGACAAAGGCGAAGAAGTTCTCCTCGTCGTCGTTGAAGAGGTGGTAGACCTCCGCCCCCGTGGGCTCGTGGACCGCCCGGATCCCCACCCCGCGGAAATCCGGAACCGCCTCCACCTCCTTTATGAGAAACCCGCCCACTCGCGTACCAGGCGTAAGGTGCTGCATGTGCTCCTCCTCGACTCGCTCCTGTATCCCTTCCTCTACACCATATCAGCCGGTTTGGCAACAGGACACAAAAACGGCCGCCGGCACCCCGGCGGCCACGTAATCCCATCCCTCCTTGACAGGCGGAAAGAGAGACTCACAGGGTCTTCACCACCCCTCCGGCAAAGGTGAACCCTGCCCCGAAGGCCGTGAGCCCCAGGACCATCCCGGACCGTGCCGTGGGGAAGATCTCCTCGAAGCAGAGGGGAATGGTCGTAGCCGAGGTGTTGCCCAGCCGGGCGATGTTGGAGAACACCTTCTCCTCCGGCACCCCCATACGCTTCCGCACCGCATCGATGATCCGCTGGTTCGCCTGGTGCGGCACCAGCAGATCCATCTCCTCCAGACTGAATCCTGCCTCATCCAGGGCCCTCCTGAGGATGTGGATGAGGGCCTTCACCGCACGCTGGTAGACCGCAGGCCCGTCCATGAAGATGGGCTCCTCGTAGGGGATCCTGAGGATGGACCCATCCTCCCCTTCGGCCGAGAGCACAGGCCGGTAGAGGAAGCCCTTACCCCCGGCCCCCGCCTTCGCACCTGCCACGAGCGTGGCGCTCGCCCCATCGGCAAAGACCGGTGCGGTGGAGGGATCGGAGACATCGAGCCTCCTCGAGAGCACATCGGCGGTCACCACGAGCACGGTATCCTCGGGTCGGGAGGCGAGATAATCGTAGGCGATCTGGAGGGCATAGAGATAGCCGGAGCAGGCTGCGTTGATGTCGTAGGCCGGGCAGGTGATCCCCTGCTTCCCCCGGCCCAGCCTGTGCTGGAGCAGGGTGGCAAGGGCCGGGCTGTTGTGGGGCGGCGTGGTGGTCGCACAGAGGATGAGATCCACGTCCTCGATCCCCGCGCCCGTGCGCTCGAAGAGCCTCTGTACCGCATCCACCGAGAGCGAGAGGATATCCTCATCCTCGGAGGCCCACCGCCGTTCATGGATCCCGGTACGACGCACGATGTCCTCGGGGGTCCAGGTGGGACACATCTTCGAGATCTCCTCGTTGGTCACCACCCTCGAGCCGGGCCTGCCGGCCACGTCCACGATCACGGGGAGGGCCGCATCCCTTCCCTCCTCCTGCGGACGCTCCTCACGCGCCGCATCGATCCTCACCCCGGGCTTCTTCTTCGCCCCGCCGAGCCCCTCGATGATGGGCGCACCAGGCTCCTCCTGGGTGATCGGCTTCTCCTTGGATGCAGCCCCCTCGGGGAGCCTTATCCGGGCGATGGCGCTCCCCACCGGCGCCGACTCCCCTTCCTTCACCATGAGCTCCTCCACCACCCCATCGACCGAGGCCCGTATCTCCACCGCCGCCTTGTCGGCCTCTGCCTCGGCCACGATCTCGCCTGCCTTGATGGCATCGCCCTCCTTCACCTTCCACTCGAGGATGGTGATCCGCTCGTCCGACGGGCTCGAGCCCACCGCCTCCAGGAAGTAGTAGCCGGCCTCGGCCTTGGGCTTCTCCTGCCACCGTACGGTGCCGCCGAGCATCCGCACCGCCGTGGTGAGCACCCGCTTGTACGAGGGGAGCACCTCGAGCTGACAGGGGAAGTTGCACGGCACGTAGGTGTCGGCCCGCGTCACACGGACCGCCTCCACCGGAACGCCGGCCTCCTCGGCCACGGTGGCCACGATCTCCGCCCCCATACCCGCGGTGTGGGTGTCCTCGTGCACCACGATGAGCCTGCCGGTCTTGCGCACCGAGGCGAGCACCGCCTCCTTGTCCCACGGCACGATGCTCCGCAGGTCGATCACCTCCGCCTCCACCCCGTACCGGGAGAGGGTCTCGGCTGCCCTGAGGCAGTGGAGGATGTTGTTCCCCCACGTCACCATGGTGAGGTCCTCCCCCCGTCGAAGGATCTTCGCCTTGCCTATGGGCACCAGGTGGCGGCGGACATCACGTGTGGCGGCGAACTGCCTGTTGTTGAGCATGCTCTTGGGATAGAAGAAGAGGGTGGGCCTCCCCGAGGCAAAGGCGGCGTTGAGGAGGCCTGCGGCGTCGTCGGCCGAGCTCGGCATGAACACATCCACGCCCGGTATGTGGGCCGCAATCCCCTCCATGGTGCTCGCGTGGAAGGGCCCGAGGCCGGGCTTATACCCCCCACACGAGATCATCACGATGACAGGACACTCCCACCCCCCGTTCGTGCGCCACCACATACTCCCCAGCTCGCTGATGATCTGGTTGAAGGCGATGGGGAGGAAGTCGGCAAACTGGAGGAAGGCCACAGGCCGCTTCCCTGCGAGGGCCATCCCGATGGAGATCCCCAGGATGCTCGACTCGGCGAGGGGTGAGTTCTGGACCCTGCCGGGGAACTTCCGGGTGAGCCCCCTCGTCACCCCGAAGACATCCCCCTTGGGATCCTCTATGTCCTCTCCGAAGAGGAAGACGCCCGGGTTCCCGGCGAGGTGCTTCTCCAGCACCCGGTTGATCGCATCCCGCATCACGAGGACCTCCTCCTCGGAGAGGGGAGGTGCCTCGTCCTCGATCGATGGGTCCTCCAGCTCCGGCGGGAGGGGCTTCTTCGCGGTGAAGATGGGCTCGGGGTCGGGCACGAGCTGGCACCTCGCGGCGAGGCCTTCGAGCTCGGCCCTCCAGGCGGCCTCCTTCTCCAAGAGCTCGGCCTCGGAGAAGCCGCTCTCTATGAGGGCGGCCCTGAGCTTCTTGATCGGATCCGCGGCCTCCCGCACCCTCCGCCGTTCGTCCTCGGGCCGGTAGATCGACTCGTCGTCCGCATTCGTGTGGTTGCACAGCCGCTCCACATCGAAGACCACGATCCGGGGCTCCCGGTCATCCCGCATCCTCGCCACCACGTCCCTGAGGGTGTGGTATGCCGTCACCGCATCGGTGCCGTCCACATAGGTGATGGGGATGCCGTAGAAGGAGTCCACCCTCCCCCCTGGAAGCTCGTAGAAGGTCTTGCCCTCGGTCCTGGTGGAGATGGCGTACTTGTTGTCCTCGATGAAGAAGAGCACGGGGAGCCGGTCCCTCACCGCATGGGCGACAGCCTCGAGCACCTCCCCCTGCTGGGTCATGCCGTCGCCCAGGGAGCAGAGGACCACGGGCGCCCCCTCATCGTCGCGCACCGCCTTGGCCACACCCACCGCCTGGAGGGCGGAATTGCCGACCGGCCCCACGATGGAGAGGATCTTGAGGTGCGGGGCGCTGATGTGCGCGCTCATCTGTCTCCCTGCGGAGTGCGACTCCCGGTTGGTGAAGAGCGAGTGGAAGAACTGCGCAGGATCGAGCCCCCTCGCGAGCATGAGGGCCTTGTCGCGGTAGTGGCAGTGAAGCCAGTCGTGCTCGGTAAGGAGCGGGGCGAGCACCGCGGAGGCCTCGTGGCCTGCACCGGAGACCGTGAAGAAGGCCTCGCCCCGCTTGGTGTAGTCCTCTTCCAGGCGATCTATCTCCCTGGCGGAGAACATGTATCGGTAGAGGTCGAGAAAAAGCGCTCTCTCGGATTCGTTGAGACGTGCCATGGGTCCCCCTTTCTCGGCCGATGGTCGAAAACATGGTACCCCGCCCTCCACGGGGTGTCAACAGGAGAAGCGGTAATCCCCTGGGTGTGCGCAGGAGGCACTTCCCCTCAGTCCCTCCTCGATCCTGCGGGAACCGCACCCTTTACTCCCCTCCATATGTCAACAAAAACGGCCCGGCACGTGGCCGGGCCGTGGGTGCCCGCAGGCGCTCATCTAGTAAAGGGCGTAGTAGATGTTGGACCAAGAAGCCCAGCTGCTCGTAGCATCCACGTAGATCCCCTCCCAGTCCCCGTCTGAAGGTGAGGTGGTAGTCCCGTCTCCGTTGGTGTCGCCCTTCCGCATGTCGTCCCGGTACGAGGTGAAGGCCACCCCGCTTCCGTCGTGGTTCACGATCTGATCCTCGCTGGTCTCGAGATAGATCCCAGTGTCAGTACCCCACAGCTTCAGCACCACGTCATCCCCCAGCGTGAGGGTGTAGCCTGTCGATACCGTGAGCGTCGAGTCGAGGACATAGGCCACCTCGGTCTCCTCCCAGGTGATGCTCGGTCCGTCCTCCCCGATGGCAAGGGCGTAGGAGTCCACGAAGATCCCGTTGTAGTCGTTGGTCACCGCGGGATTGTCGGGATCGTGGAAGGTGTTCGAGTCGTCGAGGCTGTAGCGCAGCCCCACCAGGAGTGGCTTCTCGCTGTCGTAGAACACGTTGTTGGTGATGATGGTCTGCGAGAGGGCCTCCGCGGCATCGAAGGCCCCGTAGTCCTGTCCCTCGTTGTGGGCGAAGGTGCAGTGATCCACGGTCACATAGGAACCGTAGACTTCCAGTGTGCTGTCGTACGACCCTCCCCCGCCGTACAGGAACTCGCAGTACACGAACCTGCTCCCGCTCGCCTCGATGTAGACCTGGTCCCAGTCGCCGCGCGCAGGCCGGGTGAGGTCCCCGTCACCGTTGGAATCCCCGCCGTGGGCGTCGTCCCGTATCGAGGTGAAGACGATGGGCGCATCCTGGGTCCCCTCTGCGATGACCGCCGCCTGATCACTCACCCACAGGTATGCATCCGGATAGAACTTCACCACCACCCCCGGCTCGATCACGAGTCGTCCGTCACCCTCCACAGACACCGAGTCTTCGACCACGTAGACCTTGCCGGACTCCCAGGTCACGTTCTCATCGATGACGCCATCGGCGATGATGAGGGAGTCCTCGTTCCCTCCCCCCTCCGTCCCCGTGAGATCACACCCTGCGAGCACCAGGACGATGATCCCCGCCATACCCATGATCAGTCGTTTCATGGCATCCCCCTTCCATATGGGATTACTATGGCATACTCTCAACATAGCGCAGTGCACGGAGGAATTCACGACGGACTCGCACGAATTCCGTGAATCGAAGGGAACCCTCGGAGAGGGGGGGTGTACATACCCTCCCGATTGAAGTACAGGCCTGCATCCTCTATCCTTATGGAGAGCACAGTGCCAAGGCTCCAAGGAGGAACCATGTCGGTACTCGACCAGGCGCGTGAGGCGAGGAAGGCGGCACAACGGCTCCAGGCCGCCTCCACCGAGCTCAAGAATCGGGCCCTCTCGGCGGTCCGGGAGGCCCTCATCTCCCACACAGAGGAGATCGTGGCGGCCAACAGGGAGGATCTCGCACGGGCCGAGGAGAGCGGCCTCCCTATGCCGCTCAAGAAGCGGCTCGCCTTCACCGAGGAGAAGATCGCCGAGGTCTGCAAAGGCATAGAGACCCTCATCTCGCTCGAAGACCCCGTGGGCAGGACCCTCGAGGCCACCGAACTCGACGAGGGGCTCGAGCTCTACAAGGTCTCCTGTCCCATCGGCGTGATCGGGGTGATCTTCGAATCCAGGCCCGATGCCCTGGTGCAGATCTCCACCCTCTGTCTCAAGAGCGGGAACGCGGCCCTGCTCAAAGGCGGGAGCGAGGCCGAACGCACCAACACGGTGCTCGCCCGCATCGTCGGAGAGGCCTCGACAGGGGCCGGCCTCCCGGAGGGGTGGATCCAGCTCCTCCACACCCGTGAGGACGTGAAGGCCATGCTCGAGCTCGACGAGTACATCGACCTCATCATCCCCCGCGGCTCCAACCAGTTCGTCCGCTACATCATGGACAACACCCGCATCCCGGTCCTCGGCCATGCCGACGGGATCTGCCACGCCTACATCCACGAGGACGCCGATCTGGAGATGGCCGTGCGCGTGGTGGTCGATGCCAAGACCCAGTACGTGGCCGTCTGCAACGCCCTCGAGACCCTCCTCGTGCACGAACAGATCGCGCCCCGGGTCCTTCCTCCTCTCGCAGCGGCACTCCAGGAAAAGGGAGTGGAACTGCGGGGCTGCGATCGGACCAGGGGGATCATCGAGTGCCACCCCGCCACCGAGGCCGACTGGGGCACCGAGTACCTCGACTACATCCTCTCCATCAAGGTGGTCGACAGTCTCGAAGAGGCGGTGGATCACATCAACACCTATGGATCGGGCCACACCGACACCGTCATCACCTCATCCCCCGATACCGCCCGCAGCTTCCTCTCCCTCGTGGATTCGGCCGACGTGTTCTGGAACTGCAGCACCCGCTTCTCCGACGGCTACCGCTACGGCCTCGGCGCCGAGGTGGGGATAAGCACCAACAAGCTCCACGCCCGGGGTCCCGTGGGCCTCGAGGGCCTGGTCATCTACAAGTACCTGCTCCTGGGGAACGGTCACGTGGTGGCCGACTACACCGGCCCTTCCGCCCGCCCCTTCACACACAAGAGGCTTTCGAAGGCCTATCCCTTCTCCCGGGGTGGATGAGCATGCGCGACTTTTCCTCGGTCCGCCGTATCGTGATCAAGATAGGGACCAACTGCCTCACCGGGCCCAACGGGATCGACGAGGCCTTCATCCACGACATCGCATCCCAGATCGCCCGGCTCAAGGAGCGCGGCTACAGTCCGCTCATCGTCACCTCGGGTGCCATCGGTATGGGGGCGCGGGAGCTCGGCATCACCGGCAAGGTGAAGAAGATACGCCTCAGGCAGGCCCTCGCGGCCATAGGTCAGCCGGTCCTCATGTACACGTACCGCGAGGCCTTCCTCGCCCACGGCATCCCCGTGGCCCAGGTGCTCCTCACCCGGGAGGTCTTCGACAACCGGCGGGCCTACCTCAACCTCAGGCAGGCGGTCGAGACCATCCTGGAGCTCGGCGCCATCCCCATCTTCAACGAGAACGACTCGGTCTCCACCGCCGAGATCGGCACGGCCTTTGGCGACAACGACACCTTGAGCGCCCACATCGCGAGCAAGATCGACGCCCAGCTTCTCGTCATCCTCACCGACATCGACGGCCTCTACACCGCCGACCCGAGGGAAGCCCCCTCGGCGACCCTCATCCCCCAGGTGGAAGAGATCACCCCCGAGATCCTCGCCCTCGCAGGTGATGCAGGCACCACCCATGCCACCGGCGGGATGCGGACCAAGCTCCAGGCGGCCCGTATCGCGGGCGAAGCGGGGTGCATGGTGGTCATCGCCCATGGGAGGAAAGAGCGGATCCTCGAGCGCATCCTCTTAGGCGAGGAGGAGGGCACCCTCTTCCTCCCCCAGGCGAGGAGGAGCCAGCGGGAGCGGTGGATCCTCCAGGCACGCCCCCGCGGCAACATCGTGGTCGACGAAGGCGCCTACCGGGCCATCCTCTCACGCAAGAGCCTCCTGCCCTCCGGTGTCCGCGAGGTGGAGGGACACTTCGCCGCGGGCGATGTGGTCACGGTGAACCGTACCATCAAGGCCATCGCCGCCTTGAGCAGCGAGGAAATCCTTCTCGTGAGAGGCAGGCACTCCTCGCAGGTGAAGGAAATCCTCGGACATGAGAGCCCGGACGTGGTGATCAGGGCCGATGATGTGGTGATTCCGTCAAAAAATGAATGACACTCTTGCACTTTTCCCTAAGGAAATATATAATAAATTATCATAATATCACGAGGAGGCTATATGCGAAAGGCCATTAGGTCCATGCTCGTCATACTCATGGGCGTGTTCCTCATCCTCTCCGGCTGCGCGAAGAAGGAAGAAGCCGCGGCCAGTACATGGAAGGATGGGGTGTACTTCGCCCAGCTTCCCGACTTCGACCCCGAGAGCGGTTGGAAGGACGTGGTGATCCTCGAGGTGAAGGATGGGAAGATCGCCTCCGTGGTCTGGAACGCCGTGCACAGGGATGCGGGTCCCGACAAGATCACACGCTCCATGAACGGACAGTATCCCATAGTGGAGCGTGGCGGTGCCAAGGCTCCCTGGCATGAGCAGGCACAGAAGGCGGTGGAGTACCTTCTTAAGACCCAGGATCCCACCAAGATCACCTACACCGACGACGAGGGCCACACCGACGCTATCTCGGGCGTCTCCATCCACGTGAAGGAGCTCTTCGAGCTCGCGAAGGAGGCCCTGGAGCGCGGCCCCGTCGGCTACGGCCCCTACAAGGATGGCACCTATCACGCCGAGCAGGCCGACTTCAGCCCGCAGGGGTGGAAGGAGTTCGTGGACATCACGGTGCTGGGCGGAAGGATCGTGGCCGTGCGCTGGGATGCCCTCCACAAGGACGGCGGCGATCCCAAGGACACTCGCTCCCGCAATGGCGAGTACGGCATGTACGAGAACGGTGGGGCACAGGCACCCTGGTGGCAGCAGGCCGAGGCGGTGGAGAAGTACCTGATGCAGACCCAGGATCCCACCAAGATCACCTACACCGACGACGAGGGCCACACCGACGCTATCTCGGGCGTCTCCATCCACGTGAGCTCCTTCTTCCAGCTCGCCCAGGAGGCCCTCAAGGACGCCCGAAGGTAAACCCTTCGCCACACCGCAAGGCCTCCCCGGCCGGGGAGGCCTTTTCTTCATGCCCATCTTCCTGCTATCGTTCGCACCGAGGAGGATCGTGTGATCACACCCTATCAGTTCGCCCGCATCGTGGAGATCCGTACCAAGATCGTGAGTGTCTCCTCGTTCGCCATAGGCACGCTCTACGCCATCGCCATAGTGGGGGAATGGGACCCCGTACGCCTGGTGGTGATGTTCCTCGCCGTGTTCGCGGTGGACA
Source organism: Spirochaeta thermophila DSM 6192 (assembly GCF_000147075.1). Lineage (NCBI taxonomy): Bacteria > Pseudomonadati > Spirochaetota > Spirochaetia > Winmispirales > Winmispiraceae > Winmispira > Winmispira thermophila. The sequence continues at coordinate 2,177,349 of NC_014484.1, forward strand.
TGGGGACCACGGCCTTCAACACCTTCTTCGACTACTGGAAGGGAGTCGACCGCAAGGAGCTCAACAGGGAAGAGGACAAGGTACTCGTGCATCAGGACGTGCCGCCGGGATACGCCCTCATCATCGCGGGAGGGCTCTTCCTCCTCGCCGCCCTGCTGGGGCTCGTGCTCGCAGTGCTCGTGGCCGAGGCCTTCGGCCTCGCGGCAGCCCTTGGGCTCCTCGCCACCGGTGCGGCCTGCATGGCCGTGGGCTTCTTCTACAACGGTGGGCCGAGACCCCTCTCCTTCACCCCGTTCGGGGAGCTCTTCGCAGGCGGGTTCCTGGGAGGCATCCTCGTCCTCCTCTCCATCTTCGTCCAGACAGGCCGTATCACCCCCCCGTCCCTCCTCCTCGCCGTCCCCTCCACCCTCCTCGTGGCCTCCATCCTCACCGTGAACAACACCTGCGACATGGAAGGGGACCGCGTGGCAGGACGCCGCACCCTCTCCATCCTCGTGGGCCTCCCCGCCAGCCGCATCCTCGTCTACGCCCAGGGGATCCTGGCCTATCTCGTCCTCGCCCTCTGCGGCCTCCTCGACATCCTCCCCCGCCTCACCCTCCTCACCGCCGCCCTCGGCCTCACCCAGGCCCTCCTCACCTACCGGCGCATGCACCGGCGGGGCTATGCCCACGCCACCAAGGGCCCCTCCATGCAGGACATCCTCGCCGTCTTTCTCGTCTTCACCCTCGCCGCCGTCCTCCCCCTCACCCTCCGCCTCTTCCTCCCCGTCCCCTGACACCCCCTACACCCTCCGCACCACCAGCTCCGCCAGCACCTCCTCCAGCACCCGCCGCCACCTCCCCGCCGGCAGCCCACCCGCCTCCCGAAGCGCCCGCGCCGTGAACCCCTGCGCGAACCCCCTCGCCTCCTCCACCGCCCCCGAGGCCACGAGCCGCCTCCGGACCTTTCCCGCCCACACACGGCTAGCCACCCCTCCCGCGCACGCCCGTCGCATCCAGACCCCCAGACGCTCCCCCTCCCGCCGCGCGAGCATCACCGCCGGCGCCCCCACCACCCCCTGCTCCACATCCCGCCCCACCGGCTTCCCCAACCCCCTTCCCGCCACATCGAGCACATCGTCGATCACCTGGAAGGCCATCCCCACGTTGTAGCCGATACGCCTGAGCCTGCGCACCACCTCCTCCTCCGCCCCGGCCTCCGACGCCCCCAGGTGGAACGCCACCACGAACAGAAGCCCCGTCTTCCTCAGGATGCGCCTCAGGTACCTCCTGAGGCTGAAGGCATCCCTCCCCAGCGCCCGTCGCACCTCCACCTCCTCTATCTCGCCGTCGAGGATGTGCCGGACCCCACGGGAGAGGAAGACCGCATGGTCCCTGCTCGCGTACTCGGCCACCAGTTCGAGGGCCTTCGCGAACAGGAGATCCCCCATGAGCACCGCCTCCTTCACCCCGTACGCCCGATGCAAGGCCGCCCCACCCCGTCTCGTCGCCGCATCGTCCACGATATCGTCGTGCACCAGGGTCGCCATGTGGAGCATCTCGAGGGCCGCGGCGAGCCGCACCACCCTCTCGGGGATCTCACCCTCGCCCACGCCGAACCGCGCCGAGAGGACCATACACCCCGGCCGGAGGAGCTTCGCATCGCGCGAGGCGAGGTCCACGAGCGCAGAAGAAAGCTCCCCCGAAGGGGAGCCGAGCTCCTCACGGATGAGATCCCTCACCCGCACCACGTCGGGTGCTATGGAAGGAAACTTCTCCCAGAACATCAGGGACGAGGCTCTCCGCTGTAGAAATAGCTCCTCTTGGCGAGACCGAACCCGTTCCAGCGGTCCTTGACCCAGGGCATCACGTAGTGATCCAGACCGAACCCACGACCCGCACCACCCATCATCACCACCGCCGCTGCGATGTACCACAACAGTTCGGGGGAACCCCATCCGGAGATGATGAACATCACCGCAAGACCGATCGTCGCCACCGCAGCCGGGAATACGAAGAGCCCTCCGATGAAGGCGAGCCCTATCAAGATCTCCGCGAGCACCACCCCCGCCTGCGCCAGGAAGGCGAGCGCAGGCACGGCCGAGAGCACGTGCTCGGCGAACCAGGTGTAGATCCCCAAAGCCGGCATGAGCGCCTCGCCGTAGCCACCACCCGCTGCAGCCTCCGCCGCCGCGCTCGCTGCAGTGGCCGCATCCGCTGCCGCCTGGGCCGAAGCCGCGCTCACCGCATCACCCAGCACCACACCGGGAAGGTGGATCGCCGAAGGATCGGGGTTGAACACCCCGCCTGCACCGGGGTTGAGCCACCCCTCCAGGACCTTCTTGATCCCCTCCACGAGCCACTTCGCCCCCAGGAAGAGCCGCAAGGGGAGGGCCCAGTACACAGGGATCCGCCACGCGAGGTGATCGTGCACGATCGAACGCCTGTCCTTGATGTGGAAGAACTCCTCCTGGAGGTACCTCCAGACCGCATTGAACCCCGCGAGCCCCCACAGGTAGTGCAGGTTCACCATGTGCTTGAGGGCCATGGCCAGGATCCCGGACATCTGCACCCCCATCACGTGGGCAACCGCGTACGTGCTCCCCACCGACACCATGAACCCGTGGTAGTTGCTCCGGAAGGGCTTTTTCTCCTTGCCCTCTATATCGGCGATGATGTTGTGCGCCGCAGTCTCGGCGGTCTGGAGCGCCGTCTCCACCACCTGGGGGAGGACCTTCTTCCCCTCCACGTACCAGGTGATATCGCCCACCACGTAGACATCGGGGTGATCGTGGGCCTGCATCTGGTCGTTCACCAGGAACCGGCCCCGCACCCCCACCATATCGCGGTCCTCCTCGTCGATGTAGCAGGCCGCCATGCCGTGGATCCCGTCCGACGTCACCACCGAGCACTGCCCCCTGGCCGCCTGTCCCATGGTGAGCGGCACCCGGGCACTCAGCTCACCGCCGTGTACCCCAGCGGTCCAGATGAAGGTCTCGGTCTCTATGGTCTTCTCGCCTATGAGCACCTCCCTCTTGCGCGCGCCGGTGATGGGCGAGCTCGTGAGGATCTCCGCCCCCATCCGTTCGAGCCTCCGGTGCGCCTTCCGGGCGAGACGCTCGGTGAAGTTCGGAAGGATCCGCGGGAGGGCCTCCACCATGACGACCCTCACCTCATCCTTCGGAATGTGGTACTTCCTGCAGAGCACCTTCCTGTGTTCGAGCAGCTCTCCTGCGAGCTCGACCCCGGTGAACCCACCCCCTGCGATCACAAAGGTGAGGTAGCGCCGCCTCTTCCGGGGATCCTGAGTCTTCGAGGCCTCGTCGAAGCAGTTCTCCACGTGCCTCCGCAGCCTCACCGCATCGTCCCAGCTCCAGAGGGTGAAACAGTTCTCCTGCACACCCGGTATGTTGAAGAACTCGGGCGCCCCGCCAGCCGCCATCACCAGGTAGGTGTAGGGGTAGCGTCCCTCCTCCCCTATCACCACCTTCTCCTCCACGTCCACGGTCTCCACCCTGTCGGTGACCCAACGCACCTTCCTCCCCCCGAAGATCACGTGGAAACTCACCCTCGTGGCATCGGGCACCACCCGCCCGCCTGCCACCTCGTGGAGGTCGGTCATGAGCGTGTGGTAGGGATTCTTATCGATGAGCAGGATCTCCACGTCCTCCCGCTTCCTGAACCGCTTCTCCAGGATCTTGGCCGCATGCACACCGGCATACCCGCCGCCTATGATGACAATTCGCCTCGTCTCCATTCGAAGTCCTCCGGGGAATATACGGATGAAACTATATCCAGAGACTACTCCACGTCGGGGCCTTTGTCAAGAAATGCTCAGAAATTATCTATAAATGTGGATCACAGGAGAAAGGATTCCCTTCAATTCCCGAAGTTTTTTCCCTATACTTGTTCCATGGAACCCTTGGAAGCCGACCTCACCCGACTCTTCACGACCGCCGTGGCGGCGGTGGATCCCGCATCCCTCGTACGAGGCGCCCTCTCCCTCGAAGGGGACCGCCTCACCATCCGGGCCAAAGACACCCACCTCCGATGCGACCTCTCCTCGTTCCGAGAGGTGTGGGTGCTCGCCGCAGGCAAGGCCGCCTGCCCCATGGCCCGTGCGGCAGAGGAGATCCTCGGCGACCGCATCACGGACGGACTCGTGGTCACCAAGTACGGCCACGCCTCCCACCTGAGGCGCCTCCCGGTGAAGGAGGCCGGCCACCCCGTGCCCGACGAGCGGAGCCTCGAGGCGGGCGAGGCCTTCCTCCGCCTCGCCTCCCGGGCCGACGACCACGCCCTCGTCCTCATCCTCCTCTCGGGCGGCGCCTCCAGCCTCCTCGCCCACCCCTACCGCGACGACCGCATCGCCCTCACCCCGGAGGACCTCACCGCCGCCACACAGACCCTCCTCGCCTGCGGCGCCCCCATCCAGGAGGTGAACTGCCTGAGAAAGCACCTCTCCGGCCTCAAGGGCGGCCGCCTCGCCCGCGCCCTCTTTCCGGCCCGCTCCTACACCCTGGTCCTCTCCGACGTGATCGGCGACGACCTGTCCGCCATCGCCTCGGGCCCCACCGTCCCCGACCCCACCACCTTCGCCGACGCCCTCGCCATCGTCGACCGCTACGGCATAGCAGACCGCCTCCCGCCTCGGGTGAGAACCCTCCTGGAGGCCGGGGCCCGCGGCGAGGTGCCCGACACCCCCAAGCCCGGCGACCCCGTCTTCGAACAGGCCTCCACCCTCATCATAGGGAACAACCTCACCGCCCTCGAGGCCGCAGCCGCCGAGGCCCGCCGCCGGGGCTACACCCCCCTCATCCTCACCGCAGGCCTCGAGGGCGAGGCCCGCCAGCTCGCCCACCTCTTCGCCGCCCTCATCCGAGACATCCTCCGCGGCATCCCCCTCTCCCCACCCTGCTGCATCCTCGCAGGCGGCGAGACCACCGTGACCGTCACCGGCAACGGCACGGGCGGCCGCAACCAGGAGATGACCCTCGCCGTGCTCCTCTCCCTCCTCACCCGCCCCCCCTCCCGCCCCGCAGGCTTCCTCTCCGGCGGCACCGACGGCACCGACGGCCCCACCGACGCGGCCGGCGGCCTCATCACCCCCCGCATCCTCGAACGCGCCCGGCCCCACCTGTCCCGCCTCCGGGCGGCCCTCGCCGACAACGACGCCTACCACGCCCTCGCCTCACTGGACGCCCTCCTCATCACCGGGCCCACCGGCACCAACGTCTGCGACATCCAGATCGTCCTCGTGCCGTAACGACCCGGACACCGCCCTCCTACTCCCTCGCCCTCCGCCGGGCGTGGGCGGCGATCGCCACGAAGAGGAGCACCACCCCCGGAAGGAGCCAGAAGGCCCACCCCTCTCCGGAGAAGAGTCCCAGCAGGTAGAACCTGAGGTGGTGGCCGCCGTCGGTGAAGGCCGTGATGAGCTGGCCCTCAGGCACGGAGACCCCCACCTCGGCCGCGAGCGAGGTGTAGAGCGGGGCCAGTCTCGTGGCGATGAGCAGGTAGGTCACCACCACCGGGATCCCCGCGAGCACCGACCGTACCACGTTTCCCCGGAAGAGGAGCACCGAGATCGACATCACGGAGATGAGGTTGGGAAGATCGCCGAGCGGGAGCACCTTGTTCCCGGGGATGAAGAAGGCCAGGAGGAGCGAGATCGGCATGAGCAGCAACCCGGTGACGATCACCGAGCGGTGCTGCATGAGCACCCCGGTGTCCACCGCCACATAGAGTCCCTGCTTCGAAGGGAAACGCCGCTGGATCCTCTCCTTGAGCGTCGATGAGATCGGCGAGATCCCCTTCCCTATGAGCTCACCTGCGAGCGGGAGCAGGAACATCACCGCCGCCAGGTGTATCGAAAGCTCGAGCATCTCCTTCACCGAATAGGCGGCAAGCAGGCCGAGCACCACCCCCAGGAGGAGCCCTATCACCATGGGCTCGGACAGGAGCGAACGCGCCCCGGAGCCGGCCCCCCGCTCCTGGGGATCCACCCGCCACCTGCGGAACCCGGGTATCCGCTCGAACAGGAAGTCCATCGCCGCGGTGAAGGGCAGGAGTCCCACCACCGAAATCGGCGAGATGGTCACCCCTTCGAGCGCGGTCTCCTTCTCCACGTACACCGAGGCCCAATCGGCGAGCTTTATGGTGAGCACGGCGATGACCAGGGTAGCGGCGAGGGCGAGCCACATGCTCCCGGTGACCGCCTGGACCAGTGCGCCCAGCAGGGCGAAGTGCCAGTAGTTCCAGATATCGAGGTAGACCGTGCGGGTGAGGTTGAGGGCGATCATCAGGGTGTTGAGACCCAGCACGAGGAGGATCGAGAGCGGTGCGATCACCGAGGCCCAGGTGATGGCCGCGAGCGGCGGCCACCCCACGTCGAGCACCGTGTACTCCAGCCCCCGCACCGACACGATGGCCTCGACCGCAGGCCGTATGTTGTCCACGAAGAACGAGAACACCACGAAGATCGATGCGAACCCCACCCCCATCCGCAGGGCCGAGAGAAGGGCATCCTTCACCCTCATCCCCACCAACAACCCCAAGGCCAGCATGATGAAGGGAAGCATCACGTAGGCCTTGAACGAGAAAAACACCTCGAGTGCGTGACGAATCATCTCCATCGACTCGGTTCCTCCTTCCAGAAGATCTCGAACCTCAAGAAGCGGCGTACGGCATGCCCTAGCCCAGGGCCGCAGCCTCGTCCCAGGTATCCCAGAAGACCACCTCGGAGAGCGGCCGCCTCACGCGTGGACCGGTCTCGAGCTCCCGGTGCTTCTCGTTGAGCGTGGAGGCATCACCCGGATACCCGAGGGCGATCACGGTCACCGGCACCGCCCGCTCGGAGATCCCGAAGGCCTTCCGCAGACCCGGTGAGTCGAAGCCCGCCATGGGGTGGGCGTAGAGCCCCTCATGGGTGGCCTGGAGGAGCAGGCCCATCACCGCCATCCCGGTATCGAAGAGGGCGTACTCCCTCCTGTCATCGAGCCTGCAGTCGAGCTCGGGTGCGGTCACCACCAGGATGTAGGCCGGGGCCTCCTTGGCCCAGTAGTTGCCCGGGGAGAGGTGGGCGGCCACCTTCCCCCTCGCCTCCTCGGAGAGGGCCACGAGGAACCGCCAGGGCTGCTTGTTCATGCAGGAGGGGGCAAGGGTAGCGGCGTGCAGGAGGCGCTCCAGCACCTCCCTCGGCACAGGACGCGGGGAGAGGGCGCGGTAGGCCCTCCGTTCCCTGATCTCTCGCAGGATCGTCTCGTCGTTCATGGCAAAAATATAATACACCCATCTCCGCCGGTCTACACGGCGGCGGCCCTCACCCTCACCTCGCCCTCCCGCTCACACCACACGAGCAGCACCCCCTCATCCGGCACCTCCTCACACCGCACCCCCTCCCCGCTCACCTCCACCCTCCACGCACCCCCGAACCCGAGGCGGGGAAGGCGTATCACCGTGGGCGCCCTCACGGAGGGATCGGCCCTGAAGGCGCACGTGAACACGCCCCTCGCAAAGCGCTCACGCAGGGGCACACCCGCCACCGCCAGGAGGTACGGCCTCACGAACCCCCTCGAGGCCCTCCCCTCCGGGGCATCGTCCCTCGACCACACCGAGAGGTCCTCCCTGTTCCACCCATCGCCATGGGCGTGCGTGTTCGAGGCCGTGTAGTTCCACAGCGTGCACCCCAGGAGGAGCTCGTCCATGGCATCGTAGTACATCGAGAGGGCCTCCTCCTGCCGTGTGTACGAGCCGGACCGCGCGGGTTCGAACGGCACGCCGAACTCCCCCACCAGGCACGGCACCTCGCCCATGGCCTCCCGCGTCTCCTCGACCCGTGCCTCAAGCTGTCTCCGGAACGAGGCCCGCACCGCCCTCCTCCCCAGCACAGGCCACATCCGCCCCTGCTGCACCGAGAACCAGGGCACGAACCTCCGGGTGAAGAGCGTGAACCCGTCGTACCAGTGGAAGGCGTGCACGAGCCCCTCCGGCACCCCCCTCCGGAACCGCGGCGGCCTGCCGTTCGGCACCCCCTCCGCCATCACGAGCACCTCCGGGAGCACCCCGCGCACCGCCTCCGCCACCCGTTCCACGAACGGCGCCAGGAAATCCTCCTCGAACGAGACAGGACGTCCCCCCACCCGCGCGAAGTAGTCGGGCATCCTGAGCACCGGTCTTCCCCCCTCCACCGCCCACACCCCCTCCATGCGCCACGGACACTCCCTCCCCTCCTGAAACACCGAGACCCCCTCCGGGTTGAGCACCGCCTCCCCCACCCGCCTCTCACCCCCGAGCCCCGGCCGGTACACCCCCACCCGGGTGGGGAAGCCGCTCGCCGCTGCCATGGCCTCGAACCCCGTGGGCATGGGCCCCAGGGCGAGCATGTGGTTCCCGAGCCGTCTGAGGTCCTTGAGCCCGATGAACCCCGGATGCGGCTCGTTCATGGTCCCCACCCCCACCACGTTCCGAAGCCCCCGCAGGCTCCTTCCCACCTCCCGCAGCATCCCCAGGTACCGCTCCTGGAGCCAATCCTGGACGTTCCGGCCCTCCACCCTGCAGTGCGGGGCGAAGACCCGTCCGCCGAAGAACAGGGTGAACATCGTGGCCGCGCCGTAGCGGGAGTAGTTGGTGGGCCAGGCCATGTAGGGGAAGGCCTCCCCCGCCTCCTGGTGGAGGAAGGCCGCACCCGAGGCGTGCATCCGCTCGGGAACCATCCCCACCGCCTCCAAGGTCCACACCGGCGCCCCATCGCCCCCCGTCCACCTCGACCACACATCCTGGTGCGGATCCACCCACATGAGGAGCCCCCTCTCCCCCGCAATCTCCACCAACGCCTTCAGGTAGTCCAGGAACTCCCTGTCGTACACCCCCGGTCCTGCGTGCTCCACCGCCTCCCAGGTGATCACCAGCCGTATGAGGGAGCACCCATAGGCGCGAAGCCGCTCCAGGTGGTCCTCCGCCTCCCCGAGCGGCACCGGCCTCCCCACGAACGAGACATCCCGCCGTTCATAGAACCCCTCCCGCACGTGGGTGCGCCCGTCCGGCCGCGCAGGCACCTTCGAATCTCCCCCCAGGTTGATCCCCCTGAGGAGCACCACCCTCCCCGCCCCATCCACGATCCACCGACCCTCGGTCCTAAGAGGAGGGAGCACCCCACACAGTCGTCCGTCCTTCGTCCTCATACCACCAGCATAGTCCACACGCACAAAAAAATCCCACCCCTTCCGGGGTGGGATGTGCAGTACCACACTCCGCTATTCCTTGATGTTGTACTTCTTCCTGAAGCGCTCGATCCGCCCCGCCGTGTCCACCAGCTTCTGCTTCCCCGTGAAGAACGGATGCGAGGCACTGGAGATCTCCAGGTTGTAGAGGGGATATTCCTTGCCCTCGTAGGTCACCGTCTCCTTGGTCTTGACGGTCGAGTGGGCGAGGAAGATCGTACCCGTCGAGGCATCCCTGAACGCCACAAGCCTGTACTCGGGATGGATACCCTTTTTCATAGCTCACTCCTATCTCTACATCCCCTCGTTGGGGACAAGCGGTGTATTCATGGAATTGAGGAACACCTCATTATTCTTGGTTTTCGACATTTTGTCAATGAGGAACTCTATGATCTCCACGTCGTCGAGCGGGTTGAGGAACTTACGCAGTATCCAGATCCGCTGGAGCTCCATGGGAGCGAGGAGGAGCTCCTCCTTCCGCGTACCCGACTTCTTGATATTGATGGCAGGGAAGAGCCTCCTGTCCGCGAGCCGCCTGTCGAGATGCACCTCCATGTTACCCGTACCCTTGAACTCCTCGAAGATCACCTCGTCCATGCGGCTCCCCGTGTCGATGAGCGCCGTCGCCACGATGGTGAGGCTCCCGCCGTTCTCTATGTTCCGCGCCGCCCCGAAGAACCGCTTGGGACGGTGCAGGGCATTGGAGTCGACACCACCGGAGAGGATCTTCCCGGACGTGGGCACGGTCTGGTTGTAGGCCCGGGCGAGTCGCGTGATGGAGTCGAGCAGGATCACCACGTCGTGGCCGTGCTCCACGAGACGCTTGGCCTTCTCCAGCACCATCTCCGCCACCTGTACGTGGTTCTTCGCCTGCTCGTCGAACGTGGAGGAGATCACCTCGGCCTCCACGTTCCGCTGCATGTCGGTCACCTCCTCCGGCCGCTCGTCGATGAGGAGGACGATGAGGTAGACCTCGGGATGGTTCTCGGTGATCGCATTGGCGATCTGCTGGAGGAGGATCGTCTTACCGGTACGCGGTGGGGAAACGATGAGGCCCCTCTGCCCCTTTCCTATGGGACAGAAGAGATTGATCATTCGGGTGGAGATGTTCCCATCCCTGGTCTCGAGATCGAGCCGCTCGTTCGGATAGACCGGGATGAGGTTCTCGAACGGAATCCGCTGCTGGGCCACCGAAGGATCGGTGAAGTTGATGCTCTCCACCCGGAGCATCGCGAAATACCGCTCCCCCTCCTTGTTGGGGAGGCGTATCTGACCGAAGACCGTATCTCCGGTCTTCAGGTTGAAGAGCCGTATCTGCGAAGGCGAGAGATAGATGTCGTCGGTCCCATTGAGGAAGTTGTTCTGAGGGGATCTGAGGAACCCGTACCCGTCGGGAAGTATCTCGAGGGCACCGTATGCGTAGATGTTCCCACCCCTGTGGGTGTACTGCTTGAGGATCTCGTAGATGAGCTCCTGCTTCCTGAAGGCCACCAGATCGTCGTGCTTCACACCAAGATACTCGGCGATTCCCCGTATCTCCTTCATGTCGAGGAGGATGAGCTCGTTGATGGTGATACCCGCAGGATCGTTCGGGAGGATCATGCGATACGGCCGGTAGGGCTTCACCAGTTCGTGGATCCAGGTGGCGAGCCGCTCTATCCTCGAAGGCCCGCGCGCGTCCACGGAAGGCATGGGGGGCGTGTGCTCTTCGCCCACCCCTTCTGCATTGGGAGGAGGCGAGATCGGCGGGACGAAAGCCTGGGAGACGGGCTTTCGCGTATGGCCGTTGCCGTTCTGGCGTTCGCCGTCCTTCACGATGGCCACCTTGATCTTCCGCCTCCTGCCCCGCCTCTGCACCTTCTGTGGTGCGCTCTGCGGTTCCTCTTCCGCCTCCGCCTCTCCTGCTACTTCTTCGGGGTCCGCAGGAGCCGCATCCTCGGCGCCCACGGATTCCCCGGAAGGAGGTTCGGACCGGTCGTGGGCCTCATCTCCCGGACGCTCCTCTCCTTGAGCGGCTGCTTCCTTCTCGGCGGTTTCGGTCTTCTCAGAGGCTTCCGTCTCTCCGGTCTCCGAGGGATCGGAAGGCGGCTTCTCTTCTCCGGCAGGTGCGAGATCCCCGAAGAGATCCCCTTCTCCTGCGATGGATGTCGTCTCGTCAGTGGATTCGTTTCGTCTTCTGCGCAATAATGCCATGAAAAACTCCAGTATGCGAAGGGATTATAGGCGTGAACTCCTCACTACATCACTCTGTTCATGGAATTTCATCCCGCTATCAGGGGGAGAACGATCGGGGTGTGCCTCACGTCAGTTTATTTTCAATATAGTCCGCAAGTTCCCTCCTGTCAAGCCAGTCTTCCTCCTCCACCAGGATGTACGTGAGCAGCCCCGCGAGGAGCGCGCTCTTGTGTTGTATCCGCTCCCGGTCACCGCGAAGGAGGGCCCTAAAGGTACGGCTCCGGCCGTCTCTCCTGCCCACTCCCACACACACGGTGCCCACCGGCTTCTCGGGGCTCCCCCCCGAAGGTCCGGCGATCCCGGAGACCGCGGCAGCCACGTCCACCGGCATGTGCTCGAACACCCCCCGCACCATCTCCTCCACGGTCTGTCGGGACACCGCCCCGAAGGTCCGCAAGGTCTCGGGCCGCACCCCCAGGAGCCGCTCCTTCGCCTCGTTGCTATAGACGACAACCCCTCCCCAAAAGACCTCAGAGGCACCAGGCACCTTTGTGAGCGAAGAGGCGATCCTCCCCCCGGTACACGACTCGGCGAAACCCACCGTGAGCCCACGCCGGGCAAGGGCCTCCTTGAGAAGCACGAACAGGTCCTTCTCCCCCTCGAAGACGAGCACGGGGAGGAACCGCTCCTCGAGCGAGGCCACGCACGCGCGGATGGTCTCCTCGTCCCCACCCGAGAGCACCAGGAACACCCTCCCCGGCTGGGCCTGCGTGGCCCAGGTGAGCCTCCCCTCCCAGGGTGCGAGGGCGTCTTCCAGGGCCGACTCGGGGATGAGGTAGGTGGTGTACATCCGCTCGCCGTTATCGCTCCCCCTCCCGGAGATCGCCCTGATGCGAGGCGCAACCTCATCCCCGAATACCCGGGCGAGCTCCACAGGAGGGCCTGGAAGCGCGGCCACCCACGTCTTCCCCACCCTGCCCCAGAGTCCCGGCGCGGTCCCCGCAGGGTTGGGCAGGGCCTCGAACCCTTCGGGCACGTAGGCCTGCCGACGGTTGGAGGGAACCTCGCTCAAGTGGGGATACCGCTCGACGAGGGCCTGCCACACATCCTCTCTGAAGACGAGCGGCACACCCGCACACGAGGCCAGAAGCTCTCTCCCGTGATCGTCGCTCGTGGGCCCAAGCCCCCCACAGACCACCACCACTCCACCCCGCTCGATCATGCGGGAAAGCTCCTCGCGCCCGAGCACAGGATCATCGGGGAGTACGAGCGCCTCCCTCACCTCCACACCCAGGAGCCTGAGCTCGCGGGAGAGGTACTGCACGTGACTGTCCCTCACCCTTCCACTGAGAAGCTCTGTACCGAAGACGATGATGGATGCGTGCATGGGACGTGCTACTTCACCTTCTTGAGCGAGTATCGAAGCTGATCCACCGTGTAGGCGAAGATATCGATCTCGTCAGGCGCACGAAGCATCTCACACGAACCTTCGAAGACCGCATCGTCGGCGATGCTGATACGCGCAGTACGGATGGAGCCGTACATCTCGCACCCCGAGAGCAGATACACCTTCGAGGAGGCCTCAACATCGCCTTCCACCCTACCCGCGAGCACCACCGCATCGGCCACGATGTCGGCCCTCACCATTGCGCCGGAGGCCACCGCCACCACGCTACCCCCCTCTATCCTTCCTTCGAAACGACCCTCTATCACCAGCGGCTCTTTCACCCTGAGCGTACCCGTCACCCTGGCCTCAGGCCCTATCCTGTGGGCGGGCTGCGGTACACCGACAACCGAAAGTATATCCATGCAGACCCCTACTTCGTGGTCATCTCGAACACGCCGTCCCAATCCTCGGGCGGCGGGTTCTTCATGTAGTGAAGACAGCGCGCGTAGTAGACCTTTGAAGGTCCATCCTCGGGATCGAGGGCCAGGGCCTTGGCGAACTCCTCCCTGGCTTTCTCAAACTCCATCATCTTGTAGTAGTTGCGCCCCCGGGCGAAGTACTCCAGGACCTTTTTCTTGGTCTCGGAGATCACGGCTGCCTCCTATACGATCTCCCGCTCTTTCCACACCTTGAAGTGTCGTTGATAGCGCTCTTCCAGATCATCGAGCGAGATCTCACCTTCCTTGAGGGAAGAATCCTGCCGGGAAAGCTCTTCCACCTCTTCCTCGAGAGCGTCGAGGGCCGCGAGGCTCTTCTCGGCCACCTCCCTCACCTTACCAAGGAAGGCCTCCACTGTCTTGGGGTCGGAGACACCCACCTCTCTGCTCTCATCGAGGAGCACGGAGAGCGGCTCCCTCATGTGGCGGGCAAAGTAGGCGAGCGACTTGTTGAGCGACTCCAGCACGGCAAGCCTCCGCTCCCGCTGCACGAGCTGACGGGCCATGTCCTGATGCCTGAGCACCGAGTTGATCCGCGCGAGCACCTCCGAGAAGTTGAACGGCTTGGTGATGTAGTCTTCCACCCCCAGCTCGAATCCCTCGATCTTGTCCCTCACGTCGTCCATGGCCGAGAACATCACGATGGGAATGTGCGCCACGTCCCTGTAGTCGGGCTCCTGCTTCACGATGCGCGTCACCTCCCAGCCCGAGAGTTTCGGCATGATGTTGTCGAGGAGGACGAGGTCGGGTCGCTGCTCCTTCATTACCAGCAAGGCCTCTTCTCCGTCCCTCGCCTTGTAGACCTCGAACCCCAGCTTGCTCAGCATGATCTCGAAGAACTCGAGGTTGATCTCTTCATCGTCCACGATAAGGATCTTTTTCTTTTCCATAGGACACCAGCCTTCTTCTGGGAGGTTATCCTATTCTGTACCACCCTCGTCCTCTTGTCAATGCGCATCCCCTCCCTTGAAAGCCTACTTCCTCAATCCCCTCTTCCGCTCCTCTTGTACCACCCGCTCCACCAGGCGCCTCCGCTCGGGAGGAAGCTCCAGCCTCCCAGGATCCACCCCGGGATCGGGCTCATACCACACCTGCTCGCTAAAATACTCCCTTAAGCTTTCATCCTTGAACACATACCCGTACAGCGCAAACACGCAGTTCCTAAGCAGCCTCAGCTCCTCATCGCTCATCTTCTCGAGTACACCATCCACATATTCCCCATACCAGTCATCCGTATACCCATTCACCGCAAGCGCATAGATGCTCGGCTCCCCCCACGTCCTCCGTATCCGAAACACCTCCGTGTACTCATACCCCGCCACATAAAAGTACACGTTCCCTCCAAACCCCACATATACCCCATACACAAGATACGGCGGCCGCATCACTCCTTCCGCTCTATATTCCCTCCCCAGTATCTCAGACCCCTTGGCCACGTGCTCGACCCTCACCAGATACTCCCCATCAGGCCCCACCACCGCAAACTCAGAACCTACATCTTCCTCAAAGTTCAAGTAAAGTTGGTAGAGGTTACCCTGCTCATCCGCATATATTGGATCGGCCTCGCTCCTGAACAACCACTCTCCCCAATACTCGTGCAGCCGCTCTGGCGTGTCATAGTACGTCCTCCCCCATACCAGCGCCCGCCCTTCTTCAAAGGCCTCCCTAAGCCCCAGCTCCTCAGCCCGCCTCACACTCGCCTCGTACTTCTCAGGATCAAGGGCTCTAAGAAGCTCTATAACCTCCTTACCCATATAGATCCGCCCATCCGTATCCACAGATCCTGCACTCCCGTTCTTCCATGGAAACACACTATAGAACCTATCCTTCCCCTTGAGAAAAAATACAGGTCCAAGCGGTAGCAGCCCATGAAGCGCTTCGCCATCAGCGCTTGAAAAACACACTATTCTATTATAGTGAGCATCACGCACCTGCACACTCCCATTCCTCACACCAAATGTATACTCACCTATTGGGTATACATCTCCTCCCATCCACCAGCAAATCTTCTTCAACTCCTCCTTAAGGAGTCTTACCTTCTCTCCCCCCCACTCAATCTCAAACCGCTGGTAATCAATCTCGTCATCAATTATTATACGCTGCCTTTTCTCATCCACCCAAAAACCGGAGGGAGTTATCATCATGGGCTCCATCACCTTAAACTTAATATCCTCAAAGCGCCCAACAAGCTCTACCCTCACTTCCTGCGTATACCCCACCGCAAGACTCAAGAGCATTACTGCTGGCAAAAGTAATTTCCTCATCTATCAACCTCCGTTGTTATTTATTGTATATGATATCTTCTCAGTTGGTATAACGCTCTATTTGCAACATCGTCCCAGGTGTCCCTCTGTACTTGCCAGTCCGGTGTTCCATACGAATGGATCACCTCCACCTGATTATACCGCCTGATCACCTCATCCCCCTCGTCATACTGCACATCGTGGATGATCATCACATGATGCCCTCCCCATACCAACAGGTCCCCGGGCACCGCCCGTAAGATCACATACTGATGTAGTCGAGTAGTCTCCTGCGTTCGAAAATTAAGTTGCCACGTCCAGTGCGTCTCCTCAGCTCCATAAAATCGTATGGTGGCCTCTTTCTCTCTCACTGGATACTGCTTCCACTCCCACTTCTCTACTTTCGTCCCGTTTTCTTCGACTGTGGCCGCCGTGCGGCGGCCACGATACATCGCGAGGCCCTCTCTTCAGGGGCTCGTGACGGTAAGCTGATAGATGCCCATCTCCCCGGTGGAGGATTGGACTGCGATAACATGGATGCCAGTAACCGTAGCGGTAAAGGAGAGGAAGGTGACGCCCTCGTCATACGCTACCAGTTGAGGTTCACCGGTAGAGACGTTCAGAACCATAATGACAAAGGCAGAGATATCGGCGGAAGAGAGGGTTATGGTATACGAGGTGCCGGCCGTCACATTGAGGACGAACATATCAGGATCCTCCGGGAGATGGAAGGTCCGCTCCACGGGCATACCAAGTGTCACCGTAGGTACATTCGCCGAGTCGGTTCCATCAGTGGACTCCGGATCTTCGTACTCGTCCGGGGAGACCGCATCGTACTCCGTCACCTCGATGGTGTACGCTCCCACGGCGCCGTACGACTCTACCCTCACGTAGAAGCTTCCTCCGGCCTCGGGAACGTAGAAGAACGGATTCTCCACATTGCCCCAATCGTCGTCGGATCCATCGCCTTCGTAGTCGATAGACATGGAGAGGTCCGCCTCCAGGGCAGGATCAGACGTGGAGAGGGAGACCTGATAGGCCTTGCCCGCGGTGGTGTTCACCACGAACCAGTCCACATCCGAAGAGTCGTGAAGGGTGTGGGTCTGGGGTGTACCGGGCACGAGGGCCGTCGCCCCGCTGATATCGTTGTCGGCTGGCTCCCATGAGTCAGGGCCCAAAGGTGTCGGTGTCGGTGTCGATGTCGGCGTGGGGGTGGCCTCCTCTTGCTCTATGACTTCAAGAGATCTTCACACCCTGTGATGAACACCACTCCCGCCATCAGAACTGCGAGGGCCACCAGCATCGTCATTCGAAGAGGATGACGCATGACATAATCCTCCTTTTCACAAAGATATATGCGCACACCCTCTACTCTACACCACCTTCCTCCGGTTTTCAATCTCTTTTTTTCTAATCCCCTACCGTACCTCGAGCACGCGCTCCACGCCCTCGGGGACCCCGTCAACCCCGAAGAGGCGCTTGCAGCCCTCGAGGGTGTATTCCCTCACGCCGTTCACCCGGTTGTAGTAGTCGATGAAGGCCTGGATCTCCTCGGGATCCCCCGAGTAGAGGGCCGAACAGAAGGCGGCCCGGAAGAGGCCCTTCTCGGCGAGCTCCATGGTGGAGAGCTTCCCGTACTCACGCTTGGCCTTCCCGTCCACGATGGCGGTCCTCCCCTCGTACCCTATGGTGAAGATGAAGTCCTCTCGGCTGAGCGTCATGGGCCATCCTCCCTCTGGTGATGCACGGTATGTGGTGTGCCGCTGTGATGAGCATAGATGAAAAAAGGGAGCCCTGCAACGAGGGCTCCCGAATCCCCTTACGAGGGGTCTTAGTAGTCCATACCCATATCCGGCGTACCGGGAGTCTTCTTCTCCTCCTCCGGGATGTCGGTGACGGCACACTCGGTGGTGAGCAGGAGCCCGGCCACGGAGGCGGCGTTCTGGAGGGCGGAGCGGGTCACCTTGGCGGGATCGATGATCCCGACCTTCATCATGTCCACCCACTCCATCTTGGCGGCGTCGAAGCCCACGCCCTTCTTCTCCTCGCGGGCCCGCTGGACGATGATGGACCCATCGAGTCCTGCGTTGGCTGCGATCTGCCGCATGGGCTCCTCGAGCGCCCGCTTGACGATCTTGAAGCCGATCTTCTCGTCCTCCTCCCAGGAGGAGAGGTCGACCTGATCGAGGGCCTTGGTCGCGAGGATGTAGGTGAGCCCACCGCCGGGAACGATACCTTCCTCTATGGCCGCCCTGGTGGCCGAGAGGGCGTCCTCCACCCGGTGCTTCTTCTCCTTGAGCTCCACCTCGGTGGCCGCACCCACGTTGATCACCGCCACACCGCCGGCGAGCTTGGCGAGCCGCTCCTGGAGCTTCTCCCTGTCGTAGTCGGAGGTGGTCTCCTCGATCTGGGCCTTGATCTGGGCGATCCTGTCCTTGATGGCCTTGGAGTCACCCGCGCCACTCACGATGGTGGTATCGTCCTTGGTCACCTTCACACTCCCGGCCCTGCCGAGCTGGGAGAGCTCCACGTTCTCGAGCTTGAGCCCGAGCTCCTCGGAGATCACCTGACCGCCGGTGAGGATGGCGATGTCCTCGAGCATGGCCTTCCGCCTGTCGCCGAAGCCCGGGGCCTTCACGGCGCAGGCCTGGAGCGTACCGCGCACGGTGTTCACCACCAGGGTCGCGAGGGCCTCACCCTCCACATCCTCGGCGATGATGAGGATGGGCTTACCCTGCTGCGCCACCTTCTCGAGGATGGGGAGCAGGTCCTTCATGCTGGATATCTTCTTGTCGTGGATGAGGATGTAGGGGTCGTTGAGCACGCAGGTCATGGTATCGCGGTTGTTCACGAAGTAAGCGGAGACGTACCCGCGATCGAACTGCATACCCTCGACGAACTCGGTGGTGGTCTCGATGGTCTTGGACTCCTCCACCGTGATCACGCCGTCCTTGCCCACCTTCTCCATGGCGTTGGCGATCTCTTCACCGATCTCCATGTCGTTGTTGGCGGAGATGGCGGCCACGTGGGCGATCTCGTCCCTGTCCTTGATCTCTTTGGCGTTCTTGCGGATCTCTTCCACCACGAGGTCGACGGTCTTGTCGATGCCGCGCTTGAGGGCCATGGGGTTGGCACCCGCGGCCACGGCCTTGAGGCCTTCCTTCACGATGCTGTAGGCGAGGACCGTCGCAGTGGTGGTGCCGTCACCGGCCACGTCGTTGGTCTTGGTGGCGACCTCCTTGAGGAGCTGCGCGCCCATGTTCTCGAACGGATCGGGCAGCTCGATCTCCTTGGCCACCGAGACACCGTCCTTGGTCACCGTGGGAGCACCGAACTTCTTGTCGAGAAGCACGTTGCGTCCTCGAGGGCCAAGCGTGACCTTGACCGCGTTGGCCAGCTTCTCGACTCCGGAGAGCAGCTTCCTTCGAGCTTCCTCATCGAACTTCAGTTGCTTTGCCATAGCTACCCCTCACTTTCCTTAAGGTTTTGAGTGTGTTGTGTGTAACGGAAATAGAATATGT
Organism: Spirochaeta thermophila DSM 6192; assembly: GCF_000147075.1. NCBI lineage: Bacteria > Pseudomonadati > Spirochaetota > Spirochaetia > Winmispirales > Winmispiraceae > Winmispira > Winmispira thermophila. Next base: position 2,196,372 of record NC_014484.1, read on the forward strand.
GTAGTCTCTTTTGTCAGTAAATTAACAAGCTTTCCCTCAAACGGCAACTGGTTCCCGCAAAAAGGAGGCCCATTGCAGCGGGAAGGGTCCTGTGGTAATAAGGTAGGCATGAGAAAGATCCGGAACGCACGTTCCATCTTGTTCATCCCCGATCCTCCGGCCGATGCCGTGCCCCTTGGGGAACTGGAGGAGTTCCTGAGGACTCTCCCGGGGAAGGCCACGGCGACATGGAACATCCCCGTGTGCCCGTTTCTCGAAGATGAACAGTGGAGGCTGTTCCTCGAACAGAGGATGGCTCTGGGCGACGAGCTCGTGAGCATGGGCTACGCAGGGGTACCTCTCCACCTCCTCTCCCCACAGGAACAGGAGGACGAGCTCGCCTGGGCCCTCCACAATCCCTGGTGGAGCGGCACGTACGACCTCTGGCACATCACCCCCCGCGCCTACCACCATCCCGCCGGCACCCTCTCCCCCCTCCCCACCACCTTCCCCCTCACCCCCCTCACCACCTTCCTCTCCCCCTCCCGCCCCTTCCACGGCCGGCTCGCCTTCCCCCAGGGGGCGCTCCCCCTTATCCACCTCCCCTTCCTTCTCCTCTCCCCCTCACCCCTCCGCACCCTCACCCGCGCCCTCCTCTCCCCCGACCCCCTCGTCATCCTCATGACCCCCGGCCCCAACTTCGCCGCGCAGGCCGACCTCCTCCTCACCGCCCTCCTCGACCTCGACCGCAAGGGCCACACCTTCACCTTCGAAGCACTCCCCGATCCCCTTCCCCTCCCCCCCACCCCGCACCTCACCCCCCTCCTCGTGCCCCTGCCCTCGGTTCCCCACGCCGACCGCCTCCGCGCCATGGACGAGGACTCGGAGGAGCACACCCGCCTCCTCCTCCAGACCCTCTCCGCCTACCACCCCGCTCCCGCCGCCCCCCTCCCCCCCGCCGAGCGGACCCTCGGCGCCCACATGGAGGGCAGGGCCATCCTGTCGGACGAGGGGATACACGTGGAGTTCGAAGGCGGCCTCCCGGTACTCGTGGCCTCCGGTCCCGGCCCCGCCCATCGCCTCCCCGCCCCGCAGGTGGAACTCGCAGGCAGGAAGACCCGCATCGCCGTACAGAGCGCCTTCTCGCTCGAGGGCGAGCACGTACGAGGGCTCCGGACCCTCCTGTCCGCAGGCGGCACCACGCCCCTCGCCACCGCGGATTTCCTCCTGGTGGAAGGCTTCCCCCACCTCATCCTCGACCTCGCCCTCTTTCCCGAAGCCCTCGAAGCCCCCTGGATGAGCCGGCTCCACCCCCTCTCCCTCCCCCTCCCCTCCTCCCCCTCGCCGCCGAAACTCACCCTCTTCCAGCACACCCTGAAGAGCCCCGCCACCCTGGAGACCCCCTCCCTCCTCTGCGCCCCCACCGCCCTCCTCGTCCAGACTCCCGACTCCCACCTCCTCGTCCAGCCGCTCTCACCCTGGGCGCCCGTCCCCTGTCCCCTCCTCCTCCAGTCCTCGAGCCGGAGCCACACCCTCTCCCTCACCCCCCTCCCCATCCCCGGCCCGACATCACCCCGCACCCTTCCCACCCCCCTCCGCACCATCCTCCTCGTCTCCCCCACCCTCACCTCCCCCCTCCCCGCCGGGGACCTCCCGCCCCAGGTCCTCACCGCCCTCTTCCCCTCGGACTAGCCCCACTCCACCTCCCCGCTCACGAAGGCCCTGACCCCCGCCTCGGTACGGAGCAGGAGCTCTCCCGCTCCGCCCACCCCCTCCACCACCCCGCGGACCCTCACCCCCCGATCCGGATCCCCTTCCAGGAACACCACCTCCTCACCCCGCCTCCAGAGCCGGCGGTCCACCCCCTCACGCCACTCCCCATCCCCCAAGACCGCCTTCACCCCCTCCAGCACGCCCACCAGCACCTCCTCGAGATCGGCGCGACGGTGCCGCTCCCTGCGGATCGAGGTGGCCCGCCGCGAGAGCTCCCCGGGGAACGAACGCTGGTTCACATTGAGACCGATACCCACGAACACCGCCTCGTACTTGACCTCGCAGAGGATGCCGCAGATCTTCCGGTCTTTCACGAGCACGTCGTTGGGCCACTTCACCCGGGCGGGGAGATCCCAGACCTCCTCCAGGTACCGGGCCACACCGAGCCCCACCCGCACTGGGAGCGAGGGAAACGGCTCGGGCACGTCGTCCTTGCGGAGGAAGAAGGTGAAGAGGAGGTTCTCACCCGGTTCCGAGACCCACCGTCTCCCGGGGACCCGCCCCCTCCCCGCCACCTGGTGATCGGCCCAGACCACCGTGCCGGAGGGCAGGCTCTGGAGGTAGAGGTTCTTGGCATCCACCATGGTGGAGGTGGTCTCGTCCTTGTGAAAGATGGGGGATCCATGGAACGGGCTGGTTCTCTCTATGGGCAGCATGGAGACATTCTAGTACAGAACCGGTGTTTTGCACAGGAAAAAACAGCGCCCCGGAGGGCGTGGAACCGAGGCTCCCCTGCCGGGCGGAACCGTACGGGGGACCCCCCCGGTCCGCACGTGCGCTCCCTGCCCGTATGGGGCCGCACGTGGAACCCGGCCGCGGCCTCTCCGCCCCACCGCCTGCCGTGTTCCGGGTCTTCCGGCACCCGATGTATGACGACCTACCTCTTCCGCATCCCCAGGTATCCCGGCCGATACCTTTTTTGCTATATTATTCCCATGAGTCGCTCATCCCCCCTCGAGCTGGGGCTCTCGGTGAAGAAGGAGGCCCCGCCGTGTACCCTGGTGATCTTCGGCATCACCGGCAATCTGGCCCGGATCAAGCTCGTACCCGCCCTCTACGCCCTCCACGTGAAGGGATTCCTCCCCGAGATACGGATCGTGGGGTTCGCGAGAAGGCCGTGGGACGATGCAACGCTCAAGCGCACCATGGAGGAGGCCCTCAAGGGCCAGATCCTCTACCGTGAGGACAGGGCCGCCTCGTTCCTCACAACCATGACCTACCACCAGGCCACGTTCGACGATCCCGAGGGGTACCGCACCCTCGCCTCGCGTCTCCTGCCCGGGGGAGAGGTGATCTTCTACCTGGCCACCCCTCCCCAGAACTACCCCGAGATCATCGAGGGGCTCGGCGAGGCCGGGCTCGCCTCGTTCGAAGGGAGGCCGGTGCGCCTGGTGATAGAGAAACCCTTCGGGAGGGACCTCGAGTCGGCCGGGGAACTCAACCGGCTCATCCGGCGGTGGTTCGGCGAGGAGCAGATCTTCCGCATCGACCACTACCTGGGCAAGGAGACGGTGCAGAACCTGCTCTCCTTCAGGTTCGGCAACGGCATCTTCGAACCGGTGCTCAACAACCGGTACGTGGACCACGTCCAGATCACGGTCGCCGAGAAGATAGGGGTGGAGGGCAGGGCCAACTACTACGAGCAGTCGGGCGCCCTGCGCGACATGGTGCAGAACCACCTCCTGCAGATCCTCGCCCTCACCATGATGGAGCCGCCGCTCAGGTTCGAGGCCGAGGCCATACGGGACGAGAAGGTGAAGGTGCTGCGCGCCCTCGCCCCGCCGCAGCCGCGGGAGGTGGTGCGGGCCCAGTACACGGCCGGCGTGCTGGACGGGGCCTTCGTGCCCGGCTACCGGGAGGAGCCGGGGGTGGATCCCTCATCCACCACCGAGACCTTCGTGGCCCTCAGGACCGAGGTGCGCACCTGGCGGTGGACGGGTGTGCCGGTGTACCTGCGGACGGGCAAGCGGCTCGCGAGGAAGGTCTCGGAGGTCTCGATCCACTTCAAGCGGGTGCCGCACACCTTCTTCTGGGAGGCGCCGCTCGAACCCGGGGAGAACGTGCTCGTGGTACGGATCCAGCCGGACGAGGGGATGAGTCTCAGGGTGAACGTGAAGCGCCCGGGCTATCGTATGGACCTCCGGCCGGCGTGGCTCGAGTTCGACTACGAGCGGTCGTTCGCCGAGGACCTGCCCGAGGCCTACGAACGGCTCCTGCTCGATGCCCTCATAGGGGATGCGGTGCTCTACACCAGGGCGGACGAGGTGGAGGCCTCGTGGTCCTTCGTGGACGAGGTGCGACGAGGCTGGGAGGAGACCGGTGTTCCGATCCACGAGTACGCCCCGGGAAGCGCGGGTCCCCGAGAGGCGCGATACCTGCTTTCACGAGAGGGTCGACGATGGCGGATTCTGTGAGAGAACTCTTCGATCCCGAGACCATGGAGGCACGGCTCGCAGAGCTGCAGGCGGCGGCCTCGCCGGGGAAGCCCCGGGAGCTCCTGTTCACCCTCATCGTGGTGCACGACGAGGAGGGACGGGGGCAGGTGGAGCAGGCCCTGGACGGGCTCGTGGGGATGCGGGCAGCGCGGATCATACGGCTCGACCTCTCCCCCCACGGGCGCACGCGGATCTCGCTCTCGGCGCGGTGCAGCGTGGATGCGGCGAAGCGGGGGGTGTGCTTCCAGGAGGTGATCGTGGAGAACGGAACGGACGATGCAGGGTGTGCGCCGGGTACGTGGGGGGCGCTCGTGGTGCGCGATCTGCCGGTGGTGGCCTGGTGGGCGGCTCCCCTGGAGGGTCGGGAGGGGCTCCTGGACGTGCTCCTCGACCGGGTGGACAAGGTGCTCATCGACAGCGAGGCCCTGGAGCGACGGGGTGCAGGGCTGGAGGGGTTCATGGAGTGGCTCGGCCGCACGGTGCCCGAGGCGCGGGGGGTGCTCGCGGATATGGCGTGGGCACGGTACCGGCCGGTACGGGCGCAGGTGGCGCGGGCCTGCGGGGAACGGTGGCGGGTGTGGAGGGAGGAGGGCGTCCGGCTGCGCGTGGCGGCGCCAAGCGAGGCGGGAGCGCGGCTCCTCGCGGGGTGGGTGTGCAGCAGGCTGGGATGGGGGGGGAGGGAGCCGGGGGTGGCACTGGAGTGGGAAGGGGGTGCGGAGGAGGTGCGGGTGGCGTGGGAGGGGCGAGGAGGGGGGCGCGAGGAGGTGCGGGCGGGGGCGGCCGACCTGCCGGAGGACGCGGCGATACTGGCCGAGGAGTGCGAGAACCCGGTGAGCGACCCGCTCTACCGGGAGGCGCTGCGGTGCGCGGGGGTGTAGGCGCGCGAGCTCCCCATCGGGGTCCCCTTCGGGCGCACGAGTTCTCGAATAATCCTGCGTAGTACGCCCTCACCCCCTTGCAGAAGGGGCTTGTCTTCTGTATTTTTATTCATTATTCTCGGCATCCGTGACCGTGAGAGAGCATAAATATACAGGAGACGGTGTGAAAGGCAGGGAAGAGCGGCTCAAACTCATCAGGCAGATCATCCGATCGTCGCGGGTCCGCAGCCAGGAGGAACTCCTCGAGCGGCTGGCCGCCTACGGGCACAGGATCACCCAGGCAACGCTCTCTCGCGACCTCAAGTTGCTCAAGGTGGGAAAGGTGGCCGAGGGAGAGAACGGATACTACTACATCCTCCCCGGAGAGAACGAGGCCGAGGGAGAGGTGGGCAACAACTTCGTCCAGGACTTCATCCGGGGCTTCAGGTCGCTCGAGTTCTCTGGGAATCTCGTGGTCATACGCACCCTGCCGGGGCACGCGAACAGCGTGGCCTTCGCCCTCGACACCTTCCAGATCCCGACCCTGCTCGGCACCGTGGCGGGGGACGATACCATCATCGCGGTGCTGAAGGAGGGGACCTCACGGAACACCTTCCTCGAGTCCCTCTCCCGTTACATCCCATCCTTCAGAGGAGCATAGATGCGCATAGCTGTTCTCGGAGCCACAGGCTACACCGGGATGGTGCTGATGAGACTCCTCTCCCGCCACCCCCGGGTGAGTGAGATCGTGCCTGTCTCGAGCTCGAAAGCGGACAGCCCGGTGGCCGAAGTCGACCGGGGCCTGGGCGGGGCTGCATACACCCGGCTCTCACTCACAGACGGCAGGTACGTCTCCCTCGAAGAGGCCGAGGCCCTCTCCCCCGAGGTGGTCTTCTCCTGTCTCCCCCACCTCGCCTCGGCACAGGCCTGTGCCACCTTCGTGGGGAAGGCCCTGGTCATCGACCTGTCCGCCGACTTCCGGTTGAAAGACCCCCACCTCTTCAAGGCCACCTATGGCGGGGAGCATCCGGCGCCCCACCTGCTTCCCCGTGCGGTCTACGGGCTCGCGGAGTGGAACCACGAGAAGATCGCCCAGGCGGACCTGGTGGCGAATCCGGGCTGCTATCCCACCGCCACCCTCCTCCCCCTCCTCCCCCTCGTGAAGGAAGGGCTGGTCCGCGACACCGTGACGGTGAACGCCCTCTCGGGTATCTCAGGGGCGGGGAGGAAGCTCGCAGATACGTACCTGTTCACCGAGCGTACCGAAAACATGACCCCCTACCTTCCCGGCAGGAGCCACAGGCACCTCCCCGAGATGGAGCAGGAGGTGGGCGCCGTCTCGTCCCGGGTGCGTCTCCTGTTCACCCCGCACCTCGTCCCGCTCAAGCAGGGTATGCTCGTCACCACGGTCTGCACCCTCACCCGCGAGGTCTCCGACGAGGAGCTGCGCGCATGCTACCAGGCGTACTACGGTTCACGCCCCTGGGTACGCATCATCCATCCCTCGCTTCCCGAGACGAGGTGGGTGCGCGGGACCAACCGGTGCGACGTGAGCTGGAAGCGGGAGGGTGGGCATCTCCTCCTCTTCTCGGCGGTCGACAACCTCGTGAAGGGGGCCTCGGGCCAGGCCGTGCAGAACATGAACATCCGCCTCGGGTTCCCCGAAACCGAGGGGCTGCCCGACGCAGGCGAGATATAGGAGGCTATACATCCCATGGACGAAGACGAGACCCACACCATCGTCGTCAAGATAGGCGGCCGTGCGGTGGAGGACGAAGCGTCCCTCCACCGGTTCCTCGAAGAGCTCTCCGGATTCCTGAGACTCGGCGGCAACGGGGTGCTGGTGCACGGCGGGGGGGCGGAGGTCTCCCGGATCAGCAGGCTGTTGGGTATAGAGCCGGTCTTCCGCGACGGCCTGCGCATCACCAGGCCGGAGGAGATCCCGATCCTGGAGATGGTCCTCGCAGGCAGGATGAACAAGTCCCTCGTGCGGGCCGCCCATGCGGCCGGCATCAGGGCAGTGGGGCTCTCGGGTGCGGACGGCCCCATCCTCGTAGGCGAAGCGATCTCCGACGGGACGCGCACCGGGAGGGTGGTCTCCACCGATCCCTCGCTCCTCTCCCTCCTCATGGCCGCAGGGTACGTTCCCGTTCTCGCATCCACCACCATGGACTCCTCGGGAGAGGGTCTCAACATCAATGCCGATGAAGCCGCCCTCGCGGTGGCAGAGGCGCTGAAGGCCGACGCACTGATCTTCCTCTCCGACATACCGGGGATCCTCTCGGGGGGAGAGGTGCTCTCCTCTCTCACCCCGCACGAGGCCGAAGCGGCGATCGCCCACGGGGTGATCCAGGGCGGCATGATCCCCAAGGTGCGCTCGTCGCTCAAGGCCCTGGGAGCGGGCGTGGGGCACATCGTGATCGGGCAGTACACCGGCGAAGGGGACCTCCGCCGCCTCCTCGAGGGCAAGACAGGCACCACACTCCACACGTAAGGGGTTTACCATGAAGCTCAAAGACCAGTTCGCCACGAATACCGCACTCCCCCGTCAGTACGGGACCGAGTTCCTCGTGCTCGAGCGGGGCGAGGGAGTGTATCTCTACGACATCGCGGGCAACCGGTACCTGGACTTCACCGCCGGGATCGCGGTGAACGCCCTGGGCTACGGCGACCCGGAGATCTCCCGCATCATGGCCGAACAGGCGGAGAAGCTCATCCACGTCTCCAACCTCTTCTCCGCCATGCCCACACTCACCCTCGCAGAGCGGCTCTGCGCCTCGGGCGGATTCGCGGCCGCGCACCTGTGCAACAGCGGCACCGAGGCCAACGAGGCGGCCCTCAAGTACGCTCGCCTCTATGCGAGGGCCGCCAAGGGGGAGCACGCCGTCCGGTTTCTCTGCTTCACCCACGGGTTCCACGGCAGGACCATGGGGAGCCTCTCGGTCACCCCTACCCCGGCCTATCAGGAGAAGTTCCTCCCCCTCGTGCCGGGGGTGGTGAGCGCACCCTACAACGACGTGGAGGCCCTCGAGGCCCTTCTCGACGAACGGTACGCGGCCGTGATCGTGGAGCCGGTGCAGGGAGAGGGGGGCCTGGAGGTGATGAGCCGTGAGTTCGCCGAGGTCCTCAACCGGCTCTGCAGGAAGTACGACGTGCTCCTCATCGCCGACGAGGTGCAGACGGGGCTGGGCCGCACGGGCTACCTCTACGGGTCCGAGGCGGTGGGGCTCGAGCCGGACATCATCACCCTCGCCAAGCCACTGGGAGGGGGGCTCCCACTCGGTGCCACGCTCATCCCCGAGCGGGTGAACAACCTCCTGTCCGTGGGCGACCATGGGAGCACCTTCGGCGGCGGACCGCTCGCGTGCGCGGTGGGGCTCCACGTCTGGGAGACCGTCTCCCGGCCGGAGTTCCTCGCAGAGGTGCGGGAGAAGGGCGAGTTCCTCGCCCGAAAGCTCGAGGCCATGGTGGAGACCTTCCCCTTCGTGCTCAGGCGCAAGGGCCTCGGACTCCTTCAGGGGCTCGAGCTCTCCGAGAAGGTACCGGTGAAGGAGGTGATCGCCCGCGCGCGGGAGAAGGGGCTCCTCGTGCTCAGGAGCGGGAGGAACGTGGTCCGCCTCGCCCCGCCCCTGGTGGTGAGCCGTGAGGAACTCGAGGAAGGCTGCGCCATCCTCGAAGCCATATTCGCAGAGGACGTTTCATAAGGAGTGAGACATGAAGGAGATCAAGAAGATCGTGCTCGCCTACTCGGGAGGGCTCGACACCTCCATCATCATCCCCTGGCTCAAGGAGCAGTACCCCGGCTGCGAGGTGGTGGCCGTGTGTACCGACGTGGGCCAGAAGGAGGACTGGGAGGCCCTCAAGGAGAAGGCCCTCGCTTCGGGGGCCTCGAAGATCTACGTGCTCGACGTGAAAGAGGAGCTGGTTCGGGACTATATCTTCCCCATGCTCCGGGCCGGCGCCATCTACGAGGGGAAGTACCTCCTCGGGACCTCGATCGCCCGTCCCCTCCAGGCCAAGAAGCAGGTGGAGATCGCCCTCAAGGAAGGTGCCGACGCCGTGGCCCACGGCTGTACGGGCAAGGGCAACGACCAGGTGCGCTTCGAACTCACCTACAAGGCCCTCGCACCCCATCTCGAGATCATCGCGCCCTGGCGGATGTGGGATATCCGCTCGCGGGAGCAGGCCATCGAGTACGCACAGAAGCACGGCATCCCCCTGGGCACCATCTCGAAAAAGAATATCTACTCCCGCGACTGGAACATCTGGCACATAAGCCACGAGGGAGGTGTCCTCGAGGACCTCTGGAACAGGCCCGAGGAGGAGATGTTCATGCTCAGCCGGTCCCCCAAGGACGCCCCCGACAAGGAGGAGGAGATCACGGTGGAATTCGAACAGGGCATCCCCGTGGCCCTCGACGGCGAGCGGCTCGGTCCGGTGGAGCTCCTCACCCGGCTCAACGAGGTGGGAGGCACGCACGGCATAGGGAGGGCCGACGTGGTGGAGACCCGCGTGGTGGGGATGAAGAGCAGAGGCGTCTACGAGACCCCGGGCGGTACCATCCTCTTCACGGCCCTGCGGGAGCTCGAGATGATCACCCTGGACGCCGAGACCCTGAGCCTCAAGCGCCAACTCGCCGCCAGGTATGCGGAACTCGTGTACCAGGGCAAGTGGTTCACCCTCCAGAGGGAGGCCCTCGACGCCTTTATGAAGAGCGTGGCCCGGTTCCTCACAGGGAAGATCAGGCTCGCCCTCTACAAGGGTAACATCATCGTCTGCGGGAGATCCTCGGAGTACTCGCTCTATCTCCAGGACCTCGCCTCTTTCGGCGAGAGCAGCTATGATCACCGCGACGCCACCGGGTTCATCAAGCTCTACGGCCTCCCTGTAGGGGTCAGCGCCATGGTCCAGAAGAAGCTCGAGGCAGAAGGCGGGCCGGCCGAGGAGATGAAGGAGATGGCCCGCTTCTCCGAGAAGTGAACGGGGATCCTCGACCACACCACACATGACACAAGGAGGATGCATGGGATCGATTTCCTACAGGAACCTCGACCAGTGTGAGAGCTTTCACGCCCTCCTCAAGGAGAAGGGAGGAGTATCGCTCAGAGAGGTGCTCACACCCGAGCGGGTGGGTTCGTACCAGGTCCCCGGGGGTGGAGGCCTCCTCTACAACTACGCGGCAAAGGCGGTGGACGAGCGCATCCTCTCCCTCCTCTCCGACCTCGCGAAGGAGCAGCAGATCCTCGAGAAGTATCGGGCCCTGCTCGCAGGCGAGGTGATGAACACCGGAGAGAAGCGGAAGGTCCTCCACCACCTCCAGCGGGGCGAGCTCGCAGGCCCTGTGGTCCACGAAGGGGTGAACCTGAGGGAGTTCTACGTGGAGCAACACGAGAAGGCCTTCGAGTTCGCGCGCAAGGTCCACGAGGGCACGGTGCGAGGCCCCTCGGGCGCACCCTTCACCACCGTGGTCCAGATAGGGATAGGGGGCTCCGACCTCGGCCCGCGCGCCCTCTACTATGCCCTCGAGGGGTATGTGCGGGCGACGAAGGGGGCCCTCCCCATGGAGGCGCGCTTCATCTCCAACGTGGATCCAGACGATGCGGCCGCGGTCCTCTCCTCGATCGACCCTGCGCGCACCCTCTTCATCCTGGTCTCCAAGAGCGGGACCACGCAGGAGACCCTCACCAATGCGGCCCTCGTCTCCTCTTTCCTCCGGGAGAAGGGGATCACTGAGCCGAAACAACAGATGCTCGTGGTCACGAGCAAGACGAGCCCCCTCGCACAGGATCCCGACTACCTCGCGGGGTTCTACATCGACGACTTCATCGGCGGCCGCTACTCGGCCACGAGCCCGGTGGGGGGAGTCGTTCTCTCGCTCGCCCTGGGGCCGGAGGTCTTCGAGGAGCTCCTCGCAGGGGCACACGAGGCGGACCGGGCGGCCCTCGAGCCCGATCCGCTCAAGAATGCGGCCATGCTCGACGCCCTCATCGGGGTGTACGAACGGAACGTGCTGGGCTATCCCGCGACGGCCATCCTCCCCTACAGCCAGGCGCTCCACCGGTTCCCGGCCCACCTCCAGCAGCTCGACATGGAGAGCAACGGGAAGCGGGTGAACCGATATGGGGAGCCCGTCGCCTATCCTACCGGGCCCATCATCTTCGGTGAGCCCGGCACGAACGGCCAGCATTCCTTCTACCAGCTCCTCCATCAGGGGACCGACATCGTGCCCCTCCAGTTCATAGGCTTCGTCGAAGGCCAGACGGGCTTCGACAGAGAGATCGACGGCTCCACCAGTCAGCAGAAGCTCAACGCCAACCTCGCGGCCCAGATCGTGGCCTTCGCCAAGGGCAAGGACGCCGAGGACCAGAACACACACTTCCCCGGCGACCGTCCCTCGAGCCTGCTCTACGGTGAGCGGCTCACTCCCCGGACCGCGGGGGCCCTCCTCGCACACTACGAGAACAAGGTGATGTTCCAGGGATTCCTGTGGAACATCAACAGCTTCGATCAGGAGGGGGTGCAGCTCGGGAAGGTGCTCACCAAAGAGGTGCTCGCAGGCAGTCCGACCGACCCGGCCCTCACGGCATACGCCCGGATCCTGGGGGTACGCCGATCTTGACACCCCCCCCGTGCTCGGGTACGGTGAGGGAGAATCCTCTATCGAGAAAGGAGAAGGACTATGAGCATGATAGAATACGTAGAGGCGCGTGAAATCCTCGACTCCCGTGGCAACCCCACGGTGGAAGTGGACGTGGTGCTCGAAGACGGGTCCATGGGCCGCGCAGCCGTGCCCTCGGGGGCCTCAACCGGGGTACACGAAGCGGTGGAGCTCCGGGATGGGGACAAGAAGCGGTACATGGGTAAGGGTGTACTCAAGGCGGTGGAGAACGTGAACAACATCATCGCCCCCGAGATCGAAGGGCTCGACGCCCTCGACCAGGTGGACATCGACCGCACGCTCATCGAGCTCGACGGCACCGAGAACAAGGGCAAGCTCGGGGCAAACGCCATCCTGGGCGTCTCCATGGCCGTGGCGAGGGCGGCCGCCGACTTCCTGGGGATTCCGCTCTTCCGCTACCTCGGGGCCTACAAGGCCAACGTCCTCCCGGTTCCCATGGCCAACATCCTCAACGGCGGGGCCCATGCCGACAACTCGGTGGACTTCCAGGAGTTCATGGTGATGCCCGTGGGCGCCCCCTCGTTCAAGGAGGGCCTGCGGATGATCACCGAGGTCTTCCACACCCTCAAGGGGATCCTCAAGGAGAACGGCTACTCCACCACGGTGGGCGACGAGGGCGGCTTTGCCCCCAACCTCAAGTCCAACGAGGAGGCGGTGGAGCTCATCCTCAAGAGCATAGAGAAGGCGGGCTACACCCCCGGGGATGACGTGATGATCGCCCTCGATCCTGCCACGAGCGAGCTCTACGACCCGGAGAAGAAGAAGTACGTGCTCAAGAAGTCCACGGGCCAGGAGCTCACCTCCGAACAGATGGCCGATCTGTGGGAATCCTGGGTGAAGAAGTACCCCATCATCTCCATCGAGGACGGCATGGCCGAGGACGACTGGGAGGGATGGAAGATCCTCACCGACAGGATCGGCGACAGGGTCCAGCTCGTGGGGGATGACCTCTTCGTCACCAACAGCACGCGTCTCGCCCAGGGGATCGAGAAGGGCGTGGCGAACGCCATCCTCATCAAGGTGAACCAGATCGGGACGCTCACCGAGACCTTCGAGGCCGTGGAGATGGCGAAGACCGCCGGTTACACCGCCATCGTCTCCCACCGGAGCGGTGAGACCGAGGACAACTTCATCGCCGATCTGGTGGTGGCCCTTGGCACCGGTCAGATAAAGACCGGGTCCTTGAGCCGTTCCGACAGGCTCAGCAAGTACAACCAGCTCCTCAGGATCGAGGAGCTCCTGGGGGATACGGCCGAGTATCCCGGAAAGAAGGCCTTCTACTCCATCCGGAAGAGAGGCTGATCAAGAAACCTGCAACGATGCGATGAGAGGGGCCTGCCGGTGCAGGCCCCTCTTTTTTGACGATGGGTCGCCTGGGATGGTGGACTCTTCAGTACCTGATCATGAACTCGTGGTGGTGTCCGGTGGGTTCCATGGGATGGATGTCTACCTTGAGCACCTGGGCGTAGAGCGGCCCCTTGTGGAGCCACCGGGCGAGTTCCTCCAGGGCCGCCTCGGGCCCTTCGGCGTACACCTCCACCGCGCCGTCGGGGGTGTTCCTCACCCATCCCACCAGGCCGAGGGCACGTGCTTTCTGCAGGCACGCGTACCTGAAACCCACACCCTGTACGCGCCCTTCCACTCGTGCGAAAAAGGCCTTCATTTCCCCAGACACTCCGACACCTTCCTCAATATCTCCTCGTAATCAAAGGGTTTGTAGATGAGAGGAAAGGGTATCTCGAATCCGGGCTCGAGGAATCCGCTTATGACGATGACGGGCAGGTGCCCGCAGAACTTCTTGAGGAATCTGATCCAGTAGTCCCCGCCGAGCCCGGAGAGCCGGTAGTCGGTGACGATACACTGGATGTCATGGTCGATGAGGATCCTGAGGGCACCGAGACCGTCGGAGGCCACGTGGACGTGGAAACGTCCGTCTTTGGAGAGGAAGTCCCTGAGGCTGAGGCGTATGGCGTCGTCGTCTTCCACAAGGAGTATGTGGGGGAGGTCTTTCTCACTCATTGTCGAACACCTTCCGTATCTCCGAAGCGAGGGCTTCGAACTCGAAGGGCTTCCTGAAGAAGGCGTCGGCACCTTCGAGAAGGATCTGCTGTTTCTCTCGGTCCCCCTCCAGCCCTGTGATGGCGAATACCACGGGAGCCCCCCAGGCGGATTCCTCCTTGATGCGGCGACACAGCTCGTGGCCGTTGATACCGGGAAGATCGAGGTCGAGGAGCACGAGGTCGGGACGTTCGCGGGCGAGGAGCATGCCCGCCTCGAAGCCGTCGAAGGCCTGGAGTATGGTGTAGCCCGGGAACTGTTTCTCGAGATATCGGCGCAGGAGGTTGTTGAGCTGGCGGTCGTCGTCGATGATGAGGATGCTGCCGGCGTTGAGATCCGCGAGCTCCTGGAGTTCGAGGGGGATCTTCATGCCGCGCTTCTCGAGGAAGTGGAGGAGGTCTTCGAGATACACGCGGTAGTGTCCTCCGGGGGTGGTGAAGCCCTTGAGGTGTCCCTGCTTGATCCAGTTGATGGCGGTCTGGTTGACCACACCGCAGATGTTGGCCACCTCGAGCGCCGAGAAGGTACGCACTTTCATCTTTCTCTGCGCCATCCGAGAGCTCCCGACGTACAAGCCATACTTTTTCTCTTATTCGCTATGATTATATTCATAGGATAAGTGTATTATATCCAAAATCCCCGAAAAGTCAATTGAAATAGGGTGCAATTCCAGATACCATGAGAAAATCCAGGAGGTTCCATATGGGAGATCGTATCAGAAATCCGTATGTGGGGATAGAGGGGTACCGGTGCTTCGGGTGTGCTCCCCATAATCCGGTGGGGCTCAGGATGTCGTTCGAGGTGGAGGGGGAGGAGGTGGTGTGCAGGTGGGAGCCGCGGGAGGAGTTGCAGGGCTACTATCGGGTGCTCCACGGCGGGATCCAGGCGACGCTCCTCGACGAGGCGGGGAGCTGGGTGGTCTTCGCCCTGGTGGGGACCTCCGGAACCACACAGGAGCTCCAGGTCTCCTACGAGCGGCCGGTCTACGTGGACAGGGGGGCCCTCACGGTGCGGGCGCGTCTCGTGCGCATGGAGGGCCACCTGGCCCATGTGGAGGGGGTGATCGAGGACGGGGAGGGACGGGTGTGCGCGAGGGGGCGGATGGTCTACTTCACGGTGCCCGAACACATCGCGAGGCGCCGGTTCTTCTACCCGGGGAGGGAGGCCTTCCTGGAGGGGGCTACCGGCGATCGGTGAGGATGCGGGTGAGGGCCCCGCGGTCGAGGATGCGCACGCGCCTCCCGGTCTTCTCGACGAGGCCTTCCCGGCGGAACCGGGAGAAGAGTCGGGAGAGCGAGGGGCGCGTGGTGCCGAGGTAGGTGGCGAGGTGCCCCACGGTGGAAGGGAGGGTCACGGCGCCGTCGGGATCGGCGGGGAGGGAGAGGAGGTAGCGGGCGAGGCGCTCCCGGAGGGAGAGGAGAGTGAGGAAGGAGAGGCGGCGGGAAAGGGCGAGGAGCTTGTCGGAGACGTCGGCGAGGAAGGAGGAGAGGAGGGCCGGATAGTGGCGGAAGAGCAGCAGGAGGTCGTCCTTCCGGAAGATCGCGGCCTTCCCCGAGGTGAGGGCGCGGACCTGCACGGGGAGCCGGGGGTCGGGGGCGAAGAGCACGGCAGGGGCGAGGACCGATGGTGCGTCGAAGCGCTCCACGGTGATGGTCCTGCCCTCGGGGTCGACGATCTCCCCTGCGCAGGAGCCTTCCAGGATGACCCAGAGCGCGGTGTAGGGTTCCTCCTGGAGGAGGAGGATCTGATGACGGCGGAAGGGGTGGAGGGTGGGGAGGGCGCGCGTGAAGGCGGTGCGGGCTTCCTGGGGGGAGAGGGGGGAGAAGAGGGTGACCTGGAGGAGGCGGCGGAGGAGGGGGGGGAGGGGGGCTGCGCTATCCTTCCTGGCGTTCATGATAAAAATATAACACATTTTCTCAAGAAATGTAACAATCGTTACATACATGTGCGCTCCTCCTGTGTAGACTCGAGGCAGCACGATACCGGGAGGAGATCATGAAGCGGACGATCATCACTATAGACGAGGACCTGTGTACCGGATGCGGGGAGTGCATCCCCAATTGTCCGGAAGGGGCGCTCCAGATCATCGACGGAAAGGCGCGGCTCATAAGCGACCTGTTCTGCGATGGGCTGGGGGCCTGCATCGGCCACTGCCCGGTGGGGGCCATCAGCTTCGAGGAACGTGAGGCCGAGCCCTACGACGAGCGGGCCGTCATCGCGAACATCGTGAGGCAGGGCCCGGAGGTGATCCGTGCCCACCTCGCCCACCTCGCGGAACACGGCGAGGAGGAGCACCTCTCCGAGGCGATTGCCTACCTCAAAGAGCACCACATCCCGGTGCCGGAGTACAGGCCCACCGCACCCCATGCCTTTACGGGGTGTCCCTCGAGCGTGGCGCGCACCATCGAGCGGCCGGAGGCGCCGTCCCCGGTCTCCACCCCCTCCGCCCTCTCCCAGTGGCCCATCCAGCTCCACCTCGTCCACCCGGAGGCCCCCTTCTTCAGGGAGGCGCACCTCCTCGTCGCGGCCGACTGCACGGCCTTCGCCCTCGGGGGGTTCCACGCCCAGCTCCTCGCAGGGAGAAAGCTCCTCATCGCCTGTCCCAAGCTCGACGAAGGCCAGGACGTCTACCTCGAGAAGCTCTCCCACCTCTTCGCACATGCCCGTCCCGCGAGCATCACGGTGGCGATCATGGAGGTTCCCTGCTGCAGGGGGCTCCTCTACCTCGTGGAAGAGGCGCTGAAGCGGGCGGGGACCGAGGTGCCCCTTTCCCTCGCCGTCGTGAGCATAGACGGCGAACTCATATCCAGAGAGGAGATCGCCCTCTGATCTTCCCCTACACCACAACCTACAGGAGGATGCAGCATGAGTATGTTCTGCTTCCAGTGTCAGGAGGCTGCCCGCGGCACAGGATGCGAGATCCGCGGGGTGTGCGGTAAAACCGGGGAGGTATCCAACCTGCAGGATACCCTCGTCCACGTGCTCAAAGGCCTCGCCTTCTACCACCGCACGGCCATGGAGGCCGGCATCGACGACCGGGAGGCCGAGCGGATCATCATCGAGGGACTCTTCACCACGGTCACCAACGTGAACTTCGATCCCGATGACTTCGTGAGGAGGATCCAGGAGGCGCTCCAGGTGCGCGAATCCCTCAGGAAGAGGCTCCACGAGGCCGGGGTTCAGATGAAGGAGCCCGACTTCGCCCGATGGCACGAGGGAGGCCCCGCCGACTGGAAACGGGAGGGGTACAAGCTGGGGCCACGGCGCACCGAAGATCCGGACGTACGGTCGCTCAAGGAGCTCCTCCTCTACGGTCTCAAAGGCATGGCGGCCTACACACACCATGCCGCAGTCCTCGGCTACAGGGACGAGCGGATCATCTCCTTCATCGATGAGGCGCTCATCGCCACAGAAGATACCACGCGCTCTGCCGGGGAACTCATCGATCTGGTCATGGAGTGCGGCCGCACAGGCGTGCTCGCCATGGAGCTTCTCGACAAGGCCAACACCTCCACCTACGGGAATCCCGAGGTGAGCACCGTGAACCTGGGGGTGAGGAACAGGCCGGGAATCCTGGTGAGCGGACACGACCTCAAGGATCTCGAGGACCTCCTCGAACAGACGAAGGATGCGGGTATCGACATCTACACCCACGGTGAGATGCTCCCCGCCCACTACTATCCTTTCTTCAAGAAGTATCCGCATTTCGCCGGCAACTACGGAAACGCATGGTGGAAGCAGGTGGAGGAATTCGAGGCATTCGGCGGGCCCATCCTCATGACCACCAACTGCCTCGTGCCGCCTCCTGCGAACGCATCCTACCTTTCCAGGCTCTACACCACCGGTCCGGTGCGGTACCCCGGCGCGCACCACATCCCGGAGAGAACACCGGGGGCCCGAAAGGACTTCTCCCGCCTCATCGAACACGCAAAGACCTGTCCGCCTCCTGCTCAGCTGGAGGAAGGCACCATCGTGGGAGGCTTTGCCCACCACCAGGTAGCGGCAGTGGCGGAGAAGGTCCTCGAGGCGATAAAGGCCGGCAAGATCACCCGGTTCGTCGTGATGGCAGGCTGTGACGGCCGATTCCCCTCGCGTGCGTACTACACCGAGTTCGCCCAGCGCCTCCCCCGGGACACCGTGATCCTCACCGCAGGGTGCGCTAAATATCGATACCACAAGCTCCCGCTGGGAGAGATCGACGGGATACCACGGATCCTCGACGCGGGACAGTGCAACGACAGCTACTCGCTCATCAAGACCGCCCTCACCCTCAAGGAGGCCCTGGGTGTCGCATCGGTGAACGATCTCCCCATCGTCTACAATATCGCCTGGTACGAGCAGAAGGCGGTCATCGTCCTCCTCGCCCTCCTTGCCCTGGGGGTGAAGCGGATCCACCTCGGTCCCACCCTCCCCGCCTTTCTCTCCGAGGGGGTGCGCGACGTCCTCATCAGAGAGTTCGAAATCGGGACCATCGACACGGTGGGCGATGATCTCGACCGGATGCTCGCTGCTGCAATGGCCTAGAGGATGAGCCCTCATTATCCAAGAGGAGGAGGTGGGGCCCCCCTCACCTCCTCCTCGATCTCAAATGATCACACGCACCCCGTCCTCCCACACCGTCTCCGCCAACTTTCCCCTTACTTCTTCTTCCTCTTCTCCCACTCCTCAACCTCCTTTGCAGGCTCCCAGTCATCATATTCCTCAGGATCAAAGGGACTCACCCGCTCAAGAAATATCCCCGTTACGCACGTGTCGTCCCACCTCGTCCCCTTGTACACCTCCCTGATCTCAACACTCCACCTCCTTCGCCAGCCGCGGGAGCTTCACCACGTGAAACCTCACCACATCAGGAAACTCCACCTCTACCTCAAACGGCTCACCCCCATCCACCGACCGGATCACCGCCCGCTTCACCCGGTTGTTCATCTTGTACAGGTGCGGACGCAAAGGATCCACAAACCCGTTCAGCACCACCAGCGTGTTCGTCCCCTCACCCTTCCCCTCTACCTCCCACAACACCCCACCGGGCACCACCCGCCTCCCCTTCACCGTCACCCTGATCTTCTCCCCTATCCCAGGCCACTCCACCCCCTCCACCCACGGCTCGATACTCGCACTATTGAACACGCGGGAATTCGCCTCTCTCCCAGGGCCAAATATGAAAATAAAGAGCTCCCGCATCTTCTCTCCTGTGTATCGGATCGTCCTCCCCCTCACCGTCTCCACCAGATACGAAAAAGGCTCCACAGACGCAATCCCCGTCTCCTCGTATATACTCCACCATAATATCTCTAGGTGTTCCTCCCTCATCTTCCTAAACGTCTCTTTATCCTACCCATACCGCATCGATCGGCTTCGAAATACACATGTCCGACCACCCAGACGGCTCCACAATGTGATACACAAACCACCCCCCTCCCCATATCAACATGTACCGACGCCCGTTCACCCTCACATACAGATATCCATCATCACCTTCCTCCACCATCTCCTCGTAGATCCACCAACTCCCTCCATCCTTAAACGCCCCCCAATCCTCAAAATAGAGTCTCCCTCCTGCCTCTCCTACAAAACAGAGCGGGAAATACATGGAAAACCCCACTCCTACTCCCACCTCGTGCCCTTGGACCACACCCACCATCCATAGCCCACAGACCATCCATACCCACATCCGCTTCATCGTTCCCTCCTTACTCCTGTGTCCATAGTGGTGGATACTCACTATAGCTCCAGTACCTGCCAAAGAGATCATACAGCTTCAGAAACGTCTCGTAGCCGTCCTTAAGCCCTCACTCATCATACACCGTCCCCTTGATGGCCTGAAGCACATCAGGAGGAGGCATGATGCATCCATCACTCCCTGACCACACCTCCGTCCTCCTGTCAGTGTAGTACGCAGTGTGGAAATTCCACGCCGCATCCTCCTCATCGTCGTACCCACTCCACGCGATGATGTCCCCATCCATCACCACCGCATCGTGGAGTATCCCTACACTCTCAAAAGTCATTCCTGTGCCTTTGAAATTCTCTATTTTGTTATACCCCAGCCTCCACCACACATCGCTCACAATCGTATTCCCCTGCACCGTGCCAAACACAGGATGCTCGTACGACTGGTTCCGTATCGTCCCATCAGCCCCATCCTTCCACAAAGAGTCCACACTCTGGACCGGTGAGAACTGGCGACGATCCAGCTCTTCTCCCTCTATACTCTGCTTTATCAATACCACTTCATCCAGCCCGAGATTCCTCCCCTTATGGAAGTTAGAAAAATAGCTCGCTCCCTGCCGGAACACTCCTCCCACACCACAAACCGCTCCTGAATGATCCCTCTCTCATCTACTCTCAACGCAAGCATCTTATCCCCCACCTTCCACCCCAACTCCTCCTCCACATTGATCGCTACCGCCCCCGCTCCCGCATCACCACTCCGTTCCCATATCCTCTTCTCCTCATTCCACGAAAACCCCAGCCCCTTGAGCACCGCCTCCCCTCCAAGCCGCAACAGCTGCTCCTCACTCACCCACCCAGGAAGTTACCCCGTTCGGTAGATCGCCACCACCCCCGCATCGTCCACCTCCAACACATCCTTCAATGTCTGCGCATCGTAGTGCCTCGCATCCTACTCCCCTTCCACTCCCTCAATCCCCAACTGCCCATACCCATTCTCCCCTATCCCCCATAAGCTCCCATCCTCCTTCAGCACAAACGCGTACAGCTCCCCTGTCTCAACCGCCTTCACCCCCTCCATCACCTTCACCCATGGATACTCAGGATCCCGTTCCCTCCCCACCTTCCCAAGCACCGTTTCCTCCGGCACCCACACACTCCCATCCTCCTTCAACGCAAGCGTCACAGCGTATCCAGAACTCACCTCCTTCACTCCCTCAAATACCTTTGTCCACCTCCACACATAATCCTCGCTCCTCACATAGTCCTTCTCCTTCACCCTCAACCCCACTTGCCCTACCCGGTTGTCTCCCGCACCCCACAAGCTCCCATCCTCCTTGATCACAAACGAGTGCCACTTCCCCGCCCCCACCGCCTTCGCACCCTCCATCACCTTCGTCCACTCCTCTCTCCACCTCCTCTCCCCCACCCCAAGCTGCCCCGCAAAGTTAGTCCCCACCACCCACACACTCCCATCCGCCTTCAACGCCAGCGCGTGAGACTCCCCTGTCGCCACGTCCACCACCCCCTCCATCACCTTCTTCCACCCCATCCCCTCCTTCCAATTCATCGCAGGCTCCACTCCAAAGTCCGTATCCTCTTCCCATCCCCCTACCCACAGACTCCCATCCTCCTTGATCACAAACGAGTGCATCGCACACGCTGCGATCTTCACCACCCCCTCCGCCACCTTCACCCACTCCATCCTCACCCACTTCTCCCTGTCCCATCTGTCCTCCTCCACAAGCCCAAGCTGCCCATACGTGTTCGACCCTATCCCCCACACAGTCCCATCCCCCTTCAACACCAGAATGTGACCTCCGCCCATGGCTACGTCCTCCACCCCACCCCACTCCCGTATCTTCACCCACTTCCGTAACTCCTCCTCCCCCTCCCTCCTCATCAGCCGCTTCGCCAACCGCCCCACCCCCCACAAGCTCCCATCCTCCTTCAGCACCACCGAACTGATCCAATCAGCCGCCACCTCCCTCACCCCCTCCATCACCTTCACCCACTCCCCCACCCACTCCCTCTTCCACTCGTCCCCACTCACCACTCCCACCCCCACCAGCATCATCATCACGAACACCACTGCTCTCTTCATCTTCATGCCTCCTCTCTTAAGTATTTCAGTAATAGTACGCATACGGCGCATGGCTCCTCCCGTACTCCAACGGATCAAACCCAAACTCGATCACCCTCAGCTCCTCCAACCCATACCCTCCCCCTGTCCACCCTATCCACGGCTCGCCTACCCCCCCATCCGGAAAGAGCACGTTAAAGTGATAAGTATCAGAGTCTTCATTTTTCCACTTCTTAATCACAGGAAGCCATGTCTTCCCGTTCTCCCACACCAGGGAGGGATCGGTAAGGTATGCTCCTCCGGGGGATGTATACCCCTCATACGTGAGCCACGTGATCCCATCCTCTCGAAGTACCACCGGTACGAACTTATTAGGCGAGGCATTACCCTTCTCATCTATCCCCCCGTTCCCAGGCCGCAGGATCCTCGAAAGCTCATCAAAGCTGTACCCCGCCTCTGCAGGATCCAGCAGCCTCACCAGCTGGTCCGTCACCCACAACTCGGATACCGCATTGCACAGGCTCGGCCGCGGAAACCCATACACCGCCTCCAACACCTGCTGGTCGTGCCACCACTCCTCCGGCACCGCCTCCCCCTTCACCCCCGCATACCTCCCCAGCACCTCCTCCCCTATGTACCCTCCCAACGCACCCTCCCCCCCGTTCACCTGCTCCAGTACCCACAGGTACCCTCCCTTCAACGCACCCATCAGCGCATCCACCCCTATCTCCTTCCCTCGATTCACCTCGGTAAGCGTCTCCCACACCGGTATCCCATAGAGCTCATGCAACGTCACCTCCCCTGTCCACCGCCGCTCCTCTATCTCCTCCGCCCCGTCGTGCAGCATCCCTCCCCCTATCATCACCTTCTGCACCAGCTCCTTCTGCTCATGCGAAAACGCTCCATACCCACCTCCACTCGTCATCCCAAACAGGATGTTCAACAGCCCCGTCTCCACTCCCCTCGCCCCCACCGTACCCTCCCGGATCCGCCTCGTGTCATATCGTCGCTCCACCACCTCATCCGTGAGCACCACCTTCCCGTCCCTCCACGTCACGTACTTCACGTCCCCATCCCCCACCTCCACCTTCAGCCATCCCTCGCCATCATTCACCATCGTCCCGTCACGCTTCAACAGCCAGTAGTCCCCTCTCCACTCGTACTGGCTCGCATACCCCATGAGCCGCAGCACATCACCCTCCAGGTAGGCCTCCGCCTCCTCCTTCATCCGCCCCTCGAGCGCCCCCTCCCCATACTGGGAGAGCACCAATCCCCCCATCCGCATGTGCGCAAGCGCAGCCCGCAGCGTCTCCTCCTGCTGCGCTTCCGCACTCCCCACCACCCCGTCTCGGTGCGCCTCGTGCGCGAGCACCACCCCAAACCCAAGCCCCTCCACCTTCCCCTTCGCCACCTTGATCACACGCACCCCGTCCTCCCACACCGTCTCCGCCACCTCCCCCTCCCCTACCCCCTCCACATACTCGATCACCGCCCTCCCTGCAATCACATCCTCGTACAACCGCCTCCCTTCCTCATCCCCCGCACTCCAGTTCATCCGCATCCCCACCGCCTCATCCCCAAAGTGCCCGCTCCCCCAAATCCGCAGGTTCTGCCGCCACACCTCAAGCCCCCTCACCGCCTGCGCCACACGACCCCACCCTACGTTCACTCCCCCACTCCCTATCTGCCCGTACACCCCACCCCTCCCTATGTGCACCTCGAACAGCCCCATGTGCACCTCCCTCTTCTTCCCATCATCCCCTTCCACACTGAGCCCCGTCAGGTCGTAGAAGTCAAGCACGTTGAACACCATCTCCCCTCCCATCGCGTACCTCGTCAGGTTCCCCGCAAGACCTCCCACGATCCCATGAAGCTGACTGCTCCACGTCCTCCACTTCCTACCACGCCCATCGTCCAATACCCCGTACGTCCCAAGATCGAGAAGCCCCACCGTCGCGGTCTGTACCACTCCCGCCGCATACCCTATGAGCGCATCCTTGCCTACCACGCTCTCCTTGAAGGCCTCTGCGTTCCACCTCAGACCCCCCTCCCCCAGCTCCACCGCATTGATCGCCCCTACGGCTGCGTTCGTCACCACCTCCTGGTGTACGTTCAGCACGGTCGTGCCCACCACCCTCCCCAACCCTGTCGTCTGTGTCGCCAGGGTCTCCCCAAGACCCCCGTAGACTGCCCCTATCCCCGCACTCACCCCGGTGCTCACCACCTTCTTCCCCAGCCCCAGCAGCACCTGGCCCGCGTCCTTGCCCGCACCTATGTCCGCCACCGCAAACACCACGTCGTCCAGAAGCCCCAACACCATCCCCCCTCCAGGCATGAGCGCGTTCGCCACTATGCTCACCCCAAGGTCCACCACCGCACGCAGGTTCGGCGCCTTGATCCACGTCCCCCGGTCGTCCCACAGTTTCTTGTCCCACCACGGCGCACGCGCCTCCGCCTCCCCTTTCGCCTCCAGCATCTTGTGCATGCTGAACCACCCCATGATCCGCCCCATCTCCCCGGCCCCGGGAAGCCGCACGTTCTTCTCCCACTCCCCTACCCCCACCCCAAGGTCCACCTCCTCCCCGCTCTTCATCACCGGCGCATACCCCACGTACTCGTTGAACTCCCCATCACGTATCTCCAGCACCCGCCAGCTCCCGTCCGCATCCCCATCTTCCACCAGCTCCTGGTACGCTTCGTACGCCCCTTCGTCCACCTCCTCCTCCACCACCTCACGGTGCACCACCATCGTCCACGGTGACCCCGCTGCCATACCACCACCCATCAGCAGCCCCCACCACGGCCGTCCACCCTGCTCCCGCCACTCCTCCTCTGCCTGCTTCACGTACCGCACCGCCCCCGTCCCGAAGATCCGCTCCTGCTCCCCTTTCAGCACGTCCATCATCTGCCGCACGTACACCTGCACCGCACCCGCCCCCACACGCCCATCTCCGTCCGCATCCACTCCTCCCCCCTCCACCATCTGCTCAAACTCCGCCACGATGTCCTTCACCTCGGTCCGGTACGGCCGGTAGTCCTCCACCCGGTGCCACTCGTACAGGTCCTCCCACAACGTAGACCCTATCAGGGTCTTCTTCACCCACTTCCTCCCCTCCTTCCGAAATCCCTCACTCAGGAACATCCGCTCGATCCCTTCCCCCACCTGCTCGTTCGCCTTCTCCACCTGCTCCTCAAGCTGCGCCTTCGCCTCCTCAAGCTGCTCCTTCGCCTGCTCGTACGCAAGGGTCGCAAGGTGTTCCTCGAGCCCTTCGTACTTCTCCTCCACATACCTCGCCACCAGCTCCATCACCTCCCCCGAGCTGTACTCGTCGGCTACGTGCGCCCACACCACCAGCGCCTCCTCCCCACTCCGCTCCGTCCACCGCTGCCCCAGCTCCACCAGGCCCGCAAGGTACTCCCGGTCGATGATGGTCCCATACAGCTCCTCCCGTACCTCCTCCACCCCGGTCGGAAGCCCTATGTCGGCCACCACGAACGAGAGCACCGCCGCTATCGCCTCCTCCGCACGCTCACCAAGGGCCATGCACACCGCCTCGCTCTCCGCCTGCACCACCTTCCTCCCCGCATCCTCCACCCACTCCTTCTGCGCCTCCACAAAGGCAAGATAGTGCCGGTCCCACTCCTCCCGCTTCTCCTCATACGCCGCTTCGTAGGCCTCCTCCCACTCCCGTTGCGCCGCCTTCACCATCGCCGCCCCCTTCCTGAAGGCCATCATCCCTCGACTCACGATCGCCTCCATCTGCTTCTCCCCCACCTTCCGCTCCTCCTCCACCCCTCGCACCAGCTGGCCCCACTGCTCACCCCATACCTCCATGAACCCTCCCATCCGCGCCTGCTCTATCACACCCCCCACTTCACCAAGGGCCCCCAACACCACTCGGTGCACCTCGCCCCCCATGCCCGCCACCTCGTCCCGCAGCTCCCGGTACAGCGCCGCCTCACGAAGCAGCGCCACCTTCTCCTGCCCCTTCCCCATACCCCTCACCCTCTCCTTCGCCTCCTCCCACGCCTCCCTCACCACAGCCTCCCGCCGCATCGCTCCCACGATCCCTACCACCTCGGCCTCCTTCCCCGCCCGAATCTCTCGCCGCTCCTCGTCGTCCCCTCCCGCCTTCTGTCCCTCCTCCCACTGCTCAATCGCCTCCCTCAACCACCGCGGCGCACCCTCCTTCCACCCCTCCACCTTCTCCTCAAAGGCCTCCCGCTCCTCTTCCGTCCGCTCTACCTCCCCTCCCGCCCGCTCCCACTCAAGGTATGCCTTGAGAAGATACCCCTCCCGCATCCCCAACACCCCCTCCTTCGCCTCAAGATAGCTCCGCACCGCCTCCATCACGGCCTGGCCTTCAGCCCCTTCCTCCACCACCTCGAGGAGCTCAAGGTCTTCGTACGCCACATCACCTCCCCCCGCCACGTACGCTCGCCACGCCTCCCCTACCTCACCCCACTCCGCCGCCTCATCCCCGGCAACAGATCCCACCGCCTGCCGATACGCCACCTTCGCCTCCCCCACCTCGGCCTCCCAGAAGCTCCGAAGCCTCCCCACGAGCGAGGTGTCCGCCTCCCAGTCATCAGGGGTTCCCTCCAACAGGACCGAGACAAGGTCCCCACACCAACTCTCATCCTTCACCTCCACACCCACAAGCTCCCCCATCGCCTCCACATCGTCCCGATACTCGTCCATCTCCCACAGGGCCTCCAGGACCGCCTCGAGCCCCTCCGCTCCAGAGAGCGCCCCCGCCCGCGCAACCCATCCCTCGTACTCCTTATCCGCCGTGACAATCGCTTCAAGCGCATCCCTCAATCCAGCCACCGAATCGGTGAACCACTGCTCACCTCTCCTCTCCTTCTCTTCAAAACCCGCTCTGATCTCATCTCCCCCCTTCTTCCCTCCAGGATACTCCACATGTCCGTATGTTTCCCACTGTTTATACCCTTCCAGATCAAGCTCTCCGCTGTAAAGCACAAGTGCCTTGAACACCCAATACCACTCCTCCTCGTGAACTCTCTCGTAGGCATCCCTGAGATCCTCTGCCAGACCTCGCGCATCTCCATAACGCTCCGCCTTCTTCTCGTGGAAGCCCGAACCAAAGACCTCCTTCATCTCCTCCCATACCTCACTATAGGCCTCATAATAGGGCTTGAGCATCTCCACTTGTCTTTTCGTCTCCTCATACTCGCTTTCCCAGCCCGTAGGGTTCATGCTCTGGTATTCACTGTTATACTTCAGACTCCGAAGCTTCGCCACCGCCTGCTCGTATGCTCCAGGGGTATACTCCCAGAACAACTCCCATGTCCCTCCTTCCACCCTCCCAGCAAGCTCCTCCCACACCACCGCTCGTATATACCCCCTCACGTCCTTCACTCCCACCCCTCTCCCCACATACCACGAGGCCCACCGTCGCAACGTCTCCTCATATTCTGAGAACATCTCCCCAGCCTCCACCTCCGTAGCAAGCCGCTTCTTCTCCTCTTCCGTCAGCCCCACATGTCCAAACCCCTTCCCCTCCGCCCCACCTGCGTTCACATCCCGTATCTGTATCTCTGCAAGGGCCTTCTTCAGCGCCCGCTCAGCCTCGGCCCGCTTCGCCCTCACGTAGGTAGAGGCATCCTCCACCAGCTCGGCAAGCCGTACCGCCGCCACCTGCATCCTGAAGGCTTCCTCATACCTCTCCCACTCCTCCTCCACCACATCCTGCTCCCGCTGCCCCTCAAGACCCTCCCGCAGCGCCGATGCCACCTCCCCCGCACGCGCCTCCATCCCCTTCGCATACGCCAGCCGGTCGTCGGGATCTACCAGCCCGTACAGGTCTGCCGCACCTTCATCCCCACTCGCCACCCCCTCCTCAAGATACCGGCTCTCCGCATACTCCACCACCGCCTTCGCCTTCCTCAACGCCCACTTCGCCTCCTCAAGCGCCTCATACGCCGCCTTCGCCCCCTCATACGCCTTCTCATAGTCCTCTACCGCAGCCACATACCCCGTCACCGCAGCCTCCCACGCCGCCTTCGCATCCCTCACCTCCGCCTCAGCTCCCTCCATCGCCTCCTCATACGAGGCCTTCTTCGCTGCCACCTCAGGATCGTCCTCCACAATCGCCCCGCCCTCTCCCGCAAGAAAACACACCTCCCCCTTCGCCCGCAGATCCTCCACCACCGCACGCTCCTCTCCCCTCATCCCCAGATACGTCCCCTGCGCCTCCTCTTCGGCTACCACGTACCCCGACCCCTCCCCCACCAGCTCCTCATACCCGGTAAGCCCCTCCCGTTCCCCTCTCCTCACCTCCTCCACCTCTCCCTTCACCGCCTCCCAGTAGGCCCCTCCTATCCCGTCACCCTGCGCCCTCGCCGCCTCATACGCCCACACCCCCTCCCGATACGCCCACGCCGCCTCCGCCACCACCCCACAGTCCGCATCCGCGGTGTACCCAAGCCCCTCCCCAGGCTCGCTCAGATCCTCGCCGAGCGGATCCGGGGTCACGTCGTACGCCTCATCCTCCTCCCCTCCCTCAGGGGTCTCCCCAGGATCGTCGTCCACAAGGGCTTCCACCAGATACTGCCGCAGGTTCCCTTCCTCCGCCGCCGCCTCAAGCTTCCTCACCACCTCCACCCACCTCTCCCCCTCCCTCAGCCGGTCCCTCCCCTCCTCACACCGCACCTTAAGACCCTCCACCGCCCTTCCTTTCTCACGCTCGTACGCCACCTCCACCCGCTTCCCCACCACCTCCTCCACCTCCCCCTCACTCCTCGCATACCACAGCCCCACCTCACCGGGCCACACCCCCTCCTCCCACCACACCTCAGCCGCCGCAACCTCCTCCTCCCCAAACCCCAGCCCACTAAGATACGTCCCAAGCGCACCGTCAGCCCCAGGCACGTACCCCCGTACCGCATCGATAAGCGCCGCCACACGTACCCCTCCCTCCCCTACCTCATCCACCGCTCCCTTATACGCTCCCTCCACCTCAGTCCACCGACGCCCCCGCACCACCACCTCCCTCAGAAGATAGTACGCCCCATACCCCCCCTTCCGGTACACCTCGTACCACCCCTCCTCCCCCGCCACCTCATCACCCACCCCCCACGCCTCCGCGACCTTATCCTCCCACCTACTCCACCCCTCCACCGCGGTACACAGGTCCCACACCGCCTTCCCACACGCCGCCTCCCACAAGGCCTCATGCCCCGTCCCCCACGCCGGTACCGCCTCCTCCACCTCACCTACCACCTCCTCCCACCGATCCGCAAGAAAGCCCGCTACGTCGTACGTCCCGCTCTCCTTCTCGTAGTAGGCTCCCTTCACATCCTCCCACTCATCCACTACCTCTCCTATCGCCTCATCAATCACCTCATTCCCCGTCGCATATTTTTCAACCGACTCCTCCCCGTCCCACCCCTCAAGCCGTAGAAGCGCAGCCATACGCCCTACCTCATCCGCCACACCCCTCACCCACTCCTCAAGCGACTCCTCGTTCGTGAACAGCCACCGAAGGTCCCCCTTCGCCTCCTCAACCTCCCCCTCCTGCTCCTCCATCGCTTCCTCGATCTTCTCCCGCCACCCCTCCCACACCCCCTCCACGTACGCCCGCGCCTCCTCGTCAACTACCGCCGTCTCCTCATCCACCCACGCATCCCACCCGCCTGCCGCACGTACCTCCCCCGCAAGGTACGCGTACACCTCTTCCGGGACCGCCTCCTCACCCCACAGATAGGCCGCCCGTACCCCCTCCCCTACCCCCTCATCCACCACCTCCTCATACCGCTCCCATAGCTCCTCCACCTCCCCCCGCAATGCCTCAACCGCAGCCTCCCCCTCAACCCGCTCATCCCCCTCCCCATACACCGGCTCCTCTCCCGCATCACCTCCCCGCATCCTCGCCTCGTACGCCACCGCATACCGCTCATACCCCTCAAGCCACTCCCTAAGCCCCTCCTCCTCATACCCAGGAAGCTCCCCCGCCACCTCCTCCACTACCGCTCGCAGCTTCCCAAGGTGCACCGCAAGCCCTTCCTCCGCCCACGGCACCTCCCCTCCCTCCCACTCACCCCACAGCTCCTCCACCCTCTTCCACCTCCCCTCCTCTCCGTGCCATAGCCCCTCCTCCTCACCCACTTCCCTCACCTTCGCCCTCGCCGCATCCCACACTCCCCCCTCCCCTCCCCACGCCTCCACTTCCTCCCTCACCCCCTCCCACCGCGCAGCCGCACGCCACACCCCCTTCGCCTCCGCAACCTCTCCCACATGCAGCAGCAACAGGTCCTCCCCCCCCTCCCCCTCAAGGATGCTCCCCCCTCGCCGATACCGCTCCCACTTCGCCCACTCGCTCAGCTCCCCTCGATCCCCTCCTTCCCCTCGATATATCGCCAAGAGGTCCTCCACCTTCGCCACGTGCGCTTCGAGGTCTTCCATGAAGGCATCCCTCTCATACTTCCCCGTCTCCTCGTCCCGGTACCCCTCCTTCTCCTCCTCCCAGTACCGCCTCGCCCACTCCCCAAGCCACGCCTCTACCCCCTCACACGCCTCCTCAAAGGCATCCTCCGGCCCCTTCCCCCCTCCAACAGCCGCCCGGTAGGCCCCCACCAGCCCCCCAAGCAGCTCCGCTTCCGCCTCAAGCCGTGCCTCCCAGTACGCCCTCTCGGCCTCCTCCACCCCCGGTACTACCTCCCCACCTGCGTCCCCACCCTCCACCGCCACCCGCAGAAGCGCTCCCACCACCTCCTTCTCACCCTCCCGCTCCCTCTCCCACATCTCCCTCACCGCTGCAACCCCCTCCATCGCAGCAGCGATCTTCCCCTTCTCCTCATCGGTCACTTCCCCATCCGCCACCGCCTCGTCACATGCATCCCACCACCTCCCCACCGCCGCCTCAAGCATCTCCCACTCCCCACTCCCCCGCTCCATGCCCCACCCCACCCCTACCTCGTCCACCCACTCCCACGCCGGCTTCCCCACCACTCCCTCTACGTCCCCCTTCCCTACCTCCTCCACTTTCTCCACTTTCTTCCCAAACGGATCCCACACCACCTCCCCCTCACACCCCTCATACGCACCCACAAGCCGCTCCAGCACCCCGTGCACCCCCTTCCACTTCTCCCACCACCACCTCTCCGCCGCCGCCTCATAGTACGCATCACCCGCTTCCTTCACCCCTTTCCCCTCCACCAGCCCACGCAGCTCGAGCAACCGTCTATACCCGGCCCGAAACCGCTCACGCTGCCACGCCACATCCTTTACCTCAAGCGTCGCCAAAAACTCCTCATACGCCTTCACCACCCCCTCAAGCTCACGCCGCGCCTCCTCGTACGCCGCCTTCTTCCCCCCTACCTCAGCCCCCGCCTCGGCCCGCGCCGCCTTCGCCTCCACCAACACCCGCTCCGCCACCCGGTACGCCTCCAGCGCCTCCTCATACCCCGCCTTCGCCGCATCGTACGCCGCCCGCGTCTCGGCCTCTCGCTCAGCTCCCCCTCCCCCCACCTCCTCCGCATACGCACACACCGCCTCCCATACCTCCACCTCCCGCGCCCACCACGCCTCCTCCAGCTCCGCCTTCACCACCTCCCGCTCCCACCGCGAAAGATACACGTCCTCCCACCGATCCACCGCATCCTCACCCCATACCTCGGCCCCCACCTCGTCCACCCCCACCGCCTCCCCATACACCTCCTCAAGCCCCCTCCTCCCCTCCTCCTCATACCCCGCACACATCTCCCACTTCCCCAACCACCACCCCGCCTCCGCAAGGGCTCTGCTCCCTCCCTCGAGCACATCCCTCGCTCCGGCATACTTATGCGCCTCCGGAAGACCCCCCACCCACTCCCCAAAGGCCTCGTATACCTCCACCACCACCTCCCACCGCTCCACCTCCCTCAGCCGCCCCTCAAGCGCCCTCTCTATGTCCGCCCTCACCCCCTCCCTCGCCCCCTCCCCATACCGCCCAACCCCCCACTCCTCTACCCCAGCCCACACCCCAGCAGCACCCGCCTCCCCTCTCACCGCCTCCCACACCTCACCCAACGGAAGCGTGCTCCATGGCATCTTCACCAACTCCCCCTTCCACCTCTTATACCCCTCCTCCATCGCCCCCTTCATCGCCTCCACCCCCTCCTCCACCACCCGCACCTTCTCCTCACTCACCCCCAGCCGCTCCATCCACCACTCCCAGTTCTCCCTCGCCATCTCCCTCATCGCCACCGCATCTCCCACCAGCCCCACCAGCTGCCCCACCCGATCACTATACGCCTCAGCCCGCTCCCCTACCTCCTCCTCCATCCTCGCCCGCACCTCCCTCTCCAGCTCCTCAAGCTCACCCCACCGCTCACCCCACTTCGCTTCCCCCTCCTCCCTCACCCGCTCCACCTCCTTCACCCACCGCTCCCGCTCCGCATACAGCTCCTCCCACACCGCCTCCCACTCCTCCTCCCCCTCCTCCCACCGCTCCCCTGCCTCTCGCTCCCACGCCATCCGCCTCCTCAACAACTCACCCTCCGCCTCCTCCCACCTCATAAGACCCTTCTCAAACGCCTCCTCAAACCGCTCCTTCCACCCCTCACTCCCCCCTCCCCCCACCAGCGCCGCCCGCACCCCCTCTATCGCACCCCATACCTCCTCCTTCGCCTCCTCTATAAGCCCCCTCGCCACCTCCTCCCCTCGCTCCCCCTCCCGCTTCCCCCGCAACGACGCCCTATCCTCCTTCGCAAGCCGCTCCCCCCCACCCCCGCTCCCACTCCACCCACCTCACCACCTCCCCCCAATACCTCCCCTCCATCTCCTCCACCACCCCCTCCACATCCCCCCACGCAACCCCATACCTCTCAACCCCCTCCCTCACCCCCTCCTCCACCTCGCCATCACCTCCTCCACCACCCCTCTCACCTCACCCTCACCCACTACCTCCTCCTCCCATACCCCCTCCCGCTTCACCACATCCCCCACCTCATCCCGCTCCCACCCCCCATCCTCACCACGCTCATATACCTCCCCCCAACCACCTCCCGCACCAGAGCCACACACTCCACCCACCCCACTCCCCCCACCCCCCCCACCACCTTCCTCACCACCCACTCCCGCCACGCCTCCTCCACTCTCCCACTCACATCCACCCCACCACCTTCACCCCCTCCTCCACCCACCTCCTCCACCCCCCCTCATCCCCCGCCATCATCGCCCGCTCCTCGTACCACCCCCATACCTCCTCCCACGCCTCCTCCCCCCACACCCCATACCCCCCCCCACCACCACCACTTGCAGCATACCCCTCCCATGCTACACTCCCTACACCATGATTCTACTAAACGTAACACCACCTTCAAAACATGACCTACTCGTATCTCCAAAATCTCCAACTTCTCCAATATGCCGCACTTTTTGCCCATACCTCCCCCTTTTACTGCTCGTAGTATCACTTACCTCCTGCAACTATACCCCCTCCCCTCAGGAACTGTCAAGTTTACACCAGGCGGAGGAACTCTATACCAAAGGTCGGTTTACCTCCGTGGTGGAACTCCTCCAACCCTACTCCTCTTCGCATCACCCACCCCTCCTCCTCCTCTATGCAAAGTCCGCCATACTTGCAGGACATCCGGATCTTGCAATCCCACCTCTCACACGCCTCCTCAAACTCTCACCCTCACACACCGACGCCCGCATATGGCTCATACGGGCTCACATCGCCCGAGGAGACCTCACCACCGCCAAACACCTCCTTCTCGCCCTCCTCCCTCTCAATCGAGAAGACCCCCGCCTCGCCTATCTCGAGGGACTTATTG
The DNA here is from genome assembly GCF_000147075.1 of Spirochaeta thermophila DSM 6192. Classification (NCBI taxonomy): domain Bacteria; kingdom Pseudomonadati; phylum Spirochaetota; class Spirochaetia; order Winmispirales; family Winmispiraceae; genus Winmispira; species Winmispira thermophila. The sequence goes on from NC_014484.1 coordinate 2,229,690, forward strand.
CAGAAAAAGAAGGCAGACTCCAGGATGCCATCCTCTCCTATCACAGGGCTGCACTCTTCGAAACAGAGCTCGCAAAGACCTACGTTGCCCTAGGAGGACTGTACTTCCGCTTCCTCCAGTACGAAAAGGCCCGAGAATATATCGAAAAAGCCCACAGCATCCTTCCCCCCGAACACCCCCTCTCCCGACCCCTCACGGAACTCACGGAAAGTCTCAACCTCTCACGATCAGGAGGAACACCCCCATGAGGATCTTCTCCCTCCTCGCCACCACTCTCCTCCTCTCATCATGCGTGCTGCTTCACACCACCTCCATATCCTTCACCACAATAGACGCTTCAGCCCTCTATCCAGTACGTCTGGAGGAACTTTCCTTCGATCCACCCTACGAGTTCACCACCACCAGGGAAGAGCGACTCCTCTCGGCCGTGAAAACGCTCGCGGTGGCACAGGGTCTCCCCCTCCTCCTCCCCGACGAAAAAGGGGAGCCTCGAACTTTCCTCTCGATACACGTCCGACAGCGTCGGTACATAAAAGGGTTCTCCGAGACCTACTCGATCTCACTCTTCCTCGACCTCTTCACGGAAAGGGAACGTCTCGCGCACGTCCTGGTGGTCTACGAGGGACCCCAATCCTTCGCATCCATGGACCTCTTGTTCCGGCTCATGGAGAAGGGATTCCAGGATCTCGCCCGTCTGATAGAAAAGGAAACCCAGGCCGCCCCCAAAAAGGACAACGTATAGTACTATGAAACGGATCTTTTCCCTGCTCCTCTTCCTGAGCTGCACCCTTTCGACTGTGGGGATCGAACCTCTCACCCTCTCCCTCCAGGAGGCCATATCCCTCTCCCTCGAGGCATCCCCCGATCTCTTCCAGCGAGAACGGACCCTCGCTCTTGCCCATCTCTCGTATAGACTCGGCTTCTATGCCTACGCCCCTCTCCTTTCCCTCTCATTCTCGGACTCGCGTACCGTCTACTACTCGAATCCCGACACCCTCCAAACTTCGCTCGGTGCCCAACTCTCCATCCCCCTCTATAGGGGAGGTCGACGTATACTGCAGCAGGAAAGCACGCGCCTTTCCCTCAACACCACCCAGGAAGAAGTTCTCACGACACGTGCAGAGACCACTATTACCTGCATGCAGGCCTACTACCAGGTGCTCATCGCCCAGGAAAAGCAGAAACTTCTCCAGAACATGGTCTCCCTTGCTCGGGAACAGCAGCGTATCGCCGAGGTGGAATATCGCACAGGTGCAATACGGGAACTCGACCTCGTGGAGATCTCCCTTCAGGTCCAGGAGATGGAACTCTCACTCTCGGAAGCGGAGAGATCACTTCGGGAGAGCGAATATACCCTCAAGAAGCTACTGGGAGTTCCTCCTGAGACCGAAATACTGCTCACAGACACGCTCCCCCCTCTTACAGCGGTCTCAACCTCCCTAAGATCCCTGAGCCTCTCATCCAGATCGCCCTCTCCCACAACAAAGAGCTCAAGGCCCTCTACTTCCAGATGCGTTCCCTCGATATTCAGAAGAAGATGCTCTCATCACAGTGGTACCCTGATGTGGATCTTCAGACAAGCATCAGAGTATCAGGAGAGGACTTCCCCCTCAGTCTTCCTGGCTTCTCGGTGAAGTTGAGCATATCCCTCCCCTCCGCTCCGGTACCTTTTGCTCTGGACACTTCCTTTGACCACACCCCCCAACAATCCCACGGCCGCACCATCTCCACCCAGATATCAACTCCCCGAACCCTCGATTTCCTCATCTCACCACAGGAAGTCGCGCTCCAAGAGACACTTCTCCTCAAACAAAAAGAAGAAAAGGAAAAGGATCTCGCCTTCTCCCTCACCCAGCTGCTCGAGGAATACCACTGGGCGAGGAAACAGATCGATCTCCTGAGAAAAGGGATATCACTCGAAGAACGAAAGTATGAGATCCTCGAGACAGAGGTAGAACTGGGGAAAACCACCAGAATCGACCTGGTGAAAGCCCAGAACGATCTTCTGCAACAAAAGCTCTCGGAGCTCAATTACGTGCTCCAGCTCCTCATGAGGGAGAGGAACATGGAACGCATCCTGGGAATCACCCCCGGAAGCCTCATCTCCTTGGAGGCAGAAGAATGAATCGGACCACATTCCTCCTTCTTGTGGGAGTCCTTCTCTCTCTTGCTGGATGCGGGGAAAGGGCCCCTGAGAGGACAGGATCCTCAGTCGTCCCTGTAGTAGAGGTGCGCCGTGTTCACATGGAAAAGGTAGAACCGGTGATCACTTCATTCGGAACCGTCACCTATACCCAGAAGGCCGATGTTACCACCCAGGTGGACGGGACCCTCGAACGGTTTTTCAAAGAAGAAGGCGAACGAGTGAGGGAAGGAGAACCTGTGGCCCGACTCTCCAATATCCAACTGGAAATCAGAAAAATCCAGGCCCAGAGTGCCCTAAAGAGCGCGGAGGCCCAGGCCCGGCTTGCCGAGGCAAGGTACCGGGATGCACTCCTTCAAGCCGAGACCAGGTTCCTCTCTCTTGAAAAGCTCCTCGTACAACGGGAGTCTCTCCTCCATGACATCGCTACGCTGGAAAAAGAATACCAAGATAGAAAGATTCTCTTCGAGGCCGGAGGAATTCCAGAGGACACGCTCAGAGATGCTGAAAACGCACTTCTTAAAGCCCGCAATGAACTGAAGATACTGGAGAAAAATATCGAAACCGCCTCCATTGGCCTGAGGGACGAGGATATCCTCTCGGCGGGGTTTCCTTTACCAACCTCCTTCGATGAAAGGAAAAAACTCCTCATACGACTCAACACCCGGGTGGAAGAGGCCCAAGTAGAGGTGGCCAAGGCCCAGGTTGAAGTCGCAAGGGCGGAGATCCAATCGGTAGAAGCCTTGTCGGACGAGACGATCCTCCGAAGCCCTATCGACGGAGTACTCGGTACGCGGTACGTAGAGCCGGGGGAATACCTGAAGGAAAACACCCGCGTCTGTACCATCTTCTCATCAGAGGATGCGTGGGTTGTCTTCTCGATTCCGGAGAAGGAGGCCCTTCTCCTCAAAGAAGGCCTGGAGGCGAATATACACGTCGAAGCACTCGACCAGACGCTCACCGGAAGGATTGACGCTATCTCCCCCTTCGTCGACCCTAAGACGGGTAATGTTACGGTAAAGGCAAGACTCCCTCGCTTCCTCAGAGAGGCCCGCCCTGGTATGTTCGCCCGTGTGTCGGTAAAAACGGGCACTACCGTGGATCGCATCCTCCTTCCCAAAGAGGCCCTTCTCCACGAAGAGGGGGATAAAGGGGAGGTGTTTGTGGTACGAAACAATCATATCTTCCGACGCACTCTCACCCTGGGGGTATCCCGGGAGAACAAAAAAGAAGTGTTGGAGGGACTCAATGAAGGGGAACTGGTGGTCATCAACCCCTCTCCCCTCCTCCGCGAAGGCCAGGAGGTGGAGGTGGTGGAAATCGAGTAACTTGTCCAAGGCTAGTCTTTACCTTACTGCCCTCTCGATGTGGTTTTTCACCAGCTGTACAGACTTGGTGGATCTCACGCCTCTTTCCCTTGAAACCTATCCCGCACAGTCAGATTCGATTATCGACTGCGAGGATTCCCTCTGGATCCGCTTCTCCCTCCCGATGAACCCCGATCGCACAGAACCGCTCTTCAGTGTCAAAGACGAAGAGAATGCACCGGTAGCCCTGGATACTGAATGGAAAGAGGAAAACGCTCTCCTCATCCTCATCCCCCGGGAACCATGGAAACGAGGTGCCCGGTACAGACTCATAGGAGAGGGGACGGCAAAATCGGAGAGGGGAACCCGGCATCCCATTCATCTCAATATTCCCTTTTTTGCAGGTTCCTCAGATCTCCCTCTCACCCTCCTGTGGGTATCACCACAAGAGGGTAACTCGGTAGGGCTTACCACTCCTCTCGTATTTCACTTCTCCAGGAGTCTCAACCCCACTTCGTTCGAAGCGCACTTCTCCCTCTCGCCTTCGAGCGAGTATGAGATTTCGTTCAACCAAGACAATACAGAGGTGACAATAACGCCCTCGGTAACATGGGAAGGTCTTACCACGTACACCTGGCGGACAGGAAAAGAAGTCACAGATACGGAGGGAATCAGCATCTCCCACGAGTACGAGGGCTCTTTCAGGACCCTCGAGGATACCACACCCCCTTCTGTCGAAGGACTCTACACCACGTCGAAGGAAACCCCTGACCCCTCTTCTAGGATGCCGCTCGAGATGCTCGACAATGAGCGAGGGATCCTCATCCGGTTCTCAGAGGCCATGCAGCAGGAAAAACTTGAACAGCTCATTACCCTTGAACCCTCACTCGATGTAGATATCATCCCTCTCACCCCATCGACCGTCTTCCTCTCTCCCCAGCAGCTGTGGGAGCCAGAAGGCACCTATACCCTCACCATATCAGGCGATATCACGGACATCTCGGGTAACACCATGGGGGAAGAGTTCCATCACACCTTCACCATCGAGGGCATACCGGCCCAACGTCTCGAATCCGTGACGCTCCAATCTGAACACGAATCCTACACCTACACCCAACCGGACTGGGGCTCAGAAACATTCCTCCCCGCTGTTGTAGGAATAGACAGCACACTCACGGTGATACTCACGTTCTCACAACCCTTTACCGAAGAAGAGGCCCAACGCCTGGTGGACGCGGTCTCACTTGAACCATTCTTCCCGTACTACCTTTCCAATCCGGAATGCGTACGGGTGACATCTCTCCCGGACTCCAAACAGGTCACGTTCGAATTCCATGAAGTAGAGGGGGTAGATTCCGATGATCCTGGGTACCTAGAATATTGGTATCTACTAAAGATCAAAGGAGGCCCTCGGTACTTTATCAATGAGACAGGGTCGTATCTGCTTGAGGATCTCACCATCCGGTTGAGCCTGCGTGAGATGTAGAGGAGGAAGTCATGAAACCGATGGGAGGATTCACTATATTCTTCATGCTTTTGATGGTACCGATCATTACTGGGTGTGAATTTTTCACTATCTCTCCACTGGAGGTCATCTCATGGAAGCCCTCCGAAGAGGTGGTAAGTCTCGAAGACCTTTCGGTAGTGGAGGTGGTATTCTCCGCTCCCGTGAACAAGCCCCTCACCGAGACCGCCTTCTCCTTCACAGGAAACGGGGATCCTATAGAAGGTCGCATCGAGTGGCCTGCTGAGAATACCCTTCGATTCATTCCTTATGAACCACCTTCTGAGCATGGCGAGTACACTATTGTTGTGGACACTACAGCAGAAGACACTCATGGGAATTCCCTAAGAGAAGATTTCTCGTACACCTTCTACACGAGCACCGATCGAACCCGGCCCCGACTTCTCTCCACCTATCCGGAAGACGGAAGCGCAATCGACACGATACGCCCCACTATTCGCTTCACCTTTTCAGAAGCAGTGAACCTCCCTTCCGTGATAGAAGGGGTGGAGTTCTCCCCTTCCATCAAAGGATACTTCCAATCCGATGCCACTGGAACGGAAATCATGTTCTTCCCCACAGAGGACCTTATGTGGCAGACCTACTACACCATTACGTTGAAAGAGGATATCAAAGACCTCTTTGGGAACACCCTCGGGAGGGAAGAAACCCTTGTGTTCTACACAGGAACCGACACCACCCCTCCCGAAGAGCCGAGCTTTGAGAACTCAGACGGCACTACGGCACTGGTCTTCGACGATCCCGAAGACAATGAACAGACAGTAACTCATGAATGGGAAAAAGAATGGAACATCTACATCAGATTTAATGAACCAGTGGATCGAAACTCTATAGAGACACGACTCCACATTTCCCCTCGCATCGACCTCTCATATACATGGGAAGATGATACATGCCTCGTCCTCACCCATGAGGAAGCCCTCGAACCTGAGACTCTCTACGAGATCACCCTTGAGGAAGGTTGGAAGGACCTCCAGGGGAACGCCTTTCTTCAACCGCTCAGGAGATATCTCATGACCGATGGACCTGGTTCCCGGAGACCCAAGGTGCTGGGGATCTACTTTCTCAACTCCTTCGAGGGAACAACTCCCACCGGGATGGAGCACATCCTTCCCCTCGGATCCTTCTCATACCATGACGTATACGCTGATCCTCTCTATGATAAAAAAAGTGTACTGGATGTGTACTTTGAACTCTCCGAAGGTGCTCACATCGATCCCTTCATGTTCATCGATAATTTCTTCCTTTCGGCAGAGGAAATCTCCATCACCCCCCAGGCCATCCAAATCGACGAGAACATCTCCCATCTCGCTGCAGAACTCCCTCCTGAAAACTATGAAAACTACGGCACTGATCCACGGGTGCACGTCGTGCGGGTGATCCTCAATGTGGATAATCAGGAGAGTACTCCTGCCGGAGGAGAGTTCAAGATTACAATAGCCGGAGACTTCGAAGACTCCCTGGGAAACGCTATGGGGGAAGACTGGGAGCTCATCACGTACACCACCAACTAACCTGACTAAAAGGGGAAGCACGTGCCAATACGTCTCACAAGGCTCACCCTTGAAAGACCTGTAAGCGCCCTCATGATAGCCCTTCTCCTGCTCCTCCTGGGGGTGTTGAGCGTCCTCTTCCTCCCTGTGGATTTCCTCCCTCCCCTCACGGTACCGAGGCTCACGGTAGTATGCTCCTACACCGGTCTCCCCGCCCGGGAAGTGAGAGACCTCATCACGCTCCCTCTGGAGGATACCCTCTCTACAGTCCAGGGGCTCCGACACATCTCCTCCACCTCCCGCGACGGGTTCGCGATCCTCACTCTCGAGTTCTCATGGGGTACCAATATGGAGATCGCCGCGGCCCAGACTAAAGAACTCATCGACGTGGCCTATACCCGGCTTCCCCACGAGGCATCCAAACCCATGATCCTTCCCGCCGATCCCGGCGAACAACCGGTGATGATCCTGGGAGTCCTCCCGACAGGGGAATTGTCCCTCGAACGACTCACCAATCTCGTAGAGAGAGAACTCTCTACTGCGTTCCAACAGATAGAAGGGGTGGGATCCGTCCAGGTGCTCGGAGGAAGGGAGGAGGAAGTACATATCATCATTGATCCTCACCGTCTTACCTCGTATGGACTCTCCTTCAGCTCGTTTGTTCAGGCTCTCAACTCATTCACCATGGAAATACCGGCAGGATTCATGAAAGAGGAGACAACAGAATACATCGTGAAGGTGGAACCCCTTGCGGAGGAACCGGAGGATCTCCCTACCCTTTTCATCCCCACCCCTCTACAGCCCGTGCCTGTTACCTCGATAGGGGAAGTACACAGAGACTCCTTAGAACAACGGTCTTTCTTTTTCTACCGGGGTAAGGAAGGGGTCGCCCTCCTCATAAGGAGACAAGCAGGATATAGTCCTATAAAGATTGCGCAGGAGATCAGAACACGCATCCCTGCACTTATGGAATCATACAGCCATGACGTGGAAATCGTGGTGGTTCAGGATAATTCGATCCTCATCCAAGAAAGCCTCTCCAGCCTCCTCTTCTCCGCACTCCTGGGAATGGGGGCTGCATTCTTCCTTATTCTCCTTTTAATGAGACATCTCCTTCCTGCACTCCTCCTTATCCTCACCATTCCCCTCTCCATGACCCTCAGCTTTCTCCTCTTCCCCATCTTCCGACTCACTATCAATGTAATGTCCCTTGGGGGACTCGCCATCGCAGTAGGCATGGTGGTAGACAACAGCGCCGTAATCCTCGAAAACATCCTACGGCTCCCTCAGAAGAGGACAAAAGAGTATATCCTCCATGCCACTGCAGAGGTGGCAGGTTCCACATTGGCTTCCACAACCACCACAATAATCGTGTTTCTCCCTCTCTTTTTTCTCCCCGGAATTATCGGGAAGGTCTTCTCTCCCCTCGCTGCTTCTGTGTGCCTCACCCTTCTCTCATCCTATCTCGTCTCCATTACAATAGTGCCACTCTTCCTCTTTCTCATTCCCGGGGAGATATCATCCCCTTCTCTTTCTCGCACACCCAAACGGGTATTCAAAATCCTCTTTTCCCTCGGCACAAAGGCACCGGTACTCACCAGCATCGTAGTCTTGCTTTCCATGGGTATAGGGATCCTCGGTCTCATCCACACCCCTTTCTTATGGCTCGAGACTCCTCAAAGTGAGACATATCTCCTCGAATACACCTTCCCGCAGAACACGAAATTGGAATCACTGAAAGAGGTAGCCTCAGAGCTGGAAGCAGTCTGCACCGCCCACGACATAGAAGCGTATTTCCTAGGGGGGTACAACCCTGAAGATCCCTATGCCATCGCAGAAAACCCCGATGCTCCTACCACGTTGAAAGTGGTAGCCCATCTCCCGCCACATCATGGATATACTCCCCGCTCCCTTCTTTCGACGCTCTCCGTACCTCTCGCCCGTACGATCAACATCACCACCTCCTCGAACCTCCTCATAGAGGCACTCGGACTCCCCGATACAGGCCGCTCTCTCTTCTATGTGAGTGGTAAGACACCAGAGGAAGCAGAGGCTCTCGCCCAGCACATCCTCTCAACATACTCCATCCCCGACGTCCAGGTTCTCCCCTCGGAGAAGAGGGTTTCCCTGGTGGTCTCCCCGATTATGGAAAGAGTCCTGCAATACGGACTTGATGTCCAGACCGTGGCCTCCACACTCAGAACAGTGCTGTGGGGTACCTATGGAGGAAGCGTAAAAGAAGAGGGAAGGAGAATTCCGATCCGGATAAAGGCGCCCCCACAATTCCAGGAAGAACGTGCACTCATTGAAGGGATTTCTTTACCCACCGAGGGGGGAGACTCTATTCTGTTTACCCAGCTGGTTCGATTCGAACAAAGAGAGGACTACCCTTACCTCCTCAGACACGATCGGAAAGATATATTTATCCTCTCATGTGCTCGTTCAAAGGAGACCCTCCACCTCTCTCATATGTTGGAGAGAGAACCCAGGGTGATCGATGTCTTAAAGCTTCAATGGTCGCAACAGCTCAAGGAGACCATGTTTCTCTTTTTTCTCGCGATCCTTTTCCTCTACGTGCTCCTGGGCTACCAGTTCGAGTCTTTCTTTCTTCCCTTCATCATCATGCTTACGATCCCCGTAGGCTTCTCTGGAATAGGCCCCTTCTATCTGCTCACCCATACACCCCTTTCCCTCAACACCTTTCTTGGGATCCTCGTCCTCATAGGTACCGCGGTGAATAACGGTATCATCCTCTTTGAGATTCTCTCACAGAGAATCAAGAGCCCTCTCCACCTCATCTCCCGAACCTATGTAGGCTCTCTCCAAAGGCTGCGCGCCATCCTCCTCACAGTAGGGAGTTCCCTCCTCGCCCTCCTCCCCCTTGCCCTTGACCTCTTTGGGAAGAATGCCCAACGAAGCATGGCTCTTTCTATTCTTGTAGGTCTCTTGTGTTCCACCTTTTTCTCACTCCTCATCCTCCCCTCGATTTTCATGCGATTCTTCGGTAGGAGGAGGAAGAACCCTCCATGGAAGCCTTAAGAGAGCATCCCACTCGGTATGTGCTCCTCCTCCTTTCCCTCATTGTCATCTCCCTCCTCTTTGTGAGCAGGCTCGAGATCGGTAACCCTCCCTCCGTCGAAAAGGTATTCACCATCACCACTCATTACTACGGGGTCGATGCCGAGGAGATCCAGAAGGTGATCACCATTCCTCTGGAGAACGCTATAAGCATACTCCCGGGAATAAAAACGATAAAAAGCATCAGTGAGACGAACACTTCCCGCATCTTCGTCACACTTCACCCCACCACCGAGGCTCAGGAGTTCTATCTCGATCTGAGAGAACAAGTGGACCTTGTGAGCTCCAGATTTCCCAGGGCAGTACAGAGACCCCAAATTTTCTACTCCGATACCACACGAGAGCCTGTGTTCATCGTGAGTTTCTATTCTCCTGCTCTCCCCTTACCCAGGCTCGCAGAATACGTAAAAGAAAAGCTTGTCCCTGAGCTACAGAAACTCAGCGGGATTGGGGAGATAATCATCGGGGGTGAAGCGGTAGAAGAGGTAAGGATCTCCACATACCCCGATCGAATGGCTACCTACGGGATCTCGATCTCCCAACTGGTAAGGAATCTCCAGAAAGCCTACCTCCGCCAGCCATTGGGAGAACTCCGGACAAGAAGCTCCCAGATCCCGGTGTTTTTCGATAGTTCTTTTACTTCTCTTGAGGACATGCTCGAGTTTCCTCTTCTCTACGAAAGGGATACGCTCATCCGAGTGAAAGACCTCGCCTCGGTGGAGAAGGGATACCGAGAACCTGAGAGAATCAGTCGTATCAACGGGGAAACACGAGTGGTGCTTTACATCCATGCCTCCAGCGAGGCGAATATCCTGTTGCTCTCCAAAAATATAAGAAACTTCGTCAACGGATATGAAGAGCTCCAGCCTCTCGTCGTATATGACCAGGGAGCAAAGGTAGAGGAAGAGGTAAAAAGACTCTTCACAGCAGTAATGATCAGTATCGGCTCTCTCGTGGTTCTCATGTTCCTTTTCACAAGAAACCTTCGTCTCACTCTCTCCCTTTCGTTACCCCTCCCCCTCACCATTCTTGTAGCTTTCGCTCTCTTCTCTCTCTTAGGGATCACCGTCCATACCTATCTCCTTTCGTCTCTTGCACTGGGAGTAGGGCTCATCATCGATACCTCATTCGTGATATTCGAGCACCGCCGACATAGTCTTCACACTCCTCTTACTCCTCTCATTCCCCCGGTCATTGCTTCCTCGCTCACGACGCTCATCACTCTCTTGCCCCTGTGGTACCTACGATACGAGTACGTATGGATCGAATCGCTCATCATGGGGTTTATATTCCTCTTCTCCCTCTCGTTCATTATTCACTTCTTCTTCCTCGATCCTCCGCTCTCCCAGTCCCTCCTTCGGGTAAGGAATATTCGACCTCTCCTGCCACTCACCCCTCTGAGAAAGTTTTTCCTCTCACTCGCTCATGGAGCGTATCCTGAAAATCGAGTACGGCGGGCTCTCATGTGGGGAGGCTATGCGGGCATATCCGTTCTTTCCCTCATACTGCTTCTCCTCCTCCCTAAAGAGATCACCCCTCCGCAGCTCCGCGATACGTACTTCCTCAGAGTGGAATACCCTCCGGGCACGACCATCGAGGCAGTGGACAGATTCATTCAGCCGTATCTCGGGTATCTCTCTCAGCAGCCCGGGATCCTCCTGGTGGAATCAAGAGCTGAACGGGCGAGCGCCAACATCTCGCTCAAATTCGACCCTTCCCGCATCTACCCGGAAGAATTGAAGGACCTCACCGAAAAAGGGGAGAGTCTTCTCGGAAAGGGAAAGGTCTTCACCGAAGAAAGTGGAGAAGAGACGGGTATCCAACTGGAGTACGTGCTCACAGGGGATGATTACGACACGCTGAAGCGTCATATCTCCCAGATAGCCAAGAGACTTTCAGCGCAACACTGGGTCTCGGAAGTGGTGCTTCATTTCAAGGATCCTCCTCCCTCCCTCATCCTTAAGCCCTCTATGGCTTCTTCCTTCTACAGGGTGGCTCCCGATGAGATGGGCAACACCCTACGGTGGTTCATTCAGCGCCCCGTAGCACTCAAGTGGCTCTTCAATGGGAAAGAGCTGGATCTCAGGGTAGGCATGGCCCCGGAATCGGTTTCCCCTCAGGATCTCTCCTTTCTTCCTTTGCCCGCCTCCTCCCAGAACACGTACACAGTCCGCCAGTTCTTCTCGACCACTACATCTACTCTCCCCTCCCGGTATTATCGCTACAACAGACAGAACGCCCTTGCCTTCTCCTTTCGCGTCCCCCCGATGCCCCTGGAGAGACTTTCCACTCTCCTCAAGGGGTTTTTCTCCTCCCTTGAGCTTCCTCCTGGCTATGCGTTTCACCCCGATCCCCTCATAGCCACGACCCAGAAGAGCTACAGCCTGCTTCTCCTTCTGCTCATTCTCGCTGCATTCCTTATCTTGGCCGTACTTATTATCCAATCGAACAGTGTGGTCCAGCCCCTCTTCGTGTTGAGTATCATCCCTCCCTCACTCTTGTTTCCTCTTTTAGGACTTCTCCTCGCGCGAAGATCTCTCTCGTTTCCCATCCTCCTTGGACTCATTCTCCTCTCGGGAATATGCGTGAATAATTTCATCCTCATCTCTGAGAGATTCCTCTTTTTCAAAAAGCGATGCACGAATCACTATAAGGCCCTGCTCCTCAGTCTCAACCACAGGTTCGAATCGCTCTTCCTCTCCACCTCTACGAGCATGATAGGGGCCATTCCCATGTTTTGGACGAGAAACCCTTTCTCCACTTCTCTCGCCTATACGCTTTTCATCGGCCTCGCAGGCGCGTTCCTCTTCACCTTCTGGTTTGTCCCTCTTTTTCTCCCCTCGCTCACGAGCCGAAAATCTCCTGAAGCCTTATCCGATATCGTGCAGGAGGATCGGGTATGATCTTCTCGAAATAGGCTTTTACATCGTAAAATGAGGAGAACTGCCTAAGCTGCTGAATCGCATAGTCTACATATGGATTGTTCTCGAGGGTAAGGAGATAGGCAAGAGGTCTCAAGAGGCTTTTCTCTCCGCTCTGACGAAAGGCTTCTATAGTACGATCTATCTCGGGTGTGACGAGGAGGTAGCGAGTGGTCTCAGGAGAAAGGCCAAGGAGTCTGACGATCTCACTACGACTTTCTTTTTGATATTCAGAATCGGCGGGGAGGAGATATATCGCCTTCTCCAATACCTTCTGCACAGTAGAGAAGGTATACTTTCCCTCTCCCTTCGACATGGCCCACCAGAGATAGTAATAGAAGATCCCTTGTGTCTTGAAGAAGGGTTCCAGCTCTACATACTCCTGAAGCGTGCTGATGTCCACAGGCCGCTCCCGATGGAATGCGACAATACATCTGAAAAACTCACTCACCGGGAGAGTACGATTATCGGTCTTGAACTCTTCCAGCAAAGAAGCGCCAAGATCCCATTCTTCCTCGATGATTCGACGGCAGAAGAGGAGTGCGGAAGAGAACTCAGTTTCCTTCACCCGATTCTCAAGAAGGGTTTCCCTTACGGAATTCAGGCGAGATACTACTGCACCCCGATCATATAGGCCTTCTTTATAGAGGAACCAGAGATCGAGGAACGCCCAGAGGATACTCTCTTCCCAGTCTCCCTCCTTTTCAGCAATAGAAGAGAGGATGAGTCCATCCCCCCTTCTATACCCGTACCGTTCTACAGAATAGAGTGCTACCTCTCTCAGAGGTTTCCACTCCCCTTTCTCCTGAAGGTATCTCATGAAGTAGGTGAGGTCTTCTTGTGTGAAAAAGTCTCTTTTGGTTTCCCACTGCGCTCGATACTGGGCCCCCGCACCCTCTGTATCATCGAGATGCACCATGCTTCGGGCAAGAAGTACTCCTATACCCAGTGCATCCTCTGCTGATCGAGCCAAGGCTCTCTCCGCATAGGATCGGGCAGAGGCATAGTCCTTTTTACGGGTATAGTAGTCCGAGAGTGCTCCATAGAGGAGGTAATACTCCTCCTCCGTGAGTTTCTCCTTCTTTTCAAAAGCGAGAGCCCTTTCCAGATAAGCCCCCGCCTCTTCAAGCCTCCCCTCCATGAGATAGAGAACACCAAGATGAATCTTGGCAAGCGGTTTCTCGGGATATCGGCCGTCAATGGCAAGAAGGCGTTCCTTCGCTTCTCCCGGGGTCTCAGACGTGGAGGTGATTCTCTTTACCTCCTCACGATACGACACTTCCTCTCCTCCACAAGAAACAAGTGAGACGAGGAATGACAAGAATACCAAGAAACTTCCCCATCTGTTCATCCAAATTCAACCCTCCTTTTTCCAAATGTTTTACAATAGGCTATCTTCTAGAGACTCAACAGTCAAGCACTCCCCACATTCCTCTTCACATGGTAGACTTCTTTCATACCTTCCATCCAGAGGAGGGACTATGGCGAGGATCACCTACAGGGACATCGTGATAGAGACACGACAGGGGGACATCGCCTCACAGCCGGACCTCGAGGCGATCGTGAACGCGGCCAATGCCATGCTCATGCCGGGTGGAGGAGTAGCAGGTGCCATTCACCGCGCCGCAGGCCCAGGGCTCGCAGAGGAGTGTCGCAAATACGCGCCCATCAAGCCCGGTGAGGCGGTGATCACCGGAGGTCACAACCTCCCCAATCGCTACGTCATCCACACCCTCGGTCCTGTGTATGGGAAAGACAGGCCCGAGGCAGACCTCCTCTCGCGGTGCTACGAGAACTCACTCCGTCTCTGCGAGCAGCACAGGATAGAGAGCGTGGGCTTTCCGGCCATCTCCACCGGGGTTTTCGGCTATCCCATGAGGGAAGCGGCCGAGGTGGCCTTTGCCACGATCAAATCGGTGATCGAGAGGGGACTCACCTACCCCAAGAGGATCGTCTTCGTCCTCTACCGGTCCCAGGACCAAGCCCTCCACGACGAGGTGCTCTCCCGCATGTTCCCCTCGTCATGAGGGCCCGACCCTACGTGAGGTCCTCCAGCGTGATGAGGGGAAAGGCGCCGTAGGCCGGTTCCTCGTAGGGGTGGGCCTCCACGAGGGCACGCAACACGTTCTTCAGCACCTCTTCCCTGCAGATGCACTCCACCTTCACCTCCCGTACGTGCTCCACCTTTCCCTTTTCGCCGATGAACGGATCGCTCCCCTCGAGGGGCCGGAACTGGCCCGTTCCCTCGGTCTGCCAGGCACAACTGTCGTAGGCCTCGTACCGCCCGGCTCCGGCGGCAAAGACCGCCTCCTTCACCTGCTCCGCATGGTCCACAGGCACGTAACACTCCACCTTATAGAGACGCGGCATGCACACCTCCTCGGCTCATAAGGTGCATCCACGTCCCTCTCCTGTCAACCCTTTCCAGTACAGTGTTTTTGCGGTATCTTCCATACCATGGAAACGATCGTACGGGTGGAACACTGTCACAAGACCTATGGAACCTTCCGGGCCCTCACCGATCTCTCTTTCTCCGCCGGGCGGGGCGAGTGCGTGGCACTCCTCGGTCCCAACGGGGCGGGAAAGACCACCATGATCAAGATCCTCTACGGCAAGGCACGCCGCGATCCGCATCCCGAGACCCGGGTGGAGGTCTTCGGCCTCGACCCGGAGGTGGACGAGCTCGCCATCAAACAGCGTACCGGCGTGGTGCAGCAGGAGAACAACCTCGACGACGAACTCAACGTGGTGCAGAACCTCAAGATCTTCGCACGATTCTACAGGATGAAACCCTCCCGCGCCAGGACGCGCATCGAAGAGCTCCTGGAGTTCATGGAGCTTTCGGAGAAGAGGGATCAGCCGGTGAAGGCCCTCTCCGGCGGGATGAAGCGGAGACTCGTCATCGCCCGGGCCCTCCTCAATCAGCCCGAGCTTCTCTTCCTGGACGAACCCACCACGGGGCTCGATCCGCAGGTGCGCCAGCTCATCTGGGACAGGATTCGGGCCCTCACCAGACAGGGAGTCACGGTGCTCCTCACCACTCACTACATGGAGGAGGCCTACCACATCGCCGACAGGATCATCATCATGGACCACGGCACGTCGCTCCTCGAAGGCAACCCCCGCGAGCTCGTGGAGAAGCACATAGAACCTCACGTCGTAGAGGTGCTCATCCCCTCCTACACCCTGCCGTCGGGTGATTCCCTCAGGGTGGAACACTCCGAGGAGAGGACCCTCATCTACGCCCCCTCGAGAGAGAAACTCGAAGCCCTGACCGCGGAGCTCCCGGCCGGGAGCTACTTCATCCGCCCGTCCACACTCGAGGACCTGTTTCTCAAGATCACCGGAAGGAGGCTGAAAGATGGTCAATGAAGCCCTCTCCCTTCACGCCCCGTTCTTGTACCGGATCTACAGCGTGTGGTTCAGGCACGTGCGCGTGTACTCCCAGAATCTCCTCGCCAACGCCTTTCCTCCCTTCGTGGAGCCGATCATCTTCCTCATCGGGATCGGCCTGGGACTGGGCCGCTTCGTCCCCGACATCAACGGACAGCCGTTCGTCCAGTACCTCGCCATCGGGATCATCGTGACACCCGCCATGTTCACGGCGGCCTACGAGTGCACCTTCGGCACCTTCATCAGGCTCAAGTACGAAAAGATCTACGACGGCATGCTTGCCGCCCCTCTCACCGCACACGATCTCCTCATCGGGGAGATCCTCTGGGCGGGAACCAAGGGGTTCTTCTTCTCCTTGAGCGTGCTCGTCGTGGTGAGCATCTTCGGCATCCTGAACCCCTTCCAGGTGATCATAGCCCCCCTCGTGGGATTCCTGACCGCGAGCATGTTCGCCACCATCGCCTTCATCATCACTTCCATCGTGGACAACCTCGAACAGTTCAACTTCTTCTTCACCGGATTCATGGAACCCATGTTCTTCCTCTCCGGGGTGGTCTTCCCCATAGAACAGCTCCCGAGTTGGCTCAAGCCTGTGGCGGAGGTCTTCCCCCTCACCCACCCTGTCCGCCTCCTCAGGACATACTCCATGGGTGACATGGGCCTCACCCAGCTGTGGGACCTCGTCTACTGTGTGGCCCTCATTGCGGCAGCAGGATGGTTCGGGATGCGCAGGCTCAGACGCCAGATGGTGGACTGAAAATTTGACGAATCCGTAGAATCGGGGTACAATAGCACATCGAAAAAAAGAAAAGCTTCCGATAGCGAGGAGGTGACACTATCGGAAGCCAGAAAAAAAGGAGGCTGAAGGAGAGCGCGACGCGCTCTCCTTTTACGTTATTATAAACATCGGAAGGAGGGGAAAGTTACACAAGCCCCTTTCCGGCACTCTCTTTTTTGAGTAGAGTGTAAGGAGAGACCACAGATCAGGGAGGGAGCCATGCTCGCACGACCACAGGCACTCACCGGGCCTCAGACCGGTGCGCTTCAAAGGATCCTCACCAATGTCTACCTCTGGATGACGGGAGGCCTCGCCCTTACCGGCGTGGTGTCCTTGGGCGTGGCAAGTTCACCGGCACTCCTCAGGGCGTTCTTCAGCAATCCCCTCATCTTCTTCCTCCTCATAGGAGGAGAGCTCGCCCTCGTCTTCTACCTCTCTCTCCGGATACAGAAGATGAGCCCCTTCGCCGCCACGGTGGCGTTCGCATCCTATTCGGCGCTCAACGGGGTGACCCTCGCCCCCCTCTTCCTCGTCTACACGGGAACGAGCATCGCCCAGGTGTTCTTCATCACCGCAGCCACCTTCGCGGGGATGAGCGCCTACGGCTATCTCACGAAGCGCGATCTCTCCAGGGTGGGGAGCATCGTGGGGATGGCCTTGTGGGGACTCATCATCGCCTCTCTCGTGAACATCTTCCTGCGAAGCGAAGGGTTCTCCCTCGTCATCTCCTACGTGGGGGTGCTCATCTTCGTGGGACTCACGGCGTACGACACCCAGGTCCTCAAACAGTGGGCCACCCAGATCGATCCGTCCGACGAGAGCGTCTACGTGAGGTTCTCCATCATGGGCGCACTCAAGCTCTACCTGGACTTCATCAACCTCTTCCTCTTCCTCCTCAGGATCATGGGGAGCCGGAGGGATTAGGGGAAAGGACCTCCACCGGGAAAGAGAAGAGGGCCGTCGCGGACGGCCCTCTCGTTTTGTGTCGTGCACCTCTCCTGGTCCTGCGAACCCCCGGCCGAATGGTCACTGAGGCTGCGTCACGAGGTGATGGATGATCTCCCGGTTGTACACCTTCACCACTATCTCGGCATTGGCCGGAAGGAGGTAAGGGAAGCTCAGCCGTCCTCCCGGATGTTTCATGGAGAAGAGCACCTCCCGCTCTCCACCGGGGACGATCACCTCAACCGAGAGGTCGACCGGCACGGGATAGGTCGGAAGGGCATAGTCGAAGAGACCGGCGATCGCAGTCCGGGTGTTGCGGTAGGGTACGTACTTCAGCTCCACCCTCGTGCCGGGAGCGACCCTCGTACCCGCCTCCGGGAGCTGCTCCCTGATCACACCCGGATCGGATGGGCCGTCCTCTTCCTCCACGGGAGAGAAGGTGAAGGGAAGGGCGAGGGAGGCGAGGATCTGTAGTGCCTCATCCGGGAGCTTACCCACCAGTTGAGGGACGGTCACCCGCTGCGGCGCAGGCCCACGGCTCACCACCAGTTCGAGCTCCACGGGACCGGTGATCCGGGTGCCAGGCTCGGGTTTCTGTTCGAGCACGGTTCCCACAGGCTTGTCGCTGTACACGTAGATGAGGGGCTGCTTTATGGTGATGAGGGGTTCATAGGGTGCGAAGAGGCTCCTGAGCTCGAGCGACACTTCTTCGACGAGCTTGCCCCTGTAGTCCTGCACTTCTTCCACCACGGCCCCCCTGCTCACCACGAGCGTCACTTCCTTGCCCACCTTCATGAGAGAACCGGGTGGAGGGCTCTGTGCGACGACCTTCCCCTTGGTGGTGGGGTCAGAGCTGTATCTGAGCTGCACGTAGGGATAGAGCTTGTATTTCTGGAGGGCGAGGAGGGCGTCTTCGAGCTCCAGGCCTTCCACGGCGGGCACGAGCACCTCTTCCGGCGCTCGGATAGCCAGCATGAAAGCCCCTACCCCTCCCAGGGCCATGAGGAGCATGAGAAAGATGCTCGCGTAGATGAAGAACGAGAACCACTTCTTCGCCGGTTCATCAGGAGAACGGGGAATCGCTTCTCGCACCTTACGGACCAGTCGTTTCACCAGTTCCTCCCAGCCGCAGCCCGACAAGATCCGGCATACCGTTGAGGAATTCCTTCCATCCCAGGGGGTTGCGACCCTCTCTCTGGAGCTTGAGGACCCCGAGGAGGCCCTTCCCGGTTTGTATCAGAATTCCGTAGTCCTTGTCTACTCCTGCCACCGTACCGGGAGATGCATCCGCCTCCCGGTCTTCCAGAGGGACGGTTTCCAGAAGATAGAGCCTGTGCCGGTTGAGGGAGGTGTAGGCCCGCGGCCAGGGGTAGAAGGCCCGCACCTTCGCATCGATCCTGACGGCTGTTTCCTCCCAGGCGATGAGTCCGTCTTCTTTCTTCAACAACGTACAGTAGGTGGCCGCAGTCTCGTCCTGGGGGACGGGCGAGGCCTTCCCTTCCTCGATGAGGCTGAGGGCTTCCACGAGGAGCTCGGCCCCCCGCTCCGAGGCCCAGCGAGAGAGGCTCTCCGAGGTCTCCCGGCCGGTGAGGGATATGCGTTCCTGAAGGATGATGTCACCGGCATCCATCCTGAGATCGAGCTTCTGCACGGTGATGCCGGTCTCAGGGTCCAGGTTGAGTATGGCTGCGGGGATGGGGGCAGGTCCCCGATACTTGGGAAGCAGGGAGGGATGGAGGTTGATGCCCCCTTTGGGGAAGAGCGCGAGAAACTTCGGGCCGAAGATCTTTCCGTACGCCACCACCACCAGGATGTCGGGCGCCAGGCGGGCCACCTGCTCACGGAACGCTGCATCGAGTCGTTCAGGCTGAAAGACACGAAGCCCCAACCTGAGGGCCTCCTCTTTCACCGGAGGGCTCTGGAGGCGGCGTCCCCTCCCGCGAGGGGCATCGGGATTGGTGAGCACCCCCACGACAGGAAAGCGTGAGGCCACCGCCCGGAGCGAAGGGACGGCGAACGCAGGGGTGCCTGCGAACAGGACCCTCAGCGAGCCACGCGCGTTCGTCTCCAATAGAGCTGCTCCAGTCTCTCACGTTTTTTGGAGGGAAGCCTATCGAGGAAGAGCACACCGTTGAGGTGATCGAACTCGTGCTGGATCACCCGGGCGAGCATGCCATCGGCCTCCATCCTGAACGGTTTTCCCTGCAGGTTCCAGGCAGACACCTCCACCGCGGCAGGCCGCACCACGTCGGCGTAGATCTGGGGGATGCTGAGGCACCCCTCCTCAAAGGTGGTGAGCTCCGGTGAGGTCGCGGTGATCTCGGGGTTTATGAAGACGAGAGGTTCCCCCTCGGGGACGTGACAGATGAAGAAACGCTGCGAGATCCCCACCTGAGGGGCGGCGAGCCCTATCCCGTTGGCCTCGTGCATGAGGTCGAACATCCCCTCGACCACCCGGGCGACCCGTCCGTCTATCTCCGGAACGAGGACCGCACGCTTCCTCAGGATCTCGTCTCCAAGATATCGCAACTCCATACTATATACTCCTCCCTGTTATAGTACGAAAAACGGCCATCACTGACAACGCGGGGAGTGGACAAAGCTCTCTTTTTTTAGTAATACTCTATATCGAACGGGGCGCCGTACCCAAGTGGTAAGGGAGGGGCCTGCAAAGCCCTTATTCGCCGGTTCGAATCCGGCCGGCGCCTCTTTTCATCTCCACGGACATGCCCCTGCAACCCGAGAGAAAACCCTTGCGCAGAGAGAAAATCTGATACATCATATACCTATGCGGAGGCTCTTCTTTCTATTTCTCCTCGTGTGCGTGATGGTGGCGGTCTTTCCCTCCTGCTCCCTCAACAAGATGATCACCCGCGCGGTGGTCTCTTCTCTCGGCACGGGAGGAGTCGACCCCTTCTCGACCGAGGAAGATCCTCAGCTCGTAGCAGAGGCCCTGCCCTTCGCCCTCAAACTCTACGAGACCCTCCTCCAGTCGGATCCCGACAACCGGGAGCTGCTCCTCACCCTCGCCCGGGGCTACGTCTCCTATGCGAAGGCCTTCGTGGAGGAACCGGCCCGTAGACTCCCCCTCTCCTCGTACGCCGCGCAGAAGAAGGCCTACCGGAGAGCGAGGCTCCTCTACCTCCGGGGGACACGCTACGCCCTCCACGCCCTGGAGGAGGCGCACCCCCGGGCCTACACCGAATGGGAAGGGGGGAACCTCTCGGCCTTTCTCGGCACCGTACGAGAGGAGGACGTCGCCGCCCTCTACTGGGGGGCCGCAGGGCTCCTTTCAGCCATCTCCCTCGACCCGTCGGATCCGGAACTCTCGCTCTCGATACCCAAGGCCGTGAGCCTGGCTGCGACGATCCTGCTCTCCTTTCCCGATTCCCAGGAGGGGGCGGTCCACGAGATGTTCATCTCCCTCTATGGGGGCCTCCCGGAGGCCCTGTGGTGGGGACCGAACCCTCCGGCGCTCCTCGTGGAGGGGCTCCGCCGTTACTACGAGAGCGAAGGTCTGGCCGACGCGACTCCCGAGGGAAAGGCCCGCCACCACTTCGAGCGGGCGGTGGCCTTGAGCGGGGGGAAGAAGCTCTCCCCCTACATCACGTACGCGGAGAGCATCGTGTATCCGAGGCAGGACAAGGATGCCTACCGGAACCTGCTCGAGAGGGCGCTTTCCATACCTCCCGGCGACACACCGGAGCACGCCCTGGAGAACGCCGTTGCACGGGAGAAGGCGGAGTGGCTTCTCGAGACCCTCGACGACCGATTCTTCTAGAAAAAGGAGTGCCTATGCGACACCTGGTCAAGCTCTTCTTCCTCTTCCTGGGGATCCCTCTGTGGGCTCTCACCATCAAGGTGGCGAGCCTGGCGCCAGTAGGAACACCTTGGGACGATGCCCTCAGAGAGGTGGCCCAAAAGTGGGCGGAGCTCTCGAACGGTGAGGTGGAGATGAAGATATATCCGGGAGGGATCGCAGGCGATGAGATCGACGTGATTCGAAAGATGAGGCTCGGCCAGCTGCAGGGCGCGGTTCTCACCTCGGTGGGTCTCAATAAGATTCACCCGGACATGATCACCATGGCGCTCCCTCTGGTCACTCGAACCGATGAGGAGGTCTCCTATCTCCTCGAGAAGATGGGTCCTCGCTGGGAAGGGCTTCTCGTCCAGAAGGGCTTCGTCCCCGTGGTGTGGCAGGTGGCGGGATGGGTCAACTTTTTTACGAAGATCCCAGCCTATACTCCTGACGAACTGAAAAAACTCAAGTTACGCACCTACCCCGATGAACCGGAGATGAACCAGACGTTCAAGGAGTTCGGATTCCACATCGTCCCCCTCACCCAGAACGAGGTGCTCGCAGGACTCCAGACCGGTATCGTGGAGGCGGTGTACGCCCCCCCCGTGCTGGTCGCTACGCTGCAGTGGTTCGCGCTCGCACCCCACTACAACACGCTCAAATTCGCACCGGTGGTGGGTGCGCTCGTGATAGAGGAACGTACCTGGAACCGGATCCCCGAACGCTACCGCGATCCCTTCAGGAGGGCGGCCGCCGAGGCGGCGGAGGCCCTGAACGACAAGGTGAAGGAGGTGGACGAGAAGGCACTTTCCATCATGAAACAGCACGGACTCGTCATACACGAGGCCACCCAAGAGGAGATCGCCCAGTGGGAGGCCATAAGCAGGAAAGGGCTCGCCCGACTCGCCGGGACGCTCTTCTCCCGTGAAATCTATGAACAGATCATCCGCCACATAGAAGACTATAGGGCCGACCATGAGGATCGATGATACCTCCCCCCGAGACCTGTTTCGCAGGATAGAGAGCATCCTGGGAGGGGGTGCCCTCCTCCTCCTCACTACGCTCCCTCTGCTTGAAATGGGAGCCCGTGTCTTCTTCTCCACCGGCATCCCGGGGAGCGGCGACTTCCTCCATCACCTGGTGATCTGGGTCACCTTTTTCGGTGCCATGATGGGGAGCAGGACGAAGAGTCATCTCTCCATCGCCTTCTTTGAGAGCATCCTCCCCCGCAGGTGGAAGACCGTGCTCCTCGTCCTCATCTCCTGGTTCGCCGGCGTACTCACCACGGTGCTCGCCCTCAGTGCCGTCTCCCATTATGTGCTCGCCTTCGACCCCCATGCCCACATAGAGGGGGTCCCCTTGAGAGCGATCACCTGGGTGATCCCCCTGGGATTCTCGGTGATCGCAGCGAGGTTCTTCCTTCGGGCACCCGTCTCCTCACCCTCGGCCCGCACCCTCCTCATGGGGGCCGGACTGTGTGCAGGTCTCGCCCTCGGCGCCCCCGCCATTTCCAACCTCCTCTCCGCGGGGGGCCTGGAACACCCGCTTCTCACCGCCGTCTCCGAGGCCATCGTGGCCCTCTCGGCGCGCCACGGGGTCTGGGTGGTCCTCGGCCTCGTCCTCCTCATCCTCCTGGGACTCCCCCTCTTCGTGGGCATCGCCGGGATCAGCCTCTTCCTCCTCCTCGGGAGCTGGGGCGTCCCCGAAGTGGTTCCGGACGAAGTCTACACCCTCCTCACCGACACCCCCATTCCCCCTCTCCCGCTCTTTACCCTGGTGGGATTCCTCCTCTCGGTGAGCAAAGCCGGCGACAGGTTCATCGCCTTCTTCAGACGCCTCTTCCACCACCTCCCGGGAGGCGTGGCGATCGTGGCGATTCTCGTGTCGGCCTTCTTCACCACCTTCACCGGTGCCTCTGGCGTGGCCATCCTCGCCCTCGGTGGCGTACTGTCCTATGTGATGATCCAGAGCAGACAGTATTCGCGGCCCTTCACCCACGGGTTGCTCACCGCCTCCGGCACCATAGGACTCCTCTTTCCTCCCAGCCTCCCTATCATCATCTACGGCTCGGTGGCCCATGTGAGCATCAAGGACCTCTTCATCGGCGGATTCATCCCCGGTCTCATCCTGGTGGGCTCCCTCATCGTCTACAGCATCGTGTGGAGCCTGCGGCACCCGTCTCCCGAAGGCGGGACCGGGACAGAGGACGAAACCAGGGGAAGGCTGGTCGACGTCGTATGGGAGGTGCTCCTCCCATGCATCATCGTAGTGGGCTTCTTCAGCGGCATCCTCACCCTGGTGGAGACCGCGGCCTTTTCGGTAGTCTACATCTTCATCGTGGAGGTATTCATCACGAGGGAGGTCTCCTTCAGGGATGCCTGGAAGACCATCGAACGGGGACTCCCCATCATCGGAGGCATCCTCCTGCTCCTGGGAGCGGCGAAGGCCCTCTCCTACTACATCGTCGACACCCAGTTCCCCCTCGTGCTCACCGCCTGGATGAAGGCGCACGTCGGTTCGAAGTATCTCTTCCTCCTCCTGGTGACGATCATCCTCCTCATCACTGGGTGCCTCATGGACACCTTTTCGGCCATCATGATCGTCGCCCCGCTCCTCGTGCCCCTCTCGGAGGCCTACGACATCCACCCCGTCCACATGGGGGTGCTCTTCCTCGCCAACCTCGCCGTGGGATACCTCACCCCTCCGGTGGGACTCAACCTCTTCCTGGCATCCTACAGGTTTGAGGAACATCTCCTCTCCATATACAAGCAGGTAATCCCCTTCTTCCTCGTCCTCTTCACGGCGGTACTGCTCATCACCTATGTTCCGGCCCTCTCCCTCGGGCTGCTCCACCTCCTGGGAGGATAGTACTGGATGGACCACGCATCCCTGTGCTAGGATCAGGCTATGAGATCATTCGAAAACAGGTGGGTTTACATCACGGGCGGCTCGAGCGGGATAGGGAAAGCCTGCGCCTGTCTCTTCGCCGGAGAAGGGGCGCACATCGTGCTCATCGCCCGGAACCAGGAGCGCCTCGCCCGAGCACAAGAGGAGGTGGCCGCCGCCTGCAGGACTTCGAACCAGGAGGTACTCACGCTCCCCCTCGACGTCTCACAGGGGGCTCGGATCCGTGAGACCCTCGGGGAGTGGATGAGGGAACACCCCGGCCCGGACGTGCTCATCACCTCGGCTGGCGTGGCCTATCCCAACTACTTCGAACGTATCCCCGACGAGTGGTTCGAACGGACCATCGACACCAACCTCAAGGGCACCTGGTACACGGTGCACTCGCTGTACCCCGCCATGAAGCAGAGGGGGAGTGGCTACATCGTGATGGTCTCCTCGATGGCAGGCTACATCGGCGTGTTCGGGTACACCGCCTACAGCGCCTCGAAGTTCGGCATCATCGGCTTCGCCTCGTGCCTCAGGAGTGAGGCGGAATTGCACGGCATCACCGTCTCGGTGCTCTGTCCCCCGGACACCGACACCCCCCAGCTCCACGAAGAGGAGAAGACCAAGCCGCCCGAGACCAAGGCCGTGAGTGGTACGGTGAAACCCGTGCCGCCCGAATTCGTGGCCCGGGAACTCCTCAAGGGGATGAGGAAACGACGTTTTCTCATCACTCCGGGGCTCGAGGGCACACTCATAGAGAAGATCAACCGTCACTTCCCGAACCTCGTCTATACGATCAATCAGGCACAAGTGAAAAGAACAGCACATCACTAAACGGAGGAGAGCATGGCACAGACCACACGCACGGATATCTTCAAAAAGTGCTACGAGTTCAAGGAAGCAGAGAAGGCCAGGGAGGAGGGGTGGTATCCTTACTTCAGACCCATCAACGAGAACCACGGCAACACAGTGATCATCGAGGGGAAGAAGTTCATCATGGCGGGATCGAATAACTACCTGGGTCTGTCGCAGGACCCGAGGGTGATAGAGGCTGCGAAGAAGGCCGTGGAACGCTACGGGACGAGCTGCTCGGGCTCTCGATTCATGAACGGCACCCTCGCCCTCCACGAGGAACTCGAACACCGCATCGCCAGGTTCGTCGGGAAAGAGGCGGCACTCTGCTTTACTACCGGGTATCAGACCAACCTCGGCGCCATTTCGGCCCTCATGGAGACGAACGGCCATATCGTCACCGACAAGCTCAACCACGCCTCCATCATGGATGGAATCATGTTGGGCTCCGCCTTCACGCGCTGCCGGAACATACACCGGTTCAAGCACAACAACATGGACGATCTCAGGGAGGTGCTCTCCCGCATCCCGCCGGACGAGCCGGTGCTCATCGTGACCGACGGGGTCTTCAGCATGGAGGGGGACATCGCGAAGCTCCCCGAAATGAAGAAGATCGCCGATGAGTTCGGCGCCAGGATCTACCTCGACGAGGCGCATGCCATAGGGGTGCTGGGAAAGACCGGACGGGGGACCCTCGAGCACTACGGAGATCCCAACCTCGCGGACCTGGTGATGTGCACCTTTTCCAAGTCATTCGGCTCCATCGGCGGGTTCATCGCCGGGGATGCAGAGGTCATCGACTATATCAAGCACCACTCCCGGCCGCTCATCTTCAGCGCGAGCATGCCACCCGCCCAGATCGCCGCAGCCCTCGCGGCACTCGACATCATCGAAAAGGAGCCGGAACGCGTACACAGGCTTCAGGAGATCGGCCGGAGGATGATTCAGGGGTTCAAGGACCTCGGGTTCGACGTGGGGGACACCGAGACGCCCATCGTTCCCCTCATCATCGGCGACAACGAGAAGACCTTCAAGTTCTGGTACACCATGTACCAGGAAGGGCTCTACACCAACCCCGTGATCTCACCGGCGGTCCCGCCCAACCGGGCTCTCATCCGTACCTCGTTCATGGCAACCCACACCGACGAGGAACTGGAGGCCACCCTGGAGATCGCAGGGAGGGTGGGCAAGGCCATGGGGCTCATCTAGCCGAAGGAGAAAGACACGTGGTGGAAACCGCACACCGTCCCGGCCGGGACGGTGTGTTTCATGTTCGGCCCGCCTCGGAAGATCCCCTCGCGAGGAGATAGCGCACCTGTCCTTCCTTGGTGAGGGGGATGATCACGTCGCGATAGAACGAGAGGATGAATTCGGGATCGACCACCTTCCGGATCCGCCTGTCCACCTTTGACTGGAGCCACTCAGCCTTCTCCCGCACGCGGGCGAGGATCCGCTGTTCCACTTCGGGCCTGGAGAGGAGGGCGAGGATGGCCTCCCGATCGCCCTTTTCGATAAGGGGCCGATAGAGGGCCGGATCTTTTCGATACTTGGCCTCGGCCACGAAGTACGAGCCGAAGTGCACCCTTCGTGAGATGGCCTGGAGCACCATCACGTCATGCTCCACACTCGAACCATACTGGCCGTCATCCCCTGGAGGACAGAACGAAGGGATGGCGGCGAGGTAGGCCTCCACGATGCGGGGCATGAGGTTGACGGTGTCGTAGTCGTCCACCCCCAGCCCGTAGTCCGGAAGGATGACCTTTCTCCTGGGCGCGGGGAGATCCCGGTAGAAGGGGCGCTCCTCGGGCACACAGAAGCGCCCGAATACCGCGTCCATCTCCTCCTGGTATCTGAGGCGCAATTCGAACAGAGAGGCCTCCCCACCTCCCTCGAAGCCGCTCTTCCCCTTCTCGTAGGCCACCTTGTTCTCGTGGAACTGGGCCCTGTCCAGGAAACGAGCGATGATGGTCTCCTCGAGACCCGAGAGCCGGGCCGCGATGAGGTCCACGTCAAACGAGATCGTCGGCACCATAGGCACCTCACCAGTATCCGCATCGTTTGAGGAGGGAAATCTCCCGGGCGAGTCCAGGGGTCACGCGGTCGTCGCCGACCGAGGTCTCCACCTCCTCCTTCTTCCAGAATCTGAGCTCCTCTATCTCCTCTGGATCGGGAGAGAATGGCCCATCGTGGACCGTGATGAACACCCCCACGAGTTCGGTCTCCCAGGGGGTCTCCACCTTCATGCGCCCCACCCATCCGAGGGGGAGCCCCTCCAGACCGAGCTCCTCCCTGAGTTCCCTCCGCGCGGCCTCCTCGTGGTCCTCTCCAGGCCGGACGTGACCGCCCACAGCGGTATCCCACCGCCCCGGGCACACGTCCTTCCGCATGGAACGCCGCTGCAGGAGCACCTCTCCCCTCCGGTTCATGACCACCACGTGCACCGTGCGGTGCATGAGTCCCGGATCCCTGTGGCAGGCCTCTCTCGGAGCCGTGCCAACCACCCTGTCCTGGTCGTCCACCAGGACGCAGGTCTCACTCCCCCCCTGTTCGAGCCCGTGGTCCACGTTCCCTCCTTATCCTCGGGGACTCCTCGAACACCGGGCATGCCCGGCCCGTGGCACGGAGCACCTCGAGACTCGGGAGTTCCCTGCTCTTGATCCCGAAGACCGTGCAGGCGCGGGGGAACCGGGGATCCCAGCTCACCCTGAAGTGCCTGCACGCGGGACAGTACGGCACCCTGGCTCCCGCCATATCTTCTCTATACCCCGACACCACGGTATCCTTCAAGCCCCATACACGAAAAGGGCGGCCACCCGGCCGCCCCGCTGATTCCGAAGCCCAGCCCCCTAGCGCAGGTTGGGAGCGATCACCAAAGCGACCACGCTCATGAGCTTGATCACGATGTCCATGGCGGGTCCCGCGGTATCCTTGAAGGGATCCCCCACGGTGTCACCCACCACCGCCGCCTTGTGAGACTCCGAACCCTTCCCGCCGTAGGCGCCGCCCTCGATGTATTTCTTGGCGTTGTCCCAGGCCCCTCCGGCGTTCGCCATGAACAGGGCGAGCATCACCGCAGAGACCATGGCCCCCACGAGCACGCCTCCGAGCATCTCGGCCCCTCCCAGGTACCCCACGAGAGGAGGTATCACCACCGCGGAGAGTCCCGGGATGATCATCTCTCGGATCGCTGCCTTGGTGGCGATGTCCACACACGCCACGTAGTCGGGCTTCTCCTTGCCTTCGAGGAGCCCCTTGATGGAGCGGAACTGCCGGCGCACCTCCTCGATCATCGCGAAGGCCGCCCGCCCTACCGCCCCGATCACGAACGAGGAGAACACGTAGGGGAGCATGGCCCCCATGAGCACGCCCACGATGACTTTCGGCTGGGTGATGTCGATCCCGGGAAGCCCTGCGGCCTCCTCGTAGGCCACGAAGAGCGAGAGGGCGGTGAAGGTGGCCGACCCTATCGCAAACCCCTTCCCGATGGCGGCCGTGGTGTTGCCCACCGCGTCGAGCTTGTCGGTCCTCATCCGCACCTCGGGATCGAGCTTGGCCATCTCCGCCAAGCCGCCCGCGTTGTCGGCGATGGGGCCGTAGGCGTCCACCGAAACCTGGTACCCCACGGTGGAGAGCATGCCCACCGCCGCGATGGCGATACCGTAGAGTCCGGCGGCGAGGTAGGCGAGGTACGTGGCCAGTCCGAGCACGATCACCGGGAGACCGGTCGATTGCATCCCCACCTCTATCCCCGCGATGATGTTGGTCGCCGTCCCGGTGTGCGAGGAGCGCGCCACCGCGAGCACGGGCTTCTTCCCGTCACCGGTGTAGTACTCAGTGATGATCCCCACGAGCACCCCGGCCACGAGCCCCGAGAGCACGGCGAGGAAGAGTCCCAGGGGCGTGACGACGACTCCCTGTTCCGGAGAGAGGATCCAGAAGACGGCAGGGTACGTGAAGAGGAGCATGAGCCCTGCGGCCACGAAGCTCCCCAGGTTGAGGGCCTTCTGCGGATGCCCCCCTTCCCTCGTCCGGACGAAGAAGGTCCCGATGATCGAAGCGATGATACCGACGCCTGCTATGAGGAGGGGGAGGATCGCGAGCCGGAAGGACCCGAGGGCACCACCGAGCACCACCGAACCGATGATCGCCCCGATGTACGACTCGCAGAGATCGGATCCCAGGCCCGCCACATCGCCCACGTTGTCGCCCACGTTGTCGGCGATCACCGCAGGATTGCGGGGATCGTCCTCGGGGATACCCGCCTCCACCTTTCCCACGAGGTCGGCGCCCACGTCGGCCCCCTTGGTGAAGATGCCCCCGCCCACACGGGCGAAGAGGGCGATGGAACTCGCGCCCATCGAGTACCCCGAGATGATGGGGATCACCAGGCCGTTGAGCACCTGCACCTCCGAGCCGAAGACCCTCGAATAGATAAGGAAGAGTCCGGAGAGTCCCAGGATCCCAAACCCCACCACCGAGAGGCCCATCACGCTCCCGCCGTTGAACGCCACCGTGAGGGCCGGGACCAGCCCCCTCTCGGCGGCGTGGGCGGTACGGACATTGGCCTGGGTGGCCGCCCGCATACCCACGAAGCCCGCGAGGGCCGACATGAGGGCGCCCACGAGGAAGGACACCGCCACCAGTCGTTCGTACCCCTGTTCTCCGAGGACGAGCACCATCGTCACCGCGGCTGCGAACAGGACGATCACCTTGTACTCACGGGCCAGGAAGGCCATCGCCCCCGCCCTGATGGCAGCGGCGATCTCCTGCAAGCGATCCGCCCCTGTCTCCTGTTTCTTTATCCAGAAATAACGGAAGAACGCAACTACAAGTGCCGCCAGTCCTGCTCCCAGGGGGAACAGGAGCAAGA
Source organism: Spirochaeta thermophila DSM 6192 (assembly GCF_000147075.1). Classification (NCBI taxonomy): domain Bacteria; kingdom Pseudomonadati; phylum Spirochaetota; class Spirochaetia; order Winmispirales; family Winmispiraceae; genus Winmispira; species Winmispira thermophila. The sequence goes on from NC_014484.1 coordinate 2,259,686, forward strand.
GTTGATCCTGCATACGTCGCTCCTCGTAAGGATGAATATTTATGCATACCTTGTAGCACCTTTGAAGAACCTTTTCAAGGGCATCCGGTGATCGATAGTCCACACCTTTTTTTATTTTATTCCCCAAAAAAGAGATAATTATTCAAACCCCCAACCGAAAAACGCTCACTTTACTTTTCGGCTCCATTGATCTACACTTTTCAACAGCCACAAGAAAAAGGAGCGAGCATGGTACGGTACTACCTTTCCATCTTCCCCACGGAGGGACTCATCGCATCACAGCTTTCACCCGAGGACTTCGGGGCCTACATGGCCACCGGGACGAGGAAAGGGGCCTACGAGGGGATCATGTTCATCGAAGTAGAAGGCGGGTTCGGCAGCTTCTTCGATTGGGAGTACGCGCGAACGCGCTGTGTCCCCCATCCAGACGGGGAACCAAAGCACTCGGTGTACCTGGGGGTCTACAGAGTGCTCGAGCACATCCCCCTCGAAAACCTGAAGGAGCTCTACCTCACCACCCGTGATGGTCGCACCCTCAAGCTGGAACAGGCTCCCTATCGCCCCGGTGCACCCCGGTCGTACTACCTCTACCAGGAGCTCTGTCCCATCACCCCCCTGGTGGTGAGCTCCCTTCCCCCTCGAGATTTCGCCGCCAAGATCTCCGACGGCTCGAGCAAGATCTACGTCCCCACCATCGCCTTCGCAGACATCAAGACCATCGACTTCGACCACCCCGAGGAGACCGGGAACATAGGGGCGATCTACGACCGAAATATCGAACACCTCGAGGACTGTATCAGGACCGTGGTGGAGAACAAAGAGAAACCCACCAAGACCATCGAACGGTCCCACATCGGGTCGTTCTCCTACCAGATCATCAACACCGGAGTCTACGTAGGGAACAAGGACGGGATCGTCTTCTACCCCATGAAATCGATGGACGAGCTGCGCCGCCACCACTACGACTGGGCGAAATCGGCTCTCATCATCTAGGAATGGAGGCACGATGTACGACACGGGGCAAGAGGCCCCACGCTGCATCCTCGTAGGACGCAAAACCGGAAGGGAGGAGACATCCTCCCTTCCGGAGCTCTCCCTCCTCGTGGAAGAACTCGGCTATATCCCGGAGACGATCCTCTCCTTCCCTCTCCGAACACCAGAGAGGAAGTTCCTCTTCGGGCCCGGGCAGGCAGAGGTGGTAGCACGGGAGGCCCGTATGCGAGGGATCGAGCTCGTGGTCTTCGACGAGGACCTCACCCCGGCGCAACAGCGCAACTGGGAACACCTGGTGAAGAGCCGGGTGATGGATCGCACCGAGGTGATCATCGAGATATTCTCCCGCCATGCCCGGACCAAGCAGGCCCAGCTTCAGACAGAGAAGGCCCGTCTCGAGTATCTCCTCCCACGACTGAGGGGGGCCTGGTCACACCTCGACCGACAACGGGGCGGTGCCCGAGGTACGAGGGGTGAGGGTGAGCGTCAGATCGAACTCGACAGACGGATGATCCTCTCCAGACTCGCGAGGATACGAAGGGAGATGGAGGCCATAGAGCGCCACCAGACCACCACCCGTTCCCGGCGTCTCGAGGCAGGCATCCCCCGCGTCTCGCTCGTGGGCTACACCAATGCAGGGAAATCCTCCCTCTTCACCCGCCTCACCGGCCAAGCCGTGCGTATACAGGACCGACCGTTCGTCACCCTGGACACCACCACCCGGACGTGCCTGATCCCGGGATGGGGGCGGGTGGTGGTGAGCGACACCGTGGGTTTCATCCAACATCTGCCCCACACCCTGGTCGATGCCTTCCACGCTACCCTCGAGGAGGTGCGCGACGCCCACCTCCTCCTCGAGGTGGTCGACCTGTCGAGCCCGAACCTCCTCCTCCACCTCTCCACCACCGAGGAGGTCCTCACCGAGATAGGAGCCCACCACATCCCACGAATCAGGGTCTACAACAAGGCCGATCGATCCTCCCCCCACCCCCTCCTTCCCCCTTCGGATCATCCGGAGATCCTCGTCTCCGCAAAGACCGGGGAGGGGATCGAGGGACTCCTCTCCCTCATCGTCCGGGAGATGGAACGCCACTACCCCATAGAAACCCTGGAGCTTCCTTATCACAGGCTGGGGGAATCCCACGAAGTCCTCTCCCGCGCCGTCATCATCCATCAGGAATACACCGATGTGGGACTCTTCGTGAGGTACGCCCCCTCCGTCCCATCTGTTCATGAGTAAAAAGATGAGGTATATTTCCCAATCATGATCCACACAAGTGAGCATCACACACCGTTTCAGGATATTCGTGACACACGGAGACCCCGGCGTCTTGTAGTGGCGATGAGCGGGGGGGTCGACTCCTCCGTGACCGCCCACCTCCTCCTCTCGGCGGGGATAGAGGTGGTGGGCCTCACCTTCATCCGCGTGAACACCCCTGCAGAGGTGGACCACGAGGGTTTTTCCGAAGAGGCGAGGGCCGCCCGGGAGGTGGCCTCACACCTGGGGATCGAACACCACGTGCTCAACCTCCACGACCTGTACACCTCGCGGGTACTTCGGCGTGCATGGGAGGAATACCGGTCGGGGCGCACCCCCAACCCCTGCGTGCTCTGCAACCGCACCCTCAAATTCGGACATCTGGTACGATACGCACGGGAGGTGCTGCGCGCGGACGGCATCGCCACCGGTCACTATGCCCGCATCTACGTCGACGCGGAGGGAGGCGTCCATCTCATGAGGGGGAAGGCCGGAACCAAGGAGCAGAGCTACTTCCTCGCCCAGACGAGACCAGAGGATCTGCGGCACGCCTACTTCCCCCTCGGAGACCAGACCAAGGACGAGATACGGACCTACGCCCGGCACCATGGCATCCCTACGGCCGAGAGGCCGGAGAGCCAGGACGTGTGCTTCAACACCACGGGCCTCAGGTTCGGGGAGTTCCTTGAGGAGTTCTTCGAGGAAGGGGGAGAGCCCGGCCCCATCCTCGACGAACGGGGCAACGTCCTGGGGCGCCACAGAGGGATCCACGTCTTCACCATAGGCCAGCGGAGAGGGCTCGGGGTTGCGCTCGGCCGCCCGGTCTACGTGAAGGCCATAGATCCCGAACGGAACGCGGTGATCGTCACGGACCGGGAGGAGGCCCTCCTCCATCGGGTGGTGGAGGCCGCAGGGGTGAACTGGTTCGCACCGCCTCCATCGGGTCCGGTGGAGGTGCTCGCCCAGATCCGATACGCCCATCGCGCGGCGCCGGCCGTACTCACCCATGAGGGGGACCGGATCCGGGTGAGGTTTCACGAACCCCAGCGCGCCGTCACCCCGGGCCAGCTCCTCGCGGCCTACGTGGGCGACGAGGTCCTCTGCAGCGGGTTCATCATGCAGACGGAGGAGGGGTGATCCTCTCCCAGCCCATCAGGAACCCTGCCCGTAGTAGGCGTGAGGCCCGTGCTTCCGCTCCCAGTGCTTCCGGGCGATGTAGGAGGGGAGGGAGGAGGCCTCCGGATTGATCCCCCTCGTCCACAGGGCCATCTTGCATATCTCCTCGAGGATCACCGCGTGCCGGACCGATTCCTCAGGGCTGCTCCCCCAGGTGAAAGGGCCGTGGCCCGCGACAAGTACCATGGGGGTATGGAGAGGTTGAACCCCCCGTGCCTTGAAGGTCCGGACGATGAGTCGTCCCGTCTCCTCCTCGTAGGCCTCCTGCACCTCGCCCTCGCTCAGATAGGGGGTACACGGCACCGGCCCCACACAGTGATCCGCGTGGGTGGTACCGTAGAGCGGCACATCTTCACCCGCCTGGGCCCAGGAGACGGAGAAAGGAGCGTGGGTGTGGGTCACGCCCCTCAGGCCGGGGAACTCACGGTAAAGCACGAGATGCGTGGGCGTATCCGAGGAGGGCTTGAGCGATCCCCACACCTTCTCTCCCTCGAGGGAGACCACCACGATGTCCTCGGGAGTGAGCGCATCGTAGGGCACCCCGGACGGTTTGATGGCCACCACGCCTGCATCGGGGTCATAGCCTGAGACATTCCCCCACGTGAACAGCGCGAGCTTGTGCTCCGAGAGGAGAAGGTTGGCCTTCCACACCTCCCTTCTCAGTTCCTCATAAGAGTTCATCATCCCCCCTGGTTCATTGAGGTGAGTGACCAGTACACCTCGTTCCACCTGAGCTCCCGTTTGAAGGTCTCGAGATCGTCGAGCCTTTCGTCGATGAGCACGTACTCCAGGCCCATCATCTCCGCCCAGTCCTCAAGATACTCCCTGGTGATGGACGTGGAAAACACGGTGTGATGTGCGCCTCCGGCGAGGATCCATGCCCCGGCCGCCGTGAGGAAGTCGGGTTTCGGACGCCAGAGCACGCGTGCCACCGGGAGCTTCGGCATGGGCTGAGGGATAGGAATGGATTCCACCTCGTTGATGAGGAGGCGGAACCTGTTGCCCAGGTCGATGAGGGAGGCGTTGAGCGCAGGGCCAGGAGCCGCCTCAAAGACGAGTCGCGCCGGATCGGCCTTCCCCCCGATGGAGAGCGGGTGCACCTCTATCCTGGGCGTGCGCCCGGCGATCGAGGGGCACACCTCCAGCATGTGGGCCCCCAGCACCGCTTCCTTTCCCGACTCGAGGTGATACGTGTAGTCCTCCATGAACGAGGTTCCGCCGGGAAGGCCGGTCGACATGACCTTCACCGCCCTCACCAGGGCGGCCGTCTTCCAGTCTCCTTCCGCACCGAAACCGTACCCATCCTCCATGAGGCGCTGCACGGCGAGCCCCGGGAGCTGGGGGAGTCCGTGCAGGTCCTCGAAGGTGGTGGTGAAGGCGATCCCCCTGTGCTCCTCGAGGAACCTCCTGAGGGCGCATTCGATCCGCGCCTGCTCGCGTATGGAGGCCAGGGCGCCCTCGTCCTCGGGGAACTCATACCGCTCCCTGTAGGCAGCGAGCGTCCTCTCCACCTCGCCCTCCGGGATCTCCTGGAGGAGCCTCGCGAGTTCCCCCACCCCCCATCCGTTCACGGACCATCCGAACCTGATCTGCGCCGCCACCTTGTCGCCCTCGGTGACGGCCACCTCACGCATGTTGTCTCCGAAACGGACCACCTGTCCCTCCCGACCGTCCGCCACCGCGCAGGCCACACGCATCCACACCCCGATCCGCTCCCTCACGTGGGGGGCCTCCCAGTGGCCCACCACCACCTTTCGTGGAAGCCGCATCCGCGCGTGGAGGAAACCGTGCTCCCTGTCTCCATGCGCCGACTGGTTGAGATTCATGAAGTCCATGTCGATGGCATCCCACGGGATGTCACGATTGAACTGGGTGTGGAGGTGGAGGAGCGGTTTCCTGTTGATGGAGAGGCCGCCCACCCACATCTTGGACGGGGAGAAGGTGTGCATCCACGTGATCACTCCGGCACACGAGGGATCGACGTTCGCCTCTTCGAATACCCGACGTATCTCGTCGGGACTCTTCAACACCGGTTTCCATTCGATGGGACACGGCAGGAGTGAATCGGCGTTGAGCCCCTCTACCATCCGCTTCGCGTGCTCGTCGACCTTCTCGAGTGTCTCCATGCCATAGAGGTACTGACTGCCGGTGAGGAACCAGAAACGATACCTGGAAAGGTCTATCATGACTCCCTCCCTTCTTCGGGATAAGTGGTAAACTCGGACTCCACGAAACGCCCGAGCATCCGGTACTTCTCATATCGAGGGCCGTACAGATCTGCCTTGCTCTTGTCCGGCACGTACGTGCGTTCCACGGGGGGCACCATGGCCTCCTGCGCCTCCTCCACCGAGGAGAAGACGCCCGCAGCCACTGCGCCGAACAACCCCGCCCCGATCGCCACGGTTTGATCGTTGGCGAGCACGTCGATCGGCGCTCCGAGCACATCCGCCATCATCTGCATGACGAGGGGGGATTTCCTCGCCACCCCGCCGATCCCCACGATGTTCTCGATCTCCACCCCTTCTTCCCTGAAGCGGTCCACGATGGCCTTCGAACCGAACACCGTCCCCTCTATGAGGATCCTGTAGAACAGGGCGGCATCCACGCCAAGATCCAGACCGGCCACCGCGCCGGTGAGGAGTTGGTTCGCGTAGGGGGTCCTGCGCCCGTTGAACCAGTCGATGGCCACCGGATCCTCGGGATGAAGATCGAGGGCTGCGGCGGCCGCCTCGAGATCGACGAGAAGGGACTCCTCGATCCTGCTGAGGGCATCCCGGGAGAGCACACCTTTATCCGCATATACCTGGAGAGGCCAGAGGAGCATCCTCTTGAACCAGGCGTAGACATCACCGAAGGCACTCTGTCCCGCCTCGTATCCGATGAGCCCGGGAATCACCGACCCGTCCACTTGTCCGCAAATCCCTCCCACGGCGTGTTCCGGACCCTCGGGTCGGGGCCCCACGGTGATGTCGCACGTGCTCGTCCCCACCACCTTCACCAGAACCCCCGGCCTCACCCCCGCCCCCGCTGCACCCATATGCGCATCGTAGGCACCCACCGCGACCGCGATACCGGGCCTGAGGCCGAGCCGCTTCGCCCATTCGGGAGTGAGCTCGCCCGCCTTCACATCGCTCGTCCATGTCTCCGTCCCCAGGGTCTCTCTGATCCGGGAAAGCTCGGGGTGGAACAGGGAGAGGAACTCGGCCGAGGGATAGCCGCCCCACTCCCTGTGCCACATGGCCTTGTGCCCCATGGCACACCGGCTCCGCTTCACCGAGGCGGCCTCCTCCACACCGGTAAGGAGGGCGGGCATCCAGTCGCAGTGTTCGATGAAGGTGTAGGCCTCCCTCATGATCCGCTCGTTCGTCCGGAAGACGTGGAGGATCTTCGCCCAGAACCACTCCGCGGAGTAGATCCCGCCTATGAACTTCGTGTAGTCCGGCCCTCCCCACGTCCCCGCCTTCTTCGTGATCTCCACCGCCTCGAACGCCGCGGTGTGATCCTTCCAGAGTATGAACATCGCATCAGGATCCTCCGCGAAGGAGGGATCCAGGGCGAGCGGCCTGCCTTTCTCGTCACACGCGCAGGGGGTGGACCCCGTGGTATCGATGCCGATCCCCACCACCCGGTCTCCCGCGCCGGATCCCGCCTTCTCCACCGCACCCCTCACCGCCTCCTCCATCGCCTCGACGTAGTCGAGGGGGTGTTGACGGAACCGGTTCTCCCGGGGATTGCAGAAGGCCCCCTCCTTCCAACGCCGGTAGTAGGCGACATGGGACCCCACCTCCCTGCCGTTCGAGAGGTCGATGAGCACCGCCCGACAGGAGTCGGTACCGAAATCCATCCCCAGGACGAGATCGCCGTTGCTACCTGTCATGTACTTCCTCCCTTCCTCGGAGTATCGTGTTCATGATGTCCTCCTGAGAGAGGCTCCCGTCGTTCTCCAGGACGCCTCTCACCCTCCCTTCGTGCATCACGAGCACCCTGTCGGAGAGGGCGAGTATCTCGGGGAGCTCGGACGAGATGAGCATGATGGACACCCCGTTGTCCGCGAGCTCGGTGATGATCCTGTGCACCTCCGCCTTTGCATTCACGTCAATCCCCCGGGTGGGCTCGTCGAGGATGAGGATGAGGGGTTCGGCGGCGAGGCAACGGGCGATCACCACCTTCTGCTGGTTCCCGCCCGAGAGATTCTTCACCCTCTGGGAAGGTCCCGAAGTCTTGACCTGGAGAAGATCGATGTACCGCCTGCACAGCTCGTCTTCCTTCTTCCGGTTGATCACGTGGAGGAACTCCGAGAGCCTGTCGAGCACACTGATACTCATGTTCTCACGGACGGACATCTCGAGGATGAGGGACTTGTTCTTCCTGTCCTCCGAAAGATAGACCAGACCGCGCGAGACCGCATCGGCGGGGGAAGGGATCTCCACCCTTTCGCCGTTGAGTCGGATCGTGCCGGCAGTGGGACGAACGGCCCCGATCAGCAGGAGCGCCGTCTCGGTACGTCCCGCTCCGATCAGTCCGGCCACCCCGAGGATCTCCCCTCTCCTCAGGGTGAAGCCCACATCCTCGATGTACGGCGGTCCGGAGAGTCCCTCCACCTCGAGCACCACCTCTTCCTGCGGCTTCTTCCGCCGGTGCGAGAAGAAGTCGGAGAGTTCCCTCCCGACCATGAGACGGACCAGGGACTCCTCGGTGGCCTCACGGGTGGGCGTCTCCCCCACCCGTTCACCATCCCTGAGCACCACGACCCGATCCGTGATGGCGAGCACCTCCTCCAGCTTGTGGGAGATGAAGATCACCGAGATCCCCTGTTCCTTGAGATCCCTTATCACCTGGAACAGCTTGGCGATCTCCTTCTCGGTGAGGGCCGAGGTGGGTTCGTCCATGATGAGCACCCTCACCTTCATGAGAAGGGCCTTCGCGATCTCCACCATCTGCTGGAGGGCCACCGAGAGTTCGCCCACCGGCCTGTCGAGAGGAATGTCCACGTCGAGGTAGGAGAATATCCCCCGGGCCTCCTCCCTCATCTTCCGGTAGTCGAGAAACAGACCTCTGGAGACCTCCCTCCCGAGAAAGAGGTTGTCGAGCACACTCGTGTTGGGGCAGAGGTTGAACTCCTGGAAGATGATGGAGATACCCTGTCGCTGCGCATCGAACACGCTCTGGAACTGAACGGGCCTTCCCTCCCACAGTATCTCCCCCTCGTCGGGTGCGTACACACCGCTCAAGATCTTCATGAGCGTGGACTTGCCCGCACCGTTCTCACCCAGGAGACCCACCACCTCTCCCGGATGGATCTCGAGGTCCACACCCTTGAGGGCCTGAACCCCGGGAAACGATTTCTTTATCCCACGAAGGGAAACGACCGGACGGCTCATGCAGCCCTCCTGTTCTTGATCCTGTCGAGCACCGCGGCGAGCACGATGATGATACCGATGATCGCGGTCTGCCAGTAGGGAGACACCTTCATGAGCACGAGCCCGTTGCGGATCACTCCCATGATCGCCGCACCGATGAGCACCCCGAGCACGGTGCCGCTCCCGCCCGAGAGGGAGGTACCACCTATCACCGCCGCGGCGATGGCGTCGAGCTCCCATCCGGTACCGGTGTCGGGCTGAGCCGAATTGAAACGGGCCACCAGGATCACGCCCACCACGGCAGCGGCGAGCCCCGAGATCATGTAAATGGCAAGCTTTATCTTTTTCACCCTCACCCCGGAGAGAAAGGCCGCTTCCTCGTTTCCTCCGATTGCGTAGAGCCGTCTCCCGAAGGAGGTGTACTGGAGCACGAAGTGAGCCACCACCGCAAGGACGATCATGACCCACACGGGGATCGGGATGCCGAGGAAATCACCCTGACCCACGACGAGAAAGGGCTTCGGTATCTCGGTGATGGGCCACCCCTTGGTGAGGATGAGGATGGTCCCCCTGGCGAACGAGAGCATACCCAGGGTCACGATGAAGGGGGCGATCCCCACATACGAGATGAGCACCCCGTTTATGAGACCGAGGAGCACACCGCTCGCGAGGCCCACGAGCACGCTCAACCAGATGGGCAAGCCCATGGCCATGGCCCCCGCGGCGATGATGCCGGACAACCCCATGATCGAGCCCACGGAAAGGTCGATCCCTGCGCTCAGTATCACGAAGAGTTCACCCATGGCCACGATGGCCACGAAGGATATCTGGCGGAACACCAGATAGAGGTTGCTCCCGGTGAGGAACGTAGGGGCGAAGAACCAGATCCCCGCCATGAGAAGGATGAGGGCGAGAAAGATGGCTGACTCCCTCAAGGCGAACACCCTCCGCACGATCCCTGTACGACTCTCCACGAGCGTCTCTTTCATTCATTCCTCCTCAACTAAAGGTAAAGGGGGTTCCACCCCACCGTTGGGGCGGAACCCTCGAGGCGCCGTCGCCTCACTGCGCGGCGAATTCCTTTCTCATCTCTTCCATGTAGGTATCCACGTTCTCCTTGGTGACGAACAGGACACCGGTGTCGATCACCTTGGGGATCTCCTCCCCCTTGAGAGCCTTGAGAAGCATCTCCACCGAGAGCCATCCCATCTTGTAGGTCTTCTGCACCACACAGAAGGCCACCGAACCGTCTCTGATCCCTTCCAGGGTATCCTTGAGGTCGTCGAACCCTCCGAGGATGATCTTACCCGCCTTACCCTGCTGCTTGAGCACGCTCGCGGCTGCAGGGGCACCCTCGGCCGATACCGCGAAGATGGCCTTCAGGTTCGGGTAGGCCTGGAGCACCGCCTCGGTCTTGTTCACGGCCACGGCGAAGTCTCCCTGCACGTCCACCACATCGAGCACCTTGATGTTGGGAGCCACCTCGACAATGGCACGCTTGAAGCCCTTGGTCCTGAGGTTGAGGTTGGTGGCGCCCAGTCCGCCCTGGAGGATGATGATCTCACCCTCGCCGCCCATGAGCTCGGCCATCTTCTTCCCTGCTTCGTAGCCGGCGCTCTCGTTGTCCGTGCCGATGTAGGTGAGGGCTGCACTGGAAGGAGCAGGGGCATCGAAGGTGATGACCTTGATCCCCGCCTTGGTGGCCTCGTCGATCACCGGTACGAGCCCCTTGTCGTCGAGCGCGGAGATGGCGATCCCATCCACTTTACGTGCGATGAGATCTTCGATAACCTTCACCTGAAGAGGAAGCTCGAACTTCTGGGGGTCCACCTTCTCGGCTATGACGCCATACTTCTCGGCAGCGTCCTTAAAGCCCTCGAAGCACGGCTCATAGTAGGGGTGGACTCCTTTCGTCACCATCACGAGGACGGGTTTCCCCGACTCCTCCTGTCCACCACGGGCGAAGGCCATCCCGGTGACGAGCACGAGGAGCATCAAGACACCAAGAATCCTTTTCATATTCCCTCCTCACAAGGGATAAAATATTGTGACGCCCAACGGGCGTATCGCTCACATCTCGAGTCATTCCGATGCAAAAGCCAACCCTTCATACTCGAGATCGGGCACCGCTCCTGCCGGAAGGTTCTCTTTCATGTAGATATGGAGGGGCACGGGGATCGATGCGGGCACGTGCTGCTGAAGGACCACCTTCCGGTAGAGCTGGTACACGGCCTGGTATCCCTGATAGGCAGGCCGCTGAGAGATGAGCGCGTCTATCTTCCCCTCCCGAAGAAGCCGTTCGTTCTCCGGAACGAGATCGTATCCCACGATGGGAACGTGGCGGCCCCCGCTCCTGTTCACCACCTCCGCCACGCGGTGCACCGAGGCATTGGCCACGAAGATCCCCCTCGGGTCGGGGATCTCCTCGAACAACGTCGTGAGAAAGGCCTCCCGCGTCCTCTTGTGGTCGAGGTCTTCACAGGTACGCACCAGGATCCTGAAATCCCTCCCCTTCGCTTGCCAGAACGTCTGGAAGCCCTCGATCCTCCTCCTGATGTGGAAATCCTCTCCATGGGGACCTATCACACAGTAGGTCCCCGGCCGACCCATCCCGAACAGATAGAGGAGCTTTCCCGCAAGGAAACCTCCCGCAAACGGGTCCTGCATGATCGAGGTGAGAGGACGCACATGGGGGATGGTGGCATCGAAGAACACGAACGGAAGGTGAGAGGGAAGGCGTTGGAGAAGGGCGAGGGAATCGGCAGGACGGACGGGCGCGAGGAGGAGCCCGTCGCACCCTTCGAAGGGGATGGTCTCGGCGGCCTTGGAGAAGGAGGATCCGCTGTAACGATCGTATTCGACGAACCGCACCTGGATTCCGAACGGTCCCAGTTCCTCCGCCGCCCGATGCACCCCTTTACAGATGAGCCTCCAATAGCCTGAGTCCTCGTCCTTCCGGGGGAGGAAGACGTAGAAGAGATACCCCTTCCTCCGCTTGAGGTGGCGTGCGATGGGATTGGGTGTGTACCCGAGCTCCTCGATGAGGGCCTCTACACGCTTCCGCGTCTCGGGCGCAACCCTCCCGCGATTGTGGAGCACCCGATCGACGGTCCCTATGGAGACTCCCGCCCGCCGCGCGATCTCGCGGATCGTCACCCGACCCTGCTCCTCGGGTGCTCTCTGTTGGTCCTCTGCGTTATCGTACACGCACACCAGTATACACCCACTCTTCCCTGTTGTCAAACTTTTTTTCACGCGACCGTGAAAACCACCAGCATCACTCCACCCGCCTCACCTTTCCTGCAAGGTGTTGCGTGAACTCAGGCACGACCACTTCCAGGACATCATCCGAGGCCGAGGCCTCATCTTCCCCTATCAGCTCTCCGGTCCGCGGATCGTACCACTCCACCCGATAGCCTCCCGGCCCCAAGGGAAGGCGGAGTACCGTGGATGGGAGCGGCTCCCACGTCACGTTCTCAAGCCCCACTCCCATGGCCTTGGAGACGAGGCCCTCGAAGGAGAACGTCCGGTCCTTGATCCAGATCCACACCTCCCCGTCCCTCGTGAGCATGTGGATCTGGTAGGGGCCCAGGTACTCCACCTCGTGGGGCTCCATCCCCTCGAGGGTCTCGCCTTCGAGAAATCGCGAGATCCCCCGGTAGAGAGGAAAGAGATCGTGGTGCTCCAGATAGAGGTCCCACCACCACAGCATCCCGCTACCGGCGGCACCGGAGAAGATACCTCCCCACAGACCGTCCAGCCAGTGGATCCCCTCCGGATCAGGCACGTCTCCCGATATGCCGAACTCTCCGAAGAGATAGGGTTTGTCGGTCTTCTCCCTCGCCCTCAGCACCCTTCCCACCATGTAGGGAGCCCACTCCTGGAGCCCATACCGGTGCTCCTGTACGACATCCATGGAGTACCACAGGGGATCCCCCGCATCCACCGGTACGCTGTAACTGGTGGTCACGAGGTGTCGTCCCAGATCCTCTCTCCTGATGTACTCCGCCACCTCCTCCAGCCAGCGCGGAAAGGCCTCATTCTGCAAGATCCCGGTGGCGAGATCTGTCTCGTTCCATATCTCCCATGCGAATATGTGGGTGCTGTATCCCCATCGGGCGATGATGTACCGGAGCCGTCGAGAGAAATACTTCCATGCCTCGGCATCGCTCACGAACGCTCCCGGGCTCTCGAGCGGTCCACCGAGCGTACTGCTGTAGGGGTTCTCGGACCACTCGGGGTTCGTACTCGTACTGAAGGCACCGTGGTTGAGGAGACAGAGCATCACGTAGATATCGTTCTCTTCTGCGAGTCGCAGCACCCGATCGAGCTCCCAGGCCTGACGCTGCCTCCGATGATAATTTCCCAGACCCGTGTCACTCCACTCGATCCCGAACCCCCAGCTCGGCATCCAGACTCGGGCGAAGTTCGCGCCATAGCGGGCCATCTCGGAGAACCAGACATCGTAAGCGGCGATGCCTCGGTGATCGTACCAGGCCACATTGGAACCGACGGGGATGTAGGGCGTCCCATCCTGGAAGGAGAAGTATCGCGGATCCCTTTTGGAGCGTCCCACATACCCCTTTCCGGGAGCGGGGGCCTGAAAGGGTGGAAGCGGCTTCCGGGATTCCTGACCCCGATAGTTGACCCGAACGTACCCGACCCATGTCCCCTCTTCCGGGGCTATGAAGCGCACTCTGAACTCGCCCGGACCAGCCATGCGGAGCAAGGTACCGAAGGACCTCCTGATGCTGCGAAAAGGCACATAGTAGAACCCCGCCACCCGGTACGAATCTCCTCCCGGCGAGACGAATACCGCCTCCACGTCCACCTCATCGGGGTCATAGGGGTTATCCGGTATCACCCCTAAAGGAATCGAGAGCTCCACGAGCGGGTCCTCAGGAGAAGGGGTGTGGACGACCCTGACCTCCGAGAGGAGTTCCCTCCCATCGGAGTCCCCTCCGACGAGAAACGTCCAGGGGGGAGGCTCGTCGCTCCTCGCACTCGCAATCCCCTCGAGCAACACGGTGCCTGCAGGGTTCTCGAGGCCGCCGATCCTCACTCCCAGCGCTTCCACGCTCGAAAGGGGGTTACTCCCCTCAGGAAGCTCCATTCCCGGAACGAAGAGTTCGCCCCACAGGTCGAACACCACCAGGTGGGTTCCGGACTCGAGGCTCTTCCCCGGGGTCTCCCACACCCTTCCTCCCTCATACAAGACCAGCGAGACCATGAGCCGCGCCTCGATACGGCTCTCCAACCTGAGGGCAAGCGCCTCACAGGAGGAGAAATCCGCCCCTCCGAGCAGAAGCCTCGGTTCAACGAATCCCTCGCCCTGCTGGGCGAACGACACGGCGAGTCCCCCTCCTTCGGCACGGAGGGATGCCTCCTCCACCCCGCCTGATCGTACGAGTTCCCACCGGGCGACGTCTATCCAGGACTCCTCGGCCAGCAGTCCCTCAGGCCACTTCCCGCCCCCTGACGGGCTCACACAGGAGGAGAGTATCAACGATCCCAGACAAATGAGCGCAACACCCCATCCCACCGAGCGATACATGGGAACCTCCATGAATAGAAATCGGTTTCCAAGAAATATACCCTTTTCCTCCTCCCTTCCTCAACCCCCCTCCCTTGGAGGAAGCATCGTTCTCCTCTATACTCAGGAAAGGTATGAACCACCCTCTTCACACAGCATATACCTCGGTTGAGATACTGGGGCAGCGGGAGATCGCCCGGGGCTACTATCTCCTCGAGTTCTCGTATCCTTCCACCGCACCGGCACCGAACCCCGGCCAGTTCTTCACCATGCGGATAGGCAACGGCCCGGTGCCCCTCCTGAGGAGACCGTTCGCCTTCTCCTCGTACACCGACGGCAAGGCGGCGTGCATCTACCAGCGGAGGGGCCGGGCCACCACGATGCTCACCACCTACCGTCCGGGCGACGTGCTGGACATCATCGCCCCTCTGGGGAGGCCCTTCCCCCTCGAGGCCCCTTCCCCACACCCACCCGTCCTCGTCTCTGGGGGCATCGGGATAGGTCCCATCCTCTTCCTCTCGAGGGTCCTCGAGGCACAGGGGAGACCTCACCTGCTCCTCCTCGGGGCCCGGAGCGCCGACCTCCTCCCGCCACACCGGCCCGGCCCCCGGACGGAGCTCGTCCTCTGCACCGACGACGGGAGCACGGGCTTCCATGGCACCACGGTGGACTACCTCTCCTCCGCGGAAAGGCTCGTCCCGAACACAGTGGTCTATGCCTGCGGGCCTACCCCCATGCTCAAGGCCCTCGCACGGCTGGCGGAGGCCGCAGGTGCGCAGCTGTGGGTCTCGGTCGAGCAGACCATGGCGTGCGGGGTGGGGGCCTGCCTCTCGTGCGTGGTGCCCACCACGGGGAGCACCCGCTACGCCCGGGTGTGCACCGAAGGCCCTGTCTTCGACGCAAAGGAGATCGCATGGACCTCTCTGTGAAGATAGGCGGGAAGGCCCTTCCCAACCCGGTGGGGGCTGCCTCAGGCACCATCGGGTATGGGAGTGAGTACGAGGCACTCGTGGACTATCGCACCCTCGGCGCCCTCTACACCAAGGCCATCACCCGCGAGCCGAGGGAGGGCAACCCCATCCCCCGCATCGTGGAGACCACGGCCGGCCTGCTCAATTCCATAGGGCTCGCCAACGTGGGCATGGAGCGGTTTGTCACCGAGAAGTGGCCTTACCTCAAGACCCTCCCCTGCCCGGTCATCGGCAACATTGCGGGGAGCGATCCGGAGGAATATGCGGAGGTCGTCTCGTTCCTCGAGGCCCACACCGATCTCTGGGGGTATGAGATCAACATCTCATGTCCCAACGTGAAGAAGGGGGGCATCACCATAGGGACCGATCCCACCACCGTGGAGCGCCTCACCCGGACCCTGAGGGACCTCACCACCAAGCCCCTCATCGTGAAGCTCACCCCCAACGTCACCGACATCGCCGAGATCGCCCGGGCCGCCGAGGCCGGAGGGGCCGACGCCCTCTCGTGCATCAACACCGTGGTGGGAATGGCGATCGACATCAGGAAGAAACGGCCCGTCATCCCACAGAAGACGGCCGGACTCTCCGGGCCTGCCATAAAACCCATCGGGGTGGCCGCGGTCTATCGGGTGCGCACCGCGGTACGGATCCCCATCATCGGGATCGGGGGCATCATGGAGCCCGAGGACGCCATCGAATACCTCCTGGCCGGCGCCACCGCGGTCCAGGTGGGCACGGCCCTCTTCGTGGACCCCCGCACCCCCTCTCGCATCCTCAAGGGGATCACCTCCTACATGGCGCAGGAGGGGTTCACCTCGCTCGAGGACTTCCACCGCTTCTGGCCGCAGTGGTAGGCCCGTCTCCTTCACCGCCCCGCCCTTCCTCACCCTTCAGGGCAACCCCACACCTCGGACAGAACGGTGCGAGCCTGCAGGAGGCGCACGCAGGTCTCCTCGCAGTGCAGACCGCCCGGCCGTGGCGGTTGACCCGCATGGAGAAGGGGTACTGCTTCTCGGGAGGAATCCACGAGGCCAGGTCCCGCTCGATCCGCTCAGGGCTATGCTCCTCGGTGAGGCCGAGCCTCCTCACCACGCGGCCGAAGTGGGTGTCCACGATGATCGCAGGTCTTCCATAGATGGTGCCCCTGATCACGTTCGCGCTCTTCCTCCCTACACCGGGCAGAAGGAGCAGATCCTCCATCCGCTCAGGCACGCGTCCTCCCCACCGCTCATGCACGAGCCGCGCGGTCTCCTTTATGTTTCGGGCCTTCATCCGGAAGAAGCCCACACTTCTCACGAGGGCTTCGATCTCCTCCACCGGTGCCTCGGCGAGATCCCCGGGAGTGGGAAATCGTGCGAAAAGCTCCGGAAGGATGAGATTCACCTGCCTGTCCGTGGACTGAGCCGAGAGGATCACCCCCACGAGGAGCTGGAAAGGCTCGGCGAACGAGATGAAGGAAGAGGTGTCGGGATACTCCTCCTCGAGTATCCCATAGAGGCGCTCGAACCGCTTTCGTCTCTCGTGCATACTTAACTGTTATAGTAAAGATCCTGAATGCACACAAGCGCAAGAAAAGGAGGGGGCGTACGCCCCCTCCGCCTCTTTTCTCTAAGAGTCCCCGCCTCACTTTATCTCCACATGTCCCCACGAGACGCCGCTCTTGTAGTGGATGTACCAGTAGCCGTCCGAGGCAGCAGGGATCTGGTGTTGTGCCACCCACACGTTGGTATAGTCCGTCCCGTTAATCTCCAGCAGATCCAGGTTCCACGAGTTGACGTACCTGCTCCAGTCGTTCGGATCCGTGGAGAACTGGTCGGTCTTCCAGTAGTACTCACCAGCCCCATCGTAGCTGAAGGGAAGCGCGATCTCGGTGTACTCCCCGGAAGGTGTGGGAGTGGCGGTGGGGGTCGGAGTCGGCGTGGGAGTGGGGGTCGGTGTGGGAGTGGGCGTCGCTGTGGGAGTTGGTGTGGGAGTTGGAGTAGGCGTCGGCGTAGGAGTGGGTGTGGGCGTGGGAGTAGGTGTCGGCGTGCCGGTGGGCGTGGGTGTGGCCGTAGGCTGCGGCGGATTGGCCAGATAGGGCCTGATGAGGTTGTACTTCGCCTCGTTCACCGTCACCCAGTCGTCCTTGAGGATCCCCCCTGTATCCCCAGAGTTGGGATTCCAGGACCAAAACGTCCACGATGCCTTGTCCCCCACATAGGCCATGAAGGTCGTGAACCACTGGTAGGCCACCGAGGAGGGATCAGCCGCAGACGCCTCTTTGATGCCGAACTCCCCTATGAGCACAGGGGCGATGTTCTCCTTGTAGATGAACCAGAAGTGCTCATCCCAGATCGCAGGCATGTTGTCAGGAAAGGTAGGATCGCTGAACCAGGACTGGTTGTAGACCTCGGGTCCATACTCATGAGGGGAGTAGATGAGGTTCTCCGCAGGGATGGAGGTGATGGGATAGTCCCTCACGCCTTTGAGATTGCCGCCCCACCAGTAGGTATCGCCCTGATACTCCTCTACCCCTTCCACGATGATGTAGAGATTCGGGTTCTCCGCGAGGATGGCCGCAGCACACCGCTCGGCAGCTGCCTTCCAGTCGGTATCGCCGTACTCGGGGAGGGTGTATCCCCACGTAGCCGGCGGCTTCATCCCGGTCCCAGTGTTCCCGTGCGGCTCGTTGTTGAGATCGGCCCCTATCACATTGGGGTAGTTCTTATACCGACGCACCATCATCACCCAGTCCGAGATCCACCTCTCCTCAGGATACTCGTCGGTATACCAGAGGGTTTCGTTCATATAGCCATCAGCGGCACGGGAGTGGTTGTCGAGGATCACGTAGAGGCCGAGACGGTTGGCCTCCTCTATGATCTTGTCAAGGACCTCAAGGGAGGAAAGCCCTTCGAGATCCAGGTTGAGTCCCTGCTCCCCGGTGTAGGGATCCACACCCGAGGGATTAATCTGAATGCTGTTCGGTGCCTTGTCTATCATCTCGTTGGCCCACGGGATTCTGATACAGTTGAACCCGAGATCCGCTATCTGCTTGAGCATGGACTTGTAATCCCTGGCCCAGAGCCCGTGCACCACATGGTTGCCGGTCTCGAACCCGAACCAGTTCACGCCGGTGAGTCTCCCTACCCGGAGCTCCGTAGCCCGTGCGGCCGTCCCTCCCTTCCCCGACACATCGAGGAACGGAAGCGAACACCCCAGCGTGATGAGGAACACCAAAAGGCTAAGAAGGATCGTCCGTAGGTATTTCATCGCAACCCTCCATACATGGACATATAAGAGGGGGCGGTGGGGACCACCACCCCCTCGGGGTCAAACCTCTACTTTATCTCCACGTGGCTCCACGGATAGGAGCCCTTGTAGTGGATGTACCAGTACCCGTCCGAGGCAGGCGTGATCTGGTGTTGTGCCACCCACACGTTGGTATAGTCCGTCCCGTTAATCTCCAGCAGATCCAGGTTCCACGAGTTGACGTACCTGCTCCAGTCGTTCGGATCCGTGGAGAACTGGTCGGTCTTCCAGTAGTACTCACCCGCCCCATCGTAGGTGAAGGGAAGGGCGATCGCGGTGTACTCACCGGAAGGTGTGGGACTCGGCGTGGGAGTCGGAGTAGTCGTCGGAGTGGGCGTGGGAGTAGGTGTCGGCGTAGGAGTTGGTGTGGGTGTGGGAGTCGGAGTAGGAGTTGATGTGGGTGTGGGAGTCGGAGTAGGCGTCGGAGTCGGTGTGGGAGTGGGCGTCGGTGTCGGCGTGCTGGTGGGCGTGGGTGTGGGAGTAGGCTGGGACCCATCAGGCTCCACGCCGAAGATGAGGGTGGTGCCGTCGTAGACCGGGATATTGGGCGTCTTGGTGATCTCGCTTGAACTCTGAGGAAGTCCCTGGTAGGAAGGATCATTCGTCGGATCCCAGAAGCTGGTCCCGCTGGGAGCGGAGATCCTCAACTGGACTTCACCCGCATACTCGCTCTGCCCACCGGGATAGATCTGCGTCCCGTCGTTGAACTTCACCTCGACATAGTAGATATCTCCGCTGTAGTGCACCGGCCCTGTGATGGTAGCGGGAAATTCCACATAGTTGGTGCTGATGGTGATATCGTCCACGGTGTACCCTGCTGCAAAGACCTCGGAGAGATCGATGTAGTACCTGAAGCGCAGGTCTTCGATCACCCTTGCAGGCCATGCCGACCTGTTGTTCACCAGGACCTTCACCTCGGTGTAGTTGCTCCCTGAAGCATTGAGGCAGGCCTCGGTGAAGAACTCATCATCTTCGTAGTGGGTACGCGGCTCAGGCGGCGGGAAGTCTGCGAGCGGCTGCCCACCGTAGAGCTGGTACATCTTTGCGAGGGCTCCGACGAACCCCGCGTTGTAGTCGCACGCCACCTCGTTCGTCTGGTAATTGCTTATGTCGTCGGTGTAGTTCCCGCTCTGATCCGGCCCACCCACGAGCGCCCCGTAGAGGATGTGCCTATGATAGGGAGGAACACTCTGGCTGTCGGCCCACGAACCGTGGGAGGTTCTGTGGTGAGGATGCTGAGGCGCATTCTCGCCGAATCCTACCACATAGCTCCCGTTCCGTTCGTTCATACCGAGGGCGTAGTTGATCTGTTTCTCGGCAAACTCACGATACACCTGTGCCTTCTGAGGATCTGCGCCCGACCAGTCGGAATACACAAAGGCGAGGAAGGCCGCCGTAGTGGCGTATCGCAAACTCCCCCACTGATCGAGCCAGGCAAGACCACCGGGAGTGTACCCCTTGGCACCGTCCACCCACCAGTCGAGGTGCATGTGGATGAAATCGATGTACTCCTGTTTTCCTGTGAGCTTTGCGAGGAGGAGGAGTCCGCCGTAGTGGACATCGTCCCAGCAGTGACCCCACTGATACTCGATATCCTCGGTCTGACCTTGTCGGTTGAGGAGGGGTACGTAGCTCTCAGCCTTGGTGAGGTATGTACTATCACCCGTGGCGATGTAGAGCCAGATCGCAGCCCACATGAGCTCGTCGATGGGACCGCTCCAGGAATTGTAGTAACCCGAAGCTGCGGTATAGTTGTCGTCGTTCCTGTCCTCGTCCGCGCGCGCAAAGAGCTGCTCCGCCTTCTGGAGATACACAGTATCGCCGAAGATGTAGTAACCGAGGGCCAGGGCAGCCGCAGTCTGCGCCATCACCGCAGAGAGGCCGTGGCTCGCAGAGTAGGCCGGACGGTTCCCCGCCTGCTGTTCGAGGTGGATCACCTCGACCGGACCCCACCAGCTGTGATCGTTCCCGCCGTCTCCGATCTGGTAGATGTAGGTGTTCCCATCCCAGCAGTTGGCCAGGTAGTCGAGGGTGAACTTCACGTTCCGCTTGAGGATCTCCAGCTGGCCCGCATCGGCAAGGGCATCGGCGTACTCATAGATGGCCCACTGGAGCATGCTCGCGGTGTAGGCCATGGGAAGGTTGAACTTCACGTGGTCACCGGCATCGTACCAGCCACCGAGTACCGCATCCTGCATGGTGGCATCGCCGCGCCACTCTACGCGGTTCCACTCGGGAAGGGGACCGGCCTGCTGGGCCTCATAGAAGTAGATGGCCTTCTGGAGCGCCTCTCCATAGTTGAAGTGGCCTCCCGCTTGGGCTACCCCTCGGGAGACAGCCTTTGCACCTTTCACCTCTCCTTCAGGAGAGAAAAAGGCACACGAGGCGAGCAGGAGTACTCCCCCCGTAAGGAGGAGACCCAAAAATCTAAAAAATCTCTGCTTCATATAAAACCTCCAAAATCTCTACTTTGCCCTAGGGCGTCTTTTATTATAGCATGCTGCTTGGTGTCGTAAATAAACCAAATGGGTGATATAAGGAGGGAGGCACCGCCTCCCTCCTTAGCCCTCACTGTATCTCCACGTGGCCCCACGAGACGCTACTCTTGTAGTGGATGTACCAGTAGCCGTCCGAGGCAGCAGGGATCTGGTGCTGCGCCACCCACACGTTGGTATAGTCCGTCCCGTTGATCTCCAGCAGGTCCAGGTTCCAGGAATTCACGTACCTGCTCCAGTCGTTCGGATCCGTGGAGAACTGATCGGTCTTCCAGTAGTACTCACCCGCCCCATCGTAGGTGAAGGGAAGGGCGATCGCGGTGTACTCCCCGGAAGGGGTGGGAGTAGGCGTGGGAGTGGGCGTGGGTGTTGGAGTGGGTGTGGGAGTCGGAGTAGGAGTCGTGGTCGCCGTGGGAGTAGGTGTCGGCGTGCTCGCCCCACCTTTTGGTGGTTCCACACCAAAGATCAGCTCTCCATTTCTGTAGACGGGGATGTACTCTGTCATCACATCCGGCTCTGCTGAGGGGAGCCCCTGGAACGAATAGTCGTTCGTAGGATCCCACACCGAGGCATTGTAGCAGGCGAGGGCGAACTGGAACTCCACCTTTCCATAGAGCTTTGAACCGGGCCAGCTCGCCTCCACATAGTAGATGTGGTTGGCCTCGTCCCACGGCTGAATTTCAGAGAGGGTCCCATTTGCCGGTCCATAGTAGACCGAGGCGGTCACATCCTCCACGGTATACCCGGCATCGTAGAGCTCGGAGAGGTCGAAGAAGTACCTGAAGGAGAGTCCTGTCTCCCAGTGAGGAGGAAGGAGCGAGTCATTGTGGATGTAGGCCTTGATGACCGTGGCCTGATTCGTGCTCTCGTAGACATAGGCGCTCACAAAGTAGGGGACATGATCCTCAGGCTCGATGCCGGGCGTGGGTTCCGGGGTCTGTCCTGCGCCGTAGTACTTGACTATACCGGCAAGGGCACCCACGAATCCCGCATTGTAGTCAATTGCCACCTCGGAGTGGTCGTACTGCTCTATGTCGTCGACATACTCGTCGTTCATGTCAGGTCCACCCACAAGGGCCCCATAGAGGAGGTGCTTCTCGGGATCCTTCTTGGACTCGTTCGCAGGAGGAGCCTCCAGCCGGCCACTCGCTGCCCTGTGGTGCGGGAACTTGGGGTAGTTCTCTCCAAACCCCACCTCATAGGAGAGCCCTGCGGGGTTATCGCCCAGGATGTAGTCGATCTGTGACTTGGCAAAATCGAGGTAGGCCTCGTCATGAGAGACCTTGTCATAGTAGACGAGGGCGAGCATCGCCTCGGCCGCGGCATATCGGAGCACTCCCCAGGAGTTGAGGTAGCAGAGTCCCCCTGGGGTGCGCGGTATATCGTTCATCCAGTAGTTGAGGTTCCACTCAGCAATCTGTCTATAGAGCGGTCTGTCACTGATCTCCGAAAGCTTGACGAATACCCCACCCCATACATCATCCCAGCAGTGGGTCCAGCTGTTGTTGTATCCATTCTGTTCGTTTATGCCCTTCTCCTCCAGAAACCCCTCCACATCCTGCATGTAGGACTCATCCCCAGTGGCGATGTAGAGCCAGATCGCCCCCCAGGTGAGCTCATCCAGATAGCCGGAAGATCCGTAGAACCCGCCGCTCTCGCTCAACCCGCGATAGGTCTTTCCGAACTCGTAGAGGCTTTGCGCAGCATCGAGGCACTGCTGGGCATAGGAGGGATCAACATCCTGGTAGTTGAGGTACATGAGGGCCAGGGCCGCCGCAGTCCCACCTGCGATATCCGAGGCAGGGGTCTCAGGCGTAGCCACATAGAGCGCAGGCCGATCGGTGTCCTGAAGCTCCGGAGGCCCCCAGTAGCTGTGATCGACTGTACCGTCACCCACCTGATAGTAAAACGTCGTGGGATTGGGGTAACACTTGAGGAAATAGTCGGTGAAGTGCTTGAGGATCTTGAGGATGTACTGATCCTGGCCTGTCTCAACGAAGACATCCTTGAACTCGTAGTAGGCCCAGCCAAGGGTAGAGGCGGCATAGGCCTGAGGGAGTCCGAACTTTACGTGGTCCCCGGCGTCGTGGAACCCCCCCGTGAGGTCGAGCCCCACATCGGCCCCATCCTCCCAGTGACAGGGGCCACGCCACGCGAGGCGATTCTCCCCTGCATCAGGACCACACCAGTTCGCCTCGTAGAAGAGGATGGACTTTGCAAAGGCATCCACATAGTTGAACGAAGCTGCAGCACGCGAACGAACACCGGAAGAGCCCATCTCCCCCTCAAAGAACACCCCACAGGAGGCAAAGAGGAGGAGGAAGGCCCCCAGCATACCAATGACGGTGACACACCGTTTCATACAACCCTCCTTAAGAAAGAATCAGGGGAAGGGAAGACCCCCTTCCCCCTTGTCTGCGTTACTTTATCTCCACGTGGCTCCACGGATAGGAGCCCTTGTAGTGGATGTACCAGTACCCGTCAGAGGCAGGCGTGATCTGGTGCTGCGCCACCCACACGTTGGTATAGTCCGTCCCGTTGATCTCCAGCAGGTCCAGGTTCCAGGAATTCACGTACCTGCTCCAGTCGTTCGGATCCGTGGAGAACTGATCGGTCTTCCAGTAGTACTCACCCGCCCCATCGTAGCTGAAGGGAAGCGCGATCTCGGTGTACTGCCCGGAAGGGGTGGGAGTAGGCGTGGGAGTGGCAGTCGGCGTGGATGTAGGTGTTGGAGTCGGTGTGGGCGTGGCGGTGGGGGTCGGAGTCGGCGTAGGAGTGGGGGTCGTCCCTCCACCACCTCCGAGGATGGGAGTGGTGGTGTACTCGAGCTGGAGGTCGTACACATGCCATGCGAGCTGCGCGTTGAGATAGTCGGGCGTCCCGAACTCAGTCCCCAGCTCCACACTGGTGAAGTAGAGATTCTCCCAGTCGGCCCTGTTGGAGAGGGATCGTGCCTTCTGGATGAAGGGAGCCCAGTTGAAGCGCACCGTTCCCTCACTTATGGGAGTGGTGGGCCTGAAGGCGAAGTACTCCCATCCTCCGTTCCCTACTGCATCCGACCGCCACACCTCGAACGTCATGTCCCGCATCTGACCGTTCACCTCAATAGGTACTGTGAGCGTATCAACCTGGGAACCTGCTCCTTGGAGGCCGTAGTAGTTGAACCAGATCATGATCTCGACCTCGTCCGAACGCACGTCCCTTCCCCGGCTGGTATCCCTGGTGAGCCAGGTCTCGAACGGGAAATTGAAGGGGAGCTGGGGATCGAGGCGCTGAATCGAAAAGTCGACCGTGGTGTAGAAGTCGTTGAGCTCGGAGAGCCGCCTGGGCAGAGGTACCGGCCCGTCCTGTGCAGGACCCACGGTATTCCAGATCTTGATCCCGTACCATATCTCGGGATAGGCGTGGACCCAACCGGACGGATCCTCCTGTTGGATGTTGGAGAGATCGATCTGCACGTCGAGATCGAACCCATCCGCATCGTCGAACGTCATGGTGACGCTTCCGGAACCTCCCACCACATTCCAGAGGTTAGGCTCAATCACCCAGTTCGTCTGACCATCCCCGTCGGAATCGATAGTGGCCGAGGGATACCGGTTGCTACTCGTGGCGGTGACCGTAGTCACTGCTCGAGAGAGACCTGCGCGTTCCCCTGCCACATCTACGAGGCCAAGGGAACACCCAAGAAGGCTCAGAATGAGGACACTTAGGCATCCTCCATAGTAGAGCTGTCTCATAGAACACCTCCCCACGATGGTTTGTTGTATCATGTTACCATCCGGACGGGATAAAGAGAATAAACTTCGAGGGTGAGGGGCTAAACTTTCGGGTTGATCGCCTATGAGTCATTGTCTTGACCTGAGAAAGAAGGTTTTTGTATACTTTTGTGCACCGGGATGTAGCCTAGTGGCTAAGGCGCCTGCTTTGGGAGCAGGAGATCGGAGGTTCGAATCCTCTCATCCCGAGACCGTGCGCCCATAGCTCAGCTGGATAGAGCAGCTGCCTTCTAAGCAGCGGGTCAGAGGTTCGAATCCTCTTGGGCGTAACCCCGCCGTAGGGCGGGTTTTTTTCATACCCTCCTCTTTTTCCACGGTTTCTGCTACACTCCGACCATGGACTACCGTATCGAGACCGATACCATGGGAGAGGTGAGGGTCCCCGCCTCGGCCTACTGGGGGGCCCAGACCCAGCGTTCGCTCGAGAACTTCCCCATAGGGGAGGAGTCCTTCCCTCCCCTCTTCATCAGGGCCTATGCGCACATAAAGAAGGCGGCTGCTCGGGCCAACCAGGCCCTGGGCGTGCTGGAGCCTCCCCTCGCCGGGGCCATCTCCAAGGCCTGCGACGAGATCATCCAGGGGAAGTGGGAAGACCAGTTCCCCCTCAAGGTGTGGCAGACAGGGAGCGGCACCCAGACCAATATGAACCTCAACGAGGTCATCGCCAACAGGGCGAACGAGATCCTCGGCGCCCCCCGGGGTTCCAAGACCCCCGTACACCCCAACGATCACGTGAACAGGTCCCAGTCCTCCAACGACACTTTCCCCGCGGCCATGCACCTCTCCACCCTCATGGCCCTCAACGAGCAGCTCTACCCTGCACTCGACGCCCTTCTCACCACCCTTTCCCAGAAGGTAGAGGCCTTCAAGGAGGTGGTGAAGGTTGGGAGAACCCATCTGCAGGACGCGGTGCCGCTCACCCTGGGGCAGGAGTTTTCGGGGTATCTCCATCAGGTGAGGAGCGCGCGCGAGGCCCTCTCTGCCGCGGCCGAGGAACTGTGCGAGCTCCCCCTGGGAGGCACGGCGGTGGGAACAGGCCTCAATGCGCCGGAGGGGTTTGCAGAGAAGGCCTGTGCCTACCTGCGGGAGCAGACCCACCTCCTGGTGAGACCTGCGCGTAACCGGTACGCCCTCATCGCGGCCCACGACATCTTCGCCTCGCTCGCAGGCTCACTCTCCCGTCTCTCCGCTGCCCTCTACAAGCTCGCCTCGGACATCAGGCTCATGGGGTCCGGCCCCCGTTGTGGGATCGGCGAGCTCATCCTGCCCGCCAACGAACCGGGTAGTTCCATCATGCCCGGCAAGGTCAATCCCACCCAGGCAGAAGCCCTCACCATGGTGTGCTTCCAGGTGATGGGCCTCTCCCAGGCCGTCACCTTTGCCTGCTCCCAAGGCCACCTCGAACTCAACACCTACAAGCCCCTCATCATCCACGACATCCTCCTCTCGATCCGCCTCCTCTCCGAGGCGATGGAGAGCTTCAGGATCCGGTGTCTTGAAGGCGTGCGGCCGGATACCCGGCGCATCCAGGAGTATCTCGAGAAGACCCTCATGCTGGTCACCGTCCTCACCCCGCACATAGGGTACGAGCGGGCCGCGCAGGTGGCGAAAAAGGCCTACGAAGAGGGAAAGACCCTCAGGCAAGCCGCCCGCGAGCTGGGGTACCTCACCGAGGAGGAGTTCGACCGGCTCGTGGACCCCAAGGGGATGGTGTAACTTCCAAAAACTCTAGAACGTCTAAAATCTCTAACTATATATTTCAGAAACAATTAGAGCCTTTTGCGCTGTTTTCACGCAACGATAGGTAAAGGAATTACAAGCGGGTGGGGATTTATGTTACCCCAAAAACACGGTCTACAGGTGCGATAGAAGGGGAAAAAGAGGTCGGAGTTGAAAAAGTGACCCCAAAAAAGAGGGCCCCCCGGTTTTTCCATGATAGAATCATGGTAGCAAAAGACCGACGGAGGGGCCCATGGCACGTATAGCACAGAAATCACTTTTTTGCTGGCACGATGTAGAAGAATTGGGGGATTTACATCGGCTTCGGCTGGTGTTGGAGAACCTGCCGGATGAGGAACTGATGCAGCAGCTTGAACAGAGGCGAGGGAGAGGCCGGAATGAGTATCCGGTACGGGCGATGTGGAACTCGCTCGTTGCGGGGATCGTGTTTCAGCACCCGAGCATCGAGCAGCTACGCCGGGAGCTCTTGCGGAACGGGCAGTTGAGGGACCTGTGTGGATTTGATCCTACCCGGGGAAGCGATGCGGTACCCAGTGCCAGCGCGTACAGCCGGTTTCTTTCCACCTTGAGGAAGCGGACGATCCGAACGGCACTGGTGAAGGTGTGTACAGCCCTGGTGGATCAGTGCTACCGGGAGCTGCCTGGATTCGGGCGGCGGCTGGGAGCCGATGGGAAGGGGATAGCAAGTGTTGCCCGTCGAAGGGGGAAGGGTGCCGGAGACCGGCGAGGGGAGCACGATGCGGACTGGGGGGTGTCATGAGTATGTGTATCAGAATGAACGGGGGGAGGTGCAGAAGTCGGTAAAGAAATGGTTTGGGTTTACGGTGCACCTCCTTGCGGATACAGAGTATGAACTGCCGGTGGCCTTTACGGTGAGTCGGGCCTCAAAGCACGAGGTGCCGGTGATGCGAAAGCTGATTCGGTCCCTGGATCGCCATCGGCCGCATATACTCAAGGCGGCAGAAGTGTTCACGGCCGACCGGGGCTATGATGATGGCACGTTGATAGATCTGTTGTGGCACGAGCACCGGATCAAACCGGTCATCGATATTCGTAATGCATGGAAAGATGGAGAGGAGACGAAGCTGGTGGCAGGGACACCGAACGTGGTGTATGACTACCAGGGGACGGTGAGTTGTGTCTGTATGGCCACGGGGACGCAGCGGGAGATGGCCTACCGGGGGTTTGAAGAAAAGCGGGGAACGTTGAAGTACGGCTGTCCTGCGGTGCACTATGGGTATGAGTGTGCAGGCAAAGCCTCCTGTCCCCTGGCCTCCTGTATCCGGATCCCCCTCTCCACGGACCGCAGAGTCTTCACGCCTATCGCCCGATCTTCGTATCGGTGGAAGCGGGAGTATGCCAAGCGAACGGCCTTGGAGCGGATCCACAGCCGGCTGGATCGAAGCTTTAGCCTGGAACTCCACACGATCCGGGGGCAGGAGAAACTCTCGGTTCACCTTACGCTGGTGTTCTCTGTCATGAGTGCCCTTGCCCTGGGACGAGTGCGAGAGAACCAGCCGAACCAGATGCGCTCCCTGGTCAGGCCTGCGGCCTAACGAGCGGTCTTACCGAAACCGATCCCCAGCATCCACTTTCCCTTGAGGAATCCTGAGGGCAGGTGTGTCCGGTTTGAATACAGAACCGCCGTGCTGGAGAGAACGCGAGTGAACCATCGTGCATATTGTACCGTTCTGAGCACTATTCCGGATAAGAATACGGTAACGGTGACACCCTAAGCAGGCATTACAGAGCCTTGTCGCCCAGGATTCCCGTTGGCTTACTAAAAAAAGCAGTACAGCCCAAAAGGCTCGCAAAAGGGGCCTGTAACATCGAGTGTTGAAAAACGCGGGAAAAAAAGATAAGGGGTATCTCCCACCACCCTAATCCTTTATTTCAAGGAGGAGATACCCCATGAAGCGCGGCAAGACACGCGCACTGACTGAGACACAGTATACCCTCTCTGGCCTCATGAAGCAAGTGGAGGCCCAACTCCGGGAGGAGGTACGCCACACCTACAAGACGTACCTGGAGCACCTCCTTGAGGCACTGAGAGAGGAGGCAGTAGGGCGACCGCGATATGCACGAGGGGAGGCTGAGAAGCCACCGTACTACCGGTACGGCTACAGGAAGTGGAAGAGTGTGCAGACCCCATGGGGGCCGATCGAGGAGGTACGCGTGCCCCGGATCCGCACCGGCGGGGGGAAGGAGGTGAAGTTGGTCGCCTATGAGCAGAGGCTCGTGGCCCTCACCGAGCAGCTCCTCCTTGGGTATGTGGGAGGGATGAGCGCGCGGAGATATGCCATCCTGTTACGGGAGTGAGGGATAGGCGAGGCCCACCCTCAGACGATCTTACGGATCATAAAGCGTCTTCGTGAGGAGAAGGAGCGGTGGCGGAGGCGGCCGCTTAGTGGGGTGAAGGCGCTCGTGCTGGATGGGGTGTGGGGAAAGCTGAGGGGAAAAGGGAGGAGGGGGCTGGTGGTCTTGAGTGCCGTGGGGGTGAAGGAGGACGGGTCTCATGAGCTCCTCGACTGGGTCGTTGCGGAGCGGGAGGAGCGAGCGAGCTACGAGCGACTGCTTACCAGGCTCTATGAGCGGGGGCTTCATGAGGTGGAGCTGGTGGTGGCCGATGAGGCTGAGGGGATCTGGCAGGCCGTGGAGACGGTGTATCCTGAGGCGAAGAAGCAGGTATGCCTCTGGCACCTTGAGCGGACCCTTGAGCGGACGCTCCTCAATGAACTGAGAGGTAAGGAGAAGAGGCACGTACAGGAGATGCGGCGGGCATTTCGGGATGCCTACCGGAAGCTTTTGGCGGCACGAGAGAAGGAGGAGGCGGAGAAGGCCCTTGAGGGGTTCTGGAAGGAGTGGGGAGCCCGTGCGCCGCGGATGAGTGCCGCACTCCTGTGGCGGAAGGACCGACTGTTCTCCTATCTGGAGCTGCCCTATGAGTGGAAGGAGAAGGTGAGGACGAACGCCCTTGTGGAGAACCTCTTTCGGCACATGAGGACATTTCTTCGACGGTATCCTGGGTATATGAGCCGTGCCCATGCGGATGAGGCGGTAGGCCTCTACGTGGTGGGCATGCAGATACACACGCAGTGTGGGAGACGCACCCCTTATCAGCTCCAGCTCAATTTCAACACTCCTCCTTGACAGTGCCCGCAAAAGGCTCTGCTTGACTTCTTCTTCAAGAATCGATAAAATATATATGTTAAGTATTCTCCACTTTCATTTCATTATTAAAAGGAGGTTGTACATGAAACGAAACGTATGCTTCGTACTGTTAGCCCTTATTCTAGTAAGTGGTTCTCTCTTCGCCCAGGAGAGGCTGCCCTTCTTCTCCTCCTTCGAGTCCTCTTTTAGCTTTGGCCTCTTTACCAACGAGATCGACGCTGCCTTCGACGCGAATGATCTGCGGAACGACCCCGGGATACAAGACCTCAATCGATCGTACATCTTCGCAGGACTTGCAAATCCCTATTGGTTGCAAACACTGGATTCTGCCAGTGCAGCCTTCATCGTAGGCGGATACCTCCACCCTCTCGGCCTCTCTGCGGGGCTCGAGTTCTTCTCGGACCCCGAGATCTCTACCAGGGAGAACGGCACCACGGCAAATACTGCCACCAAACCCGTCACGTCTGGGACTAAAACCACCAACTATACCTACGTCACCGACCAAACCGAAACGACCTACTCTGCGCTTCAAAAGGAAGACATCTCTCTCACGTTGGGCGGGCTCAAGAAGATGGGACCAATGGTACTAGCGGCGGCCTTGAATTTTGCGTTCGAAAGCGGTCGCTCCTTTGGAACAGCAGACAATTACGCCGACCAAAACTATACGCAGACCACCACCTACTATAATGACATCGCTGGTGCAGCAGAAGCACCCAAGATGGAGGAGGACTACAAGGAGACAACGACATACACGGCTCCCAGCACTTACACGAATCTCTCGGTCATGGTCCCCTTCTTTATGCCCTTGGGAGGTCCCATAAAGGGCATCGGTGCCTCGGTGCGGCTCAGCTGGGAAAATTACAACTACTCCACGAGTTACAAAACAGAAATGACCACTCCCAAGTACACCGATCCCGGAGGCTCCTTCGTATTCCACGACGACTTCACTGAGGACGTACTCAACGCGCTTGAACTCGGCATCGACTCCACCCTCTCCCTCCAGCCCCTCCTCGGAAGCGATCCAAAGAACAGGCTGGATGTGACCCTCTCCCTCGATACGCGGCTTCCCCTGCCCGGGAAGTATACAGAACAGGATGTGGACAAGGATGTGGATCCCAATATCGGGAGTCTCGCCACCATCAACAGCTACACCCAGACCGACCTCACTACGGAGCGGGCGGGGATATTCAAATACGGCCTCGATATAGGAGCGAACCACCCACTCTACTTCCCATTCGGAGACTGGGCGGAGCTGGCCCTCAATCCAGGAATCGGACTGGGGCTACGGTACTGGCCTTCAAGTGATTACTACTCGAAATCCTCCGAACAGACGGTAAAGAATGACGGAAACAACGACGGGGACTTCAACGATGCTGTAGACAGCGTGACTACCACGACTACCACTTACTACAACAACAACGACGGGGATCCGGTGGAGATCTCCTTCCCTGTGAGCCTCGTTACGGCCTTCAAGTGGAAGCAGAAGGAGTGGATTTTCGGCGTCACCCTGGCAAGTGGGATGTTCATGACCCCCACCATCTCCTTCGAGTCGGACAAACGATATACTTATGAAAGGAAAGTGGTTGTCAAGGATGGGACAGGTATGACCACGAGCGAAACCATCACCACGAAGGTAGAAGGCGCCTACGGCACCTCCCGAACCACGGCGGACTGGTCGTTTGGTATCCAAAACAGCTTCATCCTCAACTTCTACCTGCCTGACAACATCCGGCTGGACGTGCTGGTCAGCAGCAACCTCTTCGACTTCGGATCACTCTTCATCCAGGCCATCATCCCGCTTCCGTAAGTAGGTTCTCTTCTTGCACATAAGAGGCCCGGCACCTGGCGCCGGGCCTCTCTTTGTCTTCGCCACCTATGCGATACAGTTATCCCCCCAGCTTCCCCAGTACGTACGGCAGGAGGCCACCTGCGGCGAGGTAGGCGACCTCCACCTGGGAGAAGACCTGGGCCTCGGCCTCGAACCTCGCCACCTCGCGTCCGTCTCTCTCTGCCCTCACCAGGCACCGCTTCCGGGGAGTGAGCGCGCCTATCTCTATGGTGAGCTCCTCCTCGCCGGTGAGCCCGAGCTCCTCGGCCGACTTCCCCTCGGGGAAGCAGAGCGGGAGCACCCCCATCCCCACGAGGTTGCTCCTGTGTATGCGCTCGAACGACCGGGCGAGGACAGCCCTCACGCCGAGCAGGCGCGTGCCCTTCGCTGCCCAGTCGCGGGAGGAACCGGTACCATACTCCCGTCCTCCGAGCACGACGAGCGGCACCCCCCTTCGTCGGTACTCCATCGCGGCATCGTAGATGAAGGACTGCGTCCGCTCGGGGAAGAGGAGGGTGTAGCCGCCCGGTACATCGGGGGTGAGCCTGTTCTTCAAGCGGATGTTGGCAAAGGTGCCGCGCATCATCACCTCGTGGTTCCCCCTGCGGGATCCGTAGGAATTGAACTCCTCGGGCCGCACCCCGAGTTCCTGGAGGTACCGGCCTGCAGGGTAGTCGGGAGGGATCGCCCCTGCGGGGGAGATGTGATCGGTGGTCACGGAATCACCGAAGAACCCGAGGACACGGGCCCGCTCGATCCTCTCGGGAAGCCCCTCCAGTTCAAAGAAAGGCGGCTTTCTGATGTAGGTCGAGGCCTCGTCCCATGAGAACAGGATCCCCTCCCCTCCCTCGAGTCCCCGCCACCGTTCATCGCCCTCGAAGATCCCTGCGTAGCGCCTCTCGAAGTCCTCACCTATGACCACCTCTTCCACCAGACGTGCGATCTCCTCAGGGGAGGGGAGGAGTTCGTGCAGGAAGACGTCCCGTCCCTCCCTGTCCTTCCCCACCGGCTCCCTGGAGAGGTCCTTCATGACCGACCCTGCGAGGGCGTAGAGCACCACGTAGATCGGCGAGGCGAGTATGTTGAACCGCACCTTCTGGTGGATCCGCGCCTCGAAGTTGCGGTTCCCCGAGGCAACCGAGGCGAGGAGCAGGCCCTCGTCGGCCGCGCGCTCCAGGGCGGCAGGAAGCGGCCCGCTGTTTCCGATGCAGGTGGCACACCCGAAGGCCGCCACCGAGAACCCCAGCTCCTCCAACGCCCCCAACACCCCCGCACGCGCCAGGTAGTCCACCACCACCCGGGATCCCGGCGCGAGGCTCGTCTTCACCCATCGCGGCACCCGCATCCCCCGTTCCACCGCACGCCTCGCCACCAACCCCGCCCCCAACATCACCGCCGGGTTGGACGTATTGGTGCACGAGGTGATCGAGGCGATCGCCACCGCGCCATGCGGCACCAGGACCCGCTCCCCCCCGAGCTCCACCTCTCGCCCCTCTCCCTCTGCCCCGAGACGCCTGCACTCTTCCCCTACCCGTACCGGCACCTCCTCCCTCCTGAGCCGGTCCTGCGGCCGGTACGGCCCTGCGAGCGTGGGCTCCACCGTGGAGAGATCGAGCTCCAGGACATCGGAGTACACAGGCTCCACCGAGGGATCGTACCAGAGCCCCACCTCCTTCAGGTAGGCCTCCGCCCTCGCCGCCGCCTCCTCACGCCCCGTCATCCGGAGAAAGGCCACCGTCCGCTCGTCGACCGGGAAGAACCCCATCGTGGCCCCGTACTCCGGTGCCATGTTGGCGATCGTCACCCTGTCCGGGACCGACAGCTGGGAAAGCGCAGGACCGAAGTACTCCACGAACTTCCCCACCACCCCCTTCTTCCGCAGGAGGTGCGTGAGGGTGAGCACCACGTCCGTGGCCGTCACCCCCTCAGGCATCCTCCCCACCAGCCGCACCCCGACCACCTCCGGGAGCGGCATCACGTAGG
Organism: Spirochaeta thermophila DSM 6192; assembly: GCF_000147075.1. NCBI lineage: Bacteria > Pseudomonadati > Spirochaetota > Spirochaetia > Winmispirales > Winmispiraceae > Winmispira > Winmispira thermophila. The sequence goes on from NC_014484.1 coordinate 2,293,258, forward strand.
CCTCGCCCAGCATCACCGCCTCGGCCTCTATCCCCCCCACACCCCACCCCATCACCCCGAGCCCGTTCACCATGGTGGTGTGGGAGTCGGTCCCCACGAGCGAATCGGGATACCAGAGCACCATCCCATCCCGCACCTCCTCCCGCACCACCTGCGCGAGGTACTCCACGTTGATCTGGTGGCAGATCCCGGAATTGGGCGGCACCACCCTGAAGTTCGCCATACTCCTGCCCGCCCACTTGAGGAGCCGGTACCGCTCCCCGTTCCGCTCGTACTCCTTCTCCACATTCCGCTCGAGGGCATCCCTTCGTGCCCAGAAATCGAGCTGGACCGAGTGATCCACCACCAGGTCCACCGGTATCTGCGGCGTCACCCGCGACGGATCGCCCCCCTTCTCGGCCACCGCATCCCGCATCACCGCCAGATCCACCACCGCCGGCACACCGGTGAAGTCCTGCATGAGCACCCGGGCAGGGAAGTACGCCACCTCCGTGCCCACGTACCCCTGCCACGCTCCTACCCGAGCCGCCATCTCCTCCTCCACCCGTCCCAGGGCCACACCCCTCGCCACATTCTCCAGGAGCACACGCATGCTGTAGGGCATCCGTTCGAGCCCCCCCTCGACCGGCAAGCCCCTCATATCCACCACGCGGACACGCCGGCCTCCGAGCATCCTCTCGACCAGGTCCATAGACACTCCTTTGGTACGTGATGAGGCCTCGCCACCCACGGCGAGTGCGTGGCTCAACCTTACCCGAAACCCGGCCTTCCTGTCCACGCCGCCCGCCACGCACAAAAAAAGCTGCCCTGCCGGGCAGCCTGGGCGATACTGGATTCGAACCAGTGACCTCTGGTATGTGAGACCAGCGCTCTAACCAACTGAGCTAATCGCCCCTCTTGAGTCGAGATGATAGCACAATCTCCACGCTATGGCAAGCCCTTCGTCCTCCTTGGAAGCCTCCCGAGAACGAATCGCCCGCACCGCCCCTGGAGCCACAGCTTGCTTTTTTGCATCCTTATTATTATGATGAACTATGCATTTTGCATAACATCCATACATCGTGCATGGCAGAGAGGGGCGGACCAATGGGAACGACCACGACCGAAAACAAAGAATACATCCTCCTCGTGGACGACGATGAGACCATCCTCACCCGCTACCAGCTCATGCTCGAGCACGAAGGCTACACCGACTACATCCTCTGCAGCAATCCCCTCGAGGTGGAAGAGATCCTCGCCGCCAAGGCCATACAGGTCGTGCTCCTCGACCTGGTCATGCCCCACAAGGACGGATTCCAGATCCTCGCCTTCATCAAGGAACACTACCCCCACATCCCGGTCATCATCGTCACAGGAGAGGACTCCCCCGACAAGGTGGTGAAGGCCATGAAGCTGGGCGCCCTCGACTACATCACCAAGCCCATCTCCTCCTCGAGGTTCTTCACCTCGCTCAAGAACGCCCTCGAGATGCGCGAACTCCACCACGAGGTCGCCACCCTCTCCACCCGCGTCCAGCAACGCCCCGAGATCCCCCCCGAGTTCACGAACATCATCACCCGCGATCCCGTGATGCTCTCCATCTTCTCCTATGCCAAGGCCATCGCCCCCAGCCCCAGACCCGTCCTTATCACCGGTGAGAGCGGCACGGGCAAGGAACTCCTCGCCCGTGCCATCCACGCCGCGAGCACACGAGAAGGCCCCCTCGTCACGGTGAACGTGGCGGGGCTGGACGACACCCTGTTCTCCGACACCCTCTTCGGCCACAGGAAAGGCGCCTACACCGGCGCCGAGAGCGACCGCCCGGGCCTCATAGAACGGGCCAAGAACGGAACCCTCTTCCTCGACGAGATAGGAGAGCTGAGCATCCCCTCCCAGATCAAGCTCCTTCGACTCCTGCAGGAGGGCGAGTACTACCCCCTCGGAGACGACATCCCACGAAAGACCAACGCCCGCGTCATCGCCGCCACCTGTGCCGACCTGGAGGCCAAGCAGGAAGAGGGCACGTTCCGGAAGGACCTCTACTACCGCCTCATGACCCACCACATCCACCTCCCCCCCTTGAGGGAACGCCGGGGTGACATCCCCCTCTTGGTAGAAGCCTTCATCACCCAGGCTGCCCGGGAACTCGGACGCACGCCCCCCGCCGTCCCACCACAACTCTACGACACCCTCTCATCCTACCCATTCCCCGGCAATGTACGAGAGCTTCAGTCCCTCGTCTTCGACGCGGTCTCCCGATCCACCGAGCCCCTCTTGGCCATGCAACCCATCCTCAGGTACATACGGAACCGGCAGAAGGAACCCTACACACCCACCGCCCCGGTGCATGAGATCACCTACGAAACCATCGTCTCGTGCTTCGGCAGGTTCCCCACCATCGAAGAGATGGAGAAGCTCCTCATCCGGGAAGCCCTCAAACGCACCGACGGCAACCAGTCGGCTGCAGCCCAGATACTGGGCATCTCCCAGTCCACCCTGAGCCGGCGGCTCAAGAAGGAACCTCTGTAAGAACCCCTTCCCTCCTGCTATACTGGACCGCATGATGCATCCTTCCGTGATCATACGAAGCTCCAGACTCGATTCGATCCGCAGGCGCCACCCCTGGGTCTTCTCCGGCGCGGTCGCACGAACCGAAGGAGACCCTGCACCCGGCGACATCGTCACCCTCCGCAGCGAGGAAGGGCATTACCTCGGCATCGGCACCCACGAAGGCGGGAACATCGCGGTACGCATCCTCTCCTTCGACGAGGAGGAGATCGACGCATCGTTCTGGCACCGCCGCCTCGAGGCCGCCTTCGCCAGACGCCGCGCCCTCGGGCTCACCGACTCCCCGGAGACCACCGCCTACCGACTCGTACACGGCGGAGGCGACGACCTCCCCGGCCTCATCCTCGACTACTACGACGGTGTGGTGGTATTCCAGACCCACTCCATAGGGGTGCACCGGCACCGGGAATCCATCGTGGAAGCCCTGCGGACCCTCTACGGGCACCACCTCAAGGCCGTCTACGACAAGAGCAGGGCCACCCTCCCCCCCTCCTACGAGATGGAGAACGGCTACCTCTACCGGAACGGGGATCTCTCCCTCCCCTGGGAGATCCGTGAGCACGGGCTCCGCTTCCTGGTGGACTGGGAAGAGGGGCAGAAGACCGGCTTCTACCTCGACCAGAGGGACAACCGCGCCCTCGTGGCACGGCTCGCCGAAGGAAGACGCGTGCTCAACGGTTTCTCCTACACAGGAGGCTTCACCCTCAACGCCCTCGCCGGGGGAGCGGTCCACGTCACATCGGTGGACCGATCGGACAAGGCCCTCACACTCCTCGAACGCAACCTCGCGCTCAACGACCTCCCCTCCGGACGCCATACCTCGATCTGCGCCGAGGTGCTCCCCTACCTCAAGGAACACGGCCACGAGTACGACCTCATCATCCTCGATCCCCCCGCCTTCGCGAAACACGTACAGCACCGGCACAAGGCCATCATCGCCTACAAACACCTCAACAAACACGCCCTCAGGACCGTCAGACCCGGGGGGATCATGATCACCTTTTCCTGCAGCCAGGTGGTCGAACTCCCCCACTTCGTGGGCGCAGTGCGCGCCGCAGCCATCGACGTGGGCCGCAGAGTCACCATCATCGGTACCCTCCACCAGCCGCCCGACCACCCGGTGAACATCTACCAACCCGAGAGCGAGTACCTCAAGGGACTGGTCCTCTATGTGGAATAACATGGAATGTGTACGAGATACGAATCAGAACATTCGGCCAGGGGTTGACATTTCTCCTGAATGGGGTACATTACTCATATGATGAACTCGGGACTCTCGCGGATCCTCGGCCTCCTCCTTAGCCTTCTCCTCCTTCTCGGCACCCGCGGTGCAGGGGGCCCGGAACCCGCGTGAGGACACGGGGTTCGGAAAAGCCCGCTGCACCTTCCAGTGCAGCGGGCTTTTTTCATCATACCACATTCAAAGGAGACGGATATGAAGAACGCACACAAGTACCGGCCCTTCCCCTTCCGGGTCTCTCTCCCCGACAGGACGTGGCCCGACAAGCACATCACCGCTCCACCTGCATGGTGCAGCGTCGACCTGCGTGACGGCAACCAAGCCCTCCCTGTCCCCATGAACGTGGACCAGAAGCTCGAGTTCTTCAAGCTCCTCTGTGACACGGGGTTCAAGGAGATCGAAGTCGGCTTCCCCTCCGCCTCCCAGATAGAGTACGACTTCACCCGCCAACTCATAGAGGAACACCTCATCCCCGACGATGTGTACATCCAGGTCCTTACCCAGGCACGCCCCCACCTCATCGATCGTACCGTGGAGGCCGTGCAGGGGGCGAAGAAGGTCATTCTCCACATGTACGTAGCGACCTCGGTGATGCACAGGACCATCGTCTTCAAACGTTCTAAAGAAGAGGTGAAGAAGATTGCAGTGGACGGCACCCTCTACATGAAGTCCCTCCTCCCCCGCCTCGCCGGTAGTGAGGTGGTCTACGAGTTCTCTCCAGAAGCCTTCAACATGACCGAACCCGAGTTCGCCCTGGAGGTATGCGAGGCCGTGGTGGAGGCATGGAATCCAAAGGAGACGGGCGGCAAGGTGATCCTCAACCTCCCCGCCACGGTGGAGGGCTCCACGCCCAATGTCTACGCCGACCAGATCGAGTGGTTCTGCCGGAACTTCTCGAGGCGGGACGAGGTGATCATCAGCGTACACACCCACAACGACCGTGGCACCGGTGTCGCGGCCACCGAACTCGCCCTCCTGGCCGGTGCCGAACGGGTGGAAGGCACCCTCTTCGGTAACGGCGAGCGAACCGGGAACCTCGACATCGTGGCGGTCGCCCTCAACATGTACGCGGAGGGAGTGGATCCGGGCCTCGACCTCTCGGACCTGCCTCGGATCCGGAGTGTGTACGAGCGCTGTACCGGCATGACCATCCACCCGAGGCACCCCTATGCAGGGGATCTCGTCTTCACCGCCTTCTCCGGTTCGCACCAGGACGCCATCAAGAAGGCCATGGACCTCCTCAAGACCGAGAAGAAGGACTACTGGGAGGTCCCCTACCTTCCCATCGATCCTATGGACATAGGCCGGAGCTACAAGGCCATCATCCGCATCAACAGCCAGAGCGGGAAGGGCGGGGTCTCCTACGTGCTCCAGGAGGAGTTCGGCCTCGAGATCCCCAAAGGCATGCACCCCGAGGTGGGGAAAAAGGTGAACGAGGTCTCCGACGCCCTCGTACGGGAGCTCTCCCCTCAGGAGGTCTACGAGGTCTTCGAAAAGCACTTCCTCAATCTCTCCGATCCATACGACCTGGTATCCTACAGGATCGAGACCGAGGGGAAGACCGTCCAGATCACCGCCCGGGTGAAGGAACGAGGCGAGGAGAAGGTCCTCACCGGGACCGGGAACGGCCCCATCGACGCCTTTGTCCACGCGATGAAGGGCCAGGGGTGGAACGATTTCGAGATCACCGACTACCACGAACAGGCACTGGGCAAAGGTTCGGACACCGAGGCGGTGGCCTATATCCGGATCACGAGGGATGGACGGGACTACTGGGGCGCAGGTCGTCACACCGACACCATCGCCGCGAGCATCCACGCCCTCCTGAGCGCCTACAACAGAGTCTACACGAAGTGATCCGATCCATCGGTCGGGCGCCGCAGCACGCGGCGCCCTCGCTCTCTCCGGGGATGTCGCTTTCGATGGGTGCTTCCCACCGGGGCACGCCTACTCCAGTGCCTTCACGAGGAGCGGTCTTGCATCCGTCCCGTAATCGAGAAGCTCACAGGTCACCCGCTCACCGTCACCGGTGGTGCCCGTCCACTTCACCACTCCGCCCGGCACGCTCTCCACGAGCCACCAGTCGCTCACATCCCTGCCCGGAACCGTGTACCTGAGGTGCCGCGCCGTGAAAGTCCCTGCGGAGACGGTGATCCGTTCCGTTCCTACCACTGCGCCCTCGATACTCTCTTCGGTGAGCTCCACAGTGCCCACCTGGACCCACGTCCCCTTCTCCACTGGAACCTCGCCTTCGGTTCCCTCGGGATCCCTCGCGAGGAGTCTCAGGAGCTCCTCCGCCTCAGGGTCCACGAGTCCTTCGAAGATCCACTCCTCACCCTCGACCTCGTAGCTCACCCGCCACCACTCCTTCCCGTCGTCCCTCTGCACGAGGAGGGCCCTCTGGGCGGTAAGTTCATCCCCCTCAGAGGTGGTAATACGAAACGATACCCACTCGCCGGGGGCGAACTCCCGCTGTCCCAGCCAGTATCCTCCGAGGCTGAAGGTGTAGGCGAAGGCCACCTGTGCCTGCATCGTAGCGAGACCATACCACTGGGGGCCGATCACCATCCCGGGCTGCTCTTCCTCGGCCTCCATCTCTCCGGTTTCCTCGGACCCTGCGATGCTGCGTGCGATACCCTCCGATATCCCCTCTCTCAGCGCGCTTCCCACTGTGGAACACGAGCCCAGAAGCAGGAGTACCAAGAAAAGGAGGCCCATCCTCACGCTCGATTTCATGCTCACCTCCTCTATTCGGAAAGAGATTACCGGTTCCAGTATACCACGGGTTCAGGGAGTCCGCTACGCTTGATCCTCACCAGGAGTGGCAATCTTGATCTTCTTCTGCTTCACCTTCTGCGCCACCATGGGAACCTCGACCCTGAGGATGCCCTGATGGTAGAAGGCCTTCACCCTGTCATGATCGAAGACGTCGGAGGGGATGTAGTAGCGGGCTTCCACCGGCTGTCCGAGGGAAAACCCCTTGCGATAGAAGTAGGCCCTCTCCTTCCGGGGATCGTCCTCCCTCTTGCCCACCGAGAGTACGAGGTATTCGCCCTTGAACTCGAGATCGATGTCCTCCTGGCCGCACCCGGGGACGAGGAACTCGAGGACCAGCGTGTTCTCCTCGGTGAGATAGATGTTGGACAGGAGCCCCTCCACCCTGGGAAATCTGAGATCGGGACGGTCCGCTGCCTCCTCTCCATGGAGGTGGGAAAAGGTACGCTGGACCTCCTCGGCCCCTGTCTTGAGGTTCTCCTCGAGCACCTCCATGAAGACCTTCGTGGCCTTCTTGATGTCCTCGGCCACCTTGTCGAAGTCGATCTCTATCTTGGCCATAGGCCCTCCCTTGTGTGGATCCTCTCCTAATAAGATAGCGAGGAAGGAGGGAAAGAGCAAACCTTTTCAGGAGAGTGCGGTCACCGGGATCGTCTCCTCGTCCATGTCGACCGCCACCCTGAAGCTCATGAGGAGGGGCGAGAGGTCCTCCACCGCGGATCTCGTCTCCTCGACCACATCCCTGGTGCGCGAGAACGAGTCGAGGCTCTCCCTGAGGGCCTGTTCGGTCTCCCGGGAAATCCGGGAGAGATCCACGGAGGCCTGTTCCAGGTCCTTCACCTCTTCAAGGATCCTCCGCGCCTGAGCAGCGATGATCCCGGCCCCTTCCGACACCTGCAGTGAATCCTGTTCCACTCGAGCGGAAGCGGCGCGTATCGTCCCGATTTCAGACGCCACCCGTTGGGTCTCTTCAGAGAAGGACTCGAGGGCCCCGAGGAGTCCACGCACCCGGTCTCCAATGCGTTCGAACAGGTCGTACCCCCGACGTGCGGCCGACGTGGTCTCTTCCATTCGACCGAGGAGACGGGAGACGGTGTCCTTGATCTGCGACGAGTGCTCTCCCACCTTTTCAGCGAGCGCCCTGATCTGCCCTGCAACCACCGCGAATCCCCTCCCCGCCGCCCCGGCATGGGCGCTCTCGATCGCCGCATTGATGGAGAGGATGTCCGTCTGCCGGGCGATGTCGTCTATGACATCCACCACCTCCAGAACCGCGGAGAGTTCTCTGTGGGTTTCCTCAGCGAGGGATCTCGACGAGAGAAAGGTTTCCTCCCCCTCCTGCAGGAGCCTGCGCACCTCCTCGACCCGTCGACGTTCCACCCCGGCCCGCTCCTCCATACGGGTGAGGATCTCGTGCGAGGCCCTCACCACCTCCTCGATCCTCCGGATGTGTTCGTACTGGGATGAGGTGTTCATCGAGAGGCCGCTGGTCCGGGCCTCTATCTCCTCCACCCGCTTCACCACCTCCCTGAAGTGGGATTCGAGCGCCGCGGCCATGGCCCTGAGGGTGGGAAGCTCCTGTTCTATCTGTGAGAGCATCGAGAGGGTCCGCTCCTCCCCTTCTGAGAGTACGTGGTGGAGGGAGACGACCTTCCCGGTGGTCACCTGTGCGTCGTAGACCAGCTCCCTGAGGCTTTCGAGCGTGGCGGCGAGGTGGCGGGAGATCTCCCCGAGTTCGTCGCGGGAACGGTCGGCGGGGCGCAGGGTGAGGTCGCGCCCGCGCACCGCCCTGAGCACCTGCTCGAGGGCGGTGATGCGTCGTGCGAGCCGTACCCCCACCGAGAGGGAGAGGAGGATGCTCAGTGCCAGGAAGACCACGAGGACCGCGAAGAGGGCGAGTCTCACCCTCGTCCCTGCGGCGAGAAGACCTTCCACGCGCCAGGAGAGGGAATGGAGAAGGGTGTCGAAGCGGTAGAGGAGCTCGGCCTGGGTGCTTCTCGTGGTCATGACGTAGGCCGGCTCCACGCCACCGAGAGGGAACACCCTCTCGAGCTCGAGGAGGGAGGTTCGATAGGTCTCCCAGGAACGGGAGACCTGCGCCACGAGCTCCTGCTCCAGCGTCGTGTCCAGATCGGGGAGCACCCCCTCGAGGTCCCGGGTTGCCTCGGTGAGGGCCTTGCCCCACTGCCTGAAGGTCATCTGCGGGCTCACGAGGTCGGGGGAGAGGAGGGCCTCGGTGAGCGAGGCGAGCCTCACCACGCGCGAGAAGGCCCGGTAGGCCGAGGTCTCCATGGCGCCGGCCTCCCAGATCCGCTGATCGAGGAGGGCCAGGGAGAGACACAGCAGGAAGGAGAGCCCTCCCAGTCCCCAGGAAAGCAGACCGAAGGTGGTGCGAAGCTTCATCCGTACCTCCTGGGCAGAGGGTAGCCCGCAGCGTATGAGAGGAGTGTGAGCCTGGGGTAAGAAGTGTGTCAGGCCTCCTCACCAAAAGACCGGGTGGCGAGGGGGGTGAAGATCGAACCCGCCGGGGTGAGGGTGCTCTGCATGAGCGTGATGGACTCGGGGGAGAATCTGCCGAATCGGAAGGGAGGGAGGGAGAGGATGATCTCCCTCGCCTCCTCCCGTTCCCCGGGGGAGAGGGATCTGTGCAGGTAGGCGAGGGTGAGGTGGGCCTTGAAGGGCTTGGGATCGAAGGAGTGGCCCGTGTCCAGGAGGGCCTCGCGCAGGGAGGAGGCGAGGTCCTCGAGTCCACCCCCGGGGTTGCCCACCTTGAGGGTGAGGACCGAGATGCGGCTGAGCGAGGGGAGGGCGAGGGGACGGCCCGCGGTGAGCACAAGGCGGGAAGGGAGGGGGAGGTCCATGAGGAGGCGGGAGAGGTGAGGCACCTCCTCCTCCGGGGTATCCCCGAGGAAGGCGAGGGTGATGTGGAGGTTTTCGGGCTTGAGGGGCCGGAAGAGGGAGCGGGGAAGGGTGCGCTGATACCGGGAGAGGGCCTCCTTGAGCCGGGCGGGGAGGTCGAGAGAGAAGAAGAGGCGCAGGTCAGCCACGGCGTTCCTCCTTCCACCTGCGATACCAGTGGAGGGCCACCACCATGAGGGCATGCTGAAGCGGCGGGTCTCCCATGCTCCGCTCCACCTCTTCCACGGGAATGAGGACCGGATCGATGTGTTCGTGCTCGTCGAGCCGCTGGGCCCCCTCCAGGGTGAGGTCCGTGGCGAGAAAGGTGTAGGTCCAGTTGTCGAGGAATGCGGGGTTGGGGCGGATTCGTCCGAGGAGGACGAGCGTGCCCGCCCGATAGCCCGTCTCCTCGCGGAGCTCGCGGGCAGCTGCCTCTTCCGGCTGCTCGCCGCGATCGATGACCCCGCCGGGGAACTCGAGGCACAGATCTCCTATGCCGTGACGGTACTGCCACACCATGAGAAAGCACTCCCTCCCCTGCGGGTCGCGCACGAGGGGCACGACGTTCACCCAGTCGGGCACCTCGAGGAGGTAGAAGTCCGCCTCCTGATCGTGAGGCCCCCTCCTCCTCGATTTCACGGCGGTGAAGACCGGGGTGGTGAACACAGGGGTTCGGCTGTGTTCCTTCCAGACGAGGTGGGGTCGTGTGTGTTCGCTCATGAAGGATCGTCCTCTCGCTCGTACAGGTGTTCTTCGCGGGGGTAGCGGTAGAGTCCGCCGTCGGGCCCCTGGAGATAGTACCATGTCTCGTCGGTCCGTACCACCGAGGAGCGGTGAAGGCGTACCTTGCCCCCACCGTCGGGGAGGTCCACGGCGAGGACAGGGAGGGCGAGGCCGGAGAGCATGGAGGAGAGGCGGTCGTAGAGGTCGAAGGTGCGGGAGAGGGGGGTGCGGAAGTGCGAGGTACCTGCGGCGAGGTCGCCCTGGAGGAGGTAGTAGGGTTTCACCCCCCAACGGAGGAGGCCTCGGAAGAGGGCGGCAAGCGTCTCCTCGTGGTCGTTGACGCCTCGGAGGAGTACGGTCTGGTTCACGACCGGGAGGCCGCAGGTGAGGAGGGCCTCCACGGCGGCGTGGGCCTCTGGGGTGAGTTCGGCGGGGTGGTTGAAGTGGGTGACGACCCAGAGCGGCCGGGCGGCGGCGAGGATGCGGGCGAGCCGGGCGGTGATCCGCGCGGGGAGGACGACCGGGATGCGTGTGCCCAGGCGGATGACGAGCCCGGGACGCAGGGCGCGGAGCCCGGAGAGGAGGGCGGCGAGTCGGGTGTCGGGGAGCATGAGGGGGTCTCCGCCCGAGAGGAGGACCTCCTCCACCTCGGGATGTTCCCGAAGGTAGGCGAGGATGGCCTGCTCCTGGCCGGGGGTGAGGGACGACGCCCCGGAGGCGGTGAAGTGCCGCCTGAAGCAGAAGCGACAGTAGGCGGCGCAGCGATCGGTGACGAGGATGAGGGCGCGGTCGGGGTAGCGGTGGACGAGCCGGGGGAGGGGGGAGTGGGCGGCATCGGCGAGGGGGTCGGCCGTCTCGTAGGGGAGGGTGCGGGCCTCGAGGGGCGAGGGGGTGATTTGGCGGGCGAGGGCGGGGTGGGCGTCGGCGAGCCTGCGGTAGTAGGGGGTGACGAGAAACGGCAGCGACATGAGGCCTCCTCTTTACGATTCTGCCATCACCGTACCGGGCTGGACAAGATACGGCCTTGTCACGGGAGGCCTTTTTCTCCACTATAGGGGTATATGCACAGCAGGGAGGTCTCATGAAGAGATCGGTCGTCCTGGCAGGCGGTATCCTCTTCTTCGCTTCGCTCCTTCCCGCACAGGAATCGGGCCTTGGCCTGGGGGTGATACTGGGAGAGCCCACAGGGCTGAGCGGGAAGCTCTGGGTCTCCGAGATCATGGCCTTCGACCTCGCGGCCTCGTGGTCGTTCATGGGAGAGGGCTCCTTCTACCTCCATGGTGACTACCTCCTTCACGTACACCATCTCATCCCCATGGATGAGGAGTACGGTTCCTTCACCTTCCACTACGGCATAGGCCCCCGGGTGGAACTGAAAGACGATCCCAGAGTGGGCATCCGTTTCCCCTTCGGACTCTCCTACTACTTCGCCCGGATCCCGCTCGAGCTCTTCCTCGAGATGGCGCCGGTACTCGACCTCCTTCCGGCCACCACCTTTGCCGCGAACGCGGGACTGGGGATCCGGTACTATTTCCCTCTCTCGCCGAGGAGCCCCTAGGAGGTCCCACCGAGAGGAAATATCAGTATCTTTGAATAAACGACACTACAGGAGGGAGCATGGAGAAAAGACGCTTGGGAAACTCCGACATGGAGATCACCCGTATAGGGCTCGGCGCCTGGGCCATAGGAGGGAGTTGGAGGTGGGGATGGGGCCCCCAGGACGAGCGGGATTCCATCGCCACCATCCACAAGGCCCTGGACATGGGAATCAACTGGATCGACACCGCACCGGCCTACGGCCTCGGGGTCTCGGAGGAGGTGATAGGGAAGGCGCTCAAGGAGCGATCCGACAGGCCCTACATCTTCACCAAGTGCGGGATCATCTGGGACGAGGCGGGCAATGCCCGCCAGTACATCTCCCGCAAGACCATCCTCAAGGAGATCGACGAGAGTCTGCAACGTCTCAAGGTGGATGTCATCGATCTGTACCAGATCCACTGGCCCACCCCCGACGACCGCATAGAAGAGGCGTGGGAGACCCTCGCGGAACTCAAGGAGAAGGGGAAGGTCCGTTACATAGGGGTCTCCAACTTCTCGGTCGCCCAGATGGAACGGGCGGCGAGGATCGCACCCATCACGAGCCTCCAACCCCCCTATTCACTTCTCAGGAGAGAGATAGAAAAGGAGATCCTCCCCTACTGCGCCGAACATGGCATCGGGGTGATCGTGTACTCGCCCATGGGTTCCGGGCTCCTCACCGGGAAGATGACCAGGGAACGGATAGCCCGACTTCCGGATGACGACTGGAGGAGGAATTCCGACGAGTTCAATGAGCCCAGACTCTCCCGCAACCTCGCACTCGTGGAGATCCTCAAGGAAATCGCGGAAAGACACGGGTGCACTCCCGGCGAGGTGGCCATCGCCTGGGTACTCAGGCACCCGGCTGTCACGGGGGCCATCGTAGGGATGCGCCGGCCCGATCAGGTGGACGGGGTCATCCATGCCCCCGAGGTGAGCCTCGACGAAGACGATATCTCCCGCCTCGAGAGATTCCTCACCGAGAACCCATGAGACCGGGCTCCATACCGGGAGGGCCGCAGAGCGGCCCTCTTCATTTGTTCTGTCGGGCGCTCTCCCTCAAGGCCTTCGCAAACTCGTTCCAGACCCGTTCCTGTTCTCTGGGCGAATAGGCCCTCTTCTCCTTGATCTGGGATCCCATCGGCCGCTGGCGGATCACCCTGGAGGGAGGCACGGCGCTCCTCCCTTTCCTCGCGGGAAGAGGGGGAGGAACGGTCGCCGAACGAGGCGAACGAATGGTGAGCTGGGACTTCTCCTGGGCGGGAGCGCCCAAGGAGACCATGCGGGGGGTGAACCCTTCGAAGCGCTCCTTGTAGGTGCGATACCGACCGGTGATGTACCACCACAATTGCCTGAAGATCCCCATACGACCGAAGGCCCTCTCGAAGATGATCTCCATGTCGAGATCGAACATCCTCGACAGGGGGAGATAGCGCATGGTATTGGGGTAGAAGAAGCGCTCGAGCACCCGCTTGAGGCGCTGGACATCGCGGGCCCCTTCCTGATCCTTGAGGGTGTAGATGATCACCTCGGCGAGGAGTCGGGGGCGGGACAGGAGCTCGGCGAGAAACGGATCGAGGTGGGAGACCCGCTCCCGTATGTCGTCTTCGAACTGCTGGGGCGAGAGGAAGGCGGTATGCCCCGCACGGTTGCCGGTTCTCAAGACCTCCTCCATGAGGTCCACGTACTCCTCTGCCAGACGCCGGGCCACGAAATCGAAGCGTGCGAGGGCGTAGCCGTAGAACCGGTCCCGGTGGAGGTACTTCTTGGCGATGAAGATGAGGGGGGGGAGGTCCGCAGGGTCCTTTATGGTGGAATACTCCTCCAGGAACTCCCGTTTGACCTCCTCGAACCGTTCACCGTATTTCCTCTCGAGCACGGAGAAAAGGCGTGAAAGCGTCTCCCCGGAGATCGGCTCAGGGTACTGTTCCTTCACCTGCTCGCAGATAGCGGTGAAGTCGTTCTTCTTTTCCTCTTCCTCCTGTTTCTTCCGTTTCGTGTCTTCGATCTGATTCTCGAGGGCAGTCCTGAGCATCCGTGCCGCGAGGAACACCACGGGTGAGATGTAGACCCGCTTGTTTTCCCCCATCACCTCGTCGTACTCCACGAGGGAGCGTACCACGTCGAACCACAGGAGCGGGGAACGGGAGGAGAGGCTACTTCGAACGGCTGCGAGCGAGGTGCCCTTGAACCGAGCGAACTCCGCGAGCACGTTGGTGTTCTCCATGGTGAGCTGGACCATGGACCGGCAGTGGTTGAGGAGCACGGTGAAGCCATCGGGCACCAGATAGATGAGGGCCTTGCCGTCGAGCGAGATGCTCACGGCATGGAGAGGGGGGATCTTCTCCTCGAGATACTCCTTGAGGAGTGCATCGGGCTCGAGGGGGATGATCTCCTCCTCCGGTAGAACGAGCCCCTTCTCCTGGAAGTAGGAGGCGGTGGGGAGGATGCTCTTCCTCTCGGCAGCCGCCTCGTAGATGGTGTTCCTGACGACATAGTAGCAGAAGCGGTGATCGTGCTGCTCGGTGAGCACGATGTACTTCTGGACAAGGGCATTCTCTTCCAGCGTGAACACGAAGAGGGCGTACCCATGGGCATACAACTTGCCCACCAGAGACTCCAGTTCGGGACGCACGTGCTTCATCCGGCTGCTCTGGAGCTCCACGAACTGTCCGTAGTGGATCTCGGGTCGCCATCCCATGCAGAGGGAGTGGAAGAGCTCCCGTTCCACCGGACTGAAGGTCCCGAGCTGGGAGAGGAAGGCCTCTCGCTCGTGTTCCTTGAGCCTCACATACGCGGGCGGGTACACCGTGGAGACGGCCGGCGTCTTTCCCATTCACCACCTTCCTCACCGTGTATTCTATCCCATCCCCCGGCTCCAGGCAACCAGTTTCCATCCCCCTTTGCGTGAGGGGACCTTCTCGTTATACTTCCCCGTATGGCACTCAACTGTGGCATCGTGGGACTCCCCAATGTGGGCAAGTCGACCATCTTTTCGGCCCTCACCGCCGCGCCGGCCGAAGCCGCGAACTACCCCTTCTGTACCATCGACCCCAATGTGGGGATCGTGGAAGTGCCCGATCCCCGGCTCTACAGGATCGCGGAGATCATACACCCCCGCAAGGTGGTACCCGCCGCCATGGAGTTCGTCGACATCGCAGGTCTCGTGAAGGGGGCATCGAAGGGGGAGGGGCTCGGCAACCAGTTCCTGGCCAATATCCGGCAGGTGGGTATCATCGCCCACGTGGTGCGTTGTTTCGAGGACCCCGACGTGGCCCACGTGAGCGGCAAGGTGGATCCGGCCGAGGACATCGCCACGATCACCACGGAACTCTGCCTCGCCGATCTCGAGACCGTGGAAAAACGTCTCGCCCGCCTCGAGAAACAGCGGAAGTCGCACGACAGGATCCAGGCGAAACAGGCCGAAGAGGCGATCCCCCTCCTCCAGAGGGTGGGCTCCCGGCTCTCCGAGGGCGTCCCGGTGAGAGCCCAGGGCATCGAGAAGGAGGAACTGGAGCGTCTCTCCGACCTCTTCCTCCTGACCGCCAAGAAGCAGATCTACGTCTGTAATGTGGACGAAGAGGGGATCCATACCGAGAACGACTACGTGAAGGCGGTGAGGGACATCGCGGAAAACGAAGGGGCCGCCGTGGTGGTCCTCTGCGGAAAGCTGGAGGCCGAGATCGCGATGCTGGAAGATCCGGAGGAGCGGCGGGCCTTCCTGGAAGACGCAGGGCTGTCGGAGCCGGCCCTCAACGTGCTCATCCGCGCGGCCTTCCACACCCTCGGGCTGCGCACCTTCTTCACCGCAGGGGAGAAAGAAGCGAGGGCCTGGCCCTTTCCGGAGGGCATCACCGCCCAGGAGGCGGCCGGACTCATCCACACCGACTTCATGAAAGGCTTCGTGCGCGCAGAGGTCTACCGGTGTGACGACCTCTTCGAGCTGGGTTCCGAGCAGAAGATCCGGGAAGCCGGCAGGCTGCGCCTCGAGGGCCGGGACTACATCGTACAGGATGGAGACGTCGTCTACTTCAGGGTCAACGTGTAGTCCCCTCAGTAGTGCGCATCGGCGTACTCGACCCAACCACCCGCCTCGACCAGGGTCCGCTCGAACGGCCCGAGCTCGAACGGAACGGTCTTCTCCTTCTCCCCCCCTCTGATCGTCACCTCGCTCTTCGCGAGATCGATCGTGGCGAGGGCCTCGCCGGCGGAGAACTCCCTGAAGAGATCGTCGATGAGTTCAGGGGCGAGGGTGATGGCGAGGAGTCCGCAGTTGAACATGTTCTGACGGAAGATGCGGGCGAATCCGGCCGCGATCACCGTGGTGATCCCGTTCACTTCCAGGGCCCACACCGCATGCTCCCTCGAGGACCCGCACCCGAAGTTCTCCCTGGTGACGATCACCTTCACCCCCTCGAGATCCCGCTTCGGATCGAACCCCTCCAGTTTGAGATCCTCGAGGAGGTAAGGCGCGAGGGCTTCCTTGGAGATCTCGGTGAGATACCGTGCCGGGATGATCTCATCGGTGTTGATGTCGGACCTGTCCAGAAAGAGGACTTTTCCTCCAAAGCCGTAGGCCATCTCATCCCTCCCTGAAGAGCGGTGAATTGGTGATGTACCCTGCGATCGCCGTGGCCGCAGCGGTGGCGGGACTCATGAGGTGGACCATCCCCCCCTTCCCCATCCTCCCGTTGAAGTTCCGGTTGGTGGTGGAGGCGCACACCTCTCCCGGTGCGAGCACCCCGTTGCTCATCCCCAGACAGGCCCCGCACGTGGGATTCGTCACACAGAAGCCCGCCTCCATGAATATCTCGAGGAGACCTTCCTTGAACGCCTGGGCATAGGCCCCCGGGCTCGCAGGAGAGACGATGCCACGCACATGGTCGGCGATCTTCTTCCCTTTGAGGATCTGGGCTGCGATACGGAGGTCCTCTATCCGGCCGTTGGTGCAGCTTCCGATGTAGACCTGATCCACCCTGGTGCCTTCCATCTCGCGCACCGGCTTCACGAGGTCGGGCTTGTACCCGTACGTGACGAGGGGTTCGAGATCGGAGACATCGTGCACGATCACCTCCTCGTACTCGGCATCCTCGTCCGGCCGCCACCGCCCGAAGTCCTCGAGGGCGGCCTCCTTGTTCGGATACTCGTCCTCGATGAACGGCCAGAGGTACTCCACCGTCACCATGTCGGGATAGCAGATCCCGGAAGTGGCCCCTGCCTCCACGGCCATGTTGCAGAGCGTCATCCGGCTCTCCATGGAGAAGTCCTCCACCACCGGACCTGCGAACTCGATGATGCGATCAGTGGCCCCGTTCACCCCGAGCCTGTGGATGATGGAGAGGATCACATCCTTCGCGAAGACACCGGGTTTAAGCCTCCCGGTGATCTCGACCTTTATGGTGCGCGGTCTCTTGAAGGCGCATACCCCTTTGAGGATCCCCACCTCGAGGTCGGTGGTACCCACACCCGCGGCAAAGGCCCCGAAGGCGCCGTGCGTACAGGTGTGGGAGTCGCCCATGATCACCGTGAATCCGGGACGGACGAATCCCCGCTCCGGGAAGAGGGCGTGGCACACCCCGTTTCTCCCTATGTCGAAGAACTCGATCCCATGCCTCCGGGACCATTCCCGCAGGATCTTTCCCTGGATCGCGGTCTTCGAGTCCTTCGCCGGGGTGACGTGGTCGATCACTGCCTTGATCCTGGCGGGGTCGAATACCCGGTCCTTGCCCCGCGCCACGAGGTCGTTGATCGCGATGGGTGTGGTGATCTCGTGGCAGAAGACCCTGTCGAGGGAGAGGACATGAACGCCCTCATAGGGCTCCTCCACCAGATGGGCGTCGAAGATCTTCTCTGCAACGGTCTTTCCCATGGCCCACTCCGGATGTCGATCTCGTCGTTTCTATGGGTTATACCACGATGGCATCGTCCGAGAAAACCCCTCTCCATCCTTGAAGGCCTCTCCATCACGATCTATACTCCCGGTATGAAATCTTCCCTGTTCGCGAGCGACAACACCGCACCCGTCCATCCCAGGATCGTGGAGGCACTCCTCGCCGCAAACGAGGGGCCCGCCCTCGCCTACGGCGAGGACCCCCTCTCGGCACGAGCCCGATCCCTTCTCAGGGAACAGACAGGGGCGCGGCACGTCTTCTTCCTTCACACCGGCACCGCGGCCAACGTGGTGGGCATGGCGCCCTTCCTCCGTCCCTACCACGCCGTCATCACATCCCACATCGCCCACCTCAATACCCACGAGTGCGGAGCCCTCCAGCGGGCCACCGGAGCCCGCATCCTCCCCGTCGTCACCCCCGACGGCAAGCTCACCCCCGAGCACGTGGAACCCTTCCTCCACGCATCAGGGAACCCACACGAATCCCAACCCGCCATCGTCTCCATCACCCAACCCACGGAACGCGGCACGCTCTACTTTCCCCATGAGATACGGGCCCTCGCAGACCTCACCCACAGGCACGGCCTCCTCCTCCACGTCGACGGGGCCCGGCTTCCCCAGGCCGCCGCGGCCCTGGGGCTCTCGCTTAGAGCACTCACCGCCGAGTGCGGCGTCGACATCCTTTCACTCGGGGGAGCGAAGTGCGGTCTCATGTACGGAGAGGCGGTGCTCCTGTGGGTGGACACGAAGGAGATGCCCTTCCACCTCAAACAGACCATGCAGCTCGCCCCGAAGATGCGCTTCATCGCCGCCCAGTTCCTCGCCCTCTACGAGGACGACCTGTGGCTCGGCCTGGCCCGTACCGCCAACACCAGGGCCCAGCACCTCGCACGGGAACTCGCAGCCCTCGGGATCACCATCGCCTACCCCGTGGAGACGAACGCCGTCTTCCCGCGGCTGCCCGCCCCGGTGGCACGGAGGCTCCTCGCTCACTACACCTTCTATCAGTGGGAAGACGATATCCACCGCCTCATGACCTCGTACGCGACCCGGGAGGAAGATATCGAGACATTCGTGAGAGAGCTTCGATCCAT
The DNA here is from genome assembly GCF_000147075.1 of Spirochaeta thermophila DSM 6192. NCBI lineage: Bacteria > Pseudomonadati > Spirochaetota > Spirochaetia > Winmispirales > Winmispiraceae > Winmispira > Winmispira thermophila. The sequence continues at coordinate 2,312,003 of NC_014484.1, forward strand.
CCTCGAAGCCGTCTAGGGACAACGCTCCGGCGGCCTGCGTTCGGGGATGCTCCCCGCCTCCCTCCCCTCCCGGGCCGCCTCCCTGGAGAAGAAGAGGCCGCAGAAGCACTGGCCGTACTCGGCGATGTCCGCCTCGGCGTAGACGCACGGACAGACCACATCCCTGTCCTTCTCCCTGTCCTCCCAGCTCTCCCTGCAGGGGCAGAGGTAGTAGCCGTGGCGGTCCCTCTGCCTCGCGAGCCCCTCCACCAGGAAGGAGACGAACCGCTCGTCGGGATTGATCGCCCACCCCCTCTTACGGGCCGCCCGCTCCACGAAACGCCGTGCCTCCTCAATTCCGCTCATAGGAGAAGATCCTCCCAATCGGCACGGATGAATCCCACCCTGAACTCCCTCCGCCCCTCGGGCCACTCCACCACCAGGAAGGGGAACCCCACCCGGACCTCGAACTCGTTGGCGAGCGAGGCCTTCAGGGACAGACGCTCCTCCCTGGGGAGCAGGTCGACCTCCAGGTAGTCGAAGGGGATCTCGTGCTCCTTGAGGAACTCCACCGCCCTCCGGCAGAACCCGCAGGTGGAAAGTCCGTACACCGTCACCTTGTAGGGGACGTCCCGTCCCTCGAACCGAGTGAACTCGTAGGCCATGTGATCACCATAACAGAACCCCGCCCCCTCCGCAAGCGCAGACCTCAGCCTCCCTCGGCCATCGCCTGCTCGAGCAGGGCGTTGATCTCCTCGAGCCGCCTGGAGAGGTTCTCTATGGTCCGCTCGATCCTCATCTTCTCCTGCTGCAACCGTTCGAGCGGATCGGGAGGCGCCTTCTCCTTCCGGAGTTCGGTCTTCACCACGTGCGAGGGCACCCCCTTGAGCAGGGCATCCTCGGCTCTCTTCCGCTCCTCGGGCTTCGCAAAGGAGACCACGGTCTTCATGTTCTCGTAACCTATCTCAGGAGAGACGTCGTAGGAATAGGCCTTGATGAGGGTATGGGCCACGGTCCTCCCGAGTCCCAGGACCCGTTCCACATAGTCCTCGAACCGAGCCCCGTACTTCTCACAGAGGGACTCGGCACGAACCAGAAGACGACCGAGATCCTTCATGAGCTTCCCGTTGGCGCCGATATAGTCCCTCTTGATCGTCTCGGTGAGCTGCTGGAACTCCTCGTTGTGTTCGAAGATGTTCTGATAGATCCCCATCTCTTCCGCCCGTTCGAGCAGACCGTGGAAGAGGGTCCAGAACTCCTGGGTGTGCGCCCTGTTCGTGACCGGGAGCGGCGAGGTGGTGTAGTAGATGTGGTGGGCGAACTCGTGGATCGCGGTGTACATGAGATCGTTGTCGTTGGAGAAGTTGCGATTGTGGATGATGATCTCCCGCCTGTCGGGATAGTAGACCCCGTTGGCCTTCTTGCTCTGTTTGCCGGAGAAGATCACGGTAAAATCGATCACGTCGGGTTCCAACCTGAGGAGCTGCTGTTTCACCTGGTCCTGGTTCATAGGCCCATGAGTATAGGGGAAACCAGGATGAAGCGCAAGCCGAACCACCCGAGGTTCGTCCGTGAACTTGCGCTGTCCGGGGAAATGGCGTACAATCAATCGTGGCCCGCAACTTCAGACGGAGAGAGGAACCGATATGAAACTGCGAACGCGACTCTACCTCATCCTCATTTTGGTGGGCGTGTTGCTCTCCTTCGTAGTGGGAGCACTCGTCGTGCGGAACGCCGTGATCACCTCGCTCCAGGACCTCCAGAAGGCCGGGTTCAGGACCCTCAGCCAGGCCCAGACATTCATCTCCCGGAGCAAGGATCTCGTGGCCTACGATACCGAACTCCATCAGAACGAGTATCTCCCCGCCATCCTCGATCTCTGGAAGCAAAGCATCCGGCAGACCGAGCAGGCGCTCCTCGCCCTCAGCACCCATCCCGCGAGACGCTTCCTCTCTCCCGACCTCCGAGAGGAGATCACCAAGATCTACACGCTCTGGAGCACCAATCAGGAACGTTTCACCCTCACCGAGCAATACCTCCAGGACCTCATCGACCTCCCCGACATCCCCGAGACGTACAAACGGGGGATACTGCAGATACAGAACTATCTCTATACCATCCCTGATCCACCAGGCATCGCCCTCCTCCGCATCACCCAGGCCTGGGACCAGGTGAAGATCACCATCAACACCGCGGAGGAATTCGTCGCCCAAAGGATCGGACGTCTCGTGGACGAAATCGAGAGGCAGGTGGAGGTGATCACCACGGTGTCGCAGTGGGTGCTCATCGGCCTCACCCTCCTCGTCATCGGCCTCACCGCCCTCCTCGTGGCCACCACCACCCGCTCCCTCGCCTCCCGCATCCTCCGCATCGAGACCGCCATGAACCGCATCCGCAACCGCGACCTCACCTCCCTCCACGAACTCGCCGATAGATCCCTCACCGCCTCCAAAGACGAACTCGCCCACCTCGCCTCCCACATCTCCACCGTCCTCCAGACCATCCGCGACTTCCTCCTCTCGGTCCGCGAGGCCTCCCGCAACGTCGAGGAGCTCAAGGACCTCCTCGCAGGCGGCGCCGCCCAGTCCGCCAGCGCCCTCAACCAGATCACCCGCACCATCGAGTCCATCCGCGACCTCGTCGCCCGCCTCGATGCCAACCTCGACGCCACCTCCTCCGCCATCTCCTCCATCGTCGACCGCATCCACTCCGTCGTCTCCCAGATCCAGACCCAGGCCCGCAACATCGCCGAAAGCTCCGCCGCCATCGAACAGATGAACGCCTCCGTCCAGCACGTCGCCTCCCTCGCAGAGGACCGCCGTGCCCGCACCGCCGACCTCCTCTCCGTCATCCACGACGGCGGAGAAAAGGTCAGCACCACCAACGAGGTCATCTCCTCCATCCACCGCGAAATCTCCGACATCCAGGAGATCATCGAGATCATCGACACCGTCGCCGAGCAGACCAACCTCCTCTCCATGAACGCCGCCATCGAGAGCGCCCACGCCGGCGAGGCCGGCCGCGGCTTCGCCGTCGTCGCCGAGGAGATCCGCAAGCTCGCAGAGTCCACCGGCGAGCACGCCGACCGCATCAGCCAGTCCCTCTCCCGCATCACAGACCGCATCCAGCAGGCCCTCCGTGCGAGCGATGAGAGCCACCACGCCTTCGAGAACATCCGCCGCGACGTCTCCCAGTTCGCCACCGCCCTCGACGAGATCGCCGCCAGCATGACCGAGCTCTCACGCGCGAGCTCCTCCATCCTCTCCGCCACCCAGACCATCAACGAGATCACCACCCGTGTACGGGAAGGAGCGGAGGACATGATGCAGAGGGCAGGGGAGATCCGGGACGCTGCGGAGGGATCGCGGAACATCTCCCTCGAGGTGAGGAAGGGGGTGGAAGAGATCGAGCGCGGCACCAAGGAGATCCTCCAGGCCGTCACCGTCATAAGCGACCTCGCCCAGGAGGCCCGCTCCCGCATGACCGGCCTCCGCCACACCGTCGACACCTTCACCCTCGAGGAGTCCCAGGCCGATAGTACGTCCCCACATCCGGAGGTCGCCCACCCCGCGGAAGCAGCCATCCCTTCCTAGGTGGAGGAGGGGGTGGCACGCCTCCTGTAGGCGGTGGGAGACACTCCCTCGTAGCGCTTGAAGACATAGCTGAAATAGTTGGAACTCTTGAATCCCACCCTGAAGGCGACCTCGGTGACGTTCAACCTCCCCTCCCGGAGGAGCTCCTTCGCCCTTTCCACGCGGACGGAGGTGATGTACTCGCCGAACGTGCGACCCGTCTCCCGCTTGAAGAGATGGAGGAAGTAGGAGGGACTGATATTGAGGGACCGGGCCACCTCCTTGTAATCGATATCCCTGTCGAACCTCGCCTCCACGTAGCTCCTCGCCCGATCCACGAGGGAACTGGACTTCTGCCGGTAGTGATCGCTCACCCAGGATCCGATGGTCCTCACGAGCTCAAGCCCCGTACGGCACATCGAGTCGATATCCTCCGCCCGTTGCAACTCGACACCCCATGAGAGCAGGTGTCCATAGATCCGGGCCTTGATGCGGGAAGACAGCACGGGTATCCCCGCCACGCTCCCCACGAGCTCGTACAGGGCGGCCCTGATCCACTCCGGATTGTCGAGCGACCATCTCCGTACCGCGGTGAAATAGTTTCCAAAGGCCTCCTCGAGGCTCCCCAGGTGCCCCAGCTTGATGCTGCTCACGAGCGACTCCTTCTCACTCGCCGGGAACGCCTCTCCATCTCCTGGATCGACCAGGTTCTCGTACTCGATCACCCCCTCCAGGTGGTGGACTTCGCCGTACTGCTGTGCATAGACCGCCTCCTGGAACGATGTCGCAATCCGGCACACCGACTCCTTCGGCCGCCCCACCCCGATCACCAGATGGACACCCTCGCGCGATGAGGTCCTGTAAAACCCCTCCAGGGCCTCCCTCAGGAGGGCCGTCTTCCCCTCTCCTGTCTTCACGAGGATCGCGTTCCGGTGATTCCCTACATGCAGTACGAGGACCTCGTCTTCGAGGAAATACCTCCTCAACTCCCGCTCGAGACGGGAAGAGATCCGATCCCCCTTCTCCAGATCCCCTCCCCCTCGGAGTGAAGACACATCCGAGACATGAACGCGCATCACCACCGCGGTATTGAGCTCAGCGCTCGCGGAGAGCAGTCTCAGGAACTGGGGGAGATCCTTCGATTCGGATTCCCCCACGAGTATGCGGGAGGTAATCTCCCTCTCGATGAGGGGAACCACCTTCTCTCTGAGGAAATTCGTCTCCTGTACGTCGTACCCCACCGCTGCCACGAAGAAGATCACCACCAGGAAGGACGCCGTGTAGTAGAGCCACCACTGGGCGAGACACGAACCGATGATGAACGAAAGGGCGAAGACCGCGAGCCCCATGTTGATCATCAAGTTCTTCTTCAGGTAGGCCCCACCCTCACCTGATCTCCAGAGATTACGAAGTCCCAGGAACGACACATAGAGGAGAAGGGCCCCTATGCTGATCTGGGCATAGAGGGCGAACTCCCTCCCGTAATAGGGAGCTGCCCCAAAAGGGGTCGCGTTCTCATACCCCCGTACTCCCACGACCTCGAAAAGCACGACGCTGTCGCGTGTGCCCAGAGTGTTGAACACCACGTAGAGGACACTCAAGGAGACACACAGGAGGGCGAGCTCCACCATCAGGACGCTTCTCCTCCGCCACAAGAAGTTCGACATGAAGATCACGAGGGGGGCGATGATCCCTCCCAGGAGGAAGACCCGGAGGTTCACGATGATCAAGGGGAGAGGATAGGGACCGAGGAGCACCTGGAGCGGTCTACCCAGGAGAAAGGCGGTGAAGGAGAACAGGAAGACCCTCAGGAACTTCAAGGACGCCGGGTGATGGACATTCGAAAGAAGGAAGTAGACGAGACACACCGTGAACACGAGGGAGCTCATCACCGGGATGGCGACATTGGAGACGAAGAGCGCAGCATCCTTCACCATCATCATAGTATCCCAGACCTTCCCCCCTGGCAAGAAAAAATCCCTCCGGCGGATCCGCCGGAGGGACACCCACCTACTGTCCGAAGATGAGATTCGGCAGGAACAATACGATGGAAGGGAAGAAGGTGAGAAGGAGGAGCTCCAGTATCACCGCAACCACGAAAGGTATGGAATCCTTGATGTAGTCTTCGGTGGGCACGTCGAGGATGGCGCACACCGTGTAGAGGACCACGCCCACGGGGGGAGTCATACTCCCCAAGGTAACCATGGTCATCATGAGAATACCGAAGTGCACGGGATCCACTCCCACCGACTTCATGATGGGGAGGAAGATGGGGGTGAGGAGCAGGGTATTCACCGTGGGCTCCATGAACATCCCCGCCACCAGGAGGAATCCGAGGACGATGAGGAGCAGGAACGTGGGGTTCGAGGTGACCCCGGTGAGGAAGAGGGCGATGCTCTGCGGTATGCGGGTCACGGTGATCACATATCCCAGGATACCCGCACACATGATGATGAGCATGATGACCCCGGTATCGATCGCGGTCTGTCTGAGCGCCTCGAGGAATTTCGTCCAGGAAAGTTCCTTGTAGACGAACCTCCCCACGAGAAAGGCATAGACCACGGCAAAGGCCCCTGCCTCCGAGGGGGTGAAGATCCCGAAACGGATCCCCACGATGAGGAGCAGGGGAAAGATGAGGGCATAGATGTTCTCCCAGGTGCTCCGGACCACCTCACCGAAGGAGGGAGGATGGGGCCGCTCGGGCTGATACCCCCGCCGCCTCGCCACGATCGAGGCCGTCACCATCATGAAAAGCGCCATGAGGATACCGGGGACGATCCCTGCCGCGAACAACCTTCCGATGGAAACCTCCCCTATGTAGCCGAAGAGAATGAGTCCGATCCCCGGCGGGATGGTGGCCACGATGAGCGAACTGAGCCCGATCACCGCTGCGCTGTATCCCTTCGCATAGCCCTTATCCAGCATGGTGGGGCCGAGAATACGGGCCTCCATCGCGGCATCCGAGGCCGCGGCGCCGGAGATCCCTCCCATGAGCGTACTCAACACGATGCTCACATGGGCGAGTCCCCCCCTGAGGTGCCCGGCGAGTACAGAGGCATACCGCATGAGACGGTCGGTGATCCCGCTCACGTTCATGAGGTTCCCGGCGAGCACGAAGAAGGGCACGGCGAGCAAGGGGAAGGATTGGGTACTGCTCATCATCTTCGTGATGGGCACCGTGAGGGGCAGATCCGGGTTGCCGATGAAGAAGAGGATCCCGGCGACCCCGATCGAGAATGCGAGGGGCACCCCCAGGAGGAGGAGAACCAGAAAGACGATGCCTACCACTATCATTGCACCACCTCTCTTCCCGTGAGCAATTGCTTCACCAGTGTCCGGATCATGAGTCCGCACCCCACCGGGGCACTGAGCGTGGCCCAGGAGAAACTGATCTCGAGACCGCTGAACTGGCGGTCGAAGTTTATTATGGAGAGATAGAGGCCGTACGCCCCTGCAAGACCGAGAAACGCGAGCGCGAGTATCCGCGAACCTGCGACGATCCCCTTCTGCACCGCGGGGGGGAACCTCCTCATGAGGATATCCATCCCTATGTGACGGCCATGCTGCAGCGCCAGATCGGCCCCCAGGAAGCTCACCCAGGCGAAGAGGAGCTGGGCGATATCCACCGACCATACGATGGGATACCCCACACTCCTCAAGACCGCAGCGAAGAAGACGCAGACCACGATCACCACGAGGAAGATCTGCACGATCAGCACCTCCGCTCCCGTGATATACCTGTCGATCGATCCCTTCATCCATTCCTCCACACACAAAGATGCGAAAACGGGGAGAAACCCCGAAGGGTTCCTCCCGTGGTGGTGTTCACCATCAATAAGTTCAGCGCTTGCCGAGCACCTTCATCACCTCTTCCCGGAGCGCCCGGTAGCCTTCGATCTTGTCGTAGACCGCCTCGCAGGCTTGCTTGAAGGGTGTGATGTCCACTTCCAGTATCTCCACCCCCTGGGACTTCAGGAAGGATTCGTTCTCCTTGAGCCCCTCCATGGTGAGCTGTGAGGCATAGTCACCCGCTTTGAGCGCCTCCTCGAGAAGGATCCGCCGATACGCCTCGGGCAGTCCCTTGAACCACGATTCGCTGCACACGAGCCCGGTGATGAGCTGGAAGTGGCCTGTCTTGGTGATGTACTTTATCACCTCGTGGAGCCTCGCCCCCACCACGGCGGGAAACTGGGCCTCGGCCCCGTCGATCACCTTCTGCTGTATGGCCGGGTATACCTCAGACCACGCGAGCGCCACGGGACTGGCCCCCATGGCCTTTATGCTCTCCTGGAAGACCGTGGCACCGGGCGTACGGATCCTCAACCCTTTGAGATCCTGTGGGACTTTCACCGGCTTGTTGGTGAGGAAATGCCTCGCACCCTGGTACCAGTTGAAGGAGAGGATCCGGTAACCGTGTCCGGCGAGTTCCTCGGCCCACGTCGAGAAGAGGGACGAGGTCACGAGCTTCCTCGCCTCCTGGAAGTCGTCCACGATGTAGGGCGCCCCGAGGATCCCAATCGCGGGGACCGACTCCGCAAGCCGGGCCGGATCCGTGATCACCGCGACATTCGCGCCGGCCTTCACCTGTTCCATCATGTCCCTGGTGTCTCCCAGCTGGGAATTGGGATACACCTCCACCTTCACCCTTCCCTCGGTTCGGGCCTCCACGTTCTTCTTGAATTCCACCGCTCCCTTGTACATGGGATCGCTCTCGGTCACCACCATACCCACCATCAGTTTGTAGGTCTTCGTCTCCTCCGGGGCCCCCGATCCCCAGAGGGACATCCCGGCGAGCGACACCATGAGCACGAAACAGGCCATACGTCTCGTCATACGACACCTCCGTTGAGTAGATTTGTCCGAGATCCAGTGAATCCTGCTTTCGGCCATCCCGCATTCAAAATCTTATGAATTTCGTTCGTTCTACTGCTTTCTGCCGGTTCTCACGTCATCCCGATGTTGCAACATGGGCGAAAACATTTTACAATCACTTTCATCAAGGAGTTGAACAGTTAAAATGAAACTGCGAACGCGACTCTACCTCATCCTCATTTTGGTGGGCGTGTTGCTCTCCTTCGTAGTGGGAGCACTCGTCGTGCGGAACGCCGTGATCACCTCGCTCCAGGACCTCCAGGCCACGGGGCTCAAGGCCCTCATCCAGGCCCATGCCTTTCTCTCCCGGAGCAAAGACCTCATCGCCTATGGGAGCGAGACGCTCCAGAGCGCATCCCTCTCGGACCTCCTCGATCGATGGAAGGAGAGCATACAGGAAGTGGACGAGGTGCTCCTCGATCTCAGCGAGCACCCCGGGGGGAGATTCCTCTCCCAGGACCTCAAGACGGACATCGCCAAGATCTACGCCCTCTGGGGGACGAACGCCGAGCGTTTCACGCTCACCGAGGAATACCTCACCGAGATCATAGAGAGCCCGGAGATCCCCGAAAACTTCAAACGGGACATTTTCCAGATCAACAACTACCTCACCACTCACCCGGATGCACCCCGAACCGCCCTCTTCAGGATCTCCCAGACTCTCACACAGCTGCGTATCACCGTATCCACAGTGGAGATGTTCGTGAACGAGCGCGTCGAAAGTCTGGTGGAGCGGATCGAGAGGCAGGTGGAGGTGATCACCACGGTGTCGCAGTGGGTGCTCATCGGCCTCACCCTCCTCGTCATCGGCCTCACCGCCCTCCTCGTGGCCACCACCACCCGCTCCCTCGCCTCCCGCATCCTCCGCATCGAGACCGCCATGAACCGCATCCGCAACCGCGACCTCACCTCCCTCCACGAACTCGCCGATAGATCCCTCACCGCCTCCAAAGACGAACTCGCCCACCTCGCCTCCCACATCTCCACCGTCCTCCAGACCATCCGCGACTTCCTCCTCTCGGTCCGCGAGGCCTCCCGCAACGTCGAGGAGCTCAAGGACGTCCTCGCAGGCGGCGCCGCCCAGTCCGCCAGCGCCCTCAACCAGATCACCCGCACCATCGAGTCCATCCGCGACCTCGTCACCCGCCTCGATGCCAACCTCGACGCCACCACCTCCGCCATCTCCTCCATCGTCGACCGCATCCACTCCGTCGTCTCCCAGATCCAGACCCAGGCCCGCAACATCGCCGAAAGCTCCTCCGCCATCGAACAGATGAACGCCTCCGTCCAGCACGTCGCCTCCCTCGCAGAGGACCGCCGTGCCCGCACCGCCGACCTCCTCTCCGTCATCCACGACGGCGGAGAAAAGGTCAGCACCACCAACGAGGTCATCTCCTCCATCCACCGCGAAATCTCCGACATCCAGGAGATCATCGAGATCATCGACACCGTCGCCGAGCAGACCAACCTCCTCTCCATGAACGCCGCCATCGAGAGCGCCCACGCCGGCGAGGCCGGCCGCGGCTTTGCCGTCGTCGCCGAGGAGATCCGCAAGCTCGCAGAGTCCACCGGCGAGCACGCCGACCGCATCAGCCAGTCCCTCTCCCGCATCACAGACCGCATCCAGCAGGCCCTCCGTGCGAGCGATGAGAGCCACCACGCCTTCGAGAACATCCGCCGCGACGTCTCCCAGTTCGCCACCGCCCTCGACGAGATCGCCGCCAGCATGACCGAGCTCTCACGCGCGAGCTCCTCCATCCTCTCCGCCACCCAGACCATCTCCTCCATCACCCAGAAGATCGAAGAGGGCGCCGAGACCATGCTCCAGCAGTCAGGCACCATCCAGGACGCCGCCGAGGGCTCCCGCTCCATCTCCTCAGAGGTCAGACGCGGCATCGAGGAGATCGAGCGCGGCACCAAGGAGATCCTCCAGGCCGTCACCGTCATAAGCGACCTCGCCCAGGAGGCCCGCTCCCGCATGACCGGCCTCCGCCACACCGTCGATACCTTCACCCTCGAGGACTCCCAGGCCGATAGTACGTCCCCACATCCGGAGGTCGCCCACCCTGGAGTCGAATGACGAGGTTCTTCACCACCTCGCCGTACACCTCGTAGGGGATCTTCACCCGTTGGAGACGTCCCATCAGGGACCGGATCCGTGCGGCCTTTTCTTCCGAGAGAGCCGAGAGAAGGAATCTCTGCTCAGCCTCCCCCATGAAAAGGAGAGGGATGGCGATCTCCGCATCGGGGGTCCGCATGAGGATGTTGTGGAGGCTCACCGGATCGAGCCTGTGGGCCTCCTCGAGAATGCGCTCATGCGGTATCCGGGCCTTCATGTCCCGAGGATCACCTCCACGACATGGTCTTTCCCCTCGGTATCGAAGGGTATACGGGCCGCTCCTTCGGATACCTCGACCGCCTGTCCATCCATGGTACAGCTCCGAACCCCCCGAGACACGTGCTCAGGGTTCCTCACCGTGATCTCGTACCACGTACCCCGCACCTTCCTCCGCATCCTGAACCCGTCCCACTCGGGCGGCAGACAAGGGTCGATCACGATCCCGCCGTGGGTGACCCGTACACCGAGGATGTACTGCGTCGCGGCCTGGTACATCCAGCTCGCGGTCCCTGTGAGCCAGCTGTTCCTCCCGAGCCCGAACTGTGGATGCTCGTCGCCCAAGATGTTCTGACAGAACACGTACGGCTCCACCTCGTAGATATCGATGATCTCGTTCTTCTTTATGGGATTCACCTGCCGGTGATACTGGTAGGCTCGCGCCCCGTTGCCCATCATGCACTCTGCGATGATCACCCACGGGTTCGCATGCAGGAAGATGCCTCCGTTCTCCTTGGCACCGGGAGGATAGGTCGTCACCCCACCCAGATTCGGATCATAGTGGTCGTAGCCCGGGGTGCTCAGCTTGATCCCGTACCTGGTGTTGAGGTGTGTGTAGACCGCATCCAGCGCCTTGCGGGCACGCTCCGGTGTGGCGTTCCCCGAGATCACTGCCCATGACTGCGCATTGGTGTAGATCTTTCCATGGGCGTTCCCGCGCGAGCCGATCGGACTTCCATCCCAATCGAAGTACCGCAGGTACCACTCGCCGTCCCATCCCACCTCGTTGACGCGGCGCTTCATCTCCTCGGCATAGGAACGGTAGGTCTCCGCCTTCTCCTTCTCTCCGAGGTGATCCATGAGGTCGGCGAGATCACGAGCCGCCTTGCTGAACTGGTGGGCGATGAAGAAGGACTCTGCCCCGGTCTTGAGGTTCACGGTATCGTTCCAGTCCGCAAACCCGAGGTGTGGTATCCCGTGGACCCCGGTATCGTTCCATGTGAAGGCCACCGCCCGTTCGAGATGCTCGAGCACACGTGCACTCTCAAGAGGTCTCCCCTCTTTATCCTTCTCATAGAAGGGGATCTCTTCCTCGAGAAAGGCATAGTCACCGGTCTCTGCGATGTAGTGACACACGGCGAAGACCAACCACAGGTGGTCGTCCCCATAGTACTGCGGTCGATCCTCCATCTCCCGCGCATCCCCCATGGTGGCTTCCATGGTCTTGGGGTTGAACTGGTGCATGGACGAGCCGTTCCGCTTCTGCACCGAGAGGAGCTTCCTGAGGAGCTTCTTCGCACGACCAGGTGCACCCGCCACCACGGCCATCACGTCCTGGCTCGAATCCCGCACCCCGATCCCCCGGGCTCCGTAGCCCAGCTGGTAGTACGAGAGGTACCTGGACCAGTTGAGGGTGACGTAACACTGCCTGGGGTTGTGGGTATTCACGAGCAGGTCGAACTCAGGATCAGGAGTTTCCACCTGACACACGTTGAGGTATTCTTCCCAAAACGCCTGCATCCTCGCAAAGGCGGCATCCACCTCCTCCGGCTCCCTGAACCGTTCGATCACAGGCATCGCCTTCTCCACCGATTCCACCTGGCCCAGCTGGACGATCACCCTCCGCTCCTCACCCGGCGCGAGAGGACCCAAGTGGTGCATGAGGGCACCCACGTTGTCGCCCCGAAGCGGTTCGTAGTTGGAGAACTCACGCCCATCGACGAGTGAGAACGGCACCTTCCACGTACCGTACTCGTTCTCGCCCAGGAATCTGCGTCTGTCGGCCTCGAACGACGAGACCGGCCAGTTAGAGGTGAGGAAATTCTCGGCTCTCCCTATCTGCATAAAGGCGCACTGCCTCAGGACGAGGAGCTCCCCCGGTCTTCCGATGGCCTTGCTCGTCATGGTCTGGGGCACCCAGTCCGCGTTGGTCAGCTGCTTGAGGGCGTCGAAGTGGGAGTACTCCACCACAGGGATCAGGTCGAGGACCTCAACCGGATCGCTCCCCGTGTTCCGGATACGCACGTCCTGGAGGACCACGCTCTCCCCCTCGGGCACGAAGACCGTGATCTCGGTGCGGATCCCGACGTACTCCATGAGGAACCGGGAATACCCCAGGCCGATCCTGCACTCATAGCGATCGTACTCATGGAGGGTGGGAACATAGTAGGGGGAGTAGAGGAAAGACCGATCCCCCCTCCTCCCGCGGAGATAGATGGTGGAGCCTTTGAACTCCGAGGAGGGGAGCTGAGTGATGTACTTGGTGATCCGGTTGAGTGCAGGATCGCCTTTGCAGATCAGGAGCCCTCCCGTGTGATCCACGAACCCACCGAAGTCTATGGTCCCTACGTAGTTGATCCACTTCACGGGAGTGCGTGGATTGGTGATCACGTACTCTCTTCCTTCGAAATGTCCGTACGACATGATACGACCTCCTTACTCAACTTACACTTCGAAGACCTCGTTCCCTGCGATCACCTCTCGATAGTAGTAGTAGCTGTCCTTTGGGATGCGCCGCCCGTCGAGGTAGTCGCAGTACACGATCCCGAAGCGTTTGGTATACCCGTATGCCCACTCGAAATTGTCGATGAACGACCAGAGGTAGTATCCCTTGAGGGGGATCCCCTCCTTCACGATCCTCGCAGCAGAGGCGAGGTGGTCTCTGAGGTAGGCAATCCTCTCCGGATCGTGGCATGCATCCTCATCCGGCGTGAGCACGTCTTGGAAGGCAGCCCCGTTCTCGGAGACATACATCTCGGAAGGCGTGTAATGATCGTACACCCACCTGAAGAGACGATACAATCCCTGTGGCACGATGGCCCACCCCATAGCCGTTTTGGGATAGTGATCGGGTGCTTCCGAGAAACCACGTGGATTCTCCGGATCCGCCTTTATCGCCCGCTCCGAATAGTAATTGAGCCCGAGGAAATCCATCGGAGTGGCGATGATATCCAGATCCCCCTCCTGGAGGGGGAAGGAATCCCCAGCCTCCCTCACGAGTCGCTCCGGGTATCCCCTGCCGTAGAGCGGGTCGAGGAAGAGCTTCGCACTCTCCTCCCTGTACTTCTCCAGGGCGAGAAGGTCCTCCTCCCTCCTCGTGGCCGGACGCCCCACCGACACCACCTGGACCATCCCTATCCTCCCCTCATATCCCCCGTCCCGGAAGGCCCGGACCGCAAGGCCATGCCCGAGGTAGAGGTGGTGGAGTGCAGACATGGCGAGGTTCCAATCCTCCTTCCCGGGAGCATGCCATCCCAGGGCGTATCCAAGGACCGACGAACAGAGCGGCTCGTTGAGTGTGGCCCACATCTTCACCCGGTCACCCAGGGCATCGAAACACGCCCTGGCATAGTCCGCGAAATAGAACGCCGTCTCCCTGGAGGGCCATCCTCCCTCATCCTCGAGGTATTGGGGGAGATCCCAGTGATAGAGGGTCACGAAGGGCTCTATACCGTGAGCGAGCAACCCGTCGATCAGCCTGTCGTAGTAATCGAACCCCTTCGGGTTTCGTTCCTTCATCGAATAGGGGAAGACCCTCGGCCACGCGATGGAAAACCGGTACGAGGTGATCCCGAGCTCTGCCATGAGCTTCACATCCTCTTCGTACCGCCGATACTGATAGGCACCGGGCTCACCGTTGTGGCCGTATTTGACCTTTCCGGGCATCCGGGAGAAGGTGTCCCAGATGCTCTCCCCCCTCCCGTCCGCGCCGAGCGATCCCTCGACCTGATAGCTCGAGGTCGCCACTCCCCAGACAAAGTCCTCAGGAAACAGGCCTTGCTTCATACGTCCTCCAGCATACACATATGTGATGTGATCCATCAACCTGCGAGAGAAGTATATCAGATGATATGACCTTTTTCCTTGACGATATTACCTCTTTTTAGCACAATACGGTCATGTTTTCTGTTTCCAAGGGAGAGCTCTTCCGAAACAACGAGAGGATACGGATATCCACCAACTTCCTCCCCTCCCGTCACGCACCGGATCACGGTGTGGATCTCACCTACATCCCCCACCATCACGACTTTTTCGAGCTGGTGGTGATCCTCGACGGGGAAGGATTCCACCACATCGGCGAGACCGCGCACTCGGTATTCCGGGGCGATGTGTTCATCATCCTCCCGTCCGTGCCCCACCACTTCCAGGCCTCGCACCTGCGCCTTGTGAATGTGATGTTCCGGGAAGACGTACTGGAGCCCTACGAGCACGAGCTCCGACAGCTCCCGGGCTTCACGGCCCTCTTCACCCTGGAGCCGCGGGAGCGCCTCGAGGGGAGGCGCAAGGGGCACCTCAGGCTCTCGGGCTCGAGGCTCGAAGAGGTGGAACGACTCATCCACCAGCTCATCCGCGAGGAGAACTCACGCGCACCGGGACACACCATCATGGCTGCGGGCCTCTTCTTCCAGCTGCTCACCGTCCTCGCCCGTGAATACCAGCGCCTCTCCACCCCGGAAGCCCACCGGATCCTCACGATAAGCTCGGTCCTCTCCGCACTCGAGACCCAGTACCCCCGTCGGTGGACACTCGAGGAGCTCTGCGCCAGGGCGAACCTCTCCCCTTCCACCCTGCGCCGCCACTTCATAAGGGCCGTGGGCATGCCTCCCCTCCGTTACCTCGCCTATCTCAGGGTGGAGAAGGCATGCGAGCTCCTCACCCATACGGACCTCACCATGCTCGAGATAGCGGAGGAGGTGGGCTTCCAGGACAGCAACTACTTTGCCCGCCAGTTCAGACGGTACAAGGGCATCTCTCCCAGGGAGTTCCGCCGGATCACGCGGCGTGGCGTCTCCGCACCTGCACCCTAGAGGGCGAGCATCCGCTCCACCGCCGTGAGGGCCCGCTCCCGCATCCGCTCGTCCACGAAGACCTCGTACTGCTCATAGCGGAGCGCATCCCGTGTCTGCTCGAGGGTGATCTGGTTCATGTGGGGACATCGCACCGAACAGAGCCTGAGCATCTTCTTCTCCGGATGGGCCGCCATGATGTTGTCACCCATGGAGCACTCGGTGAGGAGCAGGTAGCGAGAGGCCTCCGTGCTCTCCACATAGTCGATCATGGCCCTGGTGCTTCCCGCGAAATCGGCCTCGCGCACGACCTCGGGCGCGCATTCGGGGTGGGCGAGCACACACACATCGGGGAACTGGGCCCGGATCCTGCGCACGTCGTCCACGGTATACTTCTCGTGCACCTCACACCGCCCCCGCCATCCTATCACCGCCCCCTCCCACGAGGATCGATCCCTCACATCGGCCGCATCCCTTCCCTCACGATCCTGGAGGATGGGTGAAAGCCCTCCATCCTCCTTCTTGAGGAAGAGGATGCGCCTTCCGAGCTGCTCGGCCACATTCGAGGCGAGGTACTGGTCGGGAAGGAAGACCACCGTGCCTCCGCCGAGGGCCTTCACCACCCGATCGGCGTTCCCCGACGTGCAGCAGTAATCGCTCTCCGCCTTCACGTCCGCATAGGTGTTCACATAGGTGACGATGGGCACGCCGGGAAGGAGGGCCCTGATCGCCCGCACATCCTCTGCGGTGATGCTCTCTGCAAGAGAACATCCCGCCTCGAGCGAGGGGATGAGCACCTTCTTGGAGGGATTGAGTATCTTGGCGGTCTCGGCCATGAACTTCACCCCGCAGAACACGATGATGGGCTTATCGGTTCCCGCGGCCTTCCTGCTGAGCTCGAGGGAATCCCCGCGCTCGTCGGGTACATAGGTATAGAGTGCGGGCTCCATATAGTTGTGCCCCAGGATGAGGGCGTTCTTCTCCTCTTTGAGGGCACGTATCTCGAGGATGAGCTCGGCCTTCAGAGGGATCTCCACCTCGGGGACGATCTCCCCCATCCGGCGCTTCATGTCCTCCTTGAGTTCCCTGAGCGTCATACAGACCTCCCATGGCAGATCTCTTTTTCACAAAATATTACAAAACACATAAGGAATCCAGACCCCTACAATCCCGCCTCCGGGACGAACACCACCTGGGGCCGACCGCTCACGGGATGCGAGATGCACACCACCTCGATTCCGTAGAGATCCCTGAAGAGTGCGGGATCGGCGACATCCTCCGGCGTCCCCGAGGCGAGGACCCTCCCCTCCTTGAGGCACACGAGCCTGTCCGCATAGAGGAGAGCCAGGTTGATGTCGTGGAACGTGGCGAGGGCCCCCACCCCCCTCCGCCGGCACACACCCCTCACCAGTCCCATCACCCGGCACGCGAACCCCGGATCCAGGTGACTCGTCGGTTCGTCCAGGAGGAGTACCGCCGGCTCCTGGGCGAACGCCCGGGCGAGCACCACCCGCTGCACCTCACCCCCGCTCACCTCACCCACCCTCCGCCCCCTGATACCCCACACCCCCACCTCCTCCATCGCCTCCCGTACCGCCCGGGCATCCCTCTCCCCCTCCGGCTGCAGCCGCCCGAGGTGCGGCCACCTGCCCATCCGCACCACCTCCTCCACCGTGAAGGGGAAGGGCACCACCACCTGCTGGGGGACATACCCCACCCTCCGGGCGATCTCCTTCTGGGAGAGCCTCCGCACCTCCTCCCCACACACCCACACACACTCCACCTCCGGCTCGAGCACCCGGACCACCAGCCTGAGCAGCGTGCTCTTCCCCGCCCCATTCGGCCCGAGCACCCCCACCACCTCCCCCCTCTTCACCCACACCCCCACCGCATCCAGCACCCGCCGGTCCCCCAGACTCGCCCCCACCCCCTCGCACCGCAACACCACCTCGTCCTGAGCCATCGACACCTCCACCCATACCCTAGCAAAGCCCCCGCGGACACGCAACACACCCGCCTCCCGCAGGAGAGCCCGTCACCCTCGCCGCCACCTGAGGAGGTAGACGAAGAACGGCACCCCCACGAGCGCGGTCACCACCCCCACAGGAAGCTCCGAGGGCGAAAGGACCACCCGCGCCAGGGTATCCGCGGCCACCATCACCATCCCCCCCAGCCAGAGCCCTCCTGTGAAGACCCGCACATGACGCGCCCCCAGGAGACGCCGCACCATGTGCGGCACCACGAGCCCCACGAACCCCACCGGACCGCAGAGCGCCACCACCCCCGAAGCCGCGAGCGAGACCACCAGGAGGAGGTAGAGCCTCACCCGCACCACCCGCACACCCAAACCCACCGCTGTCTCGTCTCCCATGGAGAGCACGTCGAGATCCCTCACCCAGGGAACCACCAGGAGCACTTCCCCCAACAGCAGCCCCAGGGCGACCCCCACCTTGTCCCAGTCGGCCGTGGAGAAACTCCCCATCATCCAGAACACCAGGCTCCCCACCCTGTCCCGCACGAACGTGAGAAGGAGCGAGAGAAGGGCCGAGAGGAAGAGACTCACCGAGATACCCGAGAGCAGGAGGGTCTCGGTCGCCGTGCTCCGCACCGAACCCGCGATCCCGTAGACCAAGAGGAGGGCCGCCGCTCCTCCCGTGAACGCCCCCACCATCATGGACAAAGGCAGCCATTCCCCCGGAAGGACGAAGACCGCCGTCGCGGTACCCAGGGCACCTCCCGCCGAGACACCCAGGACATAGGGATCGGCCATGGGATTCCGGAAGACCCCCTGATATACCGCACCGGCGCCCGCCAGGACCGCCCCCGAAAGGAAGGCGAGGAGCACCCTGGGCAGACGCACGTAGAGCAGGATCCTGTCGATCACCCCGAGCCTGGAGGGATCGGGCAACCCCTCCCTGAGCAGACGAAGCAAGGCCGCCCACACGCGCGGAGGCGACACCTCCGCAGCTCCCACCAACACCGCACCCCACACAAAAAAAACGGTGAGGGCCATGAACAACCCCCACCGAAGCACGCGAACCCATCTCCTCATTCCTCGAAGGCCTCCGGATGGATGATACGCGCCAGGGCCATGAGCCCCTCCCCTATACGCGGTCCCTGCCGGTCGACGAGATTGTTGTCGATCTCGAACACCCGCCCCTCCTTCACCGCCGTGAGCTGGGTATAGGGGGGGGTCTTCATGAATCCCTGCTTCGTGTTGTAGTACTTCGAACAGATGATGATATCCGGATCCTTTTCCAGGAGCCTCTCCGCACTGTACTGCCATCCCTCCACGTCGGAGGCCACGTTCACCCCTCCGGCGATCTGGATGAGGGTATCGATGAACGTCCCCTTTCCCGCAGTATAGTCGCCGAACTGACCATAGCTTATCACGTAGTACACCCTTGGCCGGGGGAGCCCGCTCACCGCGCTCATCACCGTGAGCACCACCTGCTCTATCCCGTCAATGAGATCCTCCGCCTTCTGCACAGCCCCCACCACGCGGGCCACCTGGAGGATCGTCTCGTAGGTCCCCTCGAAACTCTCAGGGTAATTGAAGACCGCCACCGGGATCCCGAGCTTCCGCAGCTTCTCGTCCACCTCCTTGGAGAGGTGGGAGGAGGCGATCACCACATCCGGCTCCAGGGCCACGAGGCGCTCGATATTGGGCTGGAGGATCGTGCCCACCGACGGGACACCCGCCACCTCGGCAGGCCAGTCACAGTAGTCGGTGCGCCCCACCACGAGATCACCCTTCCCGAGAGCGAAGAGCGTCTCGGTGATATTCGGAGCCAGGGAGACGATTCTGTCGGGATACTCCGGGAGAAGGATCTGTCTCCCATACGAGTCGGTGACCCGGACCGCGGGCTCCTCCTGCGCCGCGAGCCCCGAACCGAGGAGGAAGACGACCAGTAGCGAAGCCCATATCCTCCGCATAGACCACTCCTTTCTGCAAGAAACTATCGAGTCGGAGTCGCTCTCGCCGCACATGGGAGATCCCTCACCAGATGGTCTGCACGTCGTACTGGGCGATCTGCGGATCGGAGGTGAGGATCGCACACTTCTCCATCTGCGCCTGGGCGACGAGCATCCGGTCGAAGGGATCGTTGTGGAGCCATGGGATATAGAGGAGGCGCACCATGTGTTCCTTCTTGAGCTTGAGCCACTTGATGGAGTTCACACTCATCTCCCGGTCGATCACCTTCTTCCACCCCTTCTCGAGCCGGAGCTTGCCCAGGGACATCTTGAGACAGATCTCCCAATAACTGGCTGCACTGAAGTAGAGCACATTCTGGGGATTGTAGAAGACCTCCTTCGCCCGCTCGGAGAGCTTATCGCTGTCCGAAACAGCCCAGAGAAACGCCTGTGTATCGATCAGTATGTTCATGGCACGTACTCTGCAAAGATGTCGTCGAGCGGTTCGTTGAAATCATCCGACATGTACACGATGAGCCCTTTCGCCCCATCCAGGACGCGATCGGAACGCACACCCTGAACAGGGACGAACCTCACGAGTGGGATCTTCTCCTCGTCGGTGATCACCACATCCTCCCCCTTGAGGGCGCGCTCGAGAAGCTCCTCGAACATCTTTGCCGCAACGGACCGCTCTATCGTGAACATATCTACATTGTAATGAAATACCACATCTTCGTCAATTTACTTTCGAGGAGAAACAGGAAAAGAGCGCGAGAGTTCATCTGTGCCACCAGTCCGAGGGCACCTCATGTGCAGCCACCACCACACCGAGCCCCCCCCACCCATCGTATATCCGTCCGGTGAGAATCCCCACGAGCCTCCCTTGCTCATCGAAGACCGCACCACCCGACATCCCCTCCCCGATCCATCCAGAAACCTTGAGGAGATCCCGACGCCCTCCCTCCGTCCACACCCTCTCCCGTCCGGCGACCAGAGAGGGTAAGCGAAGCTCCACGGGCCGGGAGCGCAATCCCACCCCCGGTGGATAGCCGACGAGGGTGATCCGGCTCCCCACACGCACCTCGGAAAAGGCAGGGGTCACGACGGGGAAATCGATCCCTTCGGGGAGGGGCCTGCCGTAGAGATCGGCCGTCAACCGGAGGAGGGCGAGATCCCGCACCTCGTCCTCGAGGATCACCTCTGCACGGAAGAGCTCATCCGGCGGCATCCCCTCCTCACGGGTCACCGCCACCACCACCTCCTCACCGCCCTCCACCACGTGCAGGGCGGTGAGGATCTCACCATCCTTCGATATCAGCACCCCCGATCCCATCGATCGGCCGGCCACCACCTGTACCACCGGGCTCAAGACAGGTCCTCGTGCTTCGAGAGGGGGAGGAGACTCCTCGAAACGCACGAGGAGCACCACCTCCTCGGGCGCCTCCAGGACCCGCAGGTCCGCCACCATGAGGGCGTAGTCGCCGGGAGCGAGTCCCTCTCCCACCACCAGGGACTCCCGTCCCAGAGGGGTGGTGGCCCGATGGGAGGCCGCCCGAGGATCCGGAACCGCAGTCCCGGGAGCGAGGAAAAGATCCACATCCCCCTCCGCATCGAGGACATCCACCCTCAGGGCCGGCACTCCCTGAGGCACCTTCAGCCTCCCCACCGTGCACATGGCCTGCTCGGGCGAGAGCACGAGCCTCACCGGTCGTCCTGTCTCGATGTCGAACGAGGCCTCACCGGAAACGAGCGAGAAGAGGAGTGAGACATCCACTCCCTCACCCACACCACCCTCATACCCCACCTCCACCACGTACGTCCCCGGCCTGAGCGTCCCCTCCCATCGCGTGAGCCACACCTCCCACCCCTCCCCTACGGTCCTCGCCACCACCCGCCCCTCCCTTCTCACCGCCACCTCCACCGACCCCCCGGCACGGACCCGGAGGCGCGCGGCCACGGTGGAGGGCGGCACACTGAAGGTGAACACCCTCACCCCCGGCTGAGGCTCCACCCTGGCGGACACCTCCCTTCCGGGGAAGAGCATGGCGGGGAAGTCCGCACCCCCCTGAAAGGGATCCGCGGATACGAACGCGACGCACAACATGATCCCTGCGAGAATCCTCATACTCCCCCTTTGCAATTCCACGGCGGATACTCTACTATACCATACGCATGATTGCGTACAAACACAAGCGGACTCCCATCCGAGCCCCCGCATCCCTTTGCCTGCACAACCCGATCGGAAAGGAGCTTCACGATGCGCGTCAACTTTCAGGTGCCCATCCTTCGTAGCAAGATAGGAGTGATAGGTGCGGGTGCATGGGGCACCGCCATTGCCCAGGTCGTGGCAGAGAAAGGCCACCACGTCGATCTTTGGGTGTACGAACAGGAGGTGGCGGAAGAGATCAACCGGCTCCACGAGAACATGAGGTATCTGCCCGGTGTGAGGCTCTCCTCCCGGATCCGCGCCACCACGGACCTCGCGGAAGCGGTACAGAAGAAGGAATACCTCCTCCTCGTCCCCCCTTCCCCCTTTCTCCTGAAGATCACCTCCGGCATTTCCTCTCTACCCGACATCACGAAAGGGAGACCCATCATCGCGGTGTTCACCAAGGGGTTCATTCCGGACGAGGGGGGCAGACCCAGACTCATCCTGGAGGCCATGGAGGACCACCTCCCGCCCTTCTACAAGGACAACCTCGTCTACGTCTCAGGTCCCTCCCATGCGGAAGAGGTGGGAAGGGGGAAACTCACCGGGCTCATCAGCGCCTCCAAGAACCCCAAACACAGCATCAAGGTGCGCAATCTCCTCACGAGCCATAGACTCCTCGTCTTCTCCAGCCTCGATACCATCGGCGTGCAGGTGAGTGCGGCCATCAAGAACGTGATCGCCATCGCCTTCGGGGTACTCGACGCACTCATCGAAACCGGCTCCGAGTTCGTGGGTGACAACACAGAATCGCTCCTCCTCGCCGCGGGTCTCAACGAGATCCAGGCCCTCGGCACGGCCATGGGCTCCACCCACCCGGAGACCTTCACGTCCATCGCCGGGGTGGGAGACCTCGACGTCACATGCCGGAGCAAGTACGGGAGGAACCGAAGGTTCGGCAGGGAGATCCTCCTCAAGAACATCCTGAGACCTTTCAAGGACATAGACGATCTCATCCGCAACATCTCCAGGCTCGACTACCTCCCGGAAGGGGTCTTCGCGGCGACCCACGCCCACACCCTCGCAAAGACCTACAACCTCAGGCTCCCGATCATAAGGAGCGTCTACCGCATCCTCAACAAGGAGGATCAGCCGGTCGACATCATCGAGGACCTCCTGGTGAAACTCCTCACACGCACGAGGAACACCGGTCTCATCGAGCGGTTCAGGGAGCGCTTCCTGAAGGACTGAGAGCCCGGATCCGGGCGTTCCGTTCCCGGACCTTTCGCTTGAGGCACTCGAGATCGGAGAAGGTAAACCCCTCCCATTCGAGGGGGAAGATGGAATTGTTGTGGAAGAGGGGCTCGTGCGCGATGGGATACCGCGATCGCCGAACACTCTCCTCCCAGAGGGAGGTCCCGGGGATCGGGGAGTACTCGGCGAGGGAGACGAGCACCGGCAGGTCCTCCAACGCCGAGAGGGTCCGCTCCACCTCGTCACTTCTCTGCCCCGGAAGTCCCACCAGGACGTATACGACGATCGACGAGGGGGGAAACCCCGCATCCCTGAGGATCTCCACGGCCCTCAAGAACTCCCCGCTCGTCACCTTCCGATCGTAGCGGGTGTGGAATCCCTCCTCCGCGCTCTCGAACCCCACACGGACCTCGCGGAACCCTGCCCGCACCATGAGGGAGGCGGTCCGCCTGTCGAGGAACCGTGCGTGCAGGGCATTGGGTACGTAGAAGGAGAGGCCCGATCTCCTTGCCGAGCCGAGGCGTGAGAGGACCCGTTCGAGGAACGGCAGGAGACCTTCCTCCTTTCCCACCAGCAGGGCATCGTCGTAGAAGGCGAAGGTGGAGGTGCGGCACCGCGAACGGTAGTCCATCAAGAGATCGAAGAGCGCATCCCCTCTTCCCGGGACGAATCGGGAGAGCCGGGACGAGGCGCAGTAGGTGCACCGATAGGGACACCCCTGATGGAGCCTGAGCACTCCGGCCTCGCGCCACACCCGTTCGAGGAGGAGGGGGCGATCGGGGACGACTCCCTGTGGAACGGGAAGCCCCTCCTTCCCGAGGGCCGACCGGAGGGCCTCGAGATCATCGCCCTGCACGATCACGTCGGGTCGCACGACCTCTTCGCAGTGCCGGGGGAGAAGGGAGGCATACACCCCTCCCACGGCGAGGAGGGATCCGGGAAAGCGTCTCCGTATCAGATCCGCCGCCTCCTTCACCCCGTGATACCAGTACGTCATGCCCGAACCTATGAGCACCACCGAAGGCGGGTCCTTCGGATACCAGGAGGAGAGGATCTCCTCCACCCGTTCGGGGAGGATGCCATAGCGTGCGAACCTCCGGCGCGCCCCCGCATAGGGAGGGGGGAGGGGGATCCTGAAGAACTTGCCCGTCCCATCGGGGCGTCGTCTCACGGGTCCGAGCATCTTCGCGGTGTAGGCATCCCTGTAGTCCAGGCAGTCGAGGAAGCGCACCTCGTATCCCGCCTCTTCGAGCCATCGCCCCACACGCAGGAGCCCGTACGGTCTGAGGAAGAGATCGAAGAGGGCGAAATCGTAGACGGGCGGCTGGATGAGGAGTGCAGAGGGAGGCATCAGCGCACGAGGGGGAAGGTGACGAGCCAGGTCTTCTCTGCGGGCGAGAGCCTCAGGGACCCGCCCATCTGCCGTGTGAGGGCCTCCACGAGGGTCATCCCCTCGCTCGGGGCATCC
This sequence comes from Spirochaeta thermophila DSM 6192, assembly GCF_000147075.1. Lineage (NCBI taxonomy): Bacteria > Pseudomonadati > Spirochaetota > Spirochaetia > Winmispirales > Winmispiraceae > Winmispira > Winmispira thermophila. The sequence goes on from NC_014484.1 coordinate 2,336,334, forward strand.
CCCTTCTCGAACGGGAGTCCGTCGTCGGTGAGGGAGAGGAGGCCCTCTTCCCCCCTCCTCACGAGTGAGACCGCGATGGTCCCGCCTTTGTGATCGAAGGCGTGTTTGAGCGCGTTCACCACCAGTTCGTGGACCAGGAGGAGGAGGGGGAGCGCCTGTCGAGGGGAGACCACGAGGTCTTCGCAGTGCCATACGAAGGACACACCCCTCCCCTTGTAGAGGGGTGCCATCTCCTGCACGAGATGGGAGACGGCTCGGGAGAGATGGACCATCCCGCCTTCCGGCCGGAGTTCGAGAAAGGAGTAGAGATGAGCGAGACCCCGGAGCTGGGCGGCGACTTCCTCCAGGATCATGCCCGACTCCTCGGGGAGGGATGCGGCCTTGAGCCGCATGTAGCTCACGAGGAGCGAGATGTCGTTCCGCACCCGGTGGGAGAGCTCCCTGTAGTGGAGGGCGTCATGATCGGATGCATTCTCGTCCGGATGTGGAGATCGCACGGAGTTCCCATTTCGGTTCATACGCACCCCTCACCTTTTTATCGACACGTTCTTCGATAAGATTATCCCTATTCTACTTATCCCTGTTCTTCCACGTCCTCTCCGGGCTCCTCCTCGAGCAGACGCCGCACTTCCGCGGGCCCGAACCCGCGCCTGGCCATCCGGGCGAATATCCTCTCCCCGGAGACGCCTTGCCTCACGAGGCGCATCACGTACTGTCTCGCACCTTCCCGCAGGGTGGCCTCGTCCCACTCATCCAGGGAGGCCCGGACGGCCTGCGGATCCACCCCCTTCCGGAGGAGCCCCTGCCTGAGGGCACCTCTCCCAAGCGGGCTCTTCCTGGTCCGCAACTCGATCCACGTCCGGGAGTAGACCCGGTCGTCGACCACTCCCCGCGCCTCCAGTGTGTCGAGGAGCGCATCCACCTGTGAGGAGGAGAATCCCTTTCTCAGGAGCTTCGTCCTCAGGTGCCTCCTGGTGTAGAGGTGGCGCCTGAGGAGGGGCTCCAGGTACTCCTCCATGCGGGTTCGTTCATCCCTCGCCGCCAGGTTCGAAAGGCGATCGGCGCGGACACGGACGCCCACCTCCAGGCCCTCCTCCCGGAGGGTCCGCCGCAGAAGACAAAAAAAGGAGCCGTCCGCGAGGTGCACCACTGCGCACCCGGGCGGGGCTCCCTCTTTCTCTATCCCAACGATCAGGTCACCGCTTGGAGAACTGGAAGCTTCTCCTCGCCTTCTTGTGCCCATACTTCTTCCGTTCCACCATCCTCGGGTCACGGGTGAGGAACTTGTTCGCCCGGAGGACCGGTGTGTTCGTTTCGTCGTAGGCCGAGAGGGCGCGCGCGATCCCGTGCCGGATCGCCCCGGCCTGACCGCTGATACCCCCGCCCTTCACGGTGATGTAGAGGCTGAACTTCCCCTCGGTTCCGGTCACGATAAGGGGCTGGCGGACCATGATCCTGTGGTCTTCCCGGGGAAAGTACTCCTCGAGCGTTTTTCCGTTGATGGTGATGGTACCGTCGCCTTCCCGCAGGAAGACACGCGCGACAGAGGTCTTCCTCCTCCCTGTCGCCACTGCAAGATTAATCGTTGCCACGACCTCACTCCCTTATGAAAGGACTACTGGTTTCTGAGCTGCGTGGGGATGCGTCTCCCCGGCGTAGATCTTGACCCTGCGGAAGAGCGCCCTCCCGAGCCGGTTCTTGGGGAGCATCCCCTTGATGGCCTTCTCCAGGGGATAGGTGGGATGTTTCTCCATCACCTGGGAAAAGGTGGCCACCTTGAGACCGCCGGGATACCCGGTGTGCCTGTAGTAGAGCTTCTTCGTCTCCTTGTTCCCCGAAACGACGATCTTGTCGGCATTCACGATGATCACGTAGTCGCCCACCGCCTGATGGGGGACGTAGTAGGGCTTGTGTTTTCCGCGGAGGATCGCCGCCACCTGGGTCGCAAGCCTCCCGAGGGTCTTGCCCTTCGCATCGATGAGATACCACGTGGGCTGTATGTCTTTCGGCTTCAGGAATATGGTCTTCATGCTCCCATCCTCGTGTCAACCAGTATGTGAGCCTCTATAGTTTCACAGAGAGGTTGCCTTGTCAAGGGCCGCGCTGCTGCCCTAGGATTCCCTGGAGGCCCGTTCCCGCTCGAGTTTCCTGGTCTCCGCCCTGTCCTTTATGTCGGCGAGGCCTACCAGGATGGCGATGAGCCCGACGAGAAAGAGGAGGAAGGGCACACCACCCCGCAGGAGTACCAGGAAGTCCTCCCACCACCCGAGGGTCCATGCGAGGGGAAGTACACAGTAGAGCCCGCCTGCCACGAGAAGCAGACCTATGAGTATGGCAACCATCTTCACCTCCTCGTCCTGTACTAGCACAGGGAGAGTGCGTTGTCAATACGCACCTTCCGTGAGTACGTTATACCCATGAGAGTCAAGGTGGATACCGGACGCTGTATCTCCTGCGGCCTGTGCGAGGAGATGCTTCCCGAGGTGTTCAAGGTGGAGGAGAGGGGGGCTTCGGTCATCCTCCCGCACATCGAGGACGAGGATCGGAAGGCGGTGGTGTGGGGGCTGCTGGAAGACTGCCCGGGGGAAGCGCTCACCGTGGAAGGGGAGGAACCGAGGATCATCCCCTTCCATGCCGCTCGACCAGAAAGGCGATGAAACCCACGCCCAGGAGGAGCGGGGGGAGGACGGCGACTGCGATATCGGCGAAGAGGGCCCAGGGGTCGCGCAGGGGGAGGAGCGAGAGGTCGGCGAGTGCGCGGTACACCGCCGCGGCGTAGAGGAAGAGCGTGGCGAGGGAGACGAGGATCCAGGAGGGGCGTTCGGTCTTCCTCCACACGAGGATGGCCCCGATGCAGGCGAGGGTGAGGGCGGCGAGCTCCGCGAGGTGGGGAATCACCAGGCGTTCCATGTCATGAATGTCGGCACGATCGGCCCTCGAGTGGAGGGCCGTTTCGCTCATGGGAAGAGTTCTGCGGACACTTCCTCGGCGGTCCTCCGGAAGAGGGCCCATTCCCCGGGCGAGATCTCGGCCGGGAAGACGCCGGGAACCCCGGGTGAGGGGGAGACGAGGATGCCGCGGGAGAGGAAGCGCCGAAAGAGGGTCGGGTGGTCCCGGGGGGGTTCCTCGAGATAGAGGTAGGGGCCGGTGTGGCGCCAGGGAGGAGGGAGGGCGTCCAGGTAGTGGCCCACCCCTTGGAAGAGGTGGCCCGCCCCGAGGAGGTCGTGGATGCTGCGGGTCATGGCCGCGAGGAGGAGGGGACTCGCGAGGGCATCCGGCACGTCAGGCAGGAGGGACTCCTCGCGTGCACAGAGGACGCCGGGGAGGGCGAGGCCGGGGATGGGGAAGACGGGGATGGCAAGGGGCGTGGGGGGAGGGGGAAGGAAAGGCCGCGCCCAGGCGACGAGAGGGCTGCGGTGGGGCTGGAGGGAGGCGGGGAGGGCGGGGTCGTGGAGGGTGTAGGGGCGCTCGTGGCGGGAGGCGAGGTGGGCGAGGAGGGCTTCGTGGGAGGGGAAGAGACGGAGATGGGGGTGGGTGGGGAGGAAGGCGCGGAGGGCCTTGCGGAGTCGAAAGAGGTAGACCGAGGGAACGCGGAGATAGAGCCCTTTCGAGATCTCGTTCTTGAGCACCCTGCCGACCTGTCCGGGCCGGTGTCCAAGTACCGCCTTTCCTCCCTCTCCGTAGAGGTCGAGGATGCGTTCCCCCTTCTTCGTGTAGAGGCGCCAGCCCCTCGCCCGTTTCACGAAGGGAACCTCGGCGAGGAGGCGTTCCGCTTCCAAGATTTCCTCACGGAGTTCACTCATGCCGTATCCTCTCGAGCGGGGTGTACGAAGGCAGGAACTCGCACGTGTACCCTGTCTCGAAGCGGACCTTCACCACCAGGAGGTTCCCGTTGTGCCGGCGCTCCACCACCATACCGTATCCGTAATCGTCGTGGTAGATCCTGCTCCCTACAGGGAAGTCCTCCTCTTCCTCCTCCTCGTACGAGGGGGAGAGACACTCGGGAGGGATCTCCCTGAGAAACCGTGAGGCCTGCTGGAAGCTCCTCCTGCCCCTGATGTTTCTCGTCTGGGCCCAGCTCAAGAAGAGCCCGTCCTTCGCCCGCGTGAGGGCCACGTAGAAGAGTCTTCGTTCTTCCTCGATATCCTCGGGACTCGAAGCCGCCCATGAGGGAAAGACGCCCTCCTCCAGGCCCGTGATGATGACCTTCGAGAACTCGAGCCCCTTGGTGTTGTGCATGGTGATGAGCACCACCCCGTCACCCGATCCCCTGTCCAGGCTCCCTTCGAGCGCCACGTACTCGAGAAAGGCGAGGAGACCGTCCCTGCCTCCGGGATACGACCGGGCGAGGGCAAGGAGCTCCTGGAGGTTCTCCAGCTTCTGACGGGCGGTGTAGTCGTCGAATCCCTGATAGTAGTCCCAGAGCCCGCTCTCCTTGAGCAGGTCCTCCATCCAGGAAGCGAGGTCCATACGGGAGAGCCGCTCCCCGATGTGATCCAGGAACCGGGCGAACTCCACCATCGAGGCCCCCGCCTTACCCGGGACCACTCCCTCTCGGAGCACCTCCACCAGCGTCGATCCGGTGCCACGCGCGTGCGAGATGATGGCCTCCTGGCTCTTCGCGCCGATCCCCCGGGGCGGCTTGTTGATCACCCTGAGGAAGGAGACCTCGTCACGGGGATTGAGCACCAACCGCAGGAAGGCCAGGAGATCCTTCACCTCCTCCCGCTCATAGAACCGGAGCGATCCCACCACCCGGTAGGGTACCCCTTCCCTCGCGAGGGCGAGCTCGAGCAGCCTGGACTGGTAGTGGGCCCGGTAGAGGACGGCGACGTCCTCCCACCCCTCCTCACGGAGGAACCGTGCCCAGTACGCCGCCTCCTCCTCCGCCGACGGGAACGAGAGGATCCGGATCACATCCCCCCCCTGTCGGATCGGCCTCAGCGTCTTGCCGAGACGCCCCTCGTTGTGGGCGATCACCCCTGAGGCGGCTCTCAGGATGGTCGCGGTGGATCGGTAGTTCGTCTCGAGTCGAACGATGTGAGTACCCTCGAAGGCATCCGGGAAGTCGAGGATGTTCCGCACCTCGGCCCCCCGGAACCGGTAGATCGACTGATCTTCGTCGCCCACCACGCAGAGGTACGTCTCGGGCCCGTAGAGCTCCCTGAGGAGAAAGAACTGCGCCACGTTCGAGTCCTGGTACTCGTCGACCATCACCACCCGGAACGCGGCATGGACCTTGCGCCTCACGTCCTCGTGTTCCTTGAGCAGTCTGAGGGGGAGGAGGATGAGGTCACCGAAGTCCACGTTCCCCGTATCCCTGAGCCGATCCTCGTACCGCGCGTAGAGCTCCGGGAAGTCATCGTCTTCCAGTATGGAGGAGAGGTCATCTTCAGGACCGAGTGCGTAGTCCTTCGCCCTCGAGATCGCCCACGCATAGCGGGAGAGGTGTCGGCGTTGGCTGCCCTCGAGAATCGAAGAGAGGAGCGCGCGTGCATCCTCGTCATCATAGATGGCGAAATCCCGAGCGAGGCCCAGGCGTTCTCCGTAGAGCCTCAGGAGCCAGGCACCGAACGAATGGAAGGTCTTTATCATCACCCCTTCGGTTCGGGGTGAGAGCTGGAGGGCACGCTCGTACATCTCCCGGGCAGCCTTGTTGGTGAAGGTCACCGCAAGGATCGACCGAGCGGGAATACCCAAGGCGTCCACCAGGTAGGCGATCTTGGTGGTGATGACGCGGGTTTTCCCGGAACCGGCCCCTGCGAGTATGAGGAGGGGACTCCCGGAATGAAAGACCGCCTCGCGTTGTTCGGCATTGAGCGTCTCGAGATACGAAAGATCGACCACGCTACCACTCCATGGGCCAGAGGACCTTCCACTCCCCGCCCTCTTTCACGAGATAGAGACTCTCCCGACCTTCCCCTTCGATGAGATAGTCCACCCTGATACGATCCCCCTCTTCCACGACATCCTCGAGCCTGAAGGAGCGCACCGAAAGCGCACTCCTTTCCCCCTCGGGGACGAGGGCCACGAAGGCCTGGAGGAGATCCAGCGAGGGCAAGGTCTGGCGGGCGGCGTACCGCCGCGCCTCTTCGATGTCGAGCGAGACCAGGGCGGTGAGGAACCGTCTCGCCACCTCACGGGGACTGCCGGATGCACACGAGAGGGAAACCGTGACGAACAAGACGAGGGAGAGGAGCCCCAGGCCCTTCTTCATGGGACTATTGTGACAGACAAACCCCTTCCAGATCAATGCCGTTCCGCTTAAGCACCCTCGCCCGTACGACGCGGCCGGGCTCGAGCCCTTCACCGTGCACCACCACGAGCCCGTCCACTTCCGGTGCCTGGAAGGCCGAACGCGCGAGGGCCATATCCTCCCCCTCGATCCGTTCCTCCACCAGGACCTCACATTCCCTTCCCACCCATCGCTCGAGTCGTTCACCGGTGATCCCCTCCTGGAGGCGCTCGAGATCCTCCTTCCTCCGCTCCGCCCGCTCCAGTCTCACCCCGGCCTTACGACCTTCCTCCCGGTGCCACGCTTCCGCGGGGGTACCCTCCTCGGGTGAATACACGAAGAATCCCGCCCAATCGAGCCGCACCTCTTCGAGGAACCGCGCGAGGGCATCCAGGTCCTCCTCTTCCTCTCCCGGGAACCCGAGGAGGAAGGTCGATCGCACCACCACGTCGGGCAGCGAGTCCCTCAATGCGTGCACGAGTTCGGCGTACCGCTCGGCATCGCCCCTTCTCCCCATTCTCCGGAGGAGGCGCGCCGAGACGTGCTGGAAGGGAAGGTCCACGTAGGGAAGGAGGCGTCGGTCCTGCCCCATGAGGCGAAGGATCTCCCATGGGAAATGATCTGGATGTATGTAGAGGAGCCTCACCCAGAAGTCGCCCTGCAGCTCGAGTATGCGTTCGAGGAGGCCAAAGAGGCTTCCACCCCTCTCCTTGCCGTACGAGCCCAGGTCCTGGGCCACCAGATTCACCTCGCGTATCCCTTCCCCGAGGAGGCCCTTCACCTCCTGGACGATCTCCTCTTCGGGCCGGCTCCAAAACCGCCCGCGGATGAGCGGGATGGCACAATACGAACACCGGTTGTCGCAGCCCTCGGCCACCTTCACGTAGGCGCTCCCTGGAAAGGAGAGCAGGCGCTTCCTCCGGACATGTGCGGGCCGCCGGGCCTGAGGCGTCCACACCACCCTCCTGCCCTCCATCACCTGCCGGGCTGCATCCACCACTGCGGAGAGGTCGGCGTTCCCCAGCACTCCATCCACCTCCTCCATCTCCTCCCCCAGCTCTCTCCCGTACCGTTGAGCGAGACACCCCGTGAGGAGGATCCGCTTGTCCGGAAAACGTTCCCTGAAGAGGAAGGCGGTCTCCAGCGACTCCTCCTTCGCATCCCTGATGAACCCGCAGGTGTTCACCACAATGAGATCGGCCTCGGCAGGGTCCTCCACCAGCTCCCACCCGGCATCGAGAAGGAGCGAGATGATGACTTCGGCATCCACCTGGTTTTTCGCGCAGCCGAGTGGTTCGAGATAGAAAGAAGGCATGGATCTCTCCGTCAGTACGCCGGCACCAGTTCCAGATGGTACGAGCCGTTCTCCGTGTTCCTCACCCAGGTGAGAAGCCATACAGCCACCTCACCCACCTCCCCCAGCTTCATCTCCACACCGCCCACCCGTGCGGTGACCACCCCGGCGTTGGAGAGCCACAACCAGGCCTGCTGGCGCATACTCGCCCTGAAGACATCCCCCCGCTGGAAGAAACGCTCCACCACCTCGCCGTCGTCCACCTTGCTTCTGAAGAGCACGGGACCCCTGAAGGAGAGTTCGAGCATCACGATATCCTGCACATCCGCGGAGAGCACCACCTGGGAGGAAAGCCGGCGCCCCTCCTCGAGCGTGGAACCGATGGGAGCGAGGAGAGGAACCCCCTCCTTCACCTCCTCCACCGCCACCTCCCGGGTCTGCCCGCCCTCCACCAGGACCTGCGGCCCCTCCACATGGCGGTCCAACCGCACCACGGCCTCGGCCCCCTCCTCCCCTCTCCTTATCTCCCTCACGAGCACCGCCAGATCGGGCTTCCCGTCCCCGGAAACGTCCAGTCGTGCCGATGCCCCTCTCTCCAAGGGGAACTCCCCTTCCTCCGTCTTCACGAGGAGGGTCTCGGCTCCGAAACGCTCGAACGAGAACCGATGGTCCTCTTCCCCCACACGCATCACCACCGCATCACCCTCACGGAAAACCCCCTCCATCACCTCCTCCTGGAAGCGCACCCCCCGCTCCTGCGGGGCCTCGGACGGGCGAGGCACACGAGCCGCCTCGGCGGCCCCCCCCCGGGGAAAGACGAAGTACCCTCCCACGCCGACACCGATCACCAGCAGGACCACGAGGAGGATCCACCATGGGAACGAACGAGGACGCCCCACCAGATCCTCTATCGGGGGCTCCTGTTCCTGAAGTCGAATGTTCCGATAGAGACTCACCATACGCTGCGGATCGAGGCCCAGGTACTCCGCATAGGACTTCAGGAAACCCATCAGATACGTCTCACCGGGAAAGGCGGAGAAGTCCTCCGCTTCCAGTGCCTCAAGGTAGCGCCTCAGGATGAATGTATCCTTTTCCGCCTGGTAGAGGGAGATCCCCTTCTCTTCTCTCGCGTTCTTCAACACGGCACCGAGCGATTCCATGAGCCTCCCCCGATCTCACATCCTCAGGATTCAGGATTGAAAAGGAAATTGTAATAGACATTCGCCGAAGGCGGAGAATCGTATTCGAACCTCGCATCAGGGAGATTCTGATTCACCCTGATGTTCACGAAATCGAAGGTAACCTCCTGGTAGTCCACGGTGACTCCCTTGAGACGCCTCATGTACCCATCCTGCCCCACGCTCATGATGATCTGCCGGAACCCCACCCGTGTGGAACGCCAGGTGAGGTTGAGCTTCACCACGGGTTCGGGAGAGCCCTTCCCCGCGGCCACCAGTTCCTCCGGATCGAGACTCACATACCCCGGGCCCTCGAGATAGGCGATGGAATAGTTCCGCCTCAAGAGGGCGAGCCCCTCTCCCGTTGCGAGCTGGAGACCGGATCCGGAGAGACTCTGCTGGAGCACCACGCGTTCCGACGGCACATAGATGAGGAGTTCCTCTCCCGTGCTCACGAGGACCTGATCCTCGGGTTCCGAGAAGTCGATCCTGAGCTTGCCGGGTCGCTTGTAGAACAGAGTGCCTCTCATCACCGACTGGGGCGTGGTTATGGTGATATCCGCCACATAGTCCTTGATCTGGGCATACCGTTGGGCCACCTGCTCGAAAAACTGCTGTGCGGTGAGGACCTCCTGACCCACGAGACCCCCCGTCACCCATAACACACACACCCAGGCTGCCGTCAGCCGTTTCACCATGGAGAACTCCTTCGAGATAACCATCTTTGCGTATAGGGAGCCCTTTGTCAATCAGGAGGAATCCTGGGAAAGGCGACGGAGCATGTCCCGGATCTCGGCGGCCTTCTCGTAATTCTCCTTCTCGAGTGCGCTCTGGAGCTGCGCCCTGAGTCGGGCTGCCGGATCCGCCTCCATCTCCTCTATCTCAGCCGATACCGTGGTGAGATAGGAAATCGAGCGTAACTTCTCGAAGAAGAAGATCGGAGAATCCAGATCCTCCATTCCCTGGAGCTGGGAGAGGGCTTCGCCGAGCACCGTACGGGCTGCCTCATGATCCTCCTCCTTGAGAGACACCATCGCCCGGGCCACGGCATGCATCCTGAGAAGATAGGGCCAGTACTGGAGGAGTTCCCTCGCCTCCTCATGGGGATAGAAGGACTCCACCAGGGAGAAGATCTCCATATTGTGGGCAGTATCCTCCACCACCCGTTCGAACTCTCCTATCTGGAAGAGGTGGAGATAACGATAGTAGAAGAGCACCGCCTCCTGATGGAGGGCATCGAACTCCTCCTTCCCGAGAGCGAAGCCCGCTTCGCTCCCCTGTTCCCGGATCCAATCCTCCTTCCTGGCCTTCACCATATCGAGGACCGTAGGATACCCCCCGGGCCTGAGACCGTCGGGACGGCCCTCCACCTCGTACTGCTCGATCCCAAGGGGCAGCCGCACCTGGAGCAGGGGTCTCCCATCGACACCCTCTATGAGACGCACATTGTGCTCAGGATCATACGGCCACTCGAGGAGCACGGCAGAGATGTCCATATGTACAATATACTCACAGCGGAGACTGGATTCCACCTCCGGTTCCTTGGCATTCGATCCCTTTTCGTATAGCGTAACAGGAAGAACCATCTACACCAGAGGGAACACATGGACAAGACCATCGTCATGTCGCTCGGGGGCTCCATCGTGGCCCCTGACGGAGTGGATGCGGAGTTTCTCTCGATCTTCCGGCACCACATCACCTCCTTCCTCGAGGAACACGATGGGGTCCGACTCATCCTGGTGGTGGGAGGAGGAGGACCTGCACGACGCTATCAACAAGCCTTTCGAACGATCACCGGCTCGGACGACCACGCCCTCCTCGACTGGATAGGGATCGCCGCCACCAGGCTCAACGCAGAACTCCTTCGAGCCCTGTTCCATCCTCTCTGCGCCGATCCTGTGGTCACGGACCCCACCGCCGAAATCCCGTTCACCGGTCGAATCCTGGTGGCTTCCGGGTGGAAACCGGGCTTCTCCACCGATTTCGACGCGGTACTCCTCGCGGAGCGTTTCGGGGCCCGGACGCTCCTCAACCTTTCCAACATCGCCATGGTCTACTCGGACGATCCCCGCACCAACCCCGACGCCACCCCCCTTCCCCGTCTCTCATGGAAGGAGTTCAGGGCCATGGTGGGTGACGAGTGGACGCCGGGGAAGAACGTGCCCTTCGATCCGGTGGCCGCACGCAAGGCCCACGAAGGGGGGCTTTCGGTGATCATCGCCGCAGGGAAGGACATCGAGAACCTCTCGGCCATCCTCGAAGGACGTCCTTTCAGGGGAACCGTGATCGAATCCTGAGCCACCCCTCGAGCGGCACGGCGAGATCGGGGTCGAACGGGGACTCCCTGGTGAAATCCGGGACGAGGGAAGGACCTTCAGGATACTCCTGCAGGAACCCCTCGTCCACCTCATACTCCTCGAGCATCCTGAGCACCTCCTCGTATTCCCGCACGGTGAGACGTCTCGTGAGCGGGAGGGGGAAGGAGGCACCGGTATCCGTCGCCTTGCCCGCAGGATCGTACTGCACCATGAGGGAGAGGATGGCCCGGCCTTCCGCGTGCTCCTTCCACCATGCGAGCACTCGCTCCGTGGCCTCGAGGGCCCCGGGGAGCACGAGATGCCGCACGATCACCCCCTGGAGGAGTCGGTCACCATCCCACACAAGGGGTCTCCGGCGAATCATCGCCCGTACCGCCCGCTCCGCCACCTCGGGATAGTCAGGGCTTCCGAAGACATCCACCGCAATCCCCCGATCGAGTGTCTTGAGATCGGGAAGGAACACGGACACGTGGGGGAAGAGGAGTTCGAGGGATTCCTCTCGCTCATACCCGGAGGAGTTCCAGACCACCGGGAGTCGGAGCCCCTGATCCCGCGCACGCGAGAGCCCCTCCACCACGGAAGGGATGAAGTGCGTGGCGGTCACCAGATTGATACAGGAGGCCCCTCCCTCTTGGAACTCCAGGCAGAGCGAGGCGAACTCGTCCTCGGAAACCTCCCACCCTACACCACCTGAGGATATCTGGTGGTTCTGACAAAACGGGCACCCGAGTGTGCAACCGGTGAAAAAGAAGGTACCGGCCCCCGTCCCTCCCACGAGCGGAGGCTCCTCACCCCTGTGATAGACGCACGCCGCAAGGCGCATCTTCACCCCTTCACCACAAAACCCCCTCTTCACCCGCCTGTCCACCCTGCAGCGTCGGGGACAGAGCTCACATCCTTCGTAGACACACACGAGGTCTCCCTCCCTGTCCTGATTCGTCGAACGAAAAAAGCCAGCTGTCGAGCTGGCTTTCTCAGGGTGGCAGAGGAGCTCAACGCTCGTGACCACGCCCTCGCTTTTTCCTAATCGAAACACATTTGAAATCTCTCGTCGCACTCTGCCGCCGGCTCACCGCCGGCCTTCTCTCTTGGGTGGTGTCATCACACCCTCCCTTACTTCAAGTATAACCCTCCTCTCAGCCGCTGTCAAACGAAACTTCATCAAGGGAAGGGATGCATCTCTTCCGGAAACATCGTATACTTTTCGTCACATGGGGCCCGCCCATCCTCTCACGATCCGATGCTATGCCGAACTGAACGACTTCCTTCCGCCTCACCTGCGGCAGAAGGACATCCCCTATACGGCCTCCGAGGGGGAATCGGTGAAGCACATCCTGGAGGTGCTCGGCATCCCGCACGTGGAGGTGGACCTCGTCCTCCTCGACGGAGAACCGGTGGACTTCTCTGCCGTCCCCCGCTCCGGCCAACGGCTGGCGGTCTTTCCCGTGTTCGAGACGTTCGACATCTCGGGCATCTCCCCCCTCTCAGGACGTCCCCTCCGCATCCCGCGGTTCGTGCTCGACGTACACCTAGGGAAGCTCGCCCGGCTCCTCAGAATCTGCGGATTCGACAGTCTCTATGAACGGGATGCCGAAGATCTCGACATCGTACGCCGGGCCCACGAAGAGCGGAGGATCATCCTCACTCGCGACAGGGCCCTCCTCATGAGGAAGGAGGTGACACACGGCTATTGTGTTCGGTCGGATATCCCCCGCACCCAGCTGGAAGAGGTGATACGCCGCTTCCACCTTGAACGCAACGTCCAACCTTTCTCCCGCTGTCCCCTCTGCAATACCCCGCTTTCCCCCGTCCACCCCGCCGAGGCCCCCGTCACCTGTCCCTCCTGCGGAAAGACCTATTGGAAAGGGTCACACTACAGGAACCTCTTCATCCTCCTCCAGCGCCTGGACCTCGTTCCCCGCCCGGATGGACGTCCCGGAGCAGATAGTGGAGACGCGCCTTCGCATTCCTGATATACTGCTCGTATCGTCGAATGAGCGCCCTGTAGTGTTCTATCTCGCGCTCCCAATGGGCGATCTTCTCCTCGAGCTGCCGGACCTCGTACTCTTCCTCCCTCATGAGGACATCCTCCTGCTCCCCCTCAGACTTCTGAAGCGCTCCCTCGCCTCTCGCTCCTTCTCCTCGTCCCCCAGCTCCTCATAGGTATCCGCGAGATTGAACCAGGCGTCCTCGTACCCTGGATCGAGCTCCACCGCCTTCTCAAAACAGGTCCTCGCCTCCTCGTACCGCTCCTTCACAAAGGACAAGACGCCCAGCACATTCCAGGCCCGCGCGGACGTTGGCTCCTTCTCCACGGCCCTCCTGCACAGGGCCTCGGCCTCGTCGAGTCGTCTCATCTCGAAGAGACAGTAAGCGAGTTCCAAGAGATACTCAGGTTTCTCCTCCGTGGAGACCGTGAGGGCGTTCCGCAGGGCCCGCTCCGCTGCTCCGTAGTCCCCCATACCCTCATACGCTATGGCGAGGTTGTAGTGGAGATCACCTGCGTTGGGCCGTTGCTGAATGAGGTTCTCCAGTATCCGGGCCGCCTCCACGAATTCCTTCCGTTCCGTGAGCTCCACGGCCCGGAGGTTGAGCTCGGCCACTGTACGATCGTCTACCGTGCTCTCAGGTGCCATGGCTCTTCCTCCCTCCTAAAATAATTGTAATCAGGAGATGGGGTCTTTGCAAACAAGATTGACATGATCCACACTCATACGATAGCCTGATACCATGCACATACGCCGGCGTGGCGGAACCGGGAGACGCGGCAGACTCAAAATCTGCTGGACGCATGTCCGTGTGGGTTCGAGTCCCACCGCCGGCACGAACCTCTCCTCCCCCTATCTCCTGCCTGAGAGGTGACGCATGTCCCTGAAAAAAGGTCTTTCCACCCTCGAGGTCTTCAGCATCGCCACAGGAGCCATGATAAGCTCCGGGCTCTTCGTGCTCCCCTCCATCATCTACCGCGAGGCGGGAGTCGGACTCAGCCTCTCGTACCTCCTCGCAGGCTTCCTCCTCCTCCCTGCGGTCTTTTCCCAGCTCGAACTCTCCACCGCCATGCCGAAGGCAGGTGGCAACTATCTCGCGGTGGAGAGGATCCTGGGCACGGCCGCCGGGGTGGTGGCAGGGATCACCAATTGGCTCGCCATCAGTCTCAAAGCGGGGTTCGCCCTCATCGGGATAGGCACCTTCATGACCCTCCTCTTCCCCCACCTCACCGAACAGGAGATCAAGCTCATCGCCATGGGAGCTTGCATCTTCTTCACTCTCCTCAATATCGTGAGCGTGGAATCCTCGGGCAAGGCGCAAGTAATCATGGTGGGAGGACTCCTCGCGATCCTCGCTGCCTACATCCTCCTCGGATACAGAGCCATGGACTTCTCCAACTTCGTGAAGGCCCCGGCCGGTGACATCCACAGGATCCTGGGGGCGGCAGGCACGGTGGTGATCTCCTATGGCGGCATCACCAAAGTAGCAAGCATCGCCGAGGAGGTGAAGGACCCCGGAAAGAACCTGGTACGGGGCATTATGCTCTCCTTCTGGGTGACTATCGCCTTCTACGCACTCGCCGTACTCGTAACCCAGGGACTCCTCTCGCACGAGGAACTCACCTCCACCTACACCCCCATTTCCACCGCTGCAGGCAAGCTGGTGGGCCCGGTGGGCGTATGGCTCACGGGCCTCTCGGCCCTCCTCGCCTTCATCACCACGGCGAACGCGGGGATCATGACCGCCTCCCGCAACCCCCTCTCCATGGCGCGAGACGGCCTTCTCCCCTCCTTCTTCGGTCGCGTCTCCGGGAAGACCGGCACCCCCATCCCCTCGATCCTCACCACCTCCGCCGTCATCCTCGCCGTGGTGGCGGGGCTCTCCATCGAGAACTTCGCGAAGGTGGCCTCGCTCTTCATGCTCTTCACCTACATCCTCACCAACCTCTCGGTCATCGTGATGCGATATGCAGGCCTGGTGAACTACCGCCCCACCTTCAGGAGTCCCTTCTTCCCCGTACTCCACATCATGAGCATCGTAGTATACGCCATCCTCATCGTCGACATGGGAGCCCTCACCATCGCCATTGCAGGAGGGATCATCCTCCTCTCCCTCCTCTGGTACCTGGTCTACGCACGCACCCAGTCGAGGCGACGGTCGGCCTTCCTCCACATGGTGGCCCGCCTCACCAACAAGGAGATCGCAGGCGACGACCTCGAGGAAGAGCTCCTCTCCATACTCCTGGAACGCCACGATATCGTGGAAGACGAATTCGACAGACTCATCCGCGAGGCATGGATCCTCGATATGGAGCGGCCGTCCACCCAGGAGGAGGTCTTCGAGATCCTCGCCCAGGCCATCTCGGAACGGATCGACATCCCCGTGGAGACGGCCCGCGAGAAACTCCTCACCCGCGAACAGGAGGCCTCCACCATCATATTCCCGGGTATCGCCGTGCCGCACGCCATACCCCACATCGTGGTGGAGGGTGAGGGCACCTTCGCGGTCTTCATCGTGCGCAACGTACACGGTATCACCTGGAACGACCAGACCGTATACACCGCCTTCTGTCTCGCCGGAAGCAAGGACAAGAGGGACCTCCACCTGAGGGCCCTCATGGCCATCGCCCAGATCGTGCAGACCAGAATCTTCACAGAGGAATGGCTCAAGGCACGCAATCCCCAGGAACTCAAGACCATCCTCCTCCTTGCGGAAAGGAAGCGCACCTGACATGAAGAACCGCTACCGCATGATCTTCTTCGATCTGGACGGCACCCTCCTCGACTACGCACGGGCCGAGGCATGGGCCCTCGAGCAGGCCGTGCGGGAGACCGGCCTCGAATGGGCCCCCGAGGTGCTGGAACGCTACCGGCGCGCCAATGCCGAACTCTGGAGGGCCCTCGAGCAAGGACGAACCGACGCTGCCACGCTCACCCGTCGGCGCTTCCAGGAAGCCATCCCCTCCCTCTCCGACCGCGAGGCGGAGCGTCTCAACGGCATCTATCTCTCCCACCTGGAGCAGGCGGGATTCCTCCTCCCCCACGCGAAGGAGACCCTCCTCTTCCTCTCCTCCCGGTACCGCCTCGGCGCCCTCTCCAACGGCTTCTCCCGCATCCAGAGATCCCGGCTCAGGGCCGCAGGGATCGACAGCCACCTCGCCTACGTCCTCACCTCGGAGGACGCCGGAACCGCGAAACCTGATCCCGCCTTCTTTGCCCGGGCTCTCAGGGACAACCGCCTCCGGCCGGGGGAGGCCCTTATGGTGGGCGACTCCCCCACCTCCGACATCGCAGGCGCCCTCGGCGCAGGCATGGATTCCTGCTGGATCTCACCCGGAGACGATCGCCCCCCGATTCCCCGCCCCACCTATCGGATCAGGAACCTCGAGGAACTCCGTGCCATCCTCGGCTGACCGCTTGCCCCGGCCCAGGTTTACGGGTACAATCTCTCCGCCATGATACTTTCAGGGAAAGAGATAGAAAAACGACTCGGAAGGGACATCTTCATAGAGCCGTTCTCCGAGAGGCAGCTCAACCCCAACAGCTACAACCTGAGGCTCCACAACGAGCTGCTCGTGTACACCACGCCCGTCCTGGACATGAGGAGGCCGAACCCCACCGAGCGCCTCGTCATCCCCGAGGAGGGGCTCCTCCTCGAACCGGGACGGCTCTACCTCGGGCGGACCGTGGAGTATACCAGGACCTACAACCTGGTCCCCATGCTGGAAGGCCGCTCTTCCGTGGGGAGGTTGGGCCTCTTCATCCATGTCACCGCAGGGTTCGGAGACGTGGGGTTCGAAGGGTACTGGACCCTCGAGATGTTCTGCATCCAACCGATAAAAATCTACCCTGGTGTTGAAATCTGTCAGATCTACTACCATACTATAGAGGGAGACTATGAGCCGTACCGGAGCAGGAAATACCAGAAGAACACCGGTATCCAGCCGAGCCTCCTGTACACCGAGTTCGAGGAGATGCGATAGATGGTCCCTCTCACCCCACTCTCCATCCTCCTGCTGGAAGGCACCATGAACGACGACAGGGACGACCGCCCTCTGCTCGACCGCGACGACGTACCAGAGGACATCAAGGCCGAGCTCATCCTCTTCCGCAAGCAGAACCGTATCCTCCAGAGCAAGCTCGCCTATCTCATCGCCCAGAACAAGAAGCTCAAAGATCTCCTGGAGAAACACAAACGGGCCAAGGAGATCGCGGAGTACAAACTCTCCATCCACCCCGTCACCGGACTCCCTAATCACTACAGAATGAGCCAGGATCTCCCCTTCATCCTCCGGAAATCCCAGGAGGAGCACCAGGTGGCCCTCTTCATCGTGAAGCTCGACCGCTCGTACAACATGCTCTCGAAGACGCTCAAACCCACCATGACGGAGTGGATACTCTACCAGACGGGCATGAGGATCGCCCAACTCGTGGGGACAGAGAACCACCTCTACCATACTCGTGAGGACGAGTTCATCGTAGTGGCCACCACCCTCACCACAGAGGAGGAGATCATCAGCCTCGCGAGGGAGATCTCGCAGACCGTGAAGCGCCCCCACATCTTCTCCGGATACCACATATCGATAGGGAGCTACATCGGGATCGCCCTCTACCCGGATCACGGCTTCAACAAACACACCCTCCTCCACAATGCGGACATCGCCATGGAATATGCCATGGAGCAGAACACCTCCTTCGAGATCTTCAAGGACGAGCTCCGCGAACGGGTGGTGGAACGCATGGACCTCCAGCAGTTCCTCATCAAATCACTCGAGGCCCAGGCCATACTCGAGATAAAGAAACAGTTCGACCTCTTCTTCCAACCCATTCTCACCCTCGAGCCCACAGGGGAGAAGCGGTGGAGGATCACCAGGATCGACGCAGAGGCCCTCATCCGCTGGCATCATCCGACCAAAGGACTGCTCCTCCCGAACAAGTTCATCCCCGTGGCCGAGGAAACCGGTGTCATCATGCTTCTGGGCACCTGGGTCCTCTACACCGCGGCGGATACCTTGCGGGAATGGGAAATCCTCGGATCCAGGAAGCCGCTCATCTCCATCAATATCTCTCCGGTCCAGTTCGCCAACACTAACCTTGAGGAGTCCATCGCAAAGGTACTGGAGAGCAGGGAGATAGACACCTCCCACCTTATGCTTGAGCTCACCGAGAACGTGGTGATGCAGGATCCCATGGAATCCATCAAGAAGATGCAGAGGATCCGGGAGTACGGGATCAAGTTCGCCCTCGACGACTTCGGAACAGGGTACTCCTCCCTCAACTACCTCAAGTCGTTCCCCATATCGTATCTCAAGCTCGACAGGACCTTCTTCAAGGACACCCCGGAGAACGCATACGACAAGGCTATCGTCCGCTCCGTCATCACCCTCGCGAGAGAACTCTCATTGGGAGTGATCGCGGAAGGGGTGGAGACAGAGGCACAGTGCGAGTTCCTCCTCGAAGAAGGCTGTACCACGATCCAGGGCTTCCTCTTCAGCAGGCCCCGGGACAGCGAGAGTTTCCTCCACTTCGTCCAGAACTGGCTCGACAGGGAAGTGGAACTCCCCTCCACCCCCCTAACCTGAGAGCACCCCCGCGGAGGGAGGGTGAAGGAGGTCGCTCACCCAGTCCACCTCGTCCCAGAAGGCGTAGCGGTACTCGCGACGAAAGTGTGCATCCTGACGGGCGAATTCCTCCCAGAGGGAATCGGCGGGAGGATCCGCCGTGATCACCACCCGTTCCCCAGTGAAGGGGTGGATAAAGGCGAGGAGCCTCGCATGGAGATGGATGCCTCCTCCCCGGTTGGTGCGCTTCGCCCCGTACTTTATGTCCCCCTTTATATGACACCCGAGGGCCGAGAACTGGGCCCGTATCTGGTGATGCCGTCCGGTATGGAGACGCACCACTACGAAGAAGTAGCGATCCCCTGAACCGATCACCTGGTAGGAGAGGCGTGCGTACTCGCTCCCCTCCTTCTTCTCCGCAAAGGCGAAGGACTTGTTGATCCTCCGATTCTCCACGATGTAGTGCTCCACCGTGTCGCTCGGAAGAGGAGGAGGGGCATCGAGGACCGCCCAATAGAGCTTGTAGACACCTCGTCTCCGGAACAGGTGGGAGAACTTCCCCGCCGCCTTCCTGTGCCTGGCGAAGAGCACGATTCCACTCGTGGGACGATCCAGGCGGTTCACGAGGTGGAGCCTCGGAGGGGCCTCGGCTCCGTCTCTCATCCGCAGGTGCTCGAGGAGGGACTCCTGGAGCGTCCCTTCCATCACGCTGTTCTGCTGGACGAGCTCCTCTCCGGTCTTGTTCACCGCGATGATGTGTGCATCCTCGTAGATGATATCCACGTCTCCCTCCCTGGGGATAAAGGTGACATCTTATGGGCCTGTAACATCGAGTGTTGAAAAACGCGGGGAAAAAAGATAAGGGGTATCTCCCACCACACTAATCCTTTATTTCAAGGAGGAGATACCCCATGAAGCGCGGCAAGACACGCGCACTGACTGAGACACAGTATACCCTCTCTGGCCTCATGAAGCAAGTAGAGGCCCAGCTCCGGGAGGAGGTACGCCACACCTACAAGACGTACCTGGAGCACCTCCTTGAGGCACTGAGAGAGGAGGCAGTAGGGCGACCGCGATATGCACGAGAGGAGGCCGGGGAGGCACCGTACTACCGGTACGGCTACAGGAAGTGGAAGAGGGTGCAGACCCCATGGGGGCCGATCGAGGAGGTACGCGTGCCCCGGATCCGCACCGGCGGGGGGAAGGAGGTGAAGTTGGTGACCTCCGAGCAGAGGCTCGTGGCCCTCACCGAGCAGCTCCTCCTTGGGTATGTGGGAGGGATGAGCGCGCGGAGATATGCCATCCTGTTACGGGAGTGAGGGATAGGCGAGGCCCACCCGCAGACGATCTTACGGATCATAAAGCGTCTTCGTGAGGAGAAGGAGCGGTGGCGGAGGCGGCCGCTTAGTGGGGTGAAGGCGCTCGTGCTGGATGGGGTGTGGGGAAAGCTGAGGGGAAAAGGGAGGAAGGGGCTGGTGATCTTGAGTGCCGTGGGGGTGAAGGAGGACGGGTCTCATGAGCTCCTCGACTGGGTCGTTGCGGAGCGGGAGGACCGAGCGAGCTACGAGCGACTGCTTACCAGGCTCTATGAGCGGGGGCTTTATGAGGTGGAGCTGGTGGTGGCCGATGAGGCTGAGGGGATCTGGCAGGCCGTGGAGACGGTGTATCCTGAGGCGAAGAAGCAGGTATGCCTCTGGCACCTTGAGCGGACGCTCCTCAATGAACTGAGAGGTAAGGAGAAGAGGCACGTACAGGAGAGGCGGCGGGCATTTCGGGACGCCTACCGGAAGCTTTTGGCGGCACGAGAGAAGGAGGAGGCGGAGAAGGCCCTTGAGGGGTTCTGGAAGGAGTGGGGAGCCCGTGCGCCGCGGATGACGGCTGCACTCCTGTGGCGGAAGGACCGACTGTTCTCCTATCTGGAACTGCCCTATGAGTGGAAGGAGAAGGTGAGGACGAACGCCCTTGTGGAGAATCTCTTTCGGCACATGAGGACATTTCTTCGACGGTATCCTGGGTATATGAGCCGTGCCCATGCGGATGAGGTGGTAGGCCTCTACGTGGTGGGCATGCAGATACACTCGCAGTGTGGGAGACGCACCCCTTATCAGCTCCAGCTCAATTTCAACACTCCTCCTTGACAGTGCCCATCATTTCCTGCTCTTGACAAACCCCCCATTTGTACGTACTCTGTACGTACAAATGGGGGTGTAGCTCAGTTGGCTAGAGCGCTTGAATGGCATTCAAGAGGTCACGGGTTCAACTCCCGTCACCTCCATTTTTTTGTCCCCACCTCTCCAGGATGATGTGATGGCGGCGGATACGAACGTTCCCCTTCCTGATTCGCAACAACCTCCCGGTTTCGACGAACTCTTCGGACAAGGGGGAGGGCCGGCTCCCGGCAAACGGGGGTTCACCATCCCCAAGGAGCTCGTGGAGGCTCCGAAGCCCTTCTTCAAGGATCCTCAGTACTACCAGAAGGTCCTCTCCGGTGAAGGGGAGGGGGCGAAACGACTCCACCAGAGTCTCGCCGCCTTCCTGAATACAGAGGATCCACAGGAGCGATCGATCTACCGCAACCGCATTATCACCGCTTCCTGGGAAGTGGCATCGTCCATCGCCCCCAAGATCACCAGACGGGATCTCCCGCTCCCCAAGCGCCTCTTCCTCAGGTTCGGCATCCTGCTCCCCACCCTCCTCAGCGAGGAACAGCGCGAGATGTTCTCCCGGGTCATCCTCGACAACACCACCGGGGAACCCGTCCACTACGTGGACGAGTGGCTCTACAAGATCGGCATCGGCGAGATCGCTCCTTCGGCCCAGGACGAGACCCTCACTGCGAAGAAGCGTCAGACAGAGCGGAAGAAGAACATCCTGGGGGAGCTCCAGGGCAAGCTCGAGGCCCAGAAGATGGTCATCATGAACAAATCCTTCGAGCTCGAGGCCCAGGAACAGGCCCTCCAGGAGCAGCTCAGGGTGATGTGCGCCCACGGGCGGGACCCCTCCAATCAGAACGCGCTCTTTCCCTTCACCGAGGCGCAGAAAGGCGCCTACACCGAGGCCCTCAATACGCTCCGCCGCATCTCACAGCTCGACAAGGAACTCGCACGGGAATACGCCGAGCTCAAGCGCATCACCGCCCACATGGAAAAGGCCCGTGACGCGGGGATGGAAGAGGAAGAGGTGGACGCCGATGTCATACGGCAGGAGATGAGCGCCGTCAGGCAGATGGCCAAGCTCTGCGTAGGGAGACAGGGAAACCACTTTCCGCTCGCCATGCGGCACTACATACGACCCAGAATCGAGGAGGTCGGCATAAGGGAACGAGTCCTCCAGATCCTCGCCGAGATAGAATACCTCGATCCGGGGGCCTTCGAACGGACCTACCGGCAGCAGG
The DNA here is from genome assembly GCF_000147075.1 of Spirochaeta thermophila DSM 6192. Lineage (NCBI taxonomy): Bacteria > Pseudomonadati > Spirochaetota > Spirochaetia > Winmispirales > Winmispiraceae > Winmispira > Winmispira thermophila. The sequence goes on from NC_014484.1 coordinate 2,358,302, forward strand.
TCCACAGGATCGTGCCCCACGTGATACTCATACCCTCCTATGGCGAACGGGGCATCTGCTGGGAACCCTTCGAAAAGTACAACAGGGGAACGAGCAGGGGGCGGATCGCCATCCCCATGTACCCGAAGGACCTCAGGACCGCGGTGATCGCCGCTGTGGGCGATCTCAGGTGGCAGGTGGCGAAAGAGAAGGCACAGCACTACTGGATGGAAGAAGGACTCACGGGGTGGTACTACCAGTACTTCACGGACCACAAGATGAAGGGGGACGTGAAGGAACAGTTCATCGAGGACTACATCCTCTGGATCACCAAGGAGAGCGAGGGGACGCAGAAGCTCGCCCGGGAGGTGAGGGACATCTTCTGGCGCTATATGCCCTTCCCACAGGAGATCAAGGACAAACTCAAGACCCGCGGCTTCGTGTACGCCGAGCTCTACAAGAAGGACATCAACAGATCCCTCTCAGACGGCTACTGAACCTACCTCTTTCTCTGAAAGAGAGGGGAGAAATAGGCCTCGAAATCTATCTTCTTACTCACCCACACCACGAGACGGTGGTAGATCACGTACGTGCCCACGAGGGCGAGAAGGAAGATGAAGAGGATCATGTAGGCAGAGACCTCGGGGGACACCACAGGGGCGAGAAACCTCCCGTAGAGGAAGAGGAGGACGAACACGAGGATGAGCATGATCGCCAGGTTCACCACCGTGGCTCCCAGGATGAAGAGTACCGTGTTAAGCTTCTTGTTCATGATCTCGCTCCTTTGAATCTTTTCGCATCTCGATGAAGAAAGAGACCAGGAGGATGAGGGAGCACACCACGATCGAGGCGTCGGCGATATTGAACGTGGGCCACCGCTCCAGGCCGAAGATGCCGAAGAACTTCACGTCTATGAAATCCACGACCCCCGCATCCCTGAAGAAGCGGTCGATGAGGGTGCCCACACCCCCCCCCAAGATACCCGCAAGGGCCCATCGCTGGAGCGAGGAAAGCTCGTCCGACCGGAAGAAATAGACCAGGATCCCCACCAGCAAGACCACGGGGACGAAAAGGAAGAGGAAGATCCTCACGGGCTCGGGAAGGGTCCGCCCCAGACTGAAGGCTCCGGCCTTGTTCGTGGTGTGGATGATACGGACGAGATCGCCGCCGAACGACCAGCCCACCCTGTGATAGGGTATCCGTGTGACCACCAGATACTTCGTGAACTGGTCGAGTGCGGCGATCAGCACCGTGAGCGTGAAGGGAAGGTATCGCGTGAACGTCCGCTTCATGGTTCCTCCTGCACTCAAAGTCCCGTGGGAAGATCTATGAAGAACCCCTCGATTCCCAGGTCCCTCTCGACCCGCTCCTTGAGGGCGAGGGGTCCCACCGTCTCCGAGCGATAGTGCCCTATGCCCGCCACAGTGACGCCCCCCTCCTGCGCCGGATAGTAAGCCGAATGGTGCACCTCTCCTGTGATGAACGCATCCAGCCCGAGGCTCACGGCTTCCTCCACCACGGAAGAGGCCGATCCCGAGACCACCCCCACCGTCCGGATCTCCTCGGGACCGAAGGGGAGCAAGGTCACCGCCTCGTTCACCCCGGGGAACCGCCCGAGGAGATCGTGTACAGAAACCGGATGTTCCAGGGTCCCCCACACCCCGAGAGGGACACCGCGATACCACCCGAAAGGACGTGTCTCCGAAAGACCCAGGAGTGCGGCGAGACGCGCGTTGTTCCCCACCTCGGGGTGGGCATCCAGGGGGAGGTGCGCCGCGAAGAGAGAGAGGGAGGATTCCACCAGAAGCGAGAGCATCCTGTATCTCGGCCCCACCAGCGGGACGGGGTCTCCCCAGAAGAGACCGTGGTGGACCACGAGGAGGTCTGCTCCCGCCTCATGGGCCCGCCTCGCCGCCTCTTGACAGGCATCCACGGCATAGGCGATACGGGAAACCGGCCTCGCGGCATCACCCACCTGGAGACCGTTGAGCGATGCATCGAAGGAGGAGTACTTCCCTATCTCCAGAAGTTCTTCGAGATACTTCGAGACCTCACCCACCGTGTGTGCCATGCGGATACTATACCGCAGGGTTTCTCTATTGGGAAGTGCGTCCCACGACGCCCAGGAAGGAACGGAGACGATCCATACTCTTCCGCCACGAGGGGAGCGAGGAAGCTGTTTCGTAGGCCCGAAGCGAGTAATCGAGGAATCCCGATCTCCTCTTGATCCAGGAAGAAAGGACCTCGTACAGTCCCCTCGCATCGGAGGGTTTCAACCACACTCCGACATCATCGGGAAGCCACTCCCGGAGCCCCAGGAGGGAGCTCCCCACAGGCACCACCCCCCATCCGAGGCCCTCTCCACATACCAGGCCCATCTCCGGCCGGTTGCTCATGAGGACGACTGTATGCGCCCTCTCGAAATGGTCCATGAGCGAGAGATCGTCCACCCTCCCCACCAGGTCCACGCGCCTCGAAAGGCCCATGGCCGAGATCTCCTCTTGGATACGAAGGACATAGGAGGGATCCACCGCGAGGGACCCCACGATGGTACAGTGCCACCCTCTCACCCCCTGCTGCGAGAGATGGAAGAGGGCGTCGAGGAGGACATCGAGACCCTTGTGGGGAACCACGTTACCGACCCAGAGTATCTCGAAGGTGTCGGAAAAGGCCTTCCGCTTCACATCGAGTTCGGTCATCCTCCCGTGGAGACGGTCGAACCCAGGAGGGATGAGCTCCACCCGGCACTTCGTCCCACAGCGCTCCTCGACGCGCTCCACGATGCGGGGATGGGCACAGACGAGCCCACTCAAAGCGGTCGCCGCGGAAACCTTGAGCCGGGCGAGCACTTCCTGGTGGAGCAAACTTCCCTCGGGAGAGAAGTCGAGCCTCGAGAGGATCCCGCAGGCCCGGTACCGTCTCCAGAGGGTCCTGGACGCACCGGACCAGAAGAGGGGCAGGAGGGGCTCCTGGATGATCACTACTTCGGGACGAAGGAGAGAGAGGATCCGCTCGATCCTCCCTGCGAGGGCCTCCACGAAACCCGCAACGAGACTCCTCCACGCACCCGGCACCTGCCCCAACCTCAGCACCCTCACCTCGTATCCCCAGTCCCTCAGTGAATAGAGCATGTGTTCTTCGAAGATCTCCTCCCCGGTCCTTCCAAGGGGAGAATGGACGGAAAGCACCACCACCTTTTTCACTGTCCCGCTCTTTTTATATCATTGAACAAAACCTTCCGGCCTTCAACTCCTTTTTTCGTCAAAAAGATCGGGTGACTCAAGCCCGCTGTACCGGAAAGGAGTCGTCGCATCGGCTCCCCGATAGGAGGGGTCCTTCAATATGTGATCGCGTACGGGATACACTTCATACTCATCGAGGAAGGGTCCCTCGGATGTGAGGCGCCCCTCCATGATCCAGGAACCGAGTTCCCCCTGCTCCAGGATGCAAGGCACCCTCGGCCACGGGAAAAGGCCACGCTCCCCCCTCCGCGGGGATCGGGTGAGCACCACACATCTCGACGCCTTCCCGCGTCCCTCCCCCACATCCAGCAGGCCCGCGAGGAAGAAGAGACCACCCGCCCGCTTACGGCAATAGAGCGGATAGACCACGCCGTACCGCCGGAGGGTCTCGTAGAACCCATCCACCACCAGGACGCAGCGTTCCCCCCTCTCCAGGAGCCGCCTGAAGAGGGGTCTCTCAGAGAGGGTTTCCCACCGCGCGTTCGGCACCACGGTTTCGCGCCCGGCTCCCTGCAGGATCACGAGCCCCCACCGGGCGACTCCCGGCAGCACGGACCTTCGCCGGTGGAACAACACTCCCACCTTGGGGCGCGTATAGGCACACACGTGAGAGAAGCCCGAGGGAAATCCCTCCGGGAGGGACGTCCCCAGGGCTTCCTCCACCGCATCCCGCTCCATCGTCAACGAGAGCCTCACGCACACACCACATCCTAGCATGTCCCGTTTCCCCTGTCAGGTATTCCCTTTCGCCTTGTAACCTGGTATCGTTGGTCCATGCACGCTCGCATCACCGATACCATCCTGGATCTCACCATGAGAGAGGGTGAGCTCCCCCTGGAGGTACGGGAACGAAGCCCTCTGGTGGTGGCCCTGTTCACCCAGGACTGGTGTCCGCAATGGACCCACATGGCCGAATGGCTCCTCCCCCTCGCCGAAGAGAGGGGAGACCTTTCGGTCTTCTGGGTGGAGTACAACCGAAGCCCTCTCTTCGCCCCCTTCCTCACGTTCAAGGAAACGACCTGGGGGAACCACCTCATACCCTACCTCCGCTACTATCACAGGGGCAGACTCTTCCACGAGAGCAACTACGTCTCCCGCCCCATGTTCATGGACATCCTCACCGCCAAGGAGGTGTTATGAGCCACATACCCACGAGGGACGAGGCGTGGGGCCTCCTCACCGCCCACATCGAATCGGAGAACCTCAGGCGGCACTGCCTCGCGGTCGCTGCGGTGATGGAGCACTTCGCGAAGAAGATGGGTGAACCTCCGGACAAGTGGTACATCATCGGTCTCGTCCATGACCTGGATTACGAAAGGCATCCGGATCGTCACTGTGAGGTGACCCCGATCATCCTCCGTGAAGCGGGGTGGCCGGAAGACTACATCCGCGCGATCCTCAGCCACGGCTGGAAGAGGGTGACCGACGTGGAACCCGTGCACCCCATGGAGAAGGTGCTCTTCACGGTGGACGAACTCACGGGACTCATCGCCGCCACCGCCCTCGTGAGGCCCTCCCGCTCCATCCTCGACCTCACCCCGAAATCGGTGAAGAAGAAGTGGAAGGAGAAGAGCTTCTCGGCCGGGGTGGACAGGGGACTCATCGAGGAAGGGGCCCGGATGCTGGGGATGGAACTCTCCGAACTCATCGCGGAGACCATCGAAGGCATGAAGCCTGTGGCGGCTTCGATCGGACTCGAGGGAAACCCGGCGACACCTTCTTCATGAAGAAGCGGCGCCTTTTGGGCGCCGCTTCGTGAGTCTGTCTCTTCACCACCGGGGTCCTGCCCCTCCCCTGCCGGGTCCCCCCATCATGCCGGGACCATGTCCCCCCATCCATCCTCTCCCCAGGAGGAGGTCCTCGTAGTCCTCCTGGGAGAGATACCTGGGCTTGTAGGTGATACCCACCAGGGAGAGCTGCCTCACCCCTGCGGCGAGTCGACGTGCGAGCGCCTGCTCGAGCCAGAGGTAGGCGAGATCGAGGTCCTCGTTGTCCGAGTGCTCACGCCCTTCCCTCACCTGGACGAGCATCCGCTCCGTGAACGCGTTCATGGCCTGCACCGCCTCCGCCACAGAGTCGACCTTCTCCGCTTCCCTGTAGAGCCTGGTCACCTCGGAGGAGGAGTATGAGCCTGCAGGTTTCCCCTCGAGGGTATTCTCGATCCCGTAACGATCGAGGAAGAAGTCGAAGAGGGAACCGTCACCTTGCCGTTCGGCCTGGAAGGCGAAGAGGCTCTGGGGGAACTTCTGTGCATAGAGGTCCGTGAGATCCCTCATCGCCTTCTCGTATTCGAGGAGCGAGAGGAGATCCTCCCTCTCCTGCGTCGAGAGCGAGGAGGGGGGTACCTGTTGCAAGAAAGAGAATGCGCCCGGACCTCTCCCGTATCCCCTTTGGGGCCGAGCCACCGCTTCATCATTCTGCGGAGAAACGCCGTACGGCATACCCGGTCTGCCGGGGGCGGCCATGAGGAGGGCCGAGGCACTGAGGAGGACACCCGCCACGATCATCATTCTTCGTTTCATCACACCACTCCTTACAGTGTTGATCTCATTCCGTACCACGTACGGTACGTATGAGAATCTACCCGATCTGTATGGAGATTCTGTGAAGAAACCACAGGGGATCTATGAAGAATCACGATGAGGCGGGAAGTCGTACCGTGAACCGCACCCATCCCTCCGCACTCGCCGCCTCGACCCGCCCCCCATGCCCCTCCACCACCGCCCGCACGATCGCCAACCCCAGCCCACTCCCCCTGCTGTGTCTCCCACGCTCCCCCCTGTAGAGGCGCTCGAACACCAACGGGAGCTCCTCCTCTCCGATCCGGCCGGGATTCTCGACCTGGAGCACCACCTCCGCCCCAGCCCTCTCCACCCGCACCCGCACCGGCCCCTCCCCCGACGCGTGCTGGAAGCCGTTGCGCACCAGGTTCTCCACCATCCGTACCAGGAGATCCCCCTCACCGAGCACCACCCCCTCATCCTCCACCGAGACCTCCACCTCCCTCCCTTCCCCCAGCATCCGGAGCCGCTCCACCACCTCCGCCGCCACACGCCCCAACGCCACCTCTTCCCGCAGCCCCCTCCGCGCAGGATCCTCCACCCGAGTAAGGAGCGCGAGGTCCTCGATGAGGGCCTCGATCCGCGCCAGCTCATCCAGCACCAGCGAAACACGCTCCCCGGAGACCTGCAACACCCCATCCCTCATCCCCTCCAGCTGGGCCCGCAAGGCCGCGATCGGGGTACGGAGGTCGTGCGCCACATCCTGTGACCACTGGGCCCTCAGCCGCTCTTCCCTGAGGAGCTGTTCCTGGAGGGAGACCGCCGCCCTCCCTATGGCCGAAAGCTCCTCGATCGAGGCATCCGGGAACACCACCCCCCGCTCCCCCCTCGCGAGCCGCACCAACCCCTCGGCCATACGCCGAGCCGTACGGGCGAAGTCGCGCACGAGGAGGAGGAGCACCCCCCCCGAACCGATCAACGCCACCACCCCCCCGGTGACGAACGGCACGAGAAACCCCCTCGTGAGCGCACCCTCCTCCTCGGACGCACCGAACCCTGCCACCCGGAGCCCCACGTACCCCTCCACCCGGCCATCCACCCTCACCGAATCCCACCGCAGCCCCTCCCACACCTCCCCCGGAACATCCCCCACGCCCCCCGACCCCATCATCCCCCGCATCCCCATCCCCGGCTCCCCCCTCATCCAGGCCGCCACGGGCCGCCGCTCCCTGTCGAGCACCACCACCACCTGGAGGAACGGCGCGTACGGCCTCAAGACCCGCATCACCTCGGCCCGTCCGAACCGCCCCTCCGCCGCCACCTCCTCGAGGGCATCCACCACCTCCCCCCTAATCCGCGCCTCCCTCGTTCGCTCCAGGGCGCCCAGGGACGCCCTGGCCGACACCCCCACCGCCACGGAGAAGAGGAACACGAAGACCCCGAACCCCACCCCGAAGGCGAGGAGGATCCTCCCCATGAGCGTCCTCATACCCGCACCCCCATCATCCTGTACCCGATCCCCCGCACCGTCTCGATCCAATCGGAGCTCCCCAGCTTGGCCCTGAGGTTCTTGATGTGCGTGTCCACCGTGCGGGCCGAGCCTTCGTAGAGATAGTCCAGGGCCTCCCCCAGGATCTGCTCCCTCGTGAAGACCCGTCCCGGCGAGGAGGCGAGGAGCCTCAGGATACGCCACTCGGCGGGGGTGAGCCGCACCTCGCGCCCCTCCACCACCGCCACGGGCAGCTCGCCATCCACCCGGAGTCGCCGCCCCTCCCACTCCACCTCGCCCGCCTCCTCCCGCCCCCCTCCCTCACCCATACGCCGCATCAAGGCCTTCACCCTCAAGACCAGCTCCCGAGGAGAGAACGGCTTCACCACGTAGTCGTCGGCCCCCAGCTCGAAGCCGAGGATCCTGTCGCTCTCAGCCTCCCGCGCAGTGAGAAAGACGAGACCCACCTTCCCGTCCCGCTCCCGTATCCTCCGCGCGAGCGAGAACCCGTCGCCGTCCGGGAGCATCACGTCGATGATACACACGTCCGGACGCTGAAGCCTCATGCTCTCCACCACCCCCCTCACCCCATCGAACTCCACCACCTCGAACCCCTCCACTCGAAGGTAGAGCGAGACCGCCTCCCTGATCGCCGCGTTGTCCTCTACGAGATACACCCTGGACATACCACCATTGTGCGCACAAAACACGGAGATGACAAGTCCGCGCTTTTTTCGTATAGTGTGTAGAGAGACCCGGAGGAGGACACATGCCGCACAGGCGCAGGTGGGACGAAGACGACCATCCCGAAAGACACGATCGGTATCACGAGGAAGGAATCATCTCGGGCCTCTCGATGATCCTGGTATTCGGCGTACTCTGGAGCACCACCAACATCGTATTCTTCGTCTTCCCGCTCGTATTCGCCGGCATCATCCCCCTCCTCCACGGACTGCGGAAACTCTTCACTCGGCTCGCCCGGAAGACGCGCCGCAGACCATCCGGCGACAGGGAGAAGGAGATCCTCCTCGTCGCGAGGAGACACGGGGGGGTGCTCACCCCGACCATCCTCGCGGTGGAGACAGAACTCACGCTCAAAGAGGCGGAGAAGATGCTGGAGCAGCTCGCCTCCAAGGGCTATGCGAGCATGGAGATCACCGACTCGGGCCGTATCGAATACCACTTCCCCGAGTTCAAGGAGAGGGGGACCCTCCCCTCATGAAAAGGCGCTGTGGGGGTCCCACAGCGCCTCACCTCTTCTTCACTCCTATGGACTACTCCCGGTACTCCTTGATCACCACCACCCCGTTGTGCCCTCCAAAACCGAAGGTCTCCGAGATGGCGGCCCGTATCCTCCCCTTCTTCCCCTCGTTGGGCACATAGTCCAAGTCGCACTCCGGATCCGGCTCCTCCTGGTTGATGGTGGGAGGGAAGAACTGATCCACGATGGCCATGGTGGAGAGGATGGCCTCGATCGCCCCTGCGGCGCCGATACAGTGGCCCGTCATGGACTTGGTCGACGAGACCTTGAGCTTGTACGCATGATCGCCAAAGGCCTGCTTGATCGCCCTAGTCTCGATGGGATCGTTGAGCGGGGTCGAGGTCCCGTGGGCATTCACGTAGTCGATATCCTCCGGTGAGAGCCCGGCATCCCTGAGCGCCCGCTGGATGGCCCTCACCGCCCCCCTCCCCTCGGGATGCGGCGCCGTGAGGTGGTAGGCATCGCACGTCATGCCGTACCCTGCGAGCTCGGCATGGATCCGCGCACCGCGGGCCTTCGCGTGCTCCAGGCTCTCGAGGATGAGCACCCCGGCCCCCTCACCCATCACGAACCCGTCACGATGCTTGTCGAAGGGCCTCGAGGCCTTCTTCGGGCTATCATTGTACTTCGTACTGAGGGCCTGGATCACGATGAACCCTGCAATCCCGAGCGGCGTGATGGCCGCCTCGGTCCCCCCCACGATCACCACGTCCGCCTCGTCCTCACGGATGAGCCGGAGGCCCTCCCCTATGGCGTCGGTACCGGAGGAGCAGGCCGTGGTGATCGTGTAGCACGGCCCCTGGGCGTTGAAGTACATCGCGATATTCCCCGGGGCGATGTTCCCGATGATCTTGGGGATGGTGAGAGGCGCCACCCGTGAAGGCCCCTTCTCGAAGAGCGTACGGAACGAGTCCTCGAGTGTCTCGAACCCTCCGATCCCGTTCCCGATCACCACCCCGAGCCGTTCAGGATCCACCCCACCGTCAGCAAGCCCTGCGTCCCTCATCGCCTCGATGGCCGAAGCCACGGCGAACTGGGAGAAGGGATCCATCTTCCGCGCCTCTTTCCCTATCACCGCCCGGGCATCGAAGTCCTTCACCTCAGCGGCGATCCTACACGCGTACTCGGTCGTATCGAAGTGGGTGATCCTGTCGATCCCGCACTCGCCACGCTTCACCGCCTCCCACAACTGGGGCACCGAGTGTCCGAGGGACGTCACCGCCCCCATCCCGGTGATGACCACGCGTTTCTTCATCCGGTCCTCCTTCATGGTCTCACATCCCCATCCCGCCGTCCACGCCGATCACCTGGCCGGTCACATACGAGGCGAGATCTGAGGCGAGAAAGAGACAGATCTTCGCCACTTCCTCGGGCTGTCCCAGCCGTCCCATGGGGATACGGGAGAGAAGGGCATCCTTCACCTTGTCCGGGAGCTTCTGGGTCATGGGGGTATCGATGAACCCGGGTGCGATGGCGTTCACCCGCACGTTGCGGCTCGCCACCTCCTGGGCCAGACTCTTGGTGAGACCGAGGAGCCCCGCCTTGGAGGCGGAGTAGTTGCACTGTCCCGCATTTCCGTGCACACCCACGATGGAGGAGATGTTGATGATGGACCCCTCCCGCTGTCGGGCCATGGCATGGGCGATCCTGCGAGAGAAGAGGAACGCGCTCGTGAGGTTCACCCTGAGCACGCTCTCCCAGTCATCGATCGACATGCGGAAGATGAGCCCGTCCCTCGTGATGCCAGCGTTGTTCACCAACACATCGATCCCGCCGCTCTCGGTCAGGATCTCCCCCACCACCTTGTCCACCTGTTCCTCGTCGGCCACGTTGCACTGTCTGTAGGCCACCGTGGTCCCCCGTTCAGCGGCGAGGGACTGGAACTCCTCCATATGCTCGCTGGGATTGAGGTCCACGAACCACACCGATGCCCCCTCCTGGAGAAAGAGGCGCACGATCCGGGCCCCGATACCCCTGGAGCCTCCGGTCACGAGAGCCTTCTTGTCCTTCAAAAGCATACCACACTCCTTTATCCTGTGATTTTCTCTATCTGTTCACGGGTACCCGCCGGAAGGCAGGGCACCTCCGCCGAGAGGGCCTTCCAGAGGCCGCAGAGCACCGTGCCAGGTCCTACCTCGAGGGCCCGCTGCACCCCTTCCTCGAGAAGGGCCTGCTCTTCCTCTGTCCACCGCACGGGGCTCGTGATCTGTGCGACCGCCATCCGCTTCGCCTCCTCGCCCGAGGTGAGCGGCCGCGCCGTGACGTTAGAATACACCTTTTTCACGGGATCTGCAAACGAGTACCCGGCGAGGAAGTCGGCAAACTCCTCCTGGGCCTCCTTGAGAAGCGGAGAGTGAAACGGCCCCGACACTCTGAGCCGCACCGCCCGACGTGCCCCTGCGGCCTTGCAGACCTCCTCGGCCTTTGTGAGCCCCTCCTCGGTCCCCGAGAGCACCACCTGTACCGGACTGTTGTAGTTCGCGATGTACACATCGGGGATCCCCGCTCCCTCGAGCACCTCCTCCACCTTCCCCTGAGGGAGCCCCAGGATCGCGCTCATCCCGGTCTTTCCTCCCCGCTCATCCCAGGCCCGGGAGGCCCGCTCCATGCACTCCCCCCGCTTCACCACAATGGGAAACACCTGCTCCGGGGTGAGGATACCCGCCTCCACCAGGGCGGCATACTCCCCAAGGCTGAACCCCGCACACACCGAGGCCTCTATCCCCTTTTCCTTAAGATAGGCGGCCGCCGCCAGATTCACCAGCGTGACGGCGATCTGGGTGTTGTCGGTGCGCTTCAACTCCTCCTCCGAGCCCTCGAAGATGAGCCGGGTGAGGTCACGCCCCGTCACATCCTCCGCGAGGGCGAAGAGGTCTCTCACGTTCTGACTCGCCTCGTACAGATCCCTCCCCATACCGGAGTACTGGGCCCCCTGACCGGGGAAGAGAAAGGCATACGTCATGGCATCCTCCCTTGCATCCACCATACCGTATTTCGTTTTATCGGTCAACGGCCGAATATCGTCCGCCCGCCTTGCACTCTTTTTTCCGTATCTTTATACTTCGTTCAAGACCCCAGCAACAAGGAGTGTCTATGAATCATATCCTCGAACAGGGCCTCATCCTCATGGTCCTGGGTATGGGGGTGGTCTTCGCCTTCCTTTCACTCCTGGTGATCATCATGAACCTCTCGTCGAAGATCATCCTCAGGTTCTTCCCCGAGAAGGAGGAACCGGTGCCGCAACAGGCGGACGCGTCCGCCGAGATCGCCGCGGCCATCGCGGCCGTCACCTATCATACGCGACACTAATACTTTTCAAAGAAAGGACATGCCATGAAGAAACGAGTCCACTTCATGATCACCGCGTTCCGTGACGGGTTCCAGTCCGTGTACGGCGCGCGTGTGCTCACCAAAGACTTCCTCCCCGCCTTCGAGGCCGCGGTACAGGCCGGCCTCACCCACTTCGAGATAGGGGGAGGCGCTCGCTTCCAGTCCCTCTACTTCTACTGCAACGAGGACGCCTTCCAGATGATGAAGACCCTCCGCGAGGTCGCAGGCCCCGATGTGGACCTCCAGACCCTCGCGAGGGGCGTGAACGTGGTGGGGCTCGATTCCCAGCCGCGCGATGTCATCAAGCTCCACGCCAAGCTCTTCAAGAAGTACGGTGTGAGCACCATCCGGAACTTCGACGCCCTCAACGACGTGAACAACCTCATCGACTCCGGAAGAGCCATCGTCGAAGCGGGGCTGCGTCATGAGGTGGTAGTCACCATGATGGAACTTCCACCGGGATGCGAGGGCGCCCACACACCCGAGTTCTACATCGACACCCTCAGGCAGATCCTGGACGCAGGCATCCCCTTCGATTCCGTCTGTTTCAAGGACGCATCGGGCACCTCGGTGCCGAAGAAGGTCCATGAGACCATCAAGGGCGCGCGCAAACTCCTGGGTGACGACGTACACCTCGTGTTCCACTCCCACGAGACCGCAGGAGTGAGCATCGCCCAGTACATGGCGGCCCTCGAGGCGGGAGCCGACCAGATCGACCTCTCCCTCGCCCCGGTCTCCGGCGGCACCTGTCAGCCCGACGTGCTCACCATGTGGCACGCACTCCGGGGTACCGAGTTCGATCTGGGGATCGATCCCTACAAGATCATGGAGGTCGAAGAGGTCTTCAAGGAGTGCATGGCCGACTACTTCAAGCCGCCCGAGGCCCTCGCCGTGGAACCCCGGATTCCCTTCTCCCCCATGCCCGGGGGGGCCCTCACGGCCAACACCCAGATGCTCCGCGACAACGGCCTCATGGACAAGTATCCCGACATCATAAAGAACATGGAAGAGGTGGTCCGGAGGGGAGGGTTCGCCACCTCGGTGACACCGGTCTCCCAGTTCTACTTCCAGCAGGCCTTCAACAACACCCTCTTCGGGCCCTGGACGAAGATCGCCGAGGGCTACGGGAAGATGGTCCTCGGTTACTTCGGTAAGACCCCGGTACCGCCCGATCCGGAGATCGTGAAGATCGCCCAGGAACAGCTCGGCCTCGAACCCACCACCGAAAAGGTGGTCGACATCAACGACCGGGACCCCAACAAGGGGATCGAGGCCGCCAAGAAGATGCTCCAGGAGGCGGGGCTGCCCGTCACCGAGGAGAACATCTTCATCGCCGCCACGTGTAAGGACAAGGGGGTCATGTTCCTCAAGGGCGAGGCCAAGGTGAACGTGAGGAAGATCGACCGGAGCAAGGAAGGAAAAGAGGAGAAGACCGCCTCGGGAGCCAAGGTCTACGCCGTGACACTCGGGGGGAAGAGCTACAAGGTGAAGGTCGACGGTTCCACGGCCGTGGTCAACGGCAGGACCTACACCGTGGAGGTGAAGGAGGCGGAGGACGCTCCGGCCTCCTCCGGTGCTCCCTCGGGTGAGCGCGCTCAGGTCACCGCACCCCTCCCGGGCCTGGTGCTCCGGATCCCCGTGCAGGAGGGAGATCATGTGGAGGACGGTCAGGAGATCATCGTCCTGGAGGCCATGAAGATGGAGAACCCCATCTACGCCCCCAAAGCGGGCACCGTGGCCGCCATCCTGGTGAAACAGGGCGATCACGTCAAGGCCGGCGACGTCCTCGTAGAGATAGAGTAGGAGGCCGCCATGTCATTGTGGGATGGACTCAAAGAACTGTGGATGACCACCGGTCTCTACGGATTCCTCCAGCCGGGCGGCTGGGGGAACTTCCTCATGATCCTCGTGGGGCTCGTCCTCCTCTACCTCGCGATAAAGAAGGAGTTCGAACCCCTCCTCCTGGTGCCCATCGGGTTCGGCGCCATCCTGGCGAACATTCCATTCGCTGAGATCGCGGCCCACACCGAACTCCACGGAGTGATCGGTGAAGGGTTCATGCGCCTCGAAGAGGTGAAGACCGGGCTCATCGGCTTCTTCTACGACGCGGGTGTCACGAGCGGGGTCTTCCCCCTCATCATCTTCATGGGAGTGGGGGCCATGACCGACTTCGGACCGCTCCTCGCCAATCCCCGCACCCTGCTCTTGGGTGCCGCGGCCCAGTTCGGGATCTTCGGCGCCCTCTTCGGGGCCCTCGTACTCGGCAAGTACGTGCCGGGTATCAACTTCGACCTCTATGCCGCAGGCGCCATCGGCATCATCGGAGGCGCCGACGGGCCCACCTCCATCTACGTGGCTTCCCGGCTCAAGCCCGAACTCCTCGGAGCCGTGGCCGTGGCGGCCTACTCCTACATGGCCCTCGTGCCCATCATCCAGCCGCCCATCATGAAGCTCCTCACCACCAAGGAGGAGCGCCGCATCAAGATGGAGCAGCTCCGCCACGTCACCAAGACCGAGCGCATCGTGTTCCCGCTCGCCACGCTGGGCCTGTGCATCCTCCTCCTGCCCAGTGCCACCCCGCTCCTCGGGGCCCTCATGTTCGGCAACCTCGCACGTGAGTGCGGAGTGGTGAATCGGCTCTGGGACACCATGCAGAACGCCCTCATCAACATCGTCACCATCATGCTGGGCCTCGCCGTGGGGTCGAAGATGGAGGCCGACAAGTTCCTCAACCTTGAGACCCTGGGCGTGCTCGTCCTGGGTGCATTGGCCTTCTCGCTCGGCACCGCGGCCGGCGTGCTCCTAGGCAAGCTCATGAACGCCTTCTCAAAGAAGCACCCCGTCAACCCCCTCATCGGGGCTGCCGGGGTCTCCGCCGTACCCATGGCGGCCCGCGTGGCCAACAGGGTGGGCCAGCAGGAGAACCCGCACAACTTCCTCCTCATGCACGCCATGGGGCCGAACGTGGCAGGGGTGATAGGCTCCGCCGTGGCGGCCGGCGTGCTCCTCGCCGTCGTCCCGGTGATGGCTGGCGGCTGATCCCCGCAGGACACAGACCACACGAGAAGAGGCCCGCGTTGCGGGCCTCTTTCTTCAAGCGCCCTCGCTCACTCCCCGGAGCCCTGCCGTTCCCCGTGGGAAGCCTTTCCCGAGAGATGCGCCTCTATGAAAGAGGAAAGCTCGTGGAAGAAGAGAGGAGAGACGTCGATGAAGGCGAAACCCGCCCGTCTCACCACGTCGCCCTCGGGCTCGTGGCCCCAGACGAGGCGGGCGAAACAGTAGAGAGGCTCCTCCCGTCCCGGGAGGTGTATCTCGAGCCGCACCTTCCTCTTGCCGGTGAGGAGCTGATGGAACGCGTGTCTGTCGATGTGGATCACGTCCGCGAGCCCCACCCCGCCCAGGCTGACGTCCCGCGTCCGCACGTAGACGGGATGGTGCACAGCGGCGGGGTCGTCTTCCTTCCAGTGTGCGAGTTCGTATCCCACCTTCAACTCGAGAGACACCCTGGGGAATCTCCGGCGTTCTCTCCCATCGGCCACGCGCGCCTCCTCTGACATCCTCTTCCTACGTTCAAGTATACACCGAATACCACGGGAGTGCAAAAAAAGAGAGGACGTCGCCCGGCGACGTCCTCCTGCCTTCACATGAAGGGAATCAGCCCTGAGCGAGCTGCTCGGGCTTCACGACAGGACCGAACTTCTCCTTGAGGGCGAGAAGCCCCTTCTCCTGTTCGTCGTACACCTGGAAGAGTCTCTTGGGGATACCCTGATCCTTGCCGTACGCCTCCCGCTGGAGGTTGATCCGGGCCAGGATGTTGTCGATGTAGAGGGAGAAGTGCATCTCGTAGAGCTCGTAGGGGTATTCCTTGTCGATCTTCTCCTTGAAGAGCTTCTTGAGGTCCTCGTACTTCGGGATATACCCTATGGGCGTCTCGATGGCCTCCACGTCCCCGTTGGCGAAGAGCTCGAGCCAACCGAGCCATACCTTCACGTCACGCTTCTCACCGAGGAGGCCCTTACCCTTACCGCCCCTCGCCTCGTGGGTGAGGAAGTAGTTGAGTCCCGCGATGATCGGCCTTCCCTTCTCCGAGAACTTCTTGGAGTTGAAGAAGCGGAACTGGGCCTCCATGTAGTCACCGAGGGGCCCGGGGATGAACGGCTCGTTGGCCCACGGCTGTCTCCGCACGCCGGTCACGCCGATCTCGGTGGCCGTGGCGGCCGAGACGATGGACGCCCCGATCACCACTCCCTCGTCGGGCGTGCGGGCGACCCAGATGGGAGGCATGGTGTCGCTGTCACGGCCGGAGTAGGTGATCACCTTGACGGGAACCCCGGCGGGATCCTCGGCGAGTTTCGTGTTGTGGTTCTCGATGGCCTCACAGAGGAGGGTCACGCGGGCATTCGGGTGTGAAGGCGGAATGGGCTTCCCGTTCTCGTCGGTCTTCCCCTTCCACCACTCGCCCTGGAAGTTGCGGCCGCGCTCGGGAAGCTCCTCCCCGCACCCCGTCCAGAAGGGCTTCTTGTGCTCGTCGATGAGCACGTTCGACCAGATCACCTCAGCCCCCTCATGCCGAAGGACCTTCATGAGGTGCGGATCACCTTCCCAGTTCACGTCCTCGACGATGCCGAAGATTCCCTTCTCGGGGTTCACTGCGCGGAGCGTCCCGTCCTTCTCGATCCACATCTGGGCGAGGTCGTCCCCGATGAACTCGTCACCGGCCATGGCCGTGGTGGTCTTGCCGCATCCGGAGGGCGCGGCACCCGCGAAGTAGGTCACCCTGCCGCCAGGCCCCTTCACCCCGGTGATGAACATGTGCTCGGAGAGCTCCTCCTCGACCTTGTAGTAGGTGGAGTAGTCCACCGCGAACCGGTGGTTGCCTTTCTTGAGGAGCAGGGTGTTCCCCGCATACGTACAGAACGTGGAGAAGGTCGTGAACCAGCTCCTGTCCATGAAGATGCGCGCATTGGGAACGTCCTCAGGCCTGTTGGGTCCCTGCGAGTGGACATTGGTGAAGAAGATCCCCTTCCGCGCCACCTCTGCATCGAACTGCTCGTAGCAGTTCCTGTAGAGGAGCTCCGCCGAGTGGAAGACGTAGGACGAGCTCGAGATTTCGATGGCCGGAATGGCGGCCTGTGCCCCGACCGGGCCCCTGTCGAAGAACCCGATCATCATGGTCATCCCCTTCATGATACCCTTCATGTACTTCTGCACGTACTCGAGGGCCTCCTGTCGGGGGATGGAACGGGCGAGGGCGCTCGTCTTCTCACCCTCGTTCACGATGTAGAAGGTCTGCTTCACCAGACGTGCCTGGTCCTGGGGGAGATCGAAGTGCACCGTGTGCCTCGGGAGGGCCAGCGGCTCCTCCTCTCCCCACTCGAGCGACCACTTCCGGATGGTATCCACGTCCTCCGCGGACCCGGTGTCTATGAAGACATAGTCCGGCTCGCACATGGCGATCGCATTGGCGATCTTGAGGCGGGCTTCTTCGTTCTTTATCCTCTCGAGCTTCGCGAGGTTCTGGGCATCGAGGTTCTTCTTGAAGACCGCCTCCGCCTCGGAGAGGGTTTTCACCCCACCCACCTCGGAGAGGATATCGAGACCTTTCTTGAGCTCTAACATATACGACGACTCCTTCCCTGGGTTTTCGGCCGAAGGGCCTCACTAAATAAACTAAAATTATCCAAAAGAGTCAATATACATGCAAAAACAGGGGGGACGATGCATAAATATGCAATTCCAGAGGGCATGACATGAGGCCGCCAGATGCGTTATGCTAGGACACCCGATCGTGCCGACCATGGAGAGAGGAGCGGGATGCCGCTATGGTAAGAGACCTGTTTCGACAAGGACGAACCCTCTTCAGCTTCGAGTTCTTTCCCCCAAAAACATCCTCGGGATGGGAGAGCCTGTTCGCCACGGTGAGGGAGCTCGCCCTCCTCGAACCGGACTTCATGAGCGTGACCTACGGGGCGGGCGGCTCCAGCCGGGAGAAGACGCACGAACTCGTGGTGCGCATCCGCCAAGAACTGGGAGTGGAGGTGGTGGCCCACCTCACCTGCGTCGGAAGCACGGAGGAGGAGATCGTCCGCATCCTCGAGGCCTACGACCGTGAGGGGATCCACAACATCCTCGCCCTGCGGGGTGACATTCCCCCTTCGCTCGCACATCACCCGAATCCATTCGGCGTCTTTCCCCACGCCGTCGACCTCGTACGGTTCATAAAGGCCCGCTTTCCCCACATGTGCGTGGGCGCGGCCGCCTTCCCCGAGGGGCATCCCGAGACGCCCAACAGACTCAAAGAGATGGAACACCTCAAACACAAGGTGGACGCCGGGGTGGACTTCCTCGTCACCCAGCTGTTCTTCGACAACAGGGACTACTACGACTTCTGCGAACGTTGCGAACTCGCGGGGATCAGAGTGCCGGTGATAGCCGGGATCATGCCCATCACCACGCGCAAGAACATGGAGCGCATGGCCGAACTCGCGGCAGGCATGCACTATCCGGCACGACTCCTCAGGGCCCTCTCCAGGGTGACCGACGACGAGGGCTTCTTCCACGTGGGGGTCCACTGGGCCGCCGAACAGATCCGCGACCTCCTCGACCACCGGGTCCCCGGCATACACCTCTACACCCTCAACACCTCGCGTGCGGTGAAGGCCATATGCGAGACCCTGGGCATACACCACCTCCCCCAACTCGGCTGACGCTTCCGCTTTCGTGGGAAACCCGTTAGACTCTCCATATGATCCGGGAAGAGGAGGAAAGGCTCATACGCAAGGTCCTCACGACCGGGCGATACACCCTCTCGGAACTCAAGGCCCTCTACCGCATCCTCTCCAAGTTCACGCATCCCGACATGACGGGGGGAGACGGGGAGCGATTCATCCGCCTCAAAGAGGCCTACGAGGCGGCCCTCAGGCGCAAGGCCCCGGACAGAAAGGGCCCGATCTTCCTCGAAGATCGCACCCCTGAAGAGGTGGTGAGGGAGTGCGGCTACACCGGCGAGATCGACCCCCGGCTCGGGCTCTACCTGTCTCTCTACCGGTACCTCACCTTGGGCCTCCACTCCTACAGGATACGCCACAACCCCGCCCTTCATGGGCGAAACGAGCGGGTCCTCAGGGCCATACGTCACTGGGCGAGCGTCTACGACCCCTCGTTCCTCTCGACCTTCGAGGCCTTGATGATGGAGTACCTCCCAGGTATCACCACCATGAAGCACCTTCGTTGGTACCTCTCGGGGAGGAAGAGCTTCTTCACCGCCCTCCGGCTCTTCCTCAAGTACCAGGAGACGGGGAGGACGTCCACCGGGAGAGCGGCGCGTGACCGGAGCCTCTGGGTGATCACCATGGGCGGGCGCATCCCCAGCCTCGACCCCTATGTCCGCATGAGCAGGTGGCTCTTGGACGAACTGGCGAAACCCCCTCTCCAGTTCGGGAGTGAAGGGCCTCACATGTGAGAGGGACTGCGCTCCTCCACCATCTTGAGGATCTTCTCGTAGAACTCCCTCGTGATGGGGTAGAAGAGGAAGACGAGCACCCCGACCACGAAGAGGACCGCGGGGAGGGGGCCCACAAGGAGCGAGATCCCGAGAAGGGCCTCGGGCGGCTGGACCTGGGGCACGCCCTCGGCGGAAGGCGGCACGTAGTGGAAGAGCGAGAGGATCCACCCCGAGAGGGCGAGGGCGAGCGCCTGTCCCACCTTGCTCATGAAGGTCCACATGCCGTAGAAGAGCCCCTCCCGCCGGATGCCGTTCTTGGCGTAGTCGTACTCCACGATGTCGGGGAGCACGGCGTAGGGGATCACGTACTGGGTGGAAAACCCGAAACCTCCGAGCACGATGAAGACGTATGCGGCAGGAAGCCCCAGGCTCCTCCCCAGAAACACGAATGCGAGAACCGCGCCTGCGAAGACGAGCATCCCGGTGTTCCAGGCGAACCGCTTGCCGGCCCGCTTCGACACCCAGACCCAGAAGGGCACGGAGAGGAGGGCCGTGAGGAGGAGGACGAAGAGCGTGATCTGGAAGGCGGAGGTGTCCCCCACGAGATAGGTGAAGTAGTACACGAGGGCGCTCTGGATGATGGTGACCCCCATGATGTGCAGCGTCCACGTGGCGAGGGCGAGGCGAAAACTCCGTAAGGAGAGGACCCCTGCATAGGCACGCAGGATCTGCACCTGGGGCGGTCTCTGGCGGGGAGGCGACTCCCTCACCGTGAAGACCGTCACGAACGCCGAGAGGAGCATGATGAGTCCCAACACCCCACCCATGAACGGCCAGCCCACCCGGTAGTCGGAGAAGAGCCCCACCAGGGGAAGGACGAGGAGGGCCCCGGAGAAGGTACCCAGTATGGCGAAGACGTTCCGGTAGGCATTGAGCACGGTACGTTCGTGATAGTCCACCGTGAGTTCCGGGGCGAGGGCGCTGTAGGGGATGTTCACCATGGTGTACGCCGTGCTGAGGACGCAGAAGAGTACGCTGTACCAGAGGAACGTGAGGACGTCGCTCGAGAAGCGGAGGGGGAAGAACATGATGATCATGAAGACGAAGAGGAAGAGGGCGCCGTAGAGCATGTAGGGTCTGCGGCGTCCCATGGGAGAGACCGTCCTGTCCGAGAGGTACCCCACTATGGGATCGGAGACCGCATCCCAGGCCTTCCCGATGAGGAGGGCCGTACCTGCGAGGGCAGGGGAAAGCTTCACCACATCGGTGAGATAGTAGAGGAGGAAGAACCCCACCATGGTGAAGAAGAGATTGCCGCCGAGATCGCAGACCCCGTACCCCAGCTTCGTCGTCCGTGAAAGTCCCCGCTGCATCATGTCTACACTATACCTCAGCCTGCGCCGGAGTGCAATCAGTATTCGACCGACGGCCGACGAATTCGTACCGATCCCCTCCCTGCTTCCCTTGACGGCCGGGTTGACTTTTAGTAGTATAATTACCGACTAGACGTCAACAAAACCACAGAGAGTACACGGGATGACCTGTGAGGACATCATACGGGCCGCCCTCAGGGGATGGGCCAAGAACCGTTTCCAGCGTCTCACGCTCATCAGCGTGGCCGAGGAACTGGGGGTGACCAAACAGGCCCTCTACCGATACTTTCCTTCAAAGGAATCCCTCATGGACGGTATCCTCGAATATGCGAGGGCGGTCAACCTCACGCTGGTGGAGGACCTGAACAGGATCTCCTCTCTCCCCTTCCACGAAGGGCTTTCCTTCCACCTCTCCCGCCTCCTCCTCGATTTCAAGAGGCATGCCGACCTTTATCTCTTCCTCTATCCCCCCCAGAAGGTCCTCTTCCGGGATCGATTCAAGGCCTTCTACCGTGAGGTGGAGGAGCACGGCCTCACCATCACCCGAACCCTCTTCTCCCGACCGGGTGCGCCCGATATCCCCGAGCGTCTCCTCCCCGCCGTGCACTCGTTCATCGGCACCACCTTCCTCTTCCTCCTCCTCAAGGACATGCCGAGGCCCCAAGAAGATCCGCGGGAATCCTTCACGACCTTCCTCTCCAACCTGGACCTGGAGAAGAAGGTGAGGGCCGTCACGGAGGTGATCGTGCATGGAACCGTGAGAGGTTCCTTCGCCCTGCCCGATGTCGAACGAGTGCGGACGATCGCCCGGGTGGAGGAATCCGAGGTCCCCCACTTCGACCGGATCCTCTCCGCCGCCGAAAAGGTGATACACGAAAAGGGGATCGCCAATACCACCTTGGACGACATCGCCCACGAGATCGGGGTGACGAGGGCGACCCTCTACTCCTACTTCAAGAACAAGCGCGATCTCGTGGTGTCCACCATACTGAGACAGATCACCGGGTTCTTCGATCCCCTCTTTCCGAGGCTTGCGGTGTGCACCTCGATCGAGGAAAAGGTCCTGTGCTACATCCTCTATGCGGCCGAGTATTCCCATGTCCACAAGCGGCTCTTCTCCGTCACCAACTGGCTCAGGATCAACTCCCCCCTCCGACCCCTCAGGGACGCGCGGGCGTGGGAGCAGATCGGCCGCTATCTCGAACGCTTCGCCCTCCTCTTCTCCCCCCTCCCCCTCAGGGAGGGGCTGAGGCCCGCGGAGATGCTCCCTTTCCTCCACGTCCTCACCGGCTCCCTCATGCAGGAGGAACCCCTCATACGCCCCTCGGAGGCCCTCCTCGTCTGGGCGTACTTCCTCGAAGGGCTCAGGGGAATCGAACGTCATGCGGAGCAGATTTCCGCACACGAGAAAGACACCGACCACGAACGGAGGTTACCATGAGGCTGCACAGCAAGAGAGTCCTCTGCGTACTGCTCTATGCGGTACTCGCCGTCCCCCTCTGGCCGGAGGAGACCCTCGTCCTCACCCTCGAAGACGCGGTCTCCCAGGCCTTGGCCAACAACCTGTCGATACGAAGGACCCGACTCGACCTTGAGAGCAGGAAGCTCACGAGGGATACGGTCTTCAACCAGTTCTACCCCCGCATCACGGCGGGCGTCACGCTGAGCAGGCTCCACGAGGCGCCCGGCACGGTGACCGGGCTGATCCCCGATCCCACCTCGGAGATTGCCCCGGGATCAGGTATATACGAGAGGGTCCTCTCTTTCGAGCAGGAGCTCCCCCACACCTGGACACTCTCCACCAGCCTCCAGGCGAGCCTCACCCTCACCTTCCAGCTCGTGGGAGGCATCGAACTCGCCTTCAAGGACTACGAGCGGGGGCTCGTGACCCTCGAGAAGGTGCAGAAACAGGTGGAGCGCGACGTGCGCAAGGCCTTCTACCAGCTCATACTGAGCAGGGAGCAACTCTCCATCATGGAGGAGAGCCTCAAGGCCTCCGAGGCCCGCTATCGGCAGACCGAACGGCTCTTCCAGAACGGGCTCGTGGATCGCCAGACCCTCCTCTCGGCCAGGGTGGCATGGGAGTCCATGAAACCTCAGATTGCCCAGCTCTCCATGGCCTACGAGAACGCCCTCCTCAACTTCAAGATGCTCCTCGGCATGGATCTGGAACGCCCCGTGGTCCTGGAAGGGGAGATCACCACCCCGGCACTCTCGCCCACATCCATCGATCTCGCCCGTTTCTCCCTCGACAGGAGTCCCGAGATCCAGGAACTCGCGAAGGCCCTCCAGATGCAACGCATCCAACGGGAGATCACCACCTCTTCCCGCCTCCCGGTCCTCACCTTCACCGTCACCGCGGATCCCACCTTCCAGGGCGATCCGTTCGCGGATCCCTGGTTCGAGGACGTGGACACCATGTGGACCCAGCGCTCTGGGATGTTCGGGGTGACGCTCACCATACCGGTCGACCCCTGGATACCGGCCTCCCAGACATGGGTGAACCTGTCGAACCAGGAGAGGAGTCTCGAGGCCATGGAGCTGCAACTGGAAGAGGCCTTGCGCGCCACCTACCTCAGGGCGAGGTCCCTCCTCGACTCCATCCGGACGGCGCAGGAGAACCTCAAGGCCCATGAGGCCAACCTCGAGCTCGCCCGCACCTCGTACCAGCTCGCGGAAGAGGCGTATGGATCGGGCCTCAAGGACCTCGTGGCGGTGATGGACGCCGAGACCCAGCTCCGTCAGGCGCAGTTCTCTGTGCTGTCGGACAGGATACAGATCCTCACCAACCTCATCGACCTTTCCTACACCTTGAACGTACCTTTCGAGACTCTCATAGGAGGACAGGAATGAGACGACTCATACTCCTCACCACCGGCGTGCTCCTTCTTCTCGCTGCGTGCATGCCGACGACCCCCACCCCCCAGGCCGCATCCCAGGAACAGGAACCGGTCTTCGCCGTGGCCACCACCACCGCGGTCTCGGGTTCGCTCTACGACTATCTCGATCTTTCGGGCGACGTGGAACCGGCCTCCACTGTGGAGGCCTATGCCGACACCGCAGGCAAGCTCACCCGCCTCTACGTGGACGTCGGGGACCGGGTCCAGAAGGGCCAGGTCATCGCAGAGGTGGACCCATCCCGCCCCGGCGTGGAGTTCGTTCCCAGCCCGGTGCGGGCCCCCATCTCGGGGACGGTGGTCTCGCTCCCTCTCCACATAGGGAGTACCGTGGTGCAGAGCCTCGCCGTGGCGAGGATATCCGATCTCACGGACCTCGAGATCGTGGCATCCGTACCCGAACGCTTCATCGGCAGGATGCAGCAGGGTGCGCGGGCCATCGTCACCTTCGCCGCCTATCCAGGCGAGACATTCGAGGCCGTGCTCACCGAGACGAGCCCGGTGGTGGACCGAAACACGCGCTCCCTCGAGATACGGCTCTCTTTCACCTCTCGAGACCCGAGGATAAAGCCCGGCATGTTCGCCCAGTTCAAGCTCATCACCGAGGAGCGGCGGAAGACCGTGAAGATACCTGAAGAGGCCCTCCTCTCCAGGGACGGGAGCACCTTCGTGTTCGTGGTGCAACGCACCGGCGAGGAGGCGCGCGTCGAACGGAGGGAAGTGGTACCCGGTATCCGCATCTCGGGCAAGGCGGAGATCCTGGAGGGCCTTTCTGCCGGCGAGGAAGTCGTGGTGGAGGGCCAGTCCTTCCTCGACGACGGGGTGAAGGTACAGGTGGTGAAGCAGGTGCCACCCCTTCCGGTGGAAGATCGCGTGGAATAGGGAGGTACACATGTCGCTCACACGAACGGTCGTGGGAAGGCCCACCACCATCGCCATCGTCTTCGCGCTCCTCGTGGGATTCGGCCTCTATACGATCACCAACATCGCCATAGACCTGTATCCCGAAATCACCCCCCCGGTGCTCGTGGTCTCCACCTCGTACGCGGGAGCGGGACCCGAGGAGGTGGAGAAGGTGATCACCCGTCCTCTCGAGAGCGTGCTCAGCAACGTGACGAACCTCAAACGCATCACCTCCACCTCGAGCGAGGGCTCGAGCATGCTCATCCTCGAGTTCACCTACGGCACCGACATGGCCGAGGCTGCCAACTCGGTGAGGGACAACCTGGAGTTCGTGAAGGACGCCCTCCCCGAGGAGGCGGGCACGCCCATGATCTTCAAGTTCAATCCCTCCATCATCCCCATCCTCAGACTCACGGTGGAAGGGAACCGGAGCCAGGAGGAGCTCCGGAAACTCGCCGAGGATTACATCGCCCCACGGCTCGAACAGACCGAAGGGGTGGCCATGGCGAGCGTGAGCGGAGGGCGCATCCCCGTGGTGCGCGTGGACGTGCACCTCGACAGGCTCGAGGCCTATGGGATCACCCTCACCCAGATCGCCACCATGCTCAGGACCCAGAACGTCCAGCTCGCCGGGGGAAGGATGACGGAGAATCGGATCAACTACCTCATCCGTACCGCGGGTGAGTTCCACACCATCGAGGAGATCTCCCGAGCCGTGGTGGGGTACAAGACCGGTCAACCCTCGGGAGGGATGCCCCGCGTGGTCCCGGTACTCCTCCGCGACGTGGCGGACGTGTCCATGGGCTACCGGACCACCGACACCATGGTCTTCGTGAACGGAAAGCCGAGCGTCTCTATCTCCGTGCTCAAGCAGAGCGGAACCAACTCGGTACAGGTGGCCGACAGGGCGAAGGAGCGCATCGCGGAGATCCAGCGGGACCTCCCCCGTGACGTGAAGATCACGATCACCCGCGACACCACCGAGAGCATCAGGGCGGCCCTGAGCCAGGTCTCCTCCTCGGCCGTCAACGGGGCCATCCTCGCCATGCTCGTACTCTTCCTCTTCCTTCGGAGTGTGAAACCCACGCTCATCGTGGGGCTCGCCATTCCCATTTCCGTAGTAATCGCCCTCGCGGCCCTCTACTTCGCCGGGATCACCCTCAACCTCATGACCCTCACCGGCCTCGCCCTGGGGATAGGGATGCTCGTCGACAACTCGATCGTGATCCTGGAGAACATCTTCCGCTACCGTGAGAAGGGGGCCAAGCCCCACATCTCCGCGATCCTCGGCACCCAGGAGATGATCACCGCCATCACGGCCTCCACCCTCACCACGGTGGCGGTCTTCCTTCCCATTGCCATCTTCCAGAGCGAGCTCGAAACCATAGGGGAGCTCTTCGCGGATCTCGCCTTCACCGTGGTGATCTCGCTCCTCTCCTCGCTCGCCGTGGCCCTCCTTTTGGTGCCGGTACTCTCGAGCCACTACCTCCCGCTCACCACCAGGAAGGAGAAACCGCTCCGGGGCATCCTCAAAGGCCTGGACGGGATCCTCGCACGGTTCTTCTCCTGGCTCGAGGAGGTCTACGGCAGGGGACTCTCCTGGACCCTCCGCCACAGGAAGACGACGATCCTCGCCGTCCTCGCACTCTTCGTCCTCGCCGCAGTCCAGATCCCGAGGGTGGGCTTCGAATACCTCCCGGAACAGGAGGCGGACAGCGTGACCGTGCAGGTGGAACTTCCGCTCGGGACCTCGGTGGAGGTGACCCGCGAGGTGCTCGAACAGCTCCAGGAAATAGTGAAATCCGAAGTGAAAGGCTACCAGGACATCATGCTCACGGCCGGCGAGGCTGCGTTCTTCGGACTGGGAGGCACGAGCACACACCGCGGGAGTCTCACCATCACGCTCCCCGAATACAGCAAGCGCATCGATTCGGCGGAGGTGATCGAACAGAAGCTGCGCGCCCACTTCAAGGACTTCCCGAACGTCTCGTTCAGCTTCTCCTCGGGAAATCAGGGAGGCATGGGTGGGTCCGCCTCTCCCATCGACATCCTGGTGAAGACAGACGACTATGCCTTGGGCAAGGAGATGGCCTACCGGATACGCGATCTCCTCGCAGAGGAGGTGCCCGAGGCCACCGAGCCACGGGTCGACCTCCAGGAAGGGCTCCCTCAGGTGGAGGTGATCATCGACCGCGAACGGGCCTACGCCATGGGACTCAACGTCTACCAGATAGGACAGGAGATAGAGGCGGCCATCGACGGGATCACGGCCTCCAGGTTCAGGGAAGGGGGATCCGAGTACGACATCCTCGTCTCCCTCAGGGAGGAGGACAAGGAGAAGATCAGGGACCTCGAGCGTATCTTCCTCACCGACAGCAGGGGCAACCGGATCCCGCTCTCCAGCGTGGCGAACTTCAGGACGTCCACGGGGCCCACGAGCATACAGCGTGAGGACCAGACACGCACCATCCACGTGCTCGCAGGGCTGGCTCCCGGGGCCACGATCGACAAGGTGGAACCGAAGATCCGCGCCCTCATCGCCGAGCGTATCCCCCAGGGCGAGGGGGTGGTGATCGAGTTCTCGGGAGACTACCAGGAGCTCATCGAGTACGGGACCAAGTTCGTCCTCATCCTCCTCGTGGCCGTCTTCCTCGTGTTCGGAATCATGGCGAGTCAGTTCGAGTCGTTCCTCGATCCGTTCATCATCCTCTTCACCATCCCGCTCTCCCTCATCGGGATCGTGGGGATCTACCTCCTCACCGGGGAGATCTTCAGCCTCTTCACCGCGGTGGGGCTCGTGATCCTCGCGGGGATCGTGGTGAACAACGGGATCGTCCTGGTGGACTACACGAACCTCCTGAGGAAGCGGAACCTGCCCCTCTTCGATGCGTGCGTGGAGGCGGGAAAGAACAGGCTCAGGCCGGTGCTCATGACCACCCTCACCACGGTCCTGGGCCTCACCCCCCTCGCCTTCACCCGGGGTGAGGGGATGAGTCTCATCCAGCCCATCGCCCAGACCGTGGTCGGCGGACTCTCGGTCTCCACCCTCTTCACGCTCTTCCTCATTCCGGTGATCTACTCGATCTTCAACCAATTCTCGGAAAGGCGCATGAAGCGGCGGCGTGAACGCGAGGCGTCACGACGGGCCGCGATCATCACAGGCGGGGAGGTACAGCAGTGAGACGGATAGAGATCATCGCCAACCACTCGGTCGAGGAGGACCTCTTCGACCTGTTCGAGGAACGGGGCATAGGTCGGCACTACACCCTCATCCCCCAGGTCCAGGGTTCGGGGACCTCGGGTCCGAGGAAAGGCGATCACATCTGGCCTGAGACGAACTTCGTGCTCGTCGTCTACGCGGACGAGGAGGAGGCGGCGAAGATACGGCAGGCGGTGGCTGATCTGAAGAAGGTCTTTCCCGACGAGGGGATCAAACTGTTCGAGATGCCCTGTACGTTTCAGGAATGATACCCCGTACGCTGCCATGCCACGCCCCGGCGGTCCGCCGGGGCCTTTTCGTGCTGGAAAGGGGAGGAGGGGTTCTGGTATGGTAGAGAAAGGGGGCATGTATGCATGGTCACGAGAGGAGACCCGAGATACTCGCCCCCGCGGGGAGCTTCGCCGCGGGAATCCATGCGCTCGAGGCAGGGGTGGATGCCCTCTACGTGGGGCTGCCGCGTTTCTCGGCCCGGGCCTTCGCGAGGAACGTGGACATGGATGGGCTCTCGCGACTCCTCGGGGCTGCGAGGGTGCGGGGGGCACGGGTCTACGTGGCCCTCAACACCCTGCTCATGGACGAGGAACTCCCCGAGGTGTGCCGCATCCTCGAGGTGCTCTCACTCATGGGGATAGACGGGCTCATCGTACAGGATCTCGGGCTCATCCGGATCGTGCGTGAGCGGTTCCCCCGGCTCGAGCTCCACGCATCCACCCAGATGGGGATCCACAACCCGGATGGGGCGCGGGTCCTGCGGGATCTGGGGGCGCGGCGGGTGATACTCGCACGGGAGCTGGAGCTTAGGGAGATCGCCCGGATCGTGGAGGAGGTGCCCGAGCTGGAGTACGAGGTGTTCGTGCACGGGGCGATGTGCTACAGCGTCTCGGGGATGTGCCTGGCCTCGGGGCTGCTCCTGGGACGGTCGGGGAACAGGGGGGTGTGCGCCCAGGTGTGCAGGACGTGGCAGGAGGGGCCGAGGGGCGAGGGGTACTACTTCTCCATGCGGGATCTCGCCCTGGGGGAGCGGGTGAGGGAGCTGGTAAGGGTGGGGGTGCGGGCGCTCAAGATAGAGGGGAGGATGAAGTCCCCTGCGTACGTCCGCGCGGTGGTCGGGTGGTATCGCGCCCTGCTCGAGGGGAGGGGGGCGGAGGGGATGGAGGAGGAGGTGCGGGCGGCGTTCGCACGGCCGTGGTGCGGGGGGCACCTGGAGGGGCACGAGGGGTTGGTGGAGGAGGGGTACGCGGGGCACGTGGGGGTGGAGGCGGGACGGGTGGTGGGGGCGGGTGAGGGGTGGGTGGAGGTGGCGCTGGAGCGGGAGGTGGGGGTGCGGGACGGGGTGGGGGTGCTGCTGGAGGGGAGAGGGGTGAGGAAGGAAGGGGTGTGGTGGGGGGTGGAGCGCCTGGAGGTGGGAGGGCGTGCCCGCACGACGGCCCGGGCAGGCGAGCGCGCCCGCATCCCGGCCCCCCGCCCCGTCCCGCCGGGCACCCCCCTTCTCCTCGCGAGCCGCCACGACGCCACCCTCCCCGAACCCTCCCCCGCCTCCTTCCCCCCTTCCCCCCTCCACATCCCCCTCACCCTCCACCTCACCCCCACCACCCTCACCCTCACCGCCCGACTCCCCCTCCGCACCCTCACCCGCACCTACCCCATCACCCTCTCCCCCGCCCACACCCCCCACACCACCCTCACCCTCCTCCGCACCCTCCTCGCCTCCTACGCACCCCCCACCGCACCCCCTTCACCACCGACCTCACCCTCACCCCCGACCCCAACCTCACCCTCCCCCTCTCTCACATCTTCATCCCCGCCTCCGAGCTCAAAGCCATCCGCAGGGACTTCTTCTCCGCACTGGAAGACCTCCTCACACAGCCCGTCTCCCTCCCCCTCGATCCACCCACCCTCCCCACCCCTCCCCTCCGTCACACCCTCTCCCCCCAAGGCCCCCTCCCCTTCCCCACACGCCTCACCACCCTCACCCCCTCCATGCTCCCCACCCTCACCCTCCCCTCCCTTCCCCATCCCCTCACCGTCCTCCCCCTCCCCCCCACCACCTTCTCCGACCAGGAAGGACTCCCCGAACTCCTCGACCTCATCGACCGGCACCCGGACACCAGATTTCTCATCGGCCTCAACAACCCCGCCCACATCCTCTGGGCCCGCACCCTCCACGAACACCACCCCGACCGCACCTTCTTCTTCGTCGACTACCTCCTCTACTGCGCGAACCGGGCCGCCCTCACCCTCCTCGCCGCCCACATCCCCTCCCTCCTCTTCGCCTACCCATGGATCGAAAACCCGCGCCACCGCTCCCTCTACCACGACTTCACCCCACCCATCTTCATCTCCCGGGTCCGCCACAGCCCCCCCTCCATGACCCTCACCCAGAACCACCGCACCCTCACCCTCCTCCACAAAGACGGCATCACCTACACCGTCGCACGCCCCCTCTGGGAGACCACCCCATGAGGCCAGCCATCCCCCTCCTCCTCACCATCCTCCTCACCTCCTGCGCCACCATCAACCCCACCCACGACGAGACCCTCCCTCTCAGGACCACCCTCTCCCGCCTCCTCCCACCCCTGAGTCCCCTCTCCACCCCCCCAGGAGAAGGCCCCCTCGGGGACTATGCCCGTACCACCCTCATCCCCGAAGACTATCCCGACACTACCTACCTCCTCGGCACCATCCCCGCCGGCCACCACACCCTCTGCGTCCACCTCTTCCGCCACCACACCCACAGTCGCGGCACCGTGCTCGTACTCCACGGCTACGCCACCGACTCCTCGCTCTACGGAGCCCTCGCCCGCACGCTCATCGAAGAGGAATGGGACGTGGTCCTCATCGATCTCCCAGGTCACGGCCTCTCCACGGGCGAACGAGGTGGGGCGTGGCCCGACTTCTCGATCTACGGAGACACCGTCCAGCATACCCTCAACGCCCTTTCACCCCACCTCCGCCGCCCCCTCACCGCCATAGGCCACAGCACCGGCGCCCTCGCCCTCATCGACCACACCACACACTACCCCTCCCCCTTCATCCGCCTCGTCCTCTTCGCCCCACTCATCCATACCAGGGCCTACTCCCTCCTCGCCACCGCCCACACCCTCACGAGCCCCTTCGTCCGACACGTGAGAGCCCTCTCCCGCACCCCGCTCGGCCTCCGCATCTTCCCCCTCTCCTGGTTCGAAGGGCTCAAGACATGGGAAGCGAGCACCCGTCTCATCCCCCGCATCCCCGCCCCTCCCACCCTCCTCATCCTCGCAGGAGAGGACACCGTGGTGGACAACACGTACAACCGCACCTTCCTTCAGGAACGACTCCCCGTCCTCTACACCGCCCTGGTACCCACCGCCGACCACTTCGAACTCGACTCAGGCGCCCCCCACCCCGCAGTCCTCTCCCTCATCACCCGATTTCTCCGGAACACGACCCTTCACCCCCCGTCCGGTTTATGATATCCTCCCTCCTACGTGTTCATCCTCACCACACACCCCGGCCTCGAAGACATAGTGGAAGCCGAGCTTACCCGCACACTCACGGCCCGCGGACTCCCCGCGGGAAAACGCATCAGAAAACCCTTTGGCCTCAAAGGCAACGTCCTGTACCACCACCCCGACCCCGAAGACCACGCCATCCCCGTCCTCTCCTCCCTCCACTCCATCTACCACATCAAACGCTACCACACCCACCTCGAAGTACCGGAAGGACGCGACATCCTCGGGTTCATCCAGGAGGCCCTCACCACCCTCTCCTTCCCCCACCTCGAGGAGGCCTCCTCGTTCCGCATCCTCTCGGAACGGGTGGGAGACCACCCCTTCACCCACATGGACATCGAACGCGCCGCGGGGGAAATCCTCCACACCACCTATCGCTGCCCGGTGAACCTCACCTCCCCGGAGGTCACCATCTGCGTCGACCTCTACGATCGCCACGTACTCGTAGGAGAACTCCTCAGCAGACCCCGCTTCTACACGAGGTATGAGAAACCCTACCACCCCAGAGTGAGCCTCAAACCGCCTCTCGCCTATGGACTCCTCCACCTCTCGGGGATCTTCAACGACCCCGGCCCGCTCCTCGACCCCTTCTGTGGAGCCGGCACCATCCTCCTCGAGGCCGCCGATCTGCTTCCCGAGGGACTCCCCATCTGCGGCCTCGACATCTCCTGGCGCGCCTTCTCAGGGACCGCCCGAAACCTCGAGGCGGAAGGCTTCGAGCGGAAGGTCCGCCTCGTCCTGGGAGACGCGAGACGACTCTCCTCCTACTTTCCGCCTGAATCCTTCCAGTACATCGTCACCGATCCACCCTTCGGCGTAAAGCTCGGCCGGCGGCTCGACTTCGAGGATCTCTTCAGTGCCTTCCTTGAAGAAGCCTCCCTCGTCCTCAAGCCCGGAGGCACCATGGTCTTCCTCACCATGCACTGGCGCATCATCTCCCGCCTTCTCGGAGACCGCGAGGATCTCGTGGTGATCCACAGACGCCGCGTCGAGGAGTCCACCCTGCGGCCGCACATGGTCGTCCTGAGGAAAACGTAGACTCATGAACGCCTCCCCACCCCCACCACGAACACCTCGAAGGACTGCCTCCTCGTCGCCCGAGGCCTGACGAAATAGGCCCTCTCCCACCCCTCACGTACGGCCCTGAAGATCTCCTGGGCGCCACTCCCCTGGAAGAGCTTCGCCACCAGATTGCCTCCCGGGACAAGCCAGCGTCCGGCCAGGGAGAGTATCCCCTCCACCAGGGCCTCGGACCGGGCCGTATCGAGCCCCCTGTTACCGCTCGTCGAGGGCGCGGCATCGCTCACGATCACCTGGAACGGAGCGTGGACATCGACCCTCTCCTGCACCTCGTCGGACGTGAAATCGCCCTGATAGAAGACGAGCCTCTCGTGGGAGCCGATCACGAGGGGAAGGAGGTCCACCGCCACCACGAGCCCCTTCTCCCCCACACACGAGAGGAGATACTTGCTCCAGCTCCCCGGCGCGGCTCCCAGATCCAGGACCCTGTCCCCCGGGCTCACGATCCGGTACTTCTGTTGAATCTCCATCAGCTTGTAGACCGAACGGGCCGGATACCCCTCCCGTTTCGCCTTCCTGGTATAGTAGTCGTCGTCCCACTTCATGTACCTATTCTCTCAAGGAGGGGACCGTCTGCCAACAGGGGATCATTGACCAAGCGGAACTCTCTCCGTACATTTGAGGCATGAATCTCCTCTCACACCTCAGGAAACCCTTCCGGTACGAGTTCCTCAACGTCACGCTCTACCTCATAGGGACCAACCTCCTCGTCTTCTTCCTCACCTACCTCAACCGGGGCCTCCTCTACTACATGGCCCTCAACCCGCTCTACCTCCTGAAGGGCGGCATGGTATGGCAACTCGTCTCCTACATGTTCGCCCATGCCTCGTTCAACCACATCCTCTTCAACATGCTGGGCCTCTTCTTCTTCGGCCTCCAGGTGGAACGGGAAATGGGAAGCCGGGAGTTCCTCCTCTTCTACTTCTTCACCGGCATCTTCGCCGGCCTGGTCTCCCTCCTGGTCTACTGGCTCAGCGGGGCCTACGGCGTCTTCCTGCTAGGGGCGTCCGGCGTGGTCTACGGCGTGCTCCTCGCCTTCGCCACCTTCTATCCACGCGCCCGCATCTTCCTCTTCGGGATCTTCCCCGTACCGGCGCCCTACCTCGTCATAGGCTACACCGCGATCGAACTCCTCGCCCAGTTCGGGGCCCAGGACAACGTGGCGCACCTCACCCACCTCGCCGGATTCGCCGGGGCCTACCTCTACCTGGTGCTCAGACTGGGGATAAGCCCCTTCAGGGTGTTCAGGAATGAGTACTTTTCGTAGGGACATCCTTGTCGCAGTCTCCCTCGCCTGCGCCCTCACCCTCGGGGCGGACGAGGTGTTCCTCCAAGGGGTCTTTTCCATCCGCCTCAGTCCCCTCGTCCCGCTCGAGACGAACTCGGCATCCCCTTCGGAAGAGGAGATCGCCACCCTCCTCCTCGAAGAGGCACGCTGGATCTTCTCCGGCATGATCTTCGGGTTCTCCTACTCCTACACCCCCCTCGACCGCACCCGCCGGGTGGAAGAAGAGTTCACCCTTCAACCCCTCGCCGAGATACCGTGGGGCGATCCGGGCCTCAGGGTCCTCCAGACATGGGTGGAGGACCACACCTTCTACGCCAACATATCCTACACCCTCAGGGAAGACCTCACCCACTGGTACCGCACCTGGCAGAGCGCCAAAGTGGAGACATCCGAGGGCGAGGGTCTCACTTCCGCACTCGAGGGCTACACAGCCCGGAAAAAGGCAGTGGAAGAGGCGGTGAAACAAGCCATCAGGGAGTACGCCCGGGCCCGCATCTTCAACAAACCCATGACCCTCACCGGCAAGGTGGCCCTCGCCGAACCACCCCGTCTCACCTTCTCCGGAGACCGCTACAGGGCCCACGTGCGGACCTTTCTCACCCTGGAACACGTGGAACCCTACACGCTCTTTTGACAAGCCTTGACCTCTCTCCCGATAGGGAGTAACAATAGGGCAATCTCTCACACCTGGAGACCAGCAATGGCGATCGATGTACACCAGCTCCATCCCCTCGAAGTGAAGGTCCTCCTGTCCTTCAGCCCCGGGACCCCCCTCACCCACACCATCCTGGAGGAGAAGCTGGGATTCAATATCGGCCAGTCCAACCAGGCCTTCAGCTGGCTCCTCGCAAAGGGGCTCGTGGAGGAACACGAACGGGCCACCCGCACGTATTACGAGCTCACCCCGTTGGGAGAGGAGTACGCCGAAAGGGGGACGCCCGAAGCACGCATCCTCTCGCTCCTTGAGGAAGCGGGACCGCTTCCCCTCCCCGAGATCGCCTCGAGGCTCGACCTCGAACAGAAGGAAGTGGGCACCGCCTTCGGCCAGATGAAGAAGGACGGCCTCCTCGCCATGGACGAGGAGAAACGCGTGGTCATCGCGGACCCCTCCGCCACGGGGAGGATCGAAGGGGTGCGGAACCTCATCCGGAAGGCCAAGGAGAAAGGAGGAAGCCTCTCCGAAGAAGAGCTCTCGGACGAGGAGCGCACCCTCGTTCAGACCATAAGCCGCAAACGGGGTGCCGGATCCGAACCCTTCAAGGTGGTGGAGCGGGAACAGGTCTCCTACGTCCTCACCCGCGAAGCCGCAGACGTGGCGCAGGAGCTTGCAAAAGCCGGCTTCACCGGAGAGGAACTGGGCGCCGTCACCCCGGAGATGCTCAAGACCGGCGCATGGAAAGCCAAGCGGTTCAGGCCCTACAACATTCAGATCCCGCCGAAACGGCTCCTCATCGGACGCACCAATGCCTACTGTGACTACCTCGCATGGGTGAAGGACAAGATGGTGGCACTCGGATTCGAGGAATTCGACGGTCCTCTGGTGGAGACCGAGTTCTGGAACTCCGACGCCCTCTTCATGCCCCAATTCCACTCCGCGCGCGACATCCACGACGTGTACTACATCGAAGAACCGCAGTACGCAAAGGAGATCCCCGAGCCCTATCTCTCGAGGGTGGCCGCCACCCATGAGCACGGGTGGGAGACCGGAAGCCGTGGCTGGGAGTACACCTTCGACCGCACCTTCACCCGAAGACTCATCCTCAGGAGCCAGGGAACGGTGCTCTCGGCCAAACAGCTCCCCAAGGCGAAAGTCCCGGGCAAGTACTTCGGGATCGTCCGCTGCTTCCGGCACGACCAGGTGGATGCCACCCACCTCTCCGACTTCTACCAGACCGAGGGCATCGTCCTGGGCGAGGAGGTGAACCTGCGCAACCTCCTGGGTCTCCTCAAGATGTTCGCCGAGGAGGTCGCGGGCGCCACCGAGGTGAAATACGTGCCTGGGTACTTCCCCTTCACCGAACCATCGGTCGAGGTGCACATAAAGCACCCGGTCCTGGGATGGTTCGAGCTCGGAGGTTCGGGCATCTTCAGACCCGAGGTCACCAAACCCCTCGGGATAGAGGTACCGGTCCTCGCCTGGGGTCTCGGAATAGACCGCATGGCCCTCATGCACCTCGGACTCAACGACCTGCGCGACCTTTTCACCTACGACATCGAGGCAGCACGACTCAGGAGGAGGAGCTGATCCATGCCCAAGATAGAAATCTCACGAGACAAGTTCTTCGACGCCCTCGGAAGGCGGTTCTCGTATCCCGAACTCGAAGAGCTCCTCACCGTGGCCAAAGGGGAGCTCGACGACGTCGATGAGGAGGAAGGCCTCCTCAAGATAGAGCTCAACGACACCAATCGACCCGACCTCTGGTCCCTGCGGGGCCTCGTCCGCCAGCTGAGGACCTACCTCGGAGAACCCGCCCCTACCTATCCGTTCATCTCCCGCCCGAACGAGCGGAAAGAGAGCGGGGAGCGGACCATAGAAGTGGACCCTGGCCTCAGGGAGATACGACCCTACATTGCGGGATTCGTGGCTCGAGGAAGGGTCGTGGACGACGACCTCCTCCGCGACCTCATCCAGACACAGGAAAAACTCTGCTGGAACTTCGGTCAGAAGAGGAAGGCCGTGGCCATGGGCATCTACCGGTCCACGCTCATCCGGTATCCCGTGCAGTACAAGGCGGCCGATCCCGACCGCACGCGATTCGTCCCCCTCTCCATGGAGAAGGAGCTCTCCCTCCGGGAGATCCTCCGGGAACACCCCAAGGGGCAGGAGTTCGGGTGGATCGTCGAACACCTTCCCGCCTACCCCTTCCTCACCGACGCTCGTGGTGAAGTCCTGAGCTTCCCGCCCATCATCAACAGCGCACGGATCGGGGCGGTGGAGGTCGGTGACGAGGAGCTCTTCGTGGAGCTCACCGGCCTCGATCTCAAGACCATCCTCCTGGCCTGCACCATCGTGGCCTGCGACATGGCGGACGAGGGCTTCGAGATCCTTCCAGTGAAAGTGGTGTACCCCTACGACACCCCCATGGGGAGGGAACTCACGACCCCCTTTGCGTTCCAGACTGTGGAGCACACCACCCGTAGTGCGGTGGAGAAGCTCCTCGGGCTCAACTTCACCTCCGAGGAGATCTCCCAGGCCCTCACGCGTATGGGGGTTTCCCACACCATCGAAGGGGATACCATCACCATAGTGCCTCCCGTCTACAGGAACGACTTCCTCCACCCCGTGGATATCGCAGAGGACATCATGATCGGCCACGGAATGGACCGGTTCGACCCGGAGATGCCCAGGGACTTCACCGTAGGACGTCTCTCTGCGGCAGAGGAACGCAATCGCAGGGTGAAGATGCTCATGGTGGGCATGGGCTTCCAGGAGATGATCTTCAACTACCTGGGCTCGCGGCGCGATTTCATAGAGAAGATGCGTGTGAGCGACGAGGACGCGATCCGGGTGGCCAACCCCCTCTCCGAGAACTACGAGTACGTCCGGCCCTCCGTCCTCCCCTCCCTCCTCGCCGCCGAGAGCGTCTCCTCCCACGCCGTCTACCCACACCACATCTTCGAGACCGGCAAGGTGGCGAAGAAGGACCCCGAGGACAACTACGGTTCCAAGACCTACAACATGCTCGGCTTCCTGAGCGCGGATCCCAAGGCCGACTTCAACATGACGAGCAGCCATGTCGCGGCCCTGTGCTACTACCTGGGCAAGGAGTACACCCTCGAGCCCAAGGAGGATCCACGATTCGTCCCGGGAAGGACGGCCGCCCTCCTGGTGGGCGGTCGCGAGGTGGGAATCTTCGGCGAAGTCCACCCTGAAGTCCTCGAGAACTGGGGCATCACCATGCCCTGCGCAGCCTGCGAGATCAACCTGGACATCCTCTTTGAAGCGGAGTGACGGCGGAACCGGTTGTTACGAAAAGGGGTGGCAGATCACCTCGGGCTTCCGATATACTTAATAGCAGGAGCACATGACCGAGACCACGAGTGCACGGGAACTCTTCACCTCATCCCTCCCGAGCGTCCTCGTCCCCTACCGGGGCCCCTCCGAGAACCCGGAGGAACAGGACATCTTCCTCTACCTCAGACCGGAATCCAACGGGGTGGTGGTGGAGAGCACGGCCCTCAAGGTCATCACCTCCACACCGGACTACAAGAAGAAGCTCCACCTCGTCTACATGGCGAACATCCCCGGAGAGTTCATCTCCTCCCGCCACATCGTGGAGCAGCACTATCGGGTGAAGCTCATCTTCGCCACCCACGGGAAACGGGTCTTCACCCCCTACATGCGGCAGCGGTTCAGCGCCCACTTCGGCGTTCCCTTCGATGAGGCGCACATCGTCGGGGCCTTCGAGGCCCTGAGGGAACTCCACATGAGCCCCGAGGAACTCTTCCAGCTCTGGGTCCCTGAACAGGACGTCCTCACGATCCTCGAGCAGACCATCAAACGGTACAACGACCTCTTCATCGTCAACTACGACATACCCGCACTCCTTCACAAGAATACCAGGAACACCGACATCGCCGTGATGCTCTTCAGGACTTCCTACACCTACGACCAGCTCGCACTCCTCTTCAAGAAGGTGCAGGAGCGCCTCCAGGGTGCGGGTCTCCTCAAGCAGGGCATGCCGCTCAGCAGAGTGATCCACTTCTCGAAGAGCCCCTTCGAGCAGATCCTCGATGCCCAAGGGTATCTCTACGCAGAGAAGGACAGGCCCGTGCCCCTCGAAGAGATCTCGTTCGCCCGCTATCTCCTCCGTCACGGATTCGACGAAAAGGAGATCAGGGGACTCATCTCCTACCCCCTCGTCCAGTACGAGGAGGGGGGAAGACTCTGCGAGGGGAACGTCTTCACCCTCTCCCATGGGGGATCATACCGGGAGGCGCTCGAGGTCTGCGAACGGATACGGGCCCAGTTCTGGATTCATTGAAAAGGGGGAACGCATGAAAGTGGTGAGCGTCTATAACGTGAAGGGAGGAGTGGGGAAGACCACCTGCGCGGTCAACCTCGCGTTCCTCGCCGCTCGGGATGGGTACACCACCCTCCTGTGGGACCTCGATCCCCAAGGCGGGGCCACCTTTTATCTCACGGAACAGACGGAACTCACCCGGAGCCCCAGGAAGATCCTCTCGAAGAAGAGCGCGCTCCTCGACGCCGTGATCCCCACCCCCTATCGCGACCTCTTCCTCCTCCCTGCAGACCTCTCGCTCAGGAACGTCACCATCCTCCTGGACGAGATGAAACGTTCACGGGAGCGCATACACGAACAGCTCGAGAAGATAGGGGATCGCTACGACCTCGTCCTCCTGGACGCCCCTCCCGGACTCTCCCTCCTCTCCGAGAACCTCTTCTCCGCCTCGGATCGCATCCTCCTCCCCCTCGTACCCACCCCGCTCTCCCTCCGCGCCTACCTCCAGATAAGCGCCTTCTTCTCCGAGCACGACCTCCCAGCTGAGAAGATCCTTCCCTTCTTCAACATGGTGGACAGGAGAAAGAGGATCCACCGCACCACGCTCGAGGAGTACTCCCGTCTCCCCGAGTTCCTCTCCGCATGGATCCCCCACGCCTCGGCGGTGGAGGAGATGGGGAAG
The DNA here is from genome assembly GCF_000147075.1 of Spirochaeta thermophila DSM 6192. Lineage (NCBI taxonomy): Bacteria > Pseudomonadati > Spirochaetota > Spirochaetia > Winmispirales > Winmispiraceae > Winmispira > Winmispira thermophila. Next base: position 2,397,446 of record NC_014484.1, read on the forward strand.
AGGAGGAAACCCCTCCCCGCCTTCTCCCGTACCACGACAGCGTCCCTCGCCTTCCTGCGACTCTGGGAGGAACTGAAGGGGAACGTCGGCCTCACCCGAGATACGGATCGAGGAACCTGAGGAGCTCCTCATAGGAGGCCGCCACCTCCAGCTCCGGATGTTCCTGTGCGATCCTCTCGGGAGGACGGAAGAGGAACCCCCTTGAGGCGGCCTTCAGCATGGAGAGATCGTTGTAGGAATCCCCGGCGGCGTACACATCGAAGTTGAGACCTCTGAGCGCTTCCACCGCCCGACGCTTGCCGTCCTCCTGCCGGAGCCGGTACCCCGAGATGAACCCCTCTTCGTCCACGACCAGCTCGTTGCAGAAGATCGTAGGCCATCCCAGCATCCGCATCACGGGCCTGGCGAACTCGGTGAAGGTGTCCGAGAGGACGATCACCTGGGTCCTCTCCCGCAGGGCCTCGAGGAACTCAGGGGCGCCCTCGAGCGGTCTCATGGACGAGATGATCCGCTGGATGTCCGGAAGTCTCAGTCCGTGTTCCTTGAGGACCGAGATCCTGTGCTTCATGAGGACGTCGTAATCGCTCACATCCCTGGTGGTGAGCTTGAGATCGTCGATCCCCGTGGATTCGGCCACGGCAATCCAGATCTCCGGAAAGAGCACACCCTCCAGATCGAGACACACCATGTGCATGGCGTTATATAGCACGTAACCGGACTCCGTGTGAACCCTGAACAATCCGAAGAATTACTGTATAGTAGATCCGGAGGTGCCCGATGCGCATACGGCTGCACTACCTCACCGCAGCGATCCTCGTGCAGGTCCTGCTCTTCTCTGCATGCACGACCCTCCCTGAGGGACGGTCCGCCTGGCCCGATCACGGGCCGCGGTCTCTCTCCTCCTCCTACCCCGACGGGCGGGGGCCTTCACTCTCCGAACTGCAACGACGCCTCGTCGAAGAGGCCCGGGGGCTCGTGGGAAGGGAACGCCTCGTCGTGAAGGGCAGGGGTTTCACCATGGACTGCACCGGCGTGGTCCTGGCCGTCTACTATGCGGCAGGCATCGACCTGTCCGCCGAGTTCTCCCGCTACGAAGGCAACGGGGTCCGCCGTCTCTATCTCACCATGAAGTCGCACGGCCTCCTCTACTTCACCCGGACCCCGCAACCGGGCGACCTCATCTTCTGGGACGACACCTACGATGCGAACGGAGACGGCAGGATGAACGACCCGCTCACCCACGTGGGGATGGTGGTCGAATCCCACTCCGACGGCACCGTGGTATACATCCACCACAACTACCGACGGGGCATCGTCCTCGAATACATGAACCTCTACGATCCCGACACCTACACCACGGAAAAGGGAGGGAGGATCGTAGTGGTCAACAGCCCCATGAGGATGAGAGGGAGTCCCTCCTCGAACGGGAAGTGGCTCGCGAGCCACCTCGTGAGGGACTTCGGCCGGGCCTACCTCTATACGAACTGACCCTTGCCCCAGGGGACACTCTTTGCTAGAGTGGGCCGCATGAAACGAGCCATTGCCCTCCCCTTCGCCGTCCTCCTCCTCCTTTCGTGTCGGCAGGGAGAACCTCTCACGAGGACCGATTTCGCCCTCGGCACCGTCTGCTCGGTGAGGATCTTCGACCACAAGGACGAGGAGATCCTCGATGAGGCCTTCTCCCTCCTCTCCTCCATCGAAGCCACCTTTTCACCCTCCATAGAGGGGAGTGATATCTGGAAGGTCAATCACGGAGGAGGAAGGCCCACCACGGTGTCACCGGAGACCGCCGCCGTACTCTCACGGGCCCTCGACTATGCTCGCACCTCTGGGGGGGCCTTCGATCCCGCGATAGGAGCCCTGGTGAACTTGTGGGGCATCGGTACCGACCGGGCACGTATCCCTTCGCCGGAGGAAATCGAGCACGCCCTCGGCACCATCGACTACCACCTCGTCTCACTCGAGGGAGACACGGTCGTAGTCGAGAACCCCGAGACCAGGCTCGACCTCGGGGCCATCGTGAAGGGGTATGCGAGCGATGAGCTCGCCTCGCTCTTCACGACAAGGGGAGTGCGGTCGGCCATCGTGGACCTCGGAGGGAACATTTTCGCGCTGGGGAGCCGGCCCGACGGCACACCCTGGAGGATAGGGATCCAGGATCCGGAAGGTCCGAAAGGAAGCTACGTGGGGATCCTCAGGGTGAGGGACAAGGCGGTGGTCACCTCCGGTGTCTATGAACGGTTCTTCATACAGGACGGCATCCGCTACCACCACCTCCTCGATCCTGCGACCGGCTACCCTGCGAGGACGGGACTCCTGAGTGTCACCGTGATCCACCCCCGAGGCATCGACGCCGATGCCCTTTCCACCACACTCTTCGTCCTCGGGATGGAAAGGGGCCATACCTATCTGCGCGAACGACATCCTGAGGCCGAAGCCCTCTTCATAGGAGAGGATCACACCATATGGATGACCCCAGGACTCGAAGGGACCTTCACCCTCACCGCCGAGACCTACTCGCTCGAGAGACTTCCCTAAAAGGTGGTCCCGTCCACCGGGGAAGAGCCCTTCCTCCCCTCCACCATGACGAATATCCGGTTGGGAAGACAGGCGATCCACTGCCCCGGCGAGGATATCCTCCCCATGGCAATACAGAGCTTGTCGGGACACGGCGCCTCTTCCATCCACACCGCCCCGTTCCGGATGATCACCTTCTCAGGTCCGAGAGGACCTTCCACCTCCAGGGTCCTGTCCTCGTCGAGAGGATAGAGGAAGACTCCCCCCTCGCTTTCCACCCGCACCACGAGAGGCCCCATCGGACGGGTATAGGCCGCAGCGAGCACACCTGTGAGTGCGAAGAGGGCGAGCACGATGATCACCCAGTCACCGATTCCCATGGATCTACGCATGATCACCCCCGAGATCGTGGATCCGTGCATCCGGGAATTCCTCTCTCACCACCGAAACCACATCGGGGAAGCTCGTGAAGAGGCAGATCTGCCATCCCTTGTCCACCAGACGATGGAGCGCCCGAACCGCACCCCGTCTCCGAGAAGGGTCCAGGGACTCGAAGGCCTCGTCGAGCACGATCACCCCCGGTGTCTCAGAGAGTTCGGCCATGGCGAGCCGACAACCGAGATAGAAGGCCCCCATGGTCCCCTTTGAGAGCTGAGGCAACTCCCTCGGTATTCCCTGGGCGTCCATGGCCCGGATCCCCTTCAGAGAGAGCGTGTCGAGCATCACCTCCCGTTCCCCTCCCCCGGTGATCATCTCGTAGTAGGGTCTCACCCTGGAAACGAGGCCGGCGAAGTCCTTCGCCATCCGCTCACGAAGACGGGAAAACACCTCCGTGAGAAGGGCATAGGCGGATTTCTCGGCCTCCAGACGGGAGAGCTCTCGGAAGAGACGTTCCCGCTCCCCCCTCAGACGGAAGAGCTCTTCCATGGCCTCACTGTAGTTCCCCATCCGCCCCTTGAGCCTCGCCACCTCTTCGAGGACATGCTCGTACTCACGATCGAGCCCCTCTCGAACCTTCCGGAGATCTTCCCGTTCGTTCCTGAGGACGATCCGCTCCTCCTCCGTGAGCTCCTCCCCCCGGAGCCTGAGCCTACAGCCATCCCTCTCCATGGCGATGTACCGTTCCAAGTCCACCAGGGAGGTCTTTCCGCTCCGCTCCATCGCCCTCCTCACCCAGCCCTCCTCGGCCTCCAGACTACGCACCACCTCCCGATACCGCGCCACCTCTGCGCCGTACTCCTCCCAGGTGCGAGCCCCCACCCGCCCCAGCCACTCCCGCAACCGCCGGCCGGCCTCCTCCTCCCTCCTCCGCGCCTCCACCCACGCCCTCTCCACCCCCTCCACCTCCTCACCCAGCCGTCGCACCTCCTCCCTCCACACCTCCCACTCACGGCGCACCCCCTCTCCCTCGGCCCTCCACCGTGCCCAGGCCTCCCTCAACCTCCCCTCACCCACCACCCGCCGCACCATCCCCGTACCCCGCACCCGCCACACCAACCCCACCACCATCCCCCCGAGCCCCGCCACCGCCAGCCCCACCCCCGCACCCACCCATCCCGGCCATCCTGCCATCCCCACCCCCACACACACCCCCACTCCCCCCGCCAGCATCATCCACACCCCCCTCCGGCGCCATCCCTCCCCCATCACCAACACCCTCTCCTTCTCCTCGCGCCCCCTCACCCTCTCCTCCACCCCCGCCAACGCCTCCTCGGCCCTGCGGAGATCCAGCTTTCGGAGCTCCACCTCCTCACCCAGCCGTCGCACCTCCTCCCTGCACGCATCCCACTCACGCCGCAAGGCCTCCCCCTCCTGCCGGACACCCTCACCACACACCACCCTCAACCGTCCCACCTCCTCCTCGATCTCCCTCACCCGCCGCACCCTCTCCCACGCCTGTTCCAGCTCCCTCAACCGGCGCCACTCCTCCTGCTCCTGAATCCGCCGATCCAGCTCCCGTTCCCGCTCCTCCACCCCGCGCCGCTCCCGCTCAAGCGCCCCAAGCCGCTCCTCCATACGCCGAAGCTCCCCCCACACCACCTCCCTCCCCGAAAGCCGCTCCTCCCACCTCCGGATCTGCGCATCCACCTCGGCGAGTCGCGCCCTCACCTCCCTCCGTTCCCTCATCTGCACCGTCTCGCGCCCCACCTCCCTCCCCGCCTTCTCCACCTCCAAGATCAACCGTTCCAGGTTCACTCCCCCTGCGAACAGCTGCTCCTGGACGAACTGGGCCGCCCCCCGCTGACTCGAGAAATCCACCTCCACCCTGCCGGAACGAATCGCATACACCTCGGAGAACAGAGACGCGGGAACATGCCACTCCTCTCCCACCCACTCCCCCTCCACCCTCCGCTCCCCCGCCCTCCCATAGCGGTCGAGATCCTTCCTCCCCGAGGCGATGAGATCGTAGAGCGCATCGCACACCGTGGACTTCCCCGCCTCGTTGGGCCCGTGGAACACCGTCACCGGCCCCAGCTCGAACCGTACCTCCGAGAACTTTCCGAACCCGATCAGCCTTATCCCCCTGAGCCTCATCGCTCGATCTCCTCTCGTATCCGCAGAAGCCCGAGGCGGAGGGCGTCCCTCCAGACCCGCTCCTCACACCCGCCTCGGGACCGCTCCATCTCCTCCAGGAACATCTGTACGAACCGATGGGAGGAGAGAACCCTCAAGGCCGCCACCTCCTCCTCGAAAGTGATCGTACGCACCCTGTCGCCATATCTCTCGAGGAGCCCCCGCTTCCAGGACTCCACCCGATCCAACCCATCCACCACCCCCCGGAGCACCACATGCACCCGATCGTACGGCCCCACACCGTCCCAGAACCCCTCCTCTTCCTCAACCCGCTCCACGCCGAAGACCACCTCCGTGACCCGAAACCGCCCCGCCCGATCCAGCGCCACAGGCTCCACCCGCACCCCCCCCTCGTCCGCCTCGACCACGAGCACCCTCCGAGGCCCCTCTTCCCCCTCCCTCCACACCCGCGCCGACCCCGCATACCTGAACACCACATCGCCGAACCGCACCTCACAGTCCCGGTGGATATGCCCCAGCGCCACATAGTCAGGCTCGAAATCCCTCAGGAACACCGGATCGAGGATCGCAGGATCCTCCTCGCTCGAGAACCAGAAGGCATCCTGGACCGTACCGTGGGCCATCACCACCCTCACCCCCCTCTTCCGTGCGAGCCCTCCATTCCCCTCGTACCCCTCCCGCCGGTAAGGCACCCCCACCACCTCGTATCCCTCCCCCTCCCATACCCCCACTCCATCGAACGACCAGAAGAGCCCCTCGGGCGTAGAGAACTCCGAGAACTCGTGTGCACCTTTCTTGAGAAACTCATGGTTCCCCACACAGTAGTAGACCGGCACACCCACCCCGCACAACCTCCTCCAGACCTCACCCCAGAGGGCCGCCATATCCTCGAAGGAATCGAAGAGATCACCCGGCACCACGACGAAATCCACACCCGCATCCTTCGCCACCTCGGCCACCTCATCCACCACCTCCAGACAGTACTCGCGCTCCCTGAGGGCCACGTGCACATCCGCCGCATGAAGAAACCTCACCCGTGCCATACCCAAAGCCTACCGCACACCGGGGGGACCGATCAACGCCTCTCCATTGATCCTTCCCCCCGGTTGGAGTATAGTCACCCTGATATCACTCCCACAGGAGGCGATCATGGCATACGTCATCACCGATGACTGCGTGGCCTGCGGGACCTGCCTTCCCGAATGCCCGGTGGAGGCGATCAGCGAAGGGAACCCCTACGTGATCGACCCTGACACGTGCACCGACTGCGGCTCCTGCGCAGAGGTGTGCCCCGCAGAAGCCATCCATCCCGGCAACTGATCCAGGACGCTGCCCCCCCGGGCAGCGTTTTTTCCCTCCGTGCACGAAAAAACCCGTCCTCGAACGGACGGGTCTGCCCAGAGGGGGATTTGAACCCCCACGGGTTTACACCCACTAGATCCTGAATCTAGCGCGTCTACCAGTTCCGCCACCTGGGCACGCAGCGGATGTTATTATGCGACAATCCCGCTCAGGTGTCAATCAGCCCCCTGTCAGAGCCGCAGCTTCTTCAGCTCCTCCTTCATCCGCTCGATGTCCCTGAGCCAATCCTCGATATCCTGCTCGTGCTCCAGCTCGTCGTTCAGGATCTGTACCGCCATCTGGTAGGTGGTGTGATCCTTCCCGTTGGTGAAGTCCGCGATCTGCTCGTAGCGACGGATCGCGCACCGCTCCCCCTCGAGGTTCTGTGAGAGGATCTCCTCGATGTAAGGATCGGAAGGAACCGCGTAGTCACAACCCGCCACCTTCTGCCACTCGAAGGGCGAGAGCAACGGAGTTCCCCCGAGCTGGATGATCCTCCCCGCCAGGAGCTCCGCATGACCCAATTCCTCGGTCGCGTGGGTGAGCAGTTCGGGCTCCACCTCACTCCGCATGGGACCTTCCATCACCCTGGCCCCCACCCAGTACTGGTAGTAGGCGAGCCACTCCTCGGCGAGCGCCGCGTTGAGGAGCTCGAGGAGCTCGTTCACATCGACCCGACTGATTTCCTTACCTTTTTCTCCCATGATTTCACTCCTTTAGGAACATTGCCGTGTGATGATATGATACTACAGCGAGCCACAAAAAGGAAGCGCCTTGATCTTGATCGCCTCCCCCTGTAAGCTTGCCACATTCCGGACGAGGGGGCCTCATGAGAATACTCTTCATCGGCGAGATCGTGGGCAAAGAAGGGGTCTACACCGTGAAGACCCTGCTCCCCGAACTCAAGAAACGCTTCAGCCCCGACTTCATCGTGGCGAACGCCGACGGGACCACCGGAGGATGGGGCATAGGGAAGAACCACTCCATCTACCTCCACAAGCTCGGAATCGACGTCCTCACCTCGGGAGACTGGATCTACTTCAAGAAGGACATGGTCCCTCACATCGCCAAGAGCTCCTACCTCCTCAGGCCCGCGAACTTCCCTCCCGCAGCACCGGGGAGGGGGTATCGCACCTATCACAAGGGAGGGAAAACCCTGGGAGTGATCAACCTCATCGGACAGTCAGGATTCCCGAGGATCCACGGAAGCAACCCCTACACCTACCTTCCCTCCCTCGTCTCCCGGCTCAAGGAGAGCACGCCCCACATCATCGTGGACTTCCACGCGCACACCACAGCAGAGAAGTACACCATGTTCTTCATGGCCGACGGCATGGTCTCGGGGGTCTTCGGCACCAACTCACGCGTCCAGACCGCCGACGAACGCATCCTCCCGGGCGGCACCGCCGTGATCTGCGACGCCGGACGGACCGGAAGTCAGATGAGCGTCCAGGGCCTCGATCCTCAGCCCGAGATACAGCGGTTCCTCACCGCCCTCCCCCAGAAGGGGAAAACCTCCTGGGACGGCCTCGCACTCTGCGGCGTCCTTCTCGAAACCGACGAGAACGGCAAGGCCGTCTCCTTCGAACGCCTCAACATCCCTTGCCCCCCGCCCCCCCACCTTCAGGACGAGGAAGAGGAATCGGAGACATCCCCTCCGGACGAGGCACTCTGACGGGCCAGCTTCTCCAGCACGAGGGGAATCTCCCCCAAGGGCAGCTGGAGGTGGAGCACCCCCATCTCGTGCGCGGCCCGTGGCATGCCGTACACCACACAGGTCTCCTCGTCCTGGCCGATGGTGATCCCTCCTTGCCGGAAGACCTCGCCCAGCATACGGGCACCGTCCCTCCCCATCCCCGTCATGATCACCGCGATGCTCCGGTTTCCATAGACCCTCGCCACCGATTCGAAGAGCACATCCACCGAAGGCCTGTGTCCGTTCACCGGCGGGGCATCCAGGAGCCTGACGACCTTCCGTCCCCCCTCCTCCTCCACCATCATGTGGAAGTCCCCCGGCGCGATGAAGACCATCCCCCTCCTCACCTCGTCACCCTCCTCGGCCTCCTTCACCGTGAGTGCGCACATCCGATTGAGACTCTCCGCGAACTCCTTGGTGAACCCGGGCGGCATGTGCTGGACGATGAGGAGGGGAAGGGGGAAGCCCTCTCCAAGGGCACCGAGGAGGGACCTGAGGGCGCTCGGCCCTCCGGTCGAGACCCCGATGGCCACCACCTCCGGCACCCCCGGCCTCCTGAGCGGGACGACCCTCCGGGGAGGGAGGACGACCTGCGGGGGAAGCACCGGGGCGGATCTCCCGGGCGACTGCAGGACGGGACCTGCAGGCCGCTCATTCGCCGCCGGAGGCAGGTCCCTCTTCCCACCCCTCTCCCGTGCCGGCCCCTTGAGAAGGCGGTACCTCCTCCCGTAGCCCCTGATCATTTCCCTCAGGGTATCCGCCACCAGGTGCACGTCCGGGGAGATCGCACCTGAGGGCTTGGTGATGAAATCGCTCGCCCCCAGTGAGAGCGCCTCCATGGTGATGCGGGCTCCCCGCTTGGCCCGAGAGGAGAGGATGATCACCGGTATGTCGATACCGCGCTCCCTCCGTTCTCGAAGAAAGGCGAGCCCGTCCACCTTCGGCATCTCCAGGTCGAGGACGATCACGTCGGGATCGAGTCGGGGAATCTTCTCCAGGGCGAACCCCCCGTGCATCGCAGTGCCCACCACCTCCATGTCCGGGGCCTCCTCCAGGATACGCGAAACCATGGTCCGCATGAGCGCCGAGTCGTCCACGATGAGCACACGGATCGGATCCTGCATCTCCCCTCCTATTGGGCCACATTCTTCCTGTACACCGTCCCCCACTCCGTCTTCACGAACTCGAAGCCCGTGTTCATACCGAAGAGGGACTCCGAGTGCCCGATGAACAGGTAGGAATACGGGGCCATCACGTTCCAGAGGCCCTGGATCGTCGCCTTCTGAGCCGCCTCGTCGAAGTAGATGAGCACATTGCGACAGAAGACCACGTCCACATCCCTGAGATCACTCTGGTGCTTGAGATTGTGGTAATCGAACTGGACGTGGGTTCGCAGCTCGTCGCGCACCCTGTAGCCGTTCTCTTTCTTCTCGAAATACTTGGCCAGGTAGTGCTCAGGCACGCCCTCCACCCTCGCATCCGTGTAGAACCCCTCCTTCGCCACCAGCAGAGAGGAGAGACTTATATCCGATCCCACCACAAGGAATGAAAACCCCGGAGGAAGGTGCTCGCTGAGGACCATGGCGATGGTATACGGCTCCTCTCCTGTGGAACACCCCGCACTCCAGACCAACAAGGAACGCACCCCCTGCGCCCGCTTCCGCTCCACCAGGTCGGGGATCACCGCATGCCTGAAGGTCTCCCAGTGACCCTGGTTGCGGAAGAAGCGGGTGAGATTGGTGGTCACCACATCCAGGAACTCCCGGAGCTCCTCCTCGCTCGAGGAGACCTCCCTGTAGTACTCCTCGGGCGTGGAGATCCCCCTCGTGCGCAGCCTGTCCTTCACCCTGCTCTCGAGCACGGCTCGATTGGTCTCGGTGAAGGATATCCCGCTCGCCTCGTACACGAGCGTCCTGAATTTCTCGAACAGGTCCTCCGAGAGGAAAGCCATTCATCACCTCGTCTCCTTACAGTCTAGGAACAGGCATGATGCCGTGTCAAGCAAACGATTGACACGAAAAAGCGGAGTGTGAAATAGTTACAGGAAGACCCCTCTTCACATGGAGTTCATATGGGAAAATATATCTTCGTCACCGGCGGCGTGTGTTCGAGCCTGGGGAAAGGTATCGCCGCAGCATCCATCGGCTCCCTACTCGAACTTCAGGGCCTCACCGTGCGCATGATAAAGATAGATCCCTACCTGAACGTCGATGCAGGCACCATGAGCCCCTACCAGCACGGCGAGGTCTACGTCACGGACGACGGTGCCGAGACCGATCTCGACCTGGGCAACTACGCACGGTTCACCAACTCACCCCTTTCCCGGGCGAACTCCATCACTACCGGTCAGATCTACATGGACGTCATCCAGATGGAGAGGGAAGGCCGTTTCCTCGGGCGGACGGTCCAGGTGATCCCTCACATCACCGACAGGATCAAACACCGCATCAAGGCCATAGGCGACGAAGAAGGGGTGGATGTGACCATCGTGGAGATAGGCGGCACGGTGGGGGACATCGAATCCTTCCCCTTCCTGGAGGCCGTACGACAGATCATACACGAGAAAGGACATCGCAACGCCCTCTCGGTACACCTCACCCTCGTACCCCTCGTCTCGGGCGGCGAGCTCAAGACTAAACCCACCCAGCACTCGGTGAAGGAACTCCTCGGCCTCGGGATCCAACCCGACATCCTCCTCTGCCGCGCCCCCATGCCCCTCGATGAACCCCTCAGGAAGAAGATCTCCCTGTTCACGAACGTGGAACCTAGGGCCGTGATCTCCGCCTACGACGTGCCCCACACGATCTATGAGATCCCCCTCAGCTTCCACAAACAGGACCTCGATACCATCATCCTGGAGAAACTCAACCTCCCCGTGAAGACCCCTGACCTCTCGGCCTGGGAACAGGTGGTGGACATCCTCGTGAACGCCAAGGAGAGCGTGACCATCGGATTCGTGGGCAAGTACATCGAGCTGGGCGATGCCTACAAGTCGGTGGACGAGGCGCTCTACCACGGTGGGGTCGCAAACGAGGTGCGGGTCGTACTCAAGAAGATCGACGCCGAGAGCCTGGAAAAGACCGAAGATCTCGACAACGCCTTCAAGGACGTGGACGCCATCATCGTGCCCGGGGGATTCGGACAACGGGGAATAGAGGGGATGATCAGGGCGGCCGAATATGCACGCACCAGGAACATACCCTACCTCGGGATCTGTCTCGGGATGCAGGTCATGGTGATAGAGTTCGCCCGGAACGTCCTGGGCCTCAAAGACGCCGACAGCACGGAGTTCACCCCCACCACCCCACATCCGGTGGTGAGCCTCCTCGAGGAGCAAGTGGACATCACCATGATGGGCGGCACCATGCGTCTGGGGGCCTACGAGGCCGAACTCATGCCCGGAAGTCTCCTCAGATCTCTCTACGGAGTCGAGACCATCCAGGAACGTCACCGCCACCGCTACGAATTCTCCAATCAATATCGCGAGCAGTTCGCCTCCTCGGGGATGCGCATCGCCGCGGTATACAGGGCGAACAACCTGGTGGAGGGTGTGGAATGGGAAGGACATCCCTGGGGGATCGGAGTCCAGTTCCATCCGGAGTTCAAGTCCAAACCCCTCGCCCCTCACCCGCTCTTCTCGAGCTTCATCCGGGCGGCCCTCGACTACAAACACTCCAAGAAACAGAAAGAGCTCTTCGAATGAGGATCCGGATCGCGCTCCTCCTCACAGGCCTTCTTCTCTCCTGCAGCTTCAACTACGAGGAGGCCATGTGGGAACCGAGCACCCGGGAATACCCGAACATGACCATAGAACACCTTTCCCACCGTGTGGTACAGGACGGAGCGCTCCTCCTCTCCGTGACCGCAGAGAAGGCCGAAGAGTATCGGGACGCACAGATCCTCGCGGTCACTGGGGTCCTGTTCCAGGAGTTCGACAGGGAGGGAAATGTCGTGAGACAGGGTCGGGCTGCGCACGCGCGGTTCCACCGGGACACCGAGGACATCGAGACCGAAGGGGAGGTTGAGGTACAGGACAGGACGGAAGACATCACCATCCGGGGATCGGACTTCACCTGGAAGAAGAAGGAACGTTCGATCTCGGCCCCACCTGGTGTGGAGGTGGAGATCCAAGGAGAGAACTACAGGCTCAGAGGCACGGGTTTCTCCGCGGACGCTGGGACCCTCTCCCTCCGGTTCACCGGCAATCCACAAGGCACGTACACCCAGGAGGAGGACGGTGAGTAGGGGCCCCACCATGCGGTCCGTGATGTGTCTCCTGTGTCTCGCCGTCTCGGTCCTCGTCGGCGAGGAGTTCTCGTTCTCCGCGGACACCCTCTCGGCCACCCTCGCCCGAGGCAAGGAGAAGACCATACTCAAGGGCAACGCAAAGGTCGTCTCCGGAGCCCGCATCATGACGGCAGAGACCATAGAGCTCTCCGGACCCGATTTCCGCTACGTCCTCTGCACCGGGGGAGTAGTCTTCCAGAACCCCGAGGACGGCCTCTACATACAGGCAGAACGACTGTTCCACGACAGGGAGACGGAGAAGACGCACATCGAGGGCAACATCCTCCTCGAAGACAAGAAGAACAACACCGTGATCCGGGCTCATATCCTGGACTATGACGAACGCTCTCAACAGGCCTTCATACAGATCGGGGTGCGGATATTCAAAGAGGACATCACCGGAAGAGGGGAGTTCGCTCACTACGACAGGGACAAGGAGATCCTCACCCTCTCGGGCTCTCCGGTTCTCTACAAGAAGCACGACGAGTACAGAGCCACCCGGGTCATCGTCCACCTCGACACCGACGAGGTGGAGATGGAAGGCAGGATAGAAGGAACCATCCTTCAGGAGGAAGAGGAGGCACAGGAACCCCATGAGTGAGCACGTCCTGGGCGTGGATGGTCTCGTCAAACGCTTCGGCAAGAAAACCGTGGTGAAGGACGTCTCCTTCGAGATGCGCACCGGGGAAGTCGTCGGCCTCCTGGGACCAAACGGGGCGGGCAAGACCACCATCTTCTACATGGTGGTGGGATTCCTCACCCCCACCGAGGGGAGGGTCTACTTCGACTTCCACGACATCTCCCGCCTCCCCATGTACAAGAGAGCACGCCTGGGCATCTCCTACCTCCCCCAGGAACCCTCGATCTTTCGCCGCCTCACAGTCGAGGAGAACGTGTGGGCCATCCTCGAGACGAGGAAGGACCTCACCCGGGAGGAGAAACAGAGGACCCTCGAGGAACTCCTTGCGGAGATGGGGATCACCCACATCCGGAAGCAGAAGGCCTACACCCTCTCGGGGGGAGAACGACGGAGGACCGAGATCGCACGAGCCCTTGCGATCAGACCCGCCTTCCTCCTCCTCGACGAACCCTTCGCAGGGATAGATCCAATCGCCGTCTACGAGATCAAGCAGATCATCGCGCAGCTCTCAAACAAGGGGATAGGCATACTCATCACCGATCACAACGTACGGGACACCCTCGAGATCACCCACCGCTCCTACATCATCAACCTCGGAGAGATCCTCGTGCAGGGATCCCGGGAGGACCTCGTGAACAACGAGATCGCCCGCCGTATCTATCTGGGAGAACACTTCCAGCTCTGATCCCCTCCCCGTTGACAAAGCACCGGGCGGGTCCAATAATGAAAAAGGGAGGCACCTTGCAGACTCAGAAGCCCATACTCTCACAGACTCAGAAACTCAAGCTTGCCCCTCAGATGATCCAGAGCATCCAGCTTCTCCATCTCCCCCTTGCGGACCTCAAACTCAAGATCCAGGAGGAAGTGGAAAAGAACCCCGCACTCGAAATCCTCGAGGAGCGGGGGACGATCTCGCTCGATACCGCTCAGGAGCCTCCCGAGGTCTACGAATATTTCGAGAACACATCTGATCCCGGTTTCTCCTACGCAAGGGGCTCGGACGACGAGGATGCGAAACGCAGATTCCTCGAGGGGGCCGTTGCACGGGGGGAGAGCCTCCACGAGCACCTCCTCTGGCAACTCCGACTCCACCCGGGACTCACCGCGGAGGAGATACGCCTGGGGGAGCTTCTCATACAGAACCTGGACGATCACGGTTTTCACAGGGAGGATCCCTTCATCTTCGCTCAGAACGAACGGGAGCGGCACCTCATAGAGAAGCTCATCCCTCTCATCCAGAGCTTCGATCCACCGGGCACATGCGTGAAGGACTCCGTGGAATCCCTCCTCGTCCAGGCCCGACAACGGGAAGACGCCCCCCCCCATACAGAGGAGGTCATCTCCCGCTATCTGCCTCTCCTCGAAAAGGGCAAGACAAAGGAGATCGCGAAGGCCCTGGGAATGGAAGAGGAGGACGTCCTCTCGGTCGTGGAGTTCATCAAGACCCTCACCCCCTTCCCGGGCTCGCTCTACTCCTCCTCGAGACCTCACTACGTCATCCCCGACCTCGAGGTGAAGGTGAAAGACGGCCATCTCGTGATCGTCCTCAACGAAGAGGAAATCCCGGTCCTGGGGGTGAACCCCTTCTTCCGGGAGATGCAGAAAGAGAGCGACAAGAAAGACGTACAACGTTTCGTAAAACAACAGGTGCGGGAAGCCCAGATGTTCATCCAGAGCATCCATCACAGGAACCACACCCTCCTCAGGGTCGCCCGTGCCATCGTGGAGTTCCAGCGCGACTTCTTCATCCGAGGTCCGCAGTATCTCGTCCCCCTCACCCTCAAGGACGTGGCGGAGACCGTGGAGCTTCACGAGGCTACGGTCTCCCGCATCACCACCAACAAGTACGTGCAGACGGAATGGGGCATCTACGAGCTCAAGTACTTCTTCACCAACTCGGTGAGCGGCGCTGGATCGGGCGGTTCACGCTACTCCAAAGAAGCTGTGAAGCACATCATCAAGGAGATCATCGAAGAGGAGACGAAGAAGACCGGCAGGCCGCTCTCCGACAAGAAACTCGCGGAACTCCTCAACAAGAGGGGGATCCCCATCGCCAGAAGGACCGTGGCAAAGTACCGGAAGGAACTCAACATCCGCTCCTCGTTCGAGCGGAACACATGGAGGAGGTTACATGAGAACTGACATCAAAGCCGTCCATTTCGACCTGAAGGATCCCACCAAAGAGTACCTCGAAAAGAAGTTCAGAAAGATCTCGTACGGGGAAAGGTTCATCGAGGACCTCCATCTCACCCTCACCAAGGAAAACACCTCGTTCACCGCCGAGGTCAACGTCCATACCCATTGGGGTGAACTGTTCCACCTCAAAGAAGAGGCGAAGGATCTCGTAGAGGCCATAGACAAACTCTTCGACAAACTCGACTACAAGATAGCCAAGGAGAAGAGCAAGATCCAGGACCACCATGTCGAAAAACCGGAGAAGGAATGAAACAGAAGTTCACCGTCCTGGACCTCCTGAGCCAGGAGCTCAAAGAGCACGACGTCCTTGATCTCAAGTGCATTGCAGGACGAAAGGGGCTCATCCGGGTCATCGAGGTCCCCAACATCAACCGGCCGGGACTCGCCCTGAGCGGATTCTTCGAGAGCTTCGCCTACAAACGAATCCAGATCTTCGGCAGGGGGGAACACGCCTATCTCAGGAAACTCGAAGAGGAAGGCCGCTACGAGAATGTGAGGAAGATCTTCTCCTACGAGATCCCCTGCGTCATCTTCACCCATGGTCTCACCCCGCCCCAGTTCTTCGTCTCCATCGCAGAGGAGAGCGGCTGCCCGGTGCTGCAGACCCAGCTCCCCTCCGCCACGTTCACCTCCCGTATCCTCAGGGTACTCAACAACATCTTCGCCCCCAGGGAGGTGGTACACGGAGTACTCATCGAGGTCTTCGGCATCGGCGTGCTCCTCCTCGGAGAGAGCGGGGTGGGGAAGAGTGAGGCGGCCCTGGAACTGCTCGAACGCGGGCACAGACTCGTCGCCGACGATGCCGTGGAGATCCGGTGTGTGGCAGGAAACTACCTCCTGGGCACGAGTGCGAACAGGCTCCTCGGACACCACATGGAGATCAGGGGCCTGGGCATCATCAACGTGACGCATCTGTTCGGAGTAGGGGCCATTCGGGACGAGAAGCGTATCCAGCTGGTGGTACATCTTGAACAATGGGACCCCGAGAAGGAGTACGACAGACTCGGATCCCAGGAAAAGACCCGAGACATCCTGGGAGTGAAGGTTCCCTGCGTGGAGATACCCATAAAACCGGGGAGGAACATTCCCATCCTCATCGAGACCGCGGCCATGAACGAACGGCTGAAACAGATGGGCGTCCACTCCTCCCGTGAGTTCAACGAGCAGGTGATGAAGTGGCTTGAAAGTGAAAACGTCCGTACCATATATTTGCACAAGAACCATATGGAATAACACGAGCGGTAGGACCAATGACGGAAAGAGAAGTGGTGATCAAGAACAGGGCAGGGATCCATGCGCGACCTGCCACCCTGCTGGTGAACACGGCGAACAAGTTCTCCTCTCAGATCTTCCTCGAGAAAGACAGTGAACGCGTGAACGCGAAATCCATCATGGGAATCATCACCCTGGGCGCAGGGTACAACACGAAACTCCGGATCATCGCCGATGGCGAGGACGAGGAGGAGGCCGTGAAGGCACTGGCGGAACTCTTCGACAAGAAATTCGAGGAAGAATGAGGAGGCTGTCCCTCTCGCTGGGAGTACTCATCCTCCTTTCGGCATGCAGTCATACGTCCACCCCCAACCTCCTCCTTCGAGAGGAAGGTGGTGTACTCGTATGTGAACTGCCGCATGAAGAGAGACGGCACATCCTCTCCCTCCTTGAGCAAGGTTTCTCATCGAAGATGACCCTCAGACTCCGTACCACTCGATGGCCGCTCCCCTTCCTCCCCTCCACCCTTTGGGCCGAGGAGAGGAGGCTCAGGAGGCTCCCCGAGGGAGAATGGGTGGTGGAGACCGGGGACGGGCGGAGGACGTCGTATCCATCGGAGGAGCTCTTTCTCCGGGATGCCTTCCGCTTCTCGATTCCCCGCTCCCTCCTCACGGGGGGTGGTGCACTCATCCGCGTGGATGTCGAGAGAGTGGCGCTCAGTCCACCTTTCACCATCATCCCTTCGCAACTGAGGAGAAGGGATCTCGCAGCCTATGAGATCACCGTGCCTTCAGGGGCTCTGCCGTGAGGATACCCGGATTCTTCTTCTCCCGTCGCACCCTCGTGAGTCTCATCCTCACCTACCTGCTCATGGTCGTCCTCATGTTCCTCCTCGCCCACAGGGCCATCACCCGCATCCCCTTCTCCACGGGGCCCGCCGGAACCTTCCTCCTCCTCTCGGGATTGGCCTTCTTCCTCGCCGTGCTGGTGGTCCTCGGCGCCTATGTGGTGAAGACCCTCCAGGAAGTCCGCGCCAGGAAGCCAGGGATCTTCCTCAAGCTCAGGCTCATCCTCCTCTTTTCGTTCCTCACGCTCGTTGCGAGCGTACCTCAGGGACTCCTCGCCATCAACGTGATCAGGGAGGTGATCGGGGGATGGTTCCAGATGGGGGTCACCGAGGCCCTCCAGTCGGGGGTGAACTTCGCGGTCTCGTACTACACGGAACGGGTGGAACTCCTCGGCAGGGTGAACAACCATCCCCTCTATCTCCACTCCCTCCAGCAGGACGCACCGGAGGAGACATGGCGTCTCCTCCGGTCCCTGTACCAGGAGATCTCCTCCTTCGAAATCATCCAGGACGGGAGAAGGGTCTTCTGGGCAGGAGACCCCTCCTTCCTCCTTCCCAGTCCGGAAGAGGAGGAGACCCTCACCAGCCCTGTGACGAGGGAGTCGATCGAAGGTCTCACCGTCCTCCGCGTACGTCGGGTCTTCGAGAGGGGCTCCACCCTCTCCCTCGCCGTCATCAGCCTCTCGATGCCTCCCTGGTACGTGGATCAATCGAACCGCCTCACCGAGCTTCGTGACCGCTTCCTCCTCCTCGATCGCTACCAGGGGCCCTTCCTCCTCTCCCTCATCCTCTTCTACGGATTCTTCGCCCTCCCCCTCGTCTTTCTCGCCCTCCTCCTCGGGTTCCTCCTCAGCGACGACTTCCTCAAGCCGCTCATCCAGCTGGAACACGACATGCGTAGGATCGCAGCGGGCGAACTCTCCTTCCGCCCCACGTTCACCCCCAGGAGCGAGATCGCCTTCCTCATACGGGCGTTCGCCACCATGCTCACCGAACTCGAACGGAACAGGGAGAAACTCCTCCAAGCCGAGAAGATCGCCACCTGGCAGGACATCGCTCAGCAACTCGCACACGAGATCAAGAACCCCCTCACCCCCATACGCCTCGCCGCCGAACGTATCAGACGCAAGGCCGAGGGGGTGGAGGACGAGGCCCTCCAGCGTGTCCTCGATCAGAGCACCCAGATCATCCTCCACGAGGTGAACCGTCTCACGAGACTTCTCGAGGAGTTCCGGGACTTCTCCCGTCTCCGCGAGCCGACCCTGACACCTTGCAACCTGCGGTCACTCCTCTCCCATATCCTCTCCTCCTACGATGCGCCGCAGACCCCCTATCGGTTTCATCTCGACACGCCCGAGGACATCGTCATCCAGGCCGACGAGGAGCACCTCAAGCAGGCGCTCAGCAACCTCATCCAGAACGCCATCGATGCCGGAGCAGGGAAGGAGCAGACCATCACCGTCCGCCTCCTCCGTACCTCACGCGACGGGAGATCCTACGCCACCATCGAGATCCGAGACGAGGGCCACGGGATACCCGAGGATCAACAGAGGCTCGTCTTCCTCCCCTACTACACCACCAAGAGACAGGGCACGGGGCTGGGTCTCGCCATCGTGCAGCGCATCGTACTGGATCATAACGGGAAAATCTGGTTCACTTCAGAGGTGGGGAAAGGGAGCACCTTCTATATCGAGCTTCCGGTAGAGCCATGAACGACGCACACATCCTCGTCATCGATGACGAAGAGAACATCCGCCTCGCCCTGGAGGACATCCTCACGGACGAAGGGTATACCGTCTTCACCGCCGAAGACGGCATCGAAGGTCTCCGGCTCATGGACCGCTATCCCGTGGACGTGGTGCTCCTCGATCTCTGGCTCCCCCACCGCGGGGGCATGGAAATCCTGGAAGAGATCAGGGCAAAAGATCCATCCGTCGAGATCGTCATCATCTCGGGCCACGGGACCATCGAGACCGCCGTGAGGGCGGTGAAGCAAGGGGCCTTCGACTTTCTCGAGAAACCTCTGAGTCTGGAGAAGGTCCTCACCGTGGTGCGCAACGCCCTCAGGATGAGGGAGCTCCAGAACGAAAACACGCGGCTCAGGCAGAGACTCTACCAAGAAGACGAGATGATCGGGACCTCGCCCGCCATGCAGGTAATCAGGGAACGGATCGCCCAGAGCGCGGCCTCGGATTCGAGGATCCTCATCCTGGGTGAGAACGGCACGGGCAAGGAGCTGGTGGCCCGAGAGATCCATCGGCGGAGCAGGAGGGCTTCGGGCCCCTTCGTGGAGGTGAACTGTGCCGCCATCCCCGACACCCTCCTCGAGAGCGAACTCTTCGGCCACGAGAAAGGGGCCTTCACCGGCGCCCTCTCCTCAAGACGCGGCAAGTTCGAACTCGCGCACAACGGGACCCTCTTCCTGGACGAGGTGGCGGACATGTCCCTGAGCGCCCAGGCGAAGGTCCTCCGCGTCCTGCAGGAACTCCAGTTCACCCGCATCGGAGGCGAACGGGTCATCACGGTCGACGTGCGTCTCATCGCCGCCACGAACAAGGACCTCGAGGGAGAGGTCAAGGCCGGGCGATTCAGGGAGGATCTCTACTACCGGCTCAACGTCATTCCCATCTACGTGCCTCCGTTGAGAGAGCGGGTGGAAGACATCCCTTCCCTGATCGACTACTTCCTCAAGAAGTTCACACCCCCGGGAGAGACACCCAAGCGGATATCCCGGGAAGGTCTCACCATGCTCAAAGAATACCCCTGGCCCGGGAACATCAGGGAGCTCAAGAACTTCGTGGAACGGCTCTGCATCCTCTCGGACGAGGCGGAGATCTCACCCGAGACGATAAAGGAGTTCCTCGGAGAAGCGCTCCATGCCCGTACCCACAGCACCGTCCTCGACGAGTACTCCCACCTGCCGCTGGGTGAAGCCAGGGATGCATTCGAGAAGCGGCTCATAGAGAAGAAACTCGAGGAACACGACTACAACATCTCCAGGACCGCTGCGAGCCTGGGGATCTATCCGAGCAACCTTCATTCCAAGATCAAGAAATTCGGGATAAAGATACCGAAATGAAGGAACAGCTGACGACTCGACAGAAGGAGGTCCTCTCCTTCATCCAGCGGTTCAGGGAACTGCACGGCTACGTCCCCTCGTATCGGGAGATCGCACGACACTTCTCCGTGAACGTGCGTGCCATCTACGACATCCTCAATGCCCTCAAGGAAAAAGGCTACGTCCGTCACAGCCCCCACAAATCGAGGGCCCTCGAGATCGTGGAGGAAGACCCCCCTCCCGTGGTGTATCTCCCTCTCGTGGGGGAGGTTGCCGCGGGGAGGCCCCTTCTCGCCGAGGAGCACATAGAGGGAGAAGTGGTGGTTCCGGAATCCTTCCTTCCACGCGGAGGAGGGCGCTTCTTCGTGCTCAGGGTGAAGGGAGAGAGTATGGAGGGGGCAGGCATCCTCAAGGGAGATCTCGCCATCATAAGGGAACAGGACTGGGCCGTGGACGGTGACATCGTGGTGGCCCTGCTGGAGGAGAACGCCACCCTCAAGAGGTTCTTCAAGGAGAAGCACAGGATACGCCTCGAATCCTCCCACCCCTCTTACCCCCCCATCTATACCACCCAGGTGAAGATCCTCGGCAAGCTGGTCGGCATTGTGAGGACGTATGAGTAAAAGGGAACACATCTTCTTCCTTCTGGGACCGGAGACGGGCCTGAAAGAGGAATACCTCCACACCTTGAAACAGGATCTCACGAAGGCATACGGGGCCATCGAAGAGGAACACCTCTACGCCTTCGAGGACTCCTTCAGCGATGCGCTCCCCCGTCTCCAGAACGCCTCCCTCTTTGGTGAGCACACCCTGCTCCTCATCCACAACGCCGAACGCCTCTCCACCCAGGATCAGAACCTCCTGGCCCTCTATGCACAGACCCCTTCCCCCTCTTCCACCCTCGTGATCCTCTCCGACGAGATACGTCTTCCGCAACGCCTCGAGAAACTCGCCTCACACCACACCAGAGAAGTCTTCTGGGAATTGAGGGAGGATCAGAAGGCTCGCATGATCCATCAGACACTCAAGCGATCGGGCCGCTCCATAGCGTCCGAGGCGGTCGACCTCTTCCTGCAGATGGTCTCCCCCGTCTCTTCGGCCCTTGTCGAAGAGGCCTCCCGCCTCGCCTTCTTCTTTCCCGAAGGCCACACCATCACCGAGAAGGACATAGAGCAGTTCCTCTTCCATTCCAGAGAGGAGAACGTCTTCACCCTCTTCGCACACCTCGCACGACGCGACATCGAAGCAGCCCTGGAGTGCACCTCGGCCCTCCTCTCCCAGTCCGAGGCCGTACATCAGATCATAGGCGGCCTCCTCTGGCAGTTCAGGAGACTCCTCACGGTCATGAGGCTCCTCGGGGAACGCTACGGGCGTGAGGAGGCCTTCCGGGAAGCAGGAATAAGAGGAATGGGCTTCAAGAGGACCATGGAGACCGCTCTCCGGAACTACACCCTCGAGGAGACCCAACGGGCGATCGTGGAGCTCGTCTCGTGCGATGAACAGGTGAGACTCCACCGCCGGGAGCTCCATCCTCTCATCTTCACTCTCGCGCTCCATCGGATCGTACGGCATCCCCGCGCTGCTCGACCAGCCTGAGAAGGGCCTCCTTCACCCGTAAGGCGACATGCTCCGGGCAGCCCGCCACCTCCTTTATCTCCTCCGCCTCGGCTCGGGCGATCGCATCGAGCGAACCGTAGTGCGTGAGGAGCCGTACAGCCCGCTTCTTCCCTATACCTTCCACCGTCTCGAGGATGGATCCATCGATCTTCACGGCCCGTGCCCTCGCGTGGGCCGTCGTGGCGAAACGGTGGGCCTCGTCCCTCACGTACTGTAGGAGCCTGAGAGCGGGACTGCGTTCCTCCAGGAGGAGAGGGGCAGAGGCGTGCGGGAAAAAGATCTCCTCCCGCTGCTTGGCGAGCCCCACCAGCGGAATATGGGATAGGCCGAGGGCATCGAGCACCTCTCTCACGGCGTTCACCTGGCCCTTCCCTCCGTCTATGAGGATGAGATCGGGCAGGGGTTTGCGTTCGTTCTTGAGACGGGTGTACCGACGGGCAGTCACCTCCCGGAGGGCCTCGTAGTCATCGACGAGACCCTGAAGGGTCTTCACGCGAAAGAGCCGGTATTCGGACTTGTGCGGCACACCGCCCAGGAACTGCACCATCGAGGCATAGGGGAAGGTCCCCTGGAGATGGGCGATGTCGAACCCCTCGATTCTCACCGGAGGGACAGGCAATTCGAGCGCTTCCTGGAGCGCGAGCACGGCCTCGGGATTCCCCTTGATCTTGAGGTGTCGCGCGAGCTCCTCACGGGCGTTCTGTACCACCAGGTTGAGGATGGGATGCCCCTCCCCTTCCCTTATGAGTCTGATCCCGAACTTCCCGGCGAGGTAGGGAGCGAGTATCTCTTCCTGTGTCCCCTGGAAGAGGTGGAGTTCCTCCGGAAGGGCTATGTCCGCGTCATAGTACCGCACGAGGAAGTTCGAGAAATCCTCGTCGTCCTCGTCGAAGGCGTGGGTGACGTAGGCATCCCGTCCCACCAGCTTTCCGTCCCGCATCTTGAAGACCACGAAGCACGCATACGGCTCCTCCCTCACATAGGCGGCATAGTCCCTCTTCTCGCGAGCGAAATCCACCACCTTCTGCTCGTTCTTGAGGATCTCCTCCACGGCCTGGAGCGCGTCCCGATAGCGCGCCGCGGTCTCGTAGGCGAGGCGTGAGGCCGCTTCCTCCATGCGCCCCTTGAGGGAGGTCTGGAGATCCTCCACCTCTCCCGAGAGGAGGCGGGCCACGTCCTCCACCCTCGCGAGGTAATCCTCCCGGGAGATCTTGTCCACACAGGGCGCAGGGCACCGTCCGATGTGGTAGTAGAGACAGGGATGGGCCCGCTTCCTGAGAGGCCCCCGACACTTCCTCAAGGGGAAGAACCGATCGATGAAATCGAGATAGAGATCGAGGAGATGGGCGCTCCCGTACGGACCGAAATAGCGTGACCCGTCGTGGACGATCTTCCTGGTCCTGAAGACCCGGGGGAAATCCTCGGCCGTGAGACGTATGACGGGATAGCTTTTCCCGTCCTTGAGGTCAATGTTGTACTTCGGTTGGTACTTCTTGATGAGCGTGTTCTCGAGCAGCAGGGCGTCGTACTCCGTATCGGTGACGATCCACTCGATGCTCCTCACCCGCCGCATGAGGTGGGTGGTCTTGCGATCCTTGGTCCCCGAGATGTAGGAGCGCAGGCGGTTCCTGAGCACCTTCGCCTTGCCCACGTAGATGACCTTCCCCTCCTCGTCTCTCATGAGGTAGACCCCGGGAGAAGAAGGAGCCGCCTCCACCTGTCGAAGGATATCCCCAAACCCTTTGTAGCTTTCGCCATCCATTCCGATATATAATGTAGCAAGGAACGATGAGAATAAGAAGCGTACTCTTTCTGTCGGTGGGGCTTCTCGGTGCAGCCGCCGAGACGTGGAGCATGGAAGAGATCCTCCGTCTCGGATCGGAAGCGATGCCGTGGAACACCCTCCTGGGGGAAGCACACCGGGTGGAACTCACCACCGCTGAGATCCAAGGACAGCTACGCGTCACAGGAGTGACGCTCTCCACCTGTGAGGCTCCCCCGGAGGACGCCCACCTGTTTCTCTCCTTCGAAAACGGCGTGGTCGAGGACATCACCGGTCACTTCGAGGTCAGGACCGACCTCACGCCCCGGGAGGTCTTCGCACCCGAGGGAACGTACGCCCTCGCCGTGGAGCAGGGCAAGAGTCTCCGGCTCTTCACCAGGAAGGAGACGATCTTCTCCCCGGGAAAGGAGTGGGGTCCCTCCACCATCCAGTTCTGGGTGAAGACCGCCTTTTTCCAGGACCAAGGGGTCCTCTTCAACTGGACGGGACTCGACGCCTCCCGGGGGGTCCCCCAGCAGATCGTCTGCCGGATGGAAGAACGGCATATCGGATGGAGCTTCATCAATGTCTTCAAGGATCCTGACGGATCCCTCCACTCACTCTCGCTCACCTCCAGGTCCATACTCCTTCCCGACCGGTGGTACTTCGTTCAGATCACCTACGATCCCGCCACAGGGATCCTCATCCTCCTCATAGATGGAAAGATCGAAGCCGTCACTCACGCCACCCCTTCCCGAGACGAAGAGACCCCTCCGTTCCAGCTCTCTCTCGGGGAGATCTCCCAGGAGCCGATCCGTATGGGGGAGGGCTTCACGGGTTTCCTCGACGCGGTGGCCGTCCTCCCCCGCGCCGTCGGCCCCTCGCCCTTCTTTCCCACCCGTCACCTCGAAGGCTCTTTCACCACCGTCCCCGTAGATCTCGGCTTTCATGGGTCACTCGTCACCCGCATAGAGGTGGAAGCCGACACCCCGGAAGGAACCGCCGTGGGCCTTCGCTACCGAACCGCACAGGCGCCGCACGAGCTGCAGGATAGCCCATGGAGACCACTCCCCTCCCGAGACGTGAAGACGGAGACCCGGTTCATCCAGTTCTCCGTGACACTCTTTTCCGACGATCCCATCCGACTCCCGCACCTCCGCGCCATACACATTCACTACGAGCCGGACACCCCCCCGCCGCCACCGGCAAAGCTGGGAGGAGAACCCGTGGAAGGGGGCGTGCGTCTGTTCTGGAGCCCCGTGAGGGAAGAGGACGTCGCAGGTTATCGTATCTACTACGGGACGAGACCGGGGTTCTACTTCGGCAGGGAAGACGAATCCCACGAGGTTCCCATAGACGCGGGGAATGTCACCGAGTACACTATCACCGGGCTCAGGCCGGGGAGGATGTACTACTTCTCGATCACCACCTATGACCGAAGCGTACCTCCCCATGAGAGCGAGTTCTCGTACGAGATCGGAGTGCGCGCAGGAGGATTCTAGATGTCGGAGCCCACATTGCACATGAAGGCCCAGGAGGAGCGCCTCAGGAAGGCCCGGAACGCCTACCACCTCGGAGACATCGAGACCGCCTCGAAGCTGGTCCACGAACTCCTCCATGAGGTACCCCTGAGCAGCGGAGTCCACCTCCTCTCCGGCATGATCGCCCTCCGACAGGATCGCAACGAAGAGGCGAAGGAGGCCTTCACGAAGGCGCTCGAGCTGGGTGGGGAAGAGGCGGAGGCCCTCAACAATCTTGGCGTCATCTACCGCAAGGAAGGCGACCATCGCAAGGCGATCGAGTATTTCAGAAAGGCCCTCGCCGCGGACCCCGACAGACCGGACATCCTCTACAACCTCGCCAACGCCTGCAAGGACGCGGGCCTCTTCGAAGAAGCGGAGGCAGCCTATCGGAAGGCCCTCGAACACGATCCCCATCTGGTCTCGGCTTACAACAATCTCGCCACCCTCTATCAACAGAGAGGGGCCATCGACAAGGCCGTCGCCGTCCTCGAGAAGGGGCTCACGGCAGATCCCGATCATCCCACGCTCCTCTACAACCTTGGCGTCCTCTATCAGAGAGAAGGTCGATACGAAGAGGCCCGTGCATCCTTCCACCGAGCCCTCCAGAAACGACCCGGATGGGTGGAAGCCCTCAACAACCTGGGCATCGTGGAACAATCGAGGGGGCATCACGAGGCCGCCCTCGCATGCTTCAGGGAAGCACTCACCCTCGACCCGCTCCATGCAGCGGCGGCCAACAACATGGGAAGCATCCTGGCCCTCCTCGGCCGCTACAAGGAGGCCTTCGACTGGTTCGTACAGGCACTCAGAATCCAACCGGGCTATGAGCGCGCACTCCACAACATCCTCCACCTCCTCACCTCACAGGAGGCTTTCTTCGACGTGGAACAGGAACTCTCCCTCCTGCTCCTCGAATTCCCCGGCCTCGAGCAACTCAGAGTCTCCTATGCAGAGGCCCTCTTCCGCAAAGGAGACTACGACAGGGCCGAAGAGGAACTGCACCTCCTCGAAGAAAAGGGAGCCGACGATCCCAGGATACCCCGTCTCCTGGGTATCATCTCCTTCCTCCACGGGAAGGAGGACCGCGCACACACCTATTTCGAGCACTACCGACGGCTCACCCACCGGGAGGACTACCTCCTCGACCTCATCAAGACGCTCAAAGATCGCAAGGAATACCGCGCTGCCCTCACCCGCCTCAACGAATACCTCTCCTCACACCCCGATGATCGCAACGCCCGTCTCCTCCTCGGAGAGATCCATCTCGAACTAGGGAACATCGAAGAAGCCTTTCCCCTGCTGGAGAAGATGAGGGAGGAGACCCCCTCGGATCCCGACGTGCTCACCGCCTGTGCGAGACTCTACCAGCGAGCCGGACAGAGGGAACGGGCCATCGACCTCATCGACACGCTGGTGGGCATCCAGGGGAGCAGGGCGACGCCCGAGGACCTCACCGGACTCAACAGGAGCCTCGAACTCTATGAAGAAACGATCCAGTCCTTTGGGGATCACGACAGATCCACATGGGAACACAACCTCAGGAAGCTCACCGATCTCGTTCGGTTGAGCGAGACCGAATGGGAGGTCGAGGCCTCTGAAGAGGAAGAAGCCCCCACCCTCCTCGACTTCGAGGAAGTGGTCGTGGAGGAGGAACCCGAACCGGAAGAAGAATCCGAAGGACCCGAGGAGGAGAACATCGCTCCCTATGTACACCTCCTCGATGAGGAAGGCCCCACCCTCCTCGATCTCGCCGACACCTCAGCAGAGCCTTTCCCCGGCACGTCCCCCTCGACCGGATCCTCGAGCAGCCCCGTCCCCCCGCCTCCACCGCAGCCCCCTCTTTCCCCACCCCTGCACCCCACCCCTACCCAGGCCGTCTCCCCCACCCCCACACCCCCTCCTCCCTCCACAGCCGTCCCGCCTTCCCCACCCGTCACCCCTCCGCCACCACAGCCCCTTCCTCCGGCACCACCCACCCAGGCACCACCCGCCCAGACACCACCCACCCAGACACCACCCGCCCAGACACCGCCCACCCAGACACCACCCACCCAGGCACCACCCACCCAGACACCGCCCACCCAGACACCACCCACCCAGGCACCACCCGCCCAGGCACCACCCACCCAGGCACCACCCACCCAGGCACCACCCACACCTCCTCCGCCCCCATACACCCCCCCCCTCGCTCCCGCCGCTCCCCCCACCCCGCCCCCGACACCCTCCGACCACGCCTCCCCCCTCCCTCCCCCCTCCACCCCGTCCCAACCGGAACCCCGCACCCCCTCCGAACCCCCACCCCCCGCTCCACCCTCCGGAGACCCCACACGCCTCTCCTCACTCATCGCCTACCTCGAGTACCTCGTCTCCTTCCTCCCCCACGACAAGAAGGTGGAGATGGAGTCGCTCTCCTACCGCACCAAGCTCTCCTGGCTCCGCCAGTCCCTCACCACCTACACGGTCTCCGACCTCTCATCCCCCATCCGCCGATCCACGTAACCCCTCGGGCATCGCCACCCACGCCAGACGTCCCTTCCTCTTCCCGTCGCACTCCCTCCACCCCTCAACCTCACAGACCACCAACGCGCACCACGAAGTCTTGAGCACCACCTCACGCCCCACGAGGAACCTCACGCACTCCTCCATCGCCGGGTTGTGCCCTACGAGCGCCACGTATCCATACTCATCCGGAAGCCCCTGGATGAACCGGAGGTATCCCTCTCCCGAACCAGGATAGAGGGCATCCACATACTCCACCTCCCGCCCGGGGAACAGCAACCTCGCCGTCTCCGCTGCCCGAGGCGCACTCGATGCGTACACCCGCTCCACCGGCTCCTCCGCAAGCAACGTGGCAACCCGGGCCGCATCCTGAACCCCCCGGTCCTCGAGCACCCGCTCCCGATCGTCCACCCCGGGACGGGCCTTCTCGGCCTTCGCGTGTCTGCAGAGCAGTATCCTCTTCATACCTGCCTCCCTTCACGCAATTTCACCTTGAACCGCTCCCATTCCTTCCCCGAAAACCCCTCCGGCGGTTCCTCGGGAAGCTCCATCCGGGAGGAGAGGAACCGCCACTCCTTCGCAGAGAAGCGCACCGCACCCCTCACGTGCTCCTCGAACGAAGCCACCGCGAGCGGACACACCCTGCGCACGATCTCCAGGATCACCTTCGCGTACTCCCTGATCTCGTACTGGGCGTGCGGATCGAGCCTCAACCAGAGGAAACGGAACAGGTTGTGGAGATCCATCTGCCAGTACCACTCCGTGTAGAGACTCAAGGGGAGGTTGATCCGCGCCAGCTCCCGTGCCACCCCTCGTTCGAGCAATCCCTCGTATCTCCTGTAGGCATCCTCCTGAAACGCGGCCATCTCCTTGCGGATCTCTTCCGCCACCTCGGGAGGAAACGGAGCCTCCTCCCTCCCCTGCTTGTTGCTCGCGCTTTGAGGAGCAAGCACCTCAGGCGACGGTACGTAGAACTCCTCCTGGAGCACGCTGTACCGACCCGAGATCTCGTTGATCCGGGCGGTCCTGTGGCGCACCCACTGTCGGGCCACGAATATGGGCATCTTCGCATGGAACGTGAACACCACCTGCTCGAACGGAGAGGTATGCTCGTTCCTCAGGAGATAGTCGATGAGCGCCTTGTCCTCCCTGTACGACTTGGTCCCCTTCCCGTAGGAGACCCGCGCCGCCTGGACGATCCGCTCGTCGCTCCCCATGTAGTCCACCAGTCGTACGAACCCCCTGTCCAGCACGGGAAACGGCTTGTCGAGGATCTCCTCGGCCTCAGGTACCACACAGTGTGCCATACGTCCCTCCATGATAGTCGCTGTGGTGTCTCACCTTATCGAAAAGCCCCACTCGAGGGAAGACTTCCTCCCCGTACGGGATCGAGCCCCCATCCCACCACCCACGCCCGGAACATCCGGTATCGCCTCCTGAAGTACTCCTCCCAGGGGGGATCCACCTCCACCCTCCCGGTGAGCACGGAAAAGGCCCTCACCACATACACACCCCTCCTCTCCCCCTCCTTCCTCACCACATTCACCACCGGAACCACCTGCCCCGGCACCATCACGACCCGCTCCCCCTCTTTGCGGATCCGCACCTGGAAGAGTACCGACTCACCGGTGTAGGCCCGCTCCTCCTCCCAGTCGGAAGGCCCCAGCCGCCAGGTCTGACCGGAGACGAAGTTCCCCAACGAGTAGAGGACGAGGGCCCGCCGCCCCTCCGGCGTGCGGATCCATTCCCACGGCTGGAGTACGTGCGGGTGGTGGGACCACACCACATCCACCCCACGCGACACCGCCTCACGGAAGAAGGCCCGCTTCACCTCGAGCGGGACCCGACGGTACTCCTCGCCCCCATGCACCGAGAGCACGAAGAAATCGTACTGCGGGGTCACCCGGGAGAGGAAGTCGAGGAAGGCCCGCCTGCGCCCCTCGTGGGGGAAGTACACCAAGTTCACGAGCCCGCTGCCCTCGATCTCGTTCATGAACTCCGAGACCGCCAGGAACCCGATCCGTACCCCCTTCACCTCCATCCGGGTTACGGTGAAGCGATCCTCCCTCCGGGTGACCGCACCATTGTAGTGGATCCCATACCGCGACGAGAGGCGCGCCATCTCCTTCAACGTACTCCTCACCCCCGCCTCCCCCTGATCGCACGTGTGATTGTTTGCGAGAGAGAAGACGTCGAACCCCGCCCGCACCGCCGCCTCCACGTAGGCAGGGTCCACCGAAAACCGGGGGAAGCTGGAAGGAGGGGCCGATCCCCTCACCACGGTCTCCAGATTCACGAACGAGAGATCGTCCCGCCGGAGGAGGGGGGCCACGTCCTCATAGATGGCATCGTAGTCCTCCATCCGGTAGTTCACGTTGTGTGCCATGAGGTCCCCGGCGAAGGTGAGCAACACCCATCCCCCCTCGCTCGAATGGACGGACGTCGGGACGGACCGGGAGGACTCCTCGCCCCCCCACAGGGGTCCGAGGAGGAGCACTCCCAAAAGGAGGAGAGGGATCATACGAGTAAGTATGCACCACCCCCGCATCATCTGTCCACAGAAGCTTGCCCCCGAGGGCCCTGCGGGAGTATCCTCTTATATAATGAAACCCCTCCTCGCATTCCTCCTCCTCTGTTCCTCCCTCCTCGCGGCAGAGGACTTCCTCATCGTCCAGTTCACCCAGCGGGACGACGGACTCATCGTGGTGGAGGCCCGCAACCCTCTCCCCATCCCGGGGACCTTCGTCCTCTCGGAGCTCAGCGGCGGGAGCATGGACGGCGACATCCCCTTCACCGCGGTCCTCGGCCCAGGGGATGGCCCCCTCCCCATCCTCACGATACAACCCGAGGAAGGCCGCCGCGTGAGGATCAGGTGGAAGACCCTTCCGGGAGACATACGCGCCGTACACCCCGACGAGAACCACCTCTACCTCTTTCCCTTCGCCCACGGAACGAAGCACCGTGTGGACCAGGCCTTCCACGGCGCCTTCACCCACCGCGGCGAGAACGAGTATGCGGTCGACTTCGCCATGGATGAAGGCACACCGGTCTACGCAGCACGGGGAGGCGTGACGGCCTACGTGAAGGAGGACTCCTCTGTGGGAGGCACCTCGGCCTCCTATGGGGACGACGCAAACTACATCCTCATCTACCACGAGGACGGCACCTTCGGGAACTACGTCCACCTCAGGAAGGACGGTGCGCTCGTGGAACCGGGCGACCGGGTCGAGGCCGGCCAGCTCATAGGCTACAGCGGCAACACCGGTCAGAGCTCGGGTCCCCACCTCCACTTCGACGTGCGCATACCCACCACAGAAGGGCTCACCTCCATACCCATCAGGTTCCTCAATTACGACGGAACCGCCGTGATCCCCGAGGAAGGCTCGTACTACTATGCCTTCCACCCCGGCGGCCCTGCCTTCCCCGTGGTCCTGGGAAGGCTCCTCAGCAACGAGGACTTCAAGGACCACGAGGCTCCCGTGGAACCCGTGGAGAGAATCGTCTTCCGCACCGAGCAGATCGACGACACCGTGGTGGTGTACGTGGGCAACGGATTCGACCGACCGGCACGGGTGGAGGTGGAGCTCGTGCTCTCGGGCATGGAGGCCACCACCCCAAGGAAGCTCAGCATCACCATCCCCCCACGCACCGAGCGCTTCCTCACCCTCCTGCGTCCCCTCCCCTCGGCCCGCACCTTCCGCTACGGCTACCGCTACACGTACGCATTCACCGGGCAGGAGGACTCATGAGGAGACCCCCTCCGGAGAGATGAGGACCTCCCCGGCAGGCACCCCCCGCACCATCCGTATCCACTTCGCCCTTCGTATCCTCACCACACCGGCGAGAGCCTTCACCACCTCCTCCAGCTGCACCAGAGAGAGCACCACGGGGAAGGGAAGACCGGCGAGGAGCCCCGAACACACCGCGATGGGCACCCCCACTCCCCACACCCCGCCGAGTTCGAGGAGCATCCCGAAGAAGGTGTCGCCCCCGCTGCGGAAGATCCCCACCGTGGCGTGCCAGTTGAAGATCTTCCAGGGCATCGCCACCCCCACCACCACCAGCGAAGCGCGGAGGAACTCCTTTGCGAGCGGGGATATCCTGAAGAAGGAGGGGAAGAAGAAGGATCCAGCGATCAGGAAGAGCCCCGAGAGCGCACCCAGGAGCACCGCCCAGAGGGAGAAACTCACCGCATACTCCTGCGCCCTCCGGACCCGCCCCTTCCCCAGGACGTTCCCTATCATGATGCTGCATGCATTGCTCGTCCCCACGAAGACCACCACCGCGAAGTTGAAGAGCGTGTTGGCGAGGGTATAGGCCGCCACCGCCTCGGTGCTCACCCGGGCGAAGACCGCCTGGTAGGCCGAAACACCCAGTGCCCACCCCACCTCGCTGCCCACCACGGGCAGGGCCCTCTCGAGGTAGTCTCGCACCTCCCTCCCCGAGAAGGAGAGGAGGCTGCGGAGCCCGGCGGCGAGCACGGTACGCCGGAGGTATACCGCGATCAGGACATACCCCGCCTCGAAGATGCGGGCGATCACGGTCGCGATCGCCGCCCCTTCCACGCCGAGCCTGGGGAAAGGCCCGGGACCGAAGATGAGGAGATAGTTCCCCACGGTATTCATCACCAGGGCGATGGTGGAGGCCCGGAAGGGAAGCGCCACCTCCCCTGTGGACCGCAACACGATACCGTAGAGGAAGGAGAAGGCGGTGAAGGGATACGAGATCCAGATCCACCTGAAATAGGAAAGCCCCAGGGCGATCACCTCACCGTCGTCGGTGAAGACCCTGAGGATCAAGGAGGGGAAGAGGAGGGCCACGATCGAAAAGACCGCCCCGATGAAGAGAGCGAAGATCAGGGCGATACCGGCGAACCGGCGAACCCCCTCCGCATCACCCTTACCCCACAACTGCGCGGTGAAGATCGCGGCACCCGATCCTATCGCGAAGACGAAGAGGAAGAAGACGAAGTACCACTGGTTGGCGAGGGCCACACCCGCCACTTCCTCGGTACCGAGCTGGCCGATCATGAACGTATCGACCATGTTGAGCACCGAGAAGAGGAGGTTCTGGACGGCGATGGGAAAGGCGAGCATCCACACCCTCCTCATGAAGAAGGGGTGAGGACTGAGCCGTTTCAGTACTCCACGTGCTGCTCTCCACTTCATATCCGCGTACCATAGCATGGAACGGGTTTCCTGCCGACCACCTTGCCACCTCCATGAGTATCATAGTAATGTAAACGATACAGCGTAGAGGTCCCATCACAGCGAGGGGGTGCGACATGAAGATGAACGAGATAGAGAAGATGGAACGGGAGTTGCGGCGGGCCCAGAAGAAACAAGAGAGTCTCGCCCGAAAGCAGCAGAAGAAGAAGGGGAATGTGGTGGGAGAGTACATCAAACGACTCGCCTCGCTCTTCTTCTACGATGAGGAGATGATCTACAACATTCCGAACAATCCGGACATCTTCGCCTGTATCGAGGAGATGAAGCAGGAGCTCCCCAGGGAGGAATGGGAGACCGTCATCCGAAAGGCCGTCAAGAGCACGGGCGTGAAAGAAAAGGAGATCGCCTACACCCAACTCAAGACCTATCTGGAGAGCTGATCTCTCACCTCTTTTTCCTCACTCTGAACCGACCCTCCTCCTCGTACGAGGAAAACGAAACATCCTCCCTCTGAGAGAGCCGGTAGAGCACCTCTTGGGCCCGCACCGGCTCGGGCCCCGTCACCCGGGTATACGACCCGTGGGGCGTAAGCAGATAGGAGTGGGTGGTGTCGGCGAAATAGGTGGTGAGGATACGTATCACCTTCCTCTTGAGCCCCGGACTCTCGACGGGGATCATGAGTTCCACCCGCCGCTCGAGGTTTCTCGGCATCCAATCGGCACTTGCGATGAAGAGATCGGGCTCTCCCCCGTTCTCGAAGTAGTAGATGCGCGAATGTTCCAGGAACCTGTCCACAATACTCACCACTCTGATCCGCTCGCTCAAACCCGGCACTCCGGGTACGAGCATACATACCCCCCTCACGTTGAGGAGCACCTCCACTCCCTCCTGAGACGCCCGATAGAGGGCCTCGATGACATCGGGATCGGCGAGTGCGTTCATCTTCGCCATGATGCGACCGCTCTCTCCATCGCGGACGCGATGTATCTCCCGCTCGATGAGGGAGATCAGTCTGGGCTTGAGTGTGTGAGGAGCGACCGCCAGCTTCTGGAGGGAGGTGATATTGGTATACCCCGTCACCATGTTGAAGAAATGGGCGATCTCGGCCGCGAGGTCCTCTCGGGAAGTCATGAACCCGATGTCGGAGTACAACTGGGCCGTCCGCTCGTTGTAGTTCCCCGTAGAGACGTGAACGTAACGCCGGATCCCCTTCCCATCCTTTCGTATCACCATGAGAGCCTTGGCGTGTACCTTGAGATGGGAAATGCCGTAGAGTACGATGGCTCCCGCCCGTTCCAGCCTCTTCGCCCACTCGATGTTCCTCGCCTCGTCGAACCGGGCTTTGAGCTCCAGGAGGACCACGACCTGCTTTCCCCTTCTGGCGGCCCTCTCCAGGGCCGCCACGATCCTCGAATCCTTCGCCGTCCTGTAGAGAACGATCTTCACGACGAGGACCTCGGGATCTTCTGCCGCCTCCTCGAGGAGGCGGATGACCGGATAGAAGGATTCGTAGGGATGGTGAAGGAGGAGATCCCGATCGTCCAGGACCTCCAGGATCGATCGCTCCTCCTCGTAGCCCGCCGGCATCACAGGCGGCCAGGGAGGATCCTTGAGATCCGCCCGATCGATCCCTTCGTAGAGCGCGAACAACGACGAAAGGGCCAGCGGCACCCCTGTCCGGAACACCGCGTCTTCCTCGAGTTCCAACTCCTCCCGCACCGCCTCGGCGAGACGGTCCGCACCCTCCCTCACGAAGAGGGCCACCGCCCGGCTCGAGGCCCTATCCTCGAGCACCTCCTCCATGGCCCTGAGGAAATCCTCGTCCCGCTCTTCGTCCACCGAGAGATCCGCATCCCTGAGCACCCGAAACACCATGACATCCCTCACCCCGGGCACGAGATCCGGGAGGAAGGCCTCGATCATCTCTTCCAAGAAGGTCCAGCGCACCCTCCCCCCCGGTCCGGGGAAGAACACCACAGGAGGGAGCATCGGAGGGATCTCCACCAGCACCTTTCTCCCCTCATCACCGCATCCGAGGATCCAGAAACGCTCGGGATGAAGGAAGGGAAACGCATCCTCCAGTCTCACCGGAGTGAGAAGCGGGAACACCTCACGGAGGAAGAAGCCCTTCACCTCCTCGTCGAACTCCGATCTGGGAATCCTCAGGATCCCCTCCGCTTCGAGCTCAGGCAGGATCCTCTGCTCGAACCCCTCGTAGGCCGA
This sequence comes from Spirochaeta thermophila DSM 6192, assembly GCF_000147075.1. NCBI lineage: Bacteria > Pseudomonadati > Spirochaetota > Spirochaetia > Winmispirales > Winmispiraceae > Winmispira > Winmispira thermophila. The sequence goes on from NC_014484.1 coordinate 2,432,567, forward strand.
CCTGAGCAGCTCGCGGACCCTGCGGTGGATCCTGTCGATCGCCTCGGAGGGACGGATCCCTGAGGGGCAGGTACTCCTGTCCCCCCTCCGCCGCTGCTTCCTCAAGGTCGCCACCCGGACCTGGAAGAACTCGTCGAAGTTCGAACCGGTGATGGCGAGGAACTTCACCCGCTCCAAGAGGGGGACGTCCTCGCGAAGCCCCTCTGCGAGAACCCGCGCGTTGAACTCCACCCAGCTCAAGTCCCTGTGGAAAAACCTCTGGTTCATACCAGCCTGATCCTCCTTCCCCATACCTCTTCGAAGAGGTCGCCCTTCTCCCGCAACGCGAGAGCCTCCCCTTCCCCGCCGGCACCACTCTCACTGCGGACGAGGACCTCTCTCTCGGTCACCTCGACACCGGCCGGGACGAACCTCTGCCGGTGACTCCTGTCGAGGGCATCCGCCACCCTGAGGAGAGAAGCCAGCTTCTTCACCCGGAACCGCACAGCGGGGTCGGTGATCTCCCGTATCCTCTCCACCCACGCCCCTCTGTGGAGCTCTATCACCCTGGCTGCCACTTCGAGCTCCCCCTTGGAGAACCCGAACAGATCGCTGTTCCTCACCAGGTACGCCCCGTGCACTTCGTGACGCTCCGGATGGACGAACCTTCCCACGTCGTGGAGGATGGCCGCCACCTCCAGTACGAGCCTGTCGTGGGAATCCATACCGTGGAGGGAGGAAAGGGCGTCGAAGAGCGTGAGGGCGAGATCCCTCACGAACAGGGCATGGGAGAGATCGGACGAGAACTTACGGGCGAGGTTCTCCGCCGAGGCGATGATCTGAGGATAGAACTCCTGTTCCCTCTCCACCTCCGAACCGAGAGCCATCCCCACCAGGACCCCCTCCCTGATACTCACGTCCGGAACGATGAGTTCGTCCGCGGCCGTGCTCAGGAGGAACTCCCTGTGGATGAGGAGGGCCGGGAGGAGGTTCTCCGCCTCGGCGAACGAGAGGCTGAACTTTCTCACGCAATCCTCTGGAGAGAGATCCTTGAGCTCGTGGAGGAACGCGAGGAATCCCTCTTTTGAGATACGCCAGAAAGGGAGCTTTTCCCGCCTCCCCACACGGGAGGCGACGAAACGGGGATCCCCGCCCACCGCCACATAGGTGGCGATCCTCTCGAGGGGAAGCTCGGAATTGAGGAGCTCCCAGATGCCGAGGATCGCCTCCCTCACGAAATGCTCGAGCCTCGACCACTCCCTGAGCGTACCCGGCACCTGCTTGAGCAATCGTACGGTACCCAGGTTGAGGGAATGTGAAGAGACCATCTTCCCACGCTTGAAGACCATGATCTCCGTGGAGCCCCCTCCCACCTCCAGGATGAGGGCGTTGGTCCGAGCGAACTCCTTGATTCGGGAGAGGCCCTTCTGTACCGCGAGGTACGTGAGGTGGCCCTGTTCGATCCCTTCCACCACTTTGATCCTGAGACCCAACTCCCGCTCCACCCGCTCCACGAAGGCGTCGCTGTTACGGGCCTCCCGCAAGGCACTCGTGGCGATCACCCGCACATCCTGAGGCGGGATGCCCCACCCCGAGAGCAGCTCGCAGAAGTCCTTGAGTATCTGGAGCGCGGCGAGCATCGTCTCCTGCCCGATCCTCCCCGTTTCGAACACATCCTTACCCAGAGGACAGTTGCGCACCGCCCGATCGAGGATCCTGAACTCACCCTTTGGAAAGAGCTGGGCGACCACAAGCCGAAGCGCGATGGTCCCTATATCCAATACAGCCACCGGAGATCCCTTTTCCATCGTTCCTCCCCTTCCAGCATACCCGTTTCTCCCGAAACGTGCACTATATCCGTTGCGGAAGTCGAAGGGAGGAAGTATAGTGAACGTATGAGATACCTTCCTCTTCTCTGGATCCTGGGGGGTATCCTCCTCTCCCTCCTCGAGTTCTGGATACCAGGGTTCGTGGTGTTCTTCTTCGGCACAGGGGCGGTCTTCACAGGGGTGCTCTGCCTCATCTTCCCCGGCCTCGCCAACGACATCCTCTTCCAGGTCGTCCTCTGGGTCGCATCCTCATTCCTCTCGTTCGCGCTCCTCAGAAGGTTCCTCACCCCTCTTTTCGGGGGAAAACTCCTCGACCGCCAGACCCCCGAATCCGTGGGCCGCACCGCCCTCGTGACCGAAGAGATCTCCCCGGAAAGGCCGGGGAGGATCCGATTCCAGGGTACCACATGGGAGGCCGTCACCTACGACGAGGAACCCATCCCGCCGGGGACCAGGGTCCTCATCCTCGAGCAGGAGGGACTGAGGTTCGCGGTCACCCGCCAGGACGACGACGTGGAGGAAGACTGATCCTCCGGGATACGAACCGACAAGGAGGTGGCGATGAACGTCTTTCTCACCTATCTCGTGAGCCTCTTCATCCTGTGGCTCGCCTTCATTGTGTTCTTCAGGCTCATCCGCATCGTCCCGGAACAGGAGGCGTGGGTGGTGGAGCAGCTGGGGAAGTACCGCAAGACCATGGGTGCGGGACTCCATTTCGTGGTCCCCTTCCTCCAACGAGTGGCCTACCGCCATACGCTCAAGGAGCAGGTCCTCGACGTGGAACCGCAGGTCTGCATCACGAGGGACAACGTGCAGGTCACCGTGGACGGCGTGCTCTACCTCAAGGTGGTCGATCCGGTGAAGGCGAGCTACGGCATCGACGACTACCGGTATGCATCCATCCAGCTCGCGAAGACCACCATGAGGTCCGAGATCGGAAAGATCGATCTGGACAACACATTCTCCGAACGTGAGCGCATCAACACCGCCATCGTGAAGGCCGTGGACGAGGCCTCCGACCCCTGGGGCGTGAAGGTGACGCGGTACGAGATACGTGACATCCTCCCACCCGTCACGGTGCTCGAGGCCATGGAACGACAGGTCCAGGCGGAGAGAAAGAAGCGTGCGCAGATCCTCACGAGCGAAGGAGAAAAGGAAGCGAGGATCAACCTCGCACGGGGTGAGCGCGAGAGCGCCATCAACCTCTCGAAGGGGGAGAAACAGGCGAAGATAAACACCGCCGAGGGAGAGGCCCATGCGGTGGAGACGATCGCCCGGGCCACGGCGGAGAGCCTCACCGAGGTGGGGAAGGCCATCTCCGAACCCGGAGGCAGGAAGGCGGTGAAGCTCAAGATCACGCAACAGTTCCTCACCAGGCTCGGCGACATCCTCTCGGAGGCAAGGATCTCCGTACTTCCCTTCGACCTCTCGCAGGTGAGATCGCTCCTCCAGGTGATGGAAGAGGCTGCCTCGGGGAAGTCTCAAGGAGGTGAACGATGAATCCACTCCTCATACCCGAACTCATCCCCCTCTGGATCATGAGCGGGATCATCCTCCTGGTGCTTCTGGTCCAGATCCTCAGATCGATCCGCATCGTCCCGGCCCAGACCGTGCTGGTAGTGGAACGCCTGGGCAAATACTCCCGCACCCTCGGAGCCGGCATCCACCTCCTCGTACCCTTCATGGAAAAGGTGAAATACGTCCACACCCTCAAGGAGCAGGTGATCGATGTCCCGAAACAGCCTGCGATCACAAGGGACAACGTGCGGATAGAGATAGACGGAGTCCTCTATCTCAAACTCATGGACCCGGTGAAGGCGAGCTACGGCATAGAAGACTATCACTACGCTACCATCCAGCTCGCCCAGACCACCATGCGCTCCGTCATAGGCCAGCTCGAACTCGACAAGACATTCGAGGAGCGCGAGGCTATCAACGCCGCCATCGTGCGGGGCATCTCCGACGCGACGGAACCATGGGGCGTCCAGATCGTCCGGTACGAGATCCAGAACATCCATGTACCGCAGAGTATCCTGGAAGCAATGGAGATCCAGATGAAGGCGGAACGCGAGAAGCGGGCGGTCGTGGCCCAGAGCGAAGGGGAGATGGAATCCCGTATCAACCATTCGCTCGGTGTGATGGAGGAACTCATCCAGAAGAGCGAGGGGGAAAAGCAGGCCAGGATCAACGAAGCGGACGGGAAGGCGGTGGAGATCCGCGCCCTCGCTAAAGCCACCGCCGAGAGCATCCGCTCCCTCGCAGGGGCCGTGACCCGGGAAGGGGGAGAGGATGCAGTGCTCCTCCAGATCTCCCAGCAATACGTGGAGGAGCTCTCCCAACTCGCCCGCAAGGAGACCTCCCTCGTCCTTCCGCTCAACCTGGGAGACCTCTCCCAGGTGCTGGAAAGCCTCACACGGGCGGTCCGAGAAGGATGAAAAGAGGGGGGACGTCCTCCCCCCTCTTCGACCTCGAGAGCCCGTCCTCAGGGGGACACCCGTCGTCTGTCTCTGGGGAAGAGAGAGGCCTCCCGCACGTTCTGGAGCCCCAGGATCTTCTGTGTGAGACGCTCGAGTCCTATGGCGAAGCCACCGTGAGGTGGACATCCGTACTTGAAGATCTCCACATATCCCCCGAGCCCCTCCTCGGTGAGGCCGAAGAGCGGCAGGGTCTCCTTGAGCATGGAGTATTCGTTGATCCGTCTTCCGCCCGTGGTGATCTCGAGCCCCCTGAAGAGGAGGTCAAAACTCTTGGTGGAACTCCGTCCCTCCGGATAGGTATAGAACGGCCGGGCCCTCCTGGGAAAACCGTAGACGAAGACCGCCTCTATCCCGGCCTTTTCATGGGCCCACTCGCAGAGGAGACGTTCGGCCTCGGGGTTGATCTCGAAGATCTTCCTCCCCGCACGCTCGGAGGCGATCTTCTTCCCCTCGTCGTACGAGATGCGGGGGATGTCCTTCACCCTCTCGGGATCCGGGACCGTGGCATCCCAGAGTCTGAGCACCTCCTCGTGTTCGCTCTTCACCTTCTCGAACATGTAGGCGAGGATACCCTCCTCCAGGTCCATGAGATCGTGCTCGGTCTCTATGAAGGCCATCTCCACGTCGAGCGAGACGTACTCGTTGAGGTGGCGGGGCGTGTCGTGCTTCTCCGCCCGGTAGGCCATCCCTATCTCGAAGACCCGCTCCATCCCGGAGGCCACCATGGCTTGTTTGTAGAACTGGGGGGACTGGGCGAGGTATACCTTTCGGTCGAAGTAGTTCACCTCGAACAGACCGGTCCCCCCTTCGGTCCCCGTGGCGATGAGCTTGCTCGTCTTTATCTCCGAGAACCCCTGGGACCTGAGGTAGTCTGCGAAATACTGTACGAGGCCCGCCTGAAGGGTGAATATGCTGCGGATCTTGGGGATACGGAGGGAGAGCATCCTGTGATCGAGCAGGGCGTCGAGGGAGAGCTGGGAAGGATCCTGATTGATGGGGATAGGAAGATCGGGTTCCGCCCGGGCGAGGACCTCAATCTCACCCACGTGAATCTCGGCCCCACCGGGGGCCTTCTCGTTCGCCTCAACCCTTCCCTTCACGGAGATCACCGACTCGAGCGTGAGGTCTGCAGATCCCTCGAGGACGAGCTGCACTTCCCCGCTGCGATCTCGCAATATGATGAAGGAGATACCCCCCAGCTCCCTGATCCTGTGCACCCACCCCTTCACCACCACATCCTTCCCCGTATGCGAGGCGATCTGTGCTGCGAGCACCCTCATCCCTCACCTCCTCGGATCCGAGAGAGGAGCACCTCGCGCGTCTTCTCGGGGTGGGCCCTTCCCGCGGTACGGGCCATCACCTGACCCATGAGGAAACCGACGGGCTTCTCCTCCCCTCCCTTCACCTGTTCCACCGCCTTGGGGTGAGCGGTGATGACCTCGTCCACCACCTTCACGAGCTCCTCCTCGGAGAGTTGTCTCCAACCCTTCTCCTCGATGATCCGGGAAGGGTCCTTGTCCTCTTCGAATACCGCCGAGAGGACCTGCTTGGCGATCCTCCCATGGATCTCGCCCTTCTGAAGGAGTTCCATGAGCAGGACGAAACGGTCCATGGTGAGCGGGGAGGCATCGAGCTCCACCCTGTAACGGTTGAGGAGCTTGGCCACGTCGCCGGCGAGCCATGCAGCGGCAGTCGAAGGAGCGACCCCTCGGCGCACGGCCTCCTCGAAGAAATCGGCCCGAGCCTTCTCCTCTATGAGGAAGTCGGCCTGCTGCACCGAAATCCCATAGTCCGAGAGGAACCGCTGCTTCCGAGCCAGCGGAAGCTCCACGAGCGAGGCCTCCACCTGAGCGAAAAAGGCCTCGTCCGGCACGAACGGAGGAAGATCGGGCTCGGGGAAATACCTATAGTCGTGGGCGCTCTCCTTGGTCCGCATGGATTCCGTGACATCCCGGTTCTCGTTCCAGAGCCTGGTCTCCTGCACCACCTGCCTTCCCTCTTCGAGAAGGGCCTTCTGGCGCTCGATCTCGTGGTCGAGCGCCAGGCGCACGAACCTGCTGGAATTGAGGTTCTTTATCTCCACCTTGGTGCCGAGCCCCTTGCCCGCCTCGTTGACCGACACGTTGGCGTCGCATCTGAGCGATCCTTCCTCCATGTTCCCATCGCACACGCCCAGGTAGCGGACCATACGCCGGAATTCCTGGATGAGCGCCTCCGCCTCCTCCCCGCTCTCCATATCGGGCTCGGTCACGATCTCGAGGAGCGGTGTGCCCGCTCGGTTGTCGTCGCACAAGGAGGCGTCCCCCACGTGGATCATCTTACCCGCATCCTCCTCCAGGTGCACCTCGTGGACACGCACCCGCTTGATCCTCCCCCCGATCTCGATGTCGATATACCCATCCCGACCGATCGGATCATCGTACTGTGAGATCTGGTAGTTCTTCGGCATGTCGGGATAGAAGTAGTTCTTCCTCGCGAAGACCGTACGCCTGCTCAAAGTACAGTTGAGGGCGCGGGCCACCACATACCCCATCCTCACCGCCTCTTCGTTGAGGGCGGGCAGGACCCCGGGATATCCCATACACACCGGACACACGTTCGTATTCGGTTCATCACCGAACTGGGCCCTGCAGGAACAGAAGACCTTGCTTTTCGTGAGAAGCTGTATGTGGATCTCAAGACCGATATACGCCTGATACACGGCTCAACTCCATAACGGGGGATAGGCGACGGGGTGTTCCGGAGTGTACACACGGCGATACGCACGTGCCACCTGGAAGAGACGCTGCTCCCCGAACGGTGGGGCCATCACCTGGACGCCCACGGGAAGGCCCTCCTCTCTTCCCACGGGCACTGCGAGCGCAGGCACACCTGCGAGATTCGCGGTGGTGGTGAAACGGTCCGCCATCTTCTGCTGGAAGGAGGAGAGCCCTCCTTCTCCGTGGGGAAACGGGAGTGTAGGGAAGACCGGCATGAGCAAGACGTCCGCGGAGGAGAACACCTGCTCGAGGCTCCTCCGTATGAGGGTGCGCACCCGCTGCGCTTTGTGGTAGTAGCGATCCTGGAACCCCGAGCGAAGGACGAAGGTTCCCAGGAGGATGCGGAGCTTCACCTCGGGACCGAATCCCTCGCTCCTCGCCTTGCGCATGAGCTCCTGGGGGTTCTCCGACCACATCGGTCGGTGTCCGTAGCGGATACCGGTGTACCGCGCCAGGTTCGCGCTCGCCTCCGCCGTTGCAATGGTGTAGTAGGCGGGGACGGCATATTCGAGCTCAGGGAGGCCGACCTCCACGAGCTGGAAACCCAGATCCTTGAGCGCCTCTTGGGCCCTTTCGTACGCCCGGGCCACCGGTGCTTCGAGTCCCAGCTCTCCGGTGAGCACGGCGATCCGCCTCACCTCACACTCGTCCTCCTCCGGATCAAGGGAGGAGTGATCCCTTTCGTCCTCACCCCGCATCACCTCGAAGACCGTCTCCAGGAGGTCGAGGTCCATGGCCACGGCCCCGATCACCTCGAGGGAAGAAGCGTAGGCCACGAGACCGAAACGGGATACCACACCGTAGGTGGGCTTGAGGCCATATACCCCGCAGAACGCCGCCGGCTGACGCACCGAACCTCCGGTGTCCGAGCCCAGGGCGAAGGGTACCATCCCTGCGGAGACCGCGGCAGCACTTCCTCCGGACGAACCTCCCGCCACCCTCGAGAGATCCCAGGGGTTGTTGGTCCTCCCAAGGGCCGACATGTCGCAGGAAGACCCCATGCCGAACTCGTCCAGGTTCGTCTTGCCCACCACCACGGCTCCCTGCTCGAGAAGCCGCCTCACCGCGGTCGCGGTATAGGGACTCACCAGGTCCTGGAGTATCCGGGACGCACACGTGAGAGGAAACCCCTCCACCGCGATGTTGTCCTTCACCCCGAAGGAGAGACCACGAAGCACGCCGTCCCCCGACGAAAGGGCCTTCCCGCGCGCCGCATCGAGGGAGAGAAACGCCCCTATCTCCCCGTTCCTCTCCTTGAGCTTCGAGAGGTAGGTCTCCTCTTTCGCTCCCCCGTCAAGAAGATCCATGTGATACTCCTTCATGTCGCCCCCTACAGCACATTCGGGATGACGATGAACCGGTCCTCCACCTCTGGCGCGTTCTCGAGGAGGACATCACGATTCTCCCACGGGATGGACACGTCCTTCCGGAGTCTGTTCTTTCGAATGAATGCGTGGGTGGTCGGGGGCACATCTTCCACTTCCAACTCATCCATCGTTTCGAAATAATGGAGCATCTGCTCCACTTCTTCCTGGAGACGGGAGAACTCCTCCTCGGAAAGCTCGAGAGCGGCGAGTTCGGCGGTGATCTCGAGTTCTTTTCTCTGCATAACAGCAAAGACTTTTACATACGACTCGGGGATCCGTCAAGGCTCACCGATGCACCCCAAATTGACAGAAACCGGATAATTCATTATGTTTTCACTATAAACAACCACGACATCAATTGACGAATCCAGGGGAAATGATACAATAGTGCGTCATTACTTTCCACCACAGGAGCAGCAGTGATAGACTCCAAGTTTCCTCAGGTACACCTCTACGATCAGGATCTGGTGGATCTCTACAACCAGACCTGGGCCCTCATTGCAGACTTCTGGAAGCAGGGACAGAACGGGTGGGCAAAGAAGTTCTTCATCCACCCCGAGGCCGACCTGCTCAGCCTCTTCGAATCGGCCCTCTCCACCTTCTTCCTGGTCTACAGCAACAACGAGTACCCGGCCCATCCCCAGATGGACAACCTCTACCGCAAGCAGGAGGAGAACGGCGCCATCAGGGCATACTACGATGTGGAGGAAGGGGCCCCCTTTCTCACACCGGACAACCCCGAGGGTCTCGCCCCACCCCTCCTCGCCTGGACCGAGCACAACCTCTACCACAAAATAGGGAACAAGAAGCGAATCAAGGAGGTGATGCCCTATCTCCAGAAGTACTTCACCTGGCTCGAGGCCACATGCAAGGACGACTCAGGCCTCTACCACGCCCCCCTCTCCGCCACGATGATTCCCACCCCCTCCAGGGAAGAGGCCTACTACCCGGTGGACTTCAACGCCCTCGCAGCCCTCAACGCGTGGTACATGGCGGAACTGGGGGACCTGCTCAACGACAAAGAACTCAGTTTTTTCTACAGGAAGCACTACTTCGCACTCAAGACCCGTATCAACAACCTCATGTGGGACGAGGAGACGGGGTTCTACTACGACCTCGACAAGGATCAGCGGCAGCTGCCCCACCGTACCCTCGGCGCCTTCTGGACCCTTCTGGCCCAGATCCCCAACGAGGGGAGGGCCGAGCGACTCATCTCCTACCTCAGGGACCCCAAGGAATTCGGCACTCCCAATCCCTTCCCCACCATCTCCGCTTCCGATCCCCTCTTCTCGGAAGAGGGAAACGGCCCCTGTGGTTCGGTCTACCCCTGCTTCACCTTCATGGTGATCAAGGGGCTGGAACTCTACAAACATTACGAACTCGCCCGGGAGGCGGCGTTCCGCCATCTCTACTTCATCCTCGACACCCTCTACCCCGACGAGAAGACGAGAGGAGATCTCTGGGAGGCCTACAAACCCACGAAGGAGGGACCCGCCATCTGGGAGGGACATCCCGAGTTTCCGAGGAAGAACTTCCTCCCCTATGTCGCCCTCGCCACCATCACGCTCATGATCGAGAACGTGATAGGGCTCTCCATCAGCCTTCCGCGCAAGACCGTGGACTGGATCATCCCCGCCCTCGAGATCATGGGCATCGAGAACCTGTCACTCAAGAGAAACTACATCACCATCCTCACGAACAAGAACAACATGGGCTGGGAAGTGAGGCTCGAATCCGAGAAGCTCTACTACTTCACCATCGACATTTTGGGGAAGAAGAGGAAGACCCTCCCCATCCCTTCGGGGAAGTGTTCCATCCTCATCGACAAGATCTAGGAAAAGAGATCGAGAGGCCCGTCAAAGGGCCTCTCTCACCCGAGAGGCGGTTTCGAGGGCCACCTCCACCATGGAGAGCATGCCTTTCTCCCGTTCCTCAGCGGATGTGAGGTCTCCGGTGACGAGGCTGTCGCTCACCGTGAGGAGGGTGAGGGCCTTCACCCCCTCCCTGAGTGCGATGGTGTAGAGCCCGGAGGCCTCCATCTCTACGGCCATGACCCCGTACCGTGCCCACAGCTTCCACTCCTCGGGATCGGGCTGATAGAAGGTATCCGAGGAAATGACACCTCCCACGTGCACGGGAAGTCCTCTCTCCCGTGCCACCTGGAAAGCCGTCGAAAGGAGATCGAAGTCCGCCCACGGCGCGAAGTCGAGACCGCGGAACCGGCGTCTATTCACGTTCGAATCGGAGGAGGCGCTCTGTGCGAGCACCAGGTGGTAGAGGCCCACATCTCGCTGGAGGCTTCCACACGTACCCACACGCATGAGGATCTTGGCCCCATACTCCCTGATGAGCTCCTCCACATAGATGGAGATCGAGGGGATACCCATCCCCGTGCCCTGGACCGAGACCCTCATCCCTCTCCAGGTACCGGTGAAGCCGAGCATGTTCCGAACCCTGTTGTAGCACACAGGGTCGTCGAGAAACCGCTGGGCGATCTCCTGGGCCCTGAGCGGATCGCCGGGAAGGAGGACCACATCCGCGATCTCGCCTTCCTTCGCTCCTATATGTATACTCATGGATCCCTCCTCTCGAAACGTCGTTCCCTCCCGAACCCTACACCGCCGGCCTCCGTCTCCTCAAGCCCCACCGCCCCCATCACCCGCTCCGGCGCGAACCACTCCCCCTCCATCCCCGGCACCCCCTCCACCACCCTCCCCCCCTCCACACGCACCCGCATCCCCCCCCAGTCCCACACGAACCCCGGCGACTTCCCCAGCACCCACTCCTTCCCCGAAAGCCGCGCCACCTCCTCCCCACACACCCCCCGCATCTCCTCCTTCCCCACCCACCGCACCTCCCCTCCCCAGGACGCAGCCACCCTCTCCCGCACCCCCACCAGCCCGCACCCCGCCACTTCCCCTATCCTCCCCACCCGCGCCCGCCGCGACCCCACCCCCTTCCCCTCGAACCTCCCCGGCACCGGCCGGAGCGCCTCCTCCACACACACGGGATCCGTCTCCACCAGGAGGGTGTGGTGCTCCAGCTTCCATCCCCCCGTGATCCGGAAGGCCGCGCCGGAGACCTTGCGCCCGTCCTCGAGCCACAGATCCCCCCGCTCCCCCACCTCCACCCGCACCCCCATCCCCTCCAGCACCCCCACGAGAAACCGCGCGAGCCCTCCCCGCTCCCCGGCCCGCCCCACCCACGCCAGGTTCAGGTTCCCCCCGTCGTGGAAGACCGCGCCCCCCCCGGAATCCCTCCGCGCGAGCACCACCCCCCTCTCCTCCAGCCTCTCGGGCCAGCACTCGGCCCACGGGATCTGGAACCTCCCCACCACCACCGCCGGGTCGTTCACGTAGAGGAAGAGCACCCCCTCCCTCCCCGCCCTGAGGAGGTACTGCTCGTACGCGAGGTTCAGGAACACATCCCGGGAGGAGGAGAGGAGCACCATCAGTACGTGGATCCCTTGAACGTCACCGTCCAGATGAACCAGTCGGGCCCTTCCTTCTTCATCTCGAAGCGAATCTCTTCCCCGGTGTACTCATACAAGCCCGAGCCGCCGTCCACCTTTGCGGTCGCCACATCCCCATCCACCGAAAGATCCCGATACGTATACCCCTGTCCCGAGGGGAGGACCTGCCCCAGCGTATTCCCATAGTCCTTCACCGCATCGTAGGCATCGGCGTCGGGGTGGAAGTTCGTGTAGACATCCTCCGGATGATGGTTCACATCATCGAAGAACATCTCGATCCGCTCCTCTATCGAGATCCCTCCGAAGAGGTCGCACCCGGCGAACACGCCGAGGATCGCGAGGCTCAGCACGCCGAGTATGAGGTATCGTCCCTTCATCGTCGTCACCTCCGTCGAGAGATGCGCAGGCCGGACGGCCCACTAGATATCCGCCTCCACCAGGTACGGCACCACCCGCTCCTCGAAGAAGGCGAGGAACGCCCGGTAAGCCTCGAGGAAGGCCTCCCACTCCGCCCCACCCCCCGCAAAGGCCCTCGTCCGCAGGGGCACGTAGAGCCGCGCCACCACGAACCGCCTCATCGACAGGGCCGAGAGGGCGTAGTACCGGTAATTGAACCCCAGGTAGGCCGCCTGCACCGTGAGAGGATCGATCTGCTCCCGTCGAAAGGCCTGCGCCGCATCGAGCCCCTGCTCCTGCTTGATCCTCTCGTACTCCTCGCCGAGCGCCTCCACCTCGGCCCCGATCCGCTCCTGCTCCTCCTTGAGCAGATCCGCCTTGTCCATGAAAGAGGCGATCTGGTCCCTCACCCGCCGGAGCGCCCCTACCGGATCGGCGAGCATCGCCTCGAGGCGTTTCTCGTTCCACGTCGAGAAATCGAGCGGCTTCCCGTGATAGGAGAACTTCTCGGAAGGCGGTGCACCGAACGGCACCTCCACCGCCTCCCCCTCCTTGAGCACCACCCGCTCGCCCTGCGCCTCCACCTCCACCACCCCCTTGCTCACCGCGATCACCGAACTCCCGTCCTCTCCCGCGTACACCACGAACTCCGTCCCCCTCACCCCCGCCACCGCGCTCTGGGTCCGCACCGCCGGCTCGGCCCCGGTGAACGCCCCGAACTTGTACCCCACCTCTCCCACGAGCGCCGCGAACCCCGTGGTGGTTCCCTCCTCTGCCGGCATCTCCTCCACCATGAAGACCGAGTGGGGCCCAACCCTCACCGCCGTCCCCCCCTCCATCTCAAGCTCCGTAAACCCATCCGCGCCGGTCACCACCCCCTCCCCGACACCAAGCACATCCCCCAGGAAGAGCTCCTCCAGGGTCCCCGCACGCGTCTTCTTGTCCACCCAGCCCTCCACATAGACCGCGGTGAGCTCCTGAGCCAAGAGCACAGGACCACACAGAAGCCAGACCAGGACCAGGATCCGCTTCATAGCGCAGGCCCCCTCATCCCGAGGATCTGAGGCACCCCCCGTACAGGGCGGCCAAGGAGAAAGGCGATCTCACCGTAGACCGTCTCGAGGATCACACACGTGGTGTCCCTGTCGGTGTACCGTGAGAAGAACGCCGCCACCTCCATATCCACCCCCGACCATTCGGGCCTCCGCTCATCCACGCGGAACACCTCCTTTATCCGAAAGGAACCTATCACCACTCCTGCATCCGCGAGCCCCCTCCAGAGGCCCTCCACGTCCGCAGGCCGGAGGAGGATCTCCGACTCGAAGAGGAACGGGACCCTCGAAACCTCCATAAGCGCCCCCACGTCGTGCCCGTCGATGAGCGCCACGACCCGGGAGACCGCATCCTCATCCGGGGTGTAGGGCACCGTCACACATCCGGCCAAGAGCAGCGCCCCCAGCCCCACCAATACTACCGATCGTCGCATGACCGTCTCCTTCCTGTATATAACTATGACACGAAACCCTCAGTCTTACCAGGGCCGGAGCCCATGAGATCCACGGAAAGAGGCGGCCGCCCCATACCGGTACGGATCCACACACTTCTCCCCCCAAGCAGAGGCGCCGTACTCAGCGGCACGTCCCCCCCCTCCCCCACACAACCACCGAGACGGCCACCGTGTCCCTGTTCATGAAAAACTTCATTGACAGCGTTCTGTATATGAGCATATACTTTCTTTAGACTACAAGGACACCGCTGGACCGCTGGAAAGAGAAATGTAATGTTGGGAACAGGCTACACACTCCGTATCTTCATAGAGATCGTACTCCTTGTCTTTTCGTTCTACTGGACGAGACGGATACCCGATCGGGCCCTCAGACCCCTACTGTTCATCCCTGCCCTCTTCCTCCTGAGGGACATCCTCATCCTGTTCCTGCCCTGGCAGAGCATCAATCTCCTCGTGGACCTTCTCTCCTTTCTCCTCCTCGTCCGTTGGATCAGGGCCTACTCCGGACCCAGGAAAGCCGATATCCCCGTCTTCACCGTCGGCTTCACCCTCGGTCTCCTCCTCGCCGTCCTCGAGATATCGGGCATCCAGCCCCTTCTGTTCTTCACCGCCGTCGTTCCCCTCCTCCTCCTCGCCATCTATTTCATGGTGGAGTATTCCCAGATCACCATACACAATACCGAAGGGGCCGAGGACATCATCGCGATCAGACCCGTCGCACTCCCCCTCTTCGGCCTCCCCCCGCTCCTCTTCTCTCTCTTCGGGTACTCCACCACACGGGTGGGCCAGTACATCCCCCTCTTCCCCCTTCTCTTCCTCGGCGTCCTCTATTCCTACTACATCCACCGTTACCTCTCCCAGCAGGAACACAACGTAGGTGCCCTCACCGCCGATATCGAGCGCCTTTTCGATTTCATGCGTCGCGTGTCCACCGTAGCCCGCTCCGAGCTCAACATGGACGAGATCCTCCAGTACGTGGCCGAATCAGCCATGCAGAACACCGACGCCGACGGTGCAGCCATCCTCATCGTAGACGAATACGACCCCTCGTCCCTCAGGGTGCGTGCGGTCTCGGGGTTCTATCCTCCTCCGTTCCCCGTACCTTCCATGGTGAAGACCAAATCGAGCGCCTTCGAGGAGTACTTCAGATCCCAACCGGTTCCCATCGCGGGTGACAACGTGCTCGCGGAGACCGTCCGAGAGGTGAAACCCGTCTTCATCCGCAACTCGGCCCAGGACGAGAGACTCAAGTACAACCGGGGCGACGACCTGCTCTACATAAGCTCCTACATCTCGGTTCCACTCATCGCGAGCAACAGGGTCTTCGGCGTCCTCTCGGTCTCCAAGAGGCGGAGGAACCGCTACTTCACCCAGAACGACTTCACCCACATCCAGACGTTCGCCGACTACGCATCACTCATGATAGACATGGTGTACACCTACCTGGAACTCATCGAGAAGCGCGAGATGGAGAGGGAGGTGAACATCGCCGCGGAGATCCAGCAGAAGCTCATCCCCCAATCCATGCCATCCATGCCGGGAGTCTCCCTCAACGTGTATTCCGTTCCCCTCCACGGTGTGAGCGGCGACTACTACGACATCTTCGCGCTCAACGAGCACAAACTGGGGCTCTTCATGTGTGACGTCGCGGGCAAGGGCGTCCCGGCTGCCCTCATCATGGTGATGATCCACTCGATCCTCCACCTCATCGCCACCCCGCAGCGGGATCCGGCCGTGACCATCACCTGGCTCAACCGCGGTCTTTTCGGCCGGATCAGCATGGACCACTACGCCACCGTCTCCTATGCCGTCTACGATGCACAGAACCGCACCCTCGAGTACACCAACGCGGCCCACCACCCCCTGCTCATCCTGCGGCCCTCCGCACGCAAGGTGATCCGGGTGGACACCAGAGGCCTTCCCATCGGCATAGAACCCAACACGGTCTATGAGAAAAAACACATCCCCCTCGAGAAAGAGGACGTAGTGGTCCTCTACACCGACGGGATCACCGAGGCCATGAACATGGAAGGGGAGCAATACGGTCTGGAACGGTTCCTCCGGGTACTCCTCCGGAACGTGGAGAAACCGCTCGACGAGATCGCCAGGGAGGTGAGGGAAGACCTCTCCTCCTTCGTGGGGAGGGCGAAGCAGCACGACGACCAGACGTTCTTGCTGATGAAAGTGGAATGACGCTTTCATCCGTCTATACTCTTTGAGAGGGGTGAACATGAAGGTACAGACGAACACGAAAGGCGATGTGTACATCGTCGAATTGGAGGGTGACCTCGACGTCTTCAGTTGCGTCACCCTCAAACAGGAGATCGACAGGCTCTTCAACGCCGGGGCTCAGAAGATGATACTCAACATGAACAAGGTCCCCTATATCGACAGTCGTGGGGTGGGTGTCCTCATCTATACGAACTCACTCTTCAAGAAGGCGGGGAGAAAGTTCTTCCTCACCCACGTGAACGGCTCCGTCCGGAGGGTGATAGAGCTCACAAAGCTCATCGGATACCTGCCCATCGCCAACTCCGACGAGGAAGCCATCCAGAAGATGTAACCAGGAAGGAGGATCGACCATGGAAGACAAGGACTATGAGATCAGACAGCTCGTGGTGGACGAGAACAGTCCGCTCTTCGACCGGAAAGGCATGTTCTACAAGGAATTCCCCAGCGATCTGAGACAGGTGCGCTACTTCACGCTCCTCATCGTACAGAAGGCCCCTCCCGAGATCCGCGAGGTGAACCTCCTCGAACAGCAGATCAGCGAGCTCATCATCAACGCCATCAAGCACGGCAACAAAGGCGACATCAACAAGAAGGTGAAGGTATGGTACCGGTTCACTCCGGAACTCGCCCACCTCATCGTGGAGGACGAAGGGGAAGGGTTCAAGAACCTCGAAAAGTGGAACGAGTTCCATAGGATCCGTACCGAGGCCTTTCTCCGCCAGGACTTCGACACCCTGGAGAAGTATATCTCCTTTCGCACCGAGGAGAGCGACGAGATGGACGGAGGGAACGCCCTCTTCGCCGCCATCGAGTACTGGAACGGAGGCATGGTCTACAACGACAAGCGGAACGCCGTCGCCGTCCTCAAGACCTTCCCAAAACGACATAGAGGGATTACAATAGAAGAGATACAGAAGATGGCTTCCATATAGAAGGCAGGGGATGAAGAGTCCATCCGAAAAAAGTGTGATTCAGATCCCACTCAAGATCGCGCTCAGCCCGGAGGGGGTGAACCTCTTTCTCCAGAACAGACGCCCCCTCCAGAAGATCCGCTTCGCCGACACACGCGAAACCTTCGGGCTCGTGGTGAACGGGATCAATGCCCAGACACTCTCCCAGCTCCTCTCCAAACACTATGTGGACGGCATAGAGGCCTCGGACAGCGATATCCTTTCCCGGCGTGACGACATCCTCACCCTCAACCGCATGCTCTTCAGGGCCCTCCTCCAGGAACGATTCAACGAGGACCTCAAGAGGGTCCTCCTCAAGTCCCGGATGGTGGCCCACTGGAATAGGACCAATCCGCAGAAGGCCATCACCGAGAACACCGTGGTGAGCGAGGCTGCGCAGAAACAGCTGCTCCAAAGCCATGGGGAGGTGTTCCAAAAGATCCAGGGCATCCTCCTCGCCCCGGTCTACTTCGCGGTCGAGAAGGAGCAAGGGGCGGAGACACCGGAAGCCGCCCTCCAGAAGGAGGTGGCGAGGGAATTCTTCCTCCACCAGGCCCCCTTCACCTGGTATCTCTTCGCCTTCATCAAGGACAGGGACGATAAGAGCCTCTACACCGCCGTCTCCGATCTCATTCTCCAATACGTGAGACGGTCGAAGATCGGGGACTTCCTCGGAGCCACCCTCATCGAACTCATCATGAACACCGAGAACGCCAACATCTACTCCTTCGCCACGAGAAAGAACATCCCGGGAATCAAGATAGATCAGATCTTCTTCGATCAAAAGCTTCGCAACATGGTCCTCACCCACATGTCGAAGGAGGAGCAGAAGCTCTACGTCATGTGGCTCTTCAAGACCGTGGAGGCGCGGCAGGGGTCTGCGGTACGGTTTCAGATCTCGGTGTACAACCGGGAGTACCGCGCGCACCTCACCCAGGAGTCCCTCCACGACACCAAGGCGGCCCTCACCGAGCAGAGCCTCGAGCAGTACCTCGCCTCGGGAGGGGACATCCCCTTCGGCTCCATCGACATGACGGGATTCTACATACAGTCGCTCAAGCAGGAATGCGAAGCCGTCTCCATCCACTTCGACGCGACCATCACCCATCTCTCACGGAACGACGCCGCAGCAGTGACTCTCACCCTTCAGATCTGACACCCTCACCCTCTTTCCACAGGGACTCCACCCGATCCTGGAGGGCGACGAGCCTGTCGATAGCTTCATCCAGACGGGAGTCGATGCATTGCTTCTCCGGATGCCTCTCGTACCACGCGAGCGACCGGGAGATCATCTCCTCGAGAGGGATGCGGAATTGCACGTCGGGCACCTCCTCCCTGAGACGGGAGGTATCGAAGAGGGTGGTGTACCGCTTGTCCCCCATGAGACTCGCCCCCTGTCTGGGAAGGAGGCGGGCGATGTGGCGTGAGGGGACGTAGACCACCCGGGAGCGCTTTCCGAGGGCCTCCGCGAGGCGCTCGTGTATCTCCTCCCAGGTATAGGCGAAGGGAGAGGTGATGTGATAGGCCGCATGGCGGAGTGAGGGTTTGAGGATGAGAGGGACGAAGGCCCTCGCGAAGTCCTCGGCATGGGTGAGCGTCCAGAGGGCGAGCCCATCATCGTGGATCACGATCGGCTTTCCGCGAAGGATACGCGCGGGCACCGTAAAGTCGCGCGACCCGAACGATGTGGGAATCCATCCCTCCCCTATGGTGTGGGAGGGCCGCACGATGAGCGGCTGGATCCCCCGGGAAGGTGCCGCCTCGAGGAGGAGGTCCTCTCCCCGGATCTTTTCCCTCGCGTAGTCCCAGAAGGGGTTCCCGCGGGGGTCGCTCTCCCGATGGAACACCCCGGGTGCAGGTCTCCGATACACGGAGGCAGAGCTTATGAAGACGTACCGCTGCGTCCTCCCCTCGAAGAGCTCGAGATCCCGCTCCACATCGCGAGGCGTATAGGCCACCCAGTCCACCACTACATCGAAGGAATAGGGCCGGAGGAGATCCCGTATCGAATCCTTGTCCGTGATGTCCCCAAGGAGTACGCGGGCTCCCTCCGGCACAGGGCGGTCAGACGAGCCCCGAACGAGGATCCATGTCTCCACCCCCTCTGCGGGCGCCTCCCTCACGCAGGCGGAAGAGATGTTCCCTGTGCCCCCTATGAACAAGATCCTCATCCGTCCCCCTCCCCGGAGGAAATGCGCTGACGGCCCTCAAGCGCCCGCGCGAGCGTGACCCTGTCGGCGTACTCGAGGTCTCCACCCACCGGGAGTCCCAGTGCGAGACGGGAGACCTTCCCCCCCCAGTCCTTGAGGAGCCTGACGAGATAGAGAGCGGTGGTATCGCCCTCCACCGTGGGATTGGTGGCGATGATCACCTCTTCCACCGGTTCCCTCTCGAGGCGTCTCACGAGGGCATCGATGGTGAGGTCCTCGGGGCGAACCCCCTCCAGGGGGGCGATGGCGCCGTGCAGGACGTGATAGAGGCCCCTGTACGTATGCGTCGCCTCGATCGCCCACACATCAGAGGGCTGTTCCACCACACATATGGTCCCATGGTCACGTGCAGGGTCACTACATATCTCGCAGAGAGTCGCATCCGAGTACATGCCACACCGGCTGCACCGCTTCACGCGATCCGGGAGCTCCATGATGAGCCGACCCAGGGCTTGTACGAACGCCCTGTCCGCCTTGAGCAACCAATGGGCGATCCTGCTCGCACTCTTCTTCCCCACCCCCGGCAGACGGGAGAGATGGCCGATGAGCACCTCGAGGGAGTTCATACTCCCCCCAGGAGAGGAGGGAAGAGCCCGGACTGGAGCTTGCCCACGAGCTCAGTACGGAGTTTCCCCAGGGCATTGGTGAGCGCGGCCTTCACCAGGTCCTCGAGAAGCGCCACGTCGTTCGGATCCACGGCTTCGGGATCGATCTTCACACGGTGCACGGAAAAATCACCCCCCACCTCCACCTCCACCATTCCTCCCCCGGCCGATCCGGTCACCCGAAGCTCGGTGAGGGTCTCCTGAATACGTTGCATCCGCTCCGGAAGGTCCTGGAGCTGCTTCAGCACATCAAAGGGGTTCATAATCACTCCTCACTTCACGATCTCGCCTTTGAATATACGCCGAACCTGTTCAACCGGCTCCTCGATCTGCACGTCTTCCCCCGGGCTCCTGTCCTCCTGTCCTCGCATCCGTCCCAGGACACACTCCACACCCCTCCCCGCCACTTCCTCGAACAATCTCTTTATGACATCCACCTGTTCCTCGCAAAGGGCGAGGGGAGCCTTGGAAGAGAACAGGATCTCCACCCGTCGTCCCTGGATCCGCCACTGCCCCTGTGAAAGAGCCGCCTGGAGCGTGGGGGAATGGGCGCGGGCCCTTGCGAGCACCGCTTCCCTGATCTCTCCAGGGGACCGGGGTCCCGCACCCTCCTCTCGGGAATCCGGCGCACCCTCGGGAGGAGGAGAGGCCTGAACCGCTCCTCCGACGAGCCCCGCCCGCAGGCGTTCGAGTCTCGACACCAGATCCTCGGAAGAGACCCACCTGCGAAGGTGGGCGAGTCGGGAGACGAGGAGTTCGAGATCATACCGCTGGTTGAGGGAATATCGTATGTTGCGATACGTCTCCAGGATCAGTTCCATCGCCCGCTCGAGCTGGGCGGGAGAAAAGGCCGTACGCACCGATTTCGAGAACCGCGAAGGTGCGACCCCCAGGATGCTCTCCCGTTCGATGCCGGCCTCAACCAGGGTGAGCGCCCGAAAGTACTCGGCAAGATCCACCACGCACTGCTCGACCGACACCCCGGACATCAGGATTTCATGGACGAGATCGAGAGCACCTTTCACCTCCTCCCTCGCACAGGCCTCGACCACTGCCTGGAGGCGTTCGAACCCCACGAGACCCAGCTTCTCCTGGATGAGGGCGTACGACAGCCTCCCCTCGGAAAAGGAGACCACCTGGTCGAAGAGGGTGTAGGCATCGCGCAAGGATCCGTCGGCTTCCTTTGCGATCCAGGAAAGAGCCTCCTCCTCGACCTCTACCTGCATCTCCGAGGCCGCCTCTCTGAGGAGGCTCGCTATCACCTCTGGAGAGATGAGCCGGAAATGATACTGCTGACACCTCGATCGGATGGTTGCAGGGACCCTCTGGAGTTCGGTGGTCGCGAAGATGAAGACCACGTAGGGAGGCGGCTCTTCTATGGTCTTGAGGAGGGCGTTGAAGGCGCTGTTGGAGAGCATGTGCACCTCGTCGATGATGTACACCTTGTAGCGCGCCTTGCCGGGGGCGAAGAGGACCTCCTCACGTATCACCCTGACGTCGTTCACAGACGTGTTGGAAGCACCATCGATCTCGATCACATCGATGGCGGTACCCTGGGAGATCTCTTTGCAGCTGGTGCACGTCCCGCACGGTTCGGGAGTCACGCCCTGCTCACAGTTGAGAGCCTTCGCCAGTATCCTGGCTGCGGACGTCTTTCCCACCCCGCGAGGTCCCGAGAAGAGGTACGCGTGAGCCACACGCCCCGCCTTCAACGCATTGGTGAGGGTGGAGACCACGAACTCCTGCCCCTTGAGATCCTTGAACGTCTGCGGCCTTCGCCTGTTGGCGGTCACCTCAAAGGACATGAACACCTCCCCTACACATCGAGTTCCTCCGGGATCCCTCCTATCACCTTTCCCGCCTCGAAGGCCACCAGGAATCCGGAGCCCGGGCGTGTGAGATCTATCCCCTGTTTCTTGAGGAGGTCTGCGAGATAGTCGGCCTGTTCCACACTGGAGAGTATCCCCATGTAGGTCTTGGAATAAGGAGTACGGGAGTGGAAGAACTTCACCCCCGCGAAGATGGGTATGTCGTAGAGGAGCTTCTTCTGAAGGGTCTCTGTCTCCAGGATCACGGTCGTTTGAGCCCCCACCTCCACCAGACTGGAAGAGACTTCCTGCTCCTTCCCTTCCTCGTTGATACAGAGGAGGAAGACGACTTTCGCCGCCTTCCCCTCCTTCACGAGGGGAACCACATCAGCCTGCGCGAGGATGTCACGGAACTCCTCCGGGGAAGAGGAGAGGATCAGCCTGTTTCTGAGGGCCTCCTCCTTGAGGATGCGGGAGAGTTTCGCGAGCACTTGGAGATACTGAGTCCCCTGATCCGCAGGAAAGAGAAAGCTGAAGAGGAGACGGACCGGTTTTCCATCCACGCTCCCGTACTTCATCCCCTCGGGTATGGTGGCCGCGATGATGACCGCATGGGGGAGTCCCTCCATCTTGCAATGGGGGATGGCGATTCCCTCTCCTATTCCCGTGGTGCTCTGCGCCTCTCTCGCGAGGAGCTCGTTCAGCACCGGCTCCTCCATCTCTCCCGGCACGAGACCCACTTCGCACGCTCTGCGTACCAGTATTTTGAAGAGTTCCTCCTTCTTCTTGTAGGCCTTCATGTTGAGGAAGATCCCCTCGGGCTTGAGATAGTCGATCACATACATGGCCCCCTCCTTCGAGGTTTCATTTTCCCTCCTGGGAGAAAAAAATTCAATCTCATGCCGAGCCCCGATACGAGAGTTTGAGGACCGGCGGGGGTATGAGTGCGGTGATCACCACCACCAGCACGGTGAGCGAGAACTCCACGTGGGAGAAGATCCCCCTATCCATGGCCATGGAGGCCACGATGAGGGCCACCTCCCCTCTGGGGATCATCCCCACCCCCACGCGTAGGGCCTGGATCGGGGAGAATCCCCCCAGGAGCGCACCGCTTCCAGCCCCTATGAGCTTGGTGAAGAGGGCGATGGAGGCGAGGAGCACGATGTAGACCGGATCGCCCGAGATCCCCTCGATGTAGGTCTCGAGCCCTATGGTGATGAAGAATATCGAGACGAAGAAGCTCTGTCCGAGATCCTCGATTCCCTCGAGGATGGTGCGCCTGAACTCGGTCTGACTGAGATAGAGTCCGGCGAGATAGGCACCCGTGATCTCCGCGACACCCACCTGTTCCGCCGCCCAGGCGAAGATGAAACACAGGGCGATCCCCATGGAAACGACCGCCTTCTCGATGTGAATCCTCCTGGACAGTTCCATGAAGGGCCGGAAGAGGAAGCTCCCCACCAGAAAAGTGACCCCGAAATAGAGGACCACCTTCGCGATCACCCAGAGGATGTGCTCCCCCCCTCCATAGATGGCGAACGAAAAGGTGAGGAGGAGGAACCCGATCACGTCGTCGATCACCGCGGCGGAAAGGATGGTGGTCCCCTCGGGAGAACGGAGACGTTTGAGATCGATGAGGGCCATCACCGTCACACTCACGCTCGTGGCCGTGAGCATGGTCCCCATCACCGCCGCCTTCGCCGAGGAAGCCCCGTAGGCGAATTCGAGCCCCATGCCGGCCAGGAAAGGGAGCAACACCCCCCCCAGGGCCACGAGCACGGAGATCCTTCCCTGCTGGCGCATCTGATCGAGATCGGTCTCGAGTCCTGCGGCGAAAAGCAGGAAGATCACACCGAGCCTCGCCAACCACTGTATGGCCACATCGGCTTCCAGGAGGTGGAGCCCCGAGGGACCGAGGAGGAGACCCGCGAGGAGCATGCCGAGAACAGGAGGGAGTTTGAGCCTCACGAAGAGAGCCGATCCGTACTTCGCGAGCACCAGGATCACGGCGAGGTGGACCAGGACGTGTTCGTGGATCATCCGCGTATACTCCCCACTCGTTTCCCCTATCGTAAAAGAAAAGGGCGGGGAAAGTGAAGGAGGCAAAAAAAAACCTGCCAGGCGTACCGTACACACGGGAGCAGCTCCTACCGCTGCTTCCTCCCGGACCTGACGGGGTTCGGAGCGCTCACGTCATACAGGGCCTGACAGGTAGGCGGAGAGAGGGGGATTCGAACCCCCGGTACCCGGTTAGGGTACACACGCTTTCCAAGCGTGCACCTTCGGCCACTCGGTCATCTCTCCACGGATACTCACTATACCCAACTTGCAGGGGAAGATCAAGGAGAGAGTATACGAGGAGTCCACAGGAAATTCCCTCGATGTATCCCCGCTTTCCCCAAGTTTTCCACACGGTGAGAAAAAAACGGCTGCCTCACGGCAGCCGGTCCGGAGAGGGAGGGATTCGAACCCTCGGTACCGCAGCGCGGTACAACGGATTTCGAGTCCGCCCGATTCAACCACTCTCGCACCTCTCCAGATCAAAAAGACATATGTGCCCAAGAGGACTCGAACCTCTGACCTTTAGATCCGCAATCTAACGCTCTATCCAGCTGAGCTATGGGCACATATGTGAAACGATAGGCGGAGAGGGAGGGATTCGAACCCTCGGTACCCGGTTAAGGGTACAACTCCTTAGCAGGGAGCCCGATTCGACCACTCTCGCACCTCTCCACATTTTCCCACAACCGGAGAGGGTGGGATTCGAACCCACGGAGCCTTACGGCTCAACGGTTTTCAAGACCGCCTCCTTAAACCGCTCGGACACCTCTCCTTGACGTGGTATATAACTATAGTGAATCGTCCCCACCTTGTCAACATGCCCCATCGAAACAGGACAACATCTAAAACCTTATTATGTCTTGAAATGTATATCTCATCCCCAGCGAGAGATACGGCGTCTCCTGCCAGACTCCCACGAGCTCGAGGGAGATGTTCCGCCACATGAGGGCCGCTTCACCGACCACCCCGGAAAAGAGCCCCTGGTTGTGGTGGAAGCGGAATCCTCCTCCCAGATCGAGAGCGAGCACTTCCCAGATCTGGAATCGGACTCCCAAGGAAGATTGGATCCAGAGTGGACTCATCTCGTAGAAGGGGAGCAGCGGATAGAGTCCCACGCGGGCCCTCGCATAGCTTCCGAACCAGGAGGAGAGCCCTACCTCGAGGTCGCCACCGAAGTCCAGAGAAGAAAAGGCGATCGGCACCAGGGAGCGAGCATTTTCTTCGATGAATGGGAAATACGCGAGAGAGGAGGAGAGCCCCATCCACAGGTCGAGGCTCCTCACGGGCTCACCCCCCCACAACACCCCTCCACAGAGGAGGGAAAGGACCAACCACCGTCTCATACCCTTAACTATACTCCTTTTTCCCCACCGGTTCCACGCCCGTATCATCTCACCTCGCGAAGCGCCTCGGCGATCACCAACCGAGAGGCCCGGCGAGACGGGAGCACGGCGGCCACCCACGAAAGGAGGGAGGTGAATCCCCCTGCGATGAGGAAATCATACCACCTGTAGTCCCCATAGAAGCGGGTACCAAACGGCATGGGAAGATCCGAGGGGAGATACTTCGAGACGTCGAGCCCCTGTGTGCTGAGATACCAGACCGCCCCCGCACTCAGGATCCATCCCAGGATCGTCCCTCCAACCGCAAGCACCGACGCCTCCGACAGGATCATGCCCCGCAGGGTAGCCCTCCTCATACCCATGGCCCTGAGCGTGGCGAACTCCCGCGTCCGTTCATAGACCGACATGGAAAACGAATTGAGGATATTCGCCCCTGTGAGTATGAAGAGGATCGCAAGGAACACCACAAAGGATCCGGAATCCGCCTGTACCGCGGCCACGAGGGCCTTGGCGAACTCCTCCCATCGATAGGCACGGTAGGGACTCCCCTCCAGGGCAGAGGAGACGAGCAGGAGCCCCTTCTCGACCGGAAGTGGAGGCTCGAGGCGGATCACCAGGTGCGTGACGCCGTCCCCCATATCCAGGAGTCGCTGGAGGCTCTCGAGATCCATGAAGGCCATGTTCCTGTCCATCACCGGATACCCGAAGGAGAACAGCCCCTGCACCGGAAACACGTCCACGTTCTCCACGCCATAACGGTCCATCACCCTCACCGCGATGGGATCCCCCACACCCACACCGAGTCGGTCCGCAAGCTCCTTTCCCAGAAGGAGACCGGACCGGCCCACAAGGAAGGCCCCCTCCACCACTGCCCCCTCTATGGTGGTGAGGCGGGCCTCCTCCGGGGGATCTATCCCCCTCAGGCGCACGTACACCTGCCTCCCCCTCCATGAGAGCCGGGCGGGGACTTCGATCCTCCCCGCCGCCACCGCCACTCCGGGGAGAGAGGCGAGGCGTGCCCTCCACCCGCGGTAGTCCTCGATCGAATACTCCAGGGGGGTACGCACCTCCTCCTCCAGGAAGTCGGGATGGTAGACCTGGATGTGTCCGGTGTCGAAATCGATGATATTCCTGTACACGGTGGTGAAGTAGCCCCTCACCCACCCCATCCCGAAGATGAGAAGGGCGGTCCCAATGGAGAGCCCGAGGAGCATGAGGATGCTCCTCCTCCTGTTTCGAAGCACATTACGGTAGCCGAGCCACATGAGGTACATGATTCCCCTCCTATACGTGCGTGAGGGCTTCGTACACGCCCTTCCTCGCCACCACACCCGCTGCATAGAGGGCCGAGAGCACGGCGAGGAGCAGGCCGCTCGCCACGTTGAGGGCCGCATTCTGCGCGGTGAGGGCGAAGGTATAGCTCCCCCCGACGAGGACCTCGGAGAGCCCCTCCATGGACGAGATGGGATGCGAGGCAAAGTAGAGCACCACGGGGACACCGATCCCCATGCCGAGGAACGTCCCCGCAATCCCGTAGAAGAGCCCCTCGAGAGCGATGATCCCCACGAGCCCCCTCCTGGTGAGGCCTATGGCCCTGAGCGTGCCGAACTCGCGTATCCTGTCGAAGGCATTCATGAGTACCGCGTTGACCACGAGGGAGGCCCCCACCACCAGCACCGTGAGATTCATGAACAGCACGACGATATCGAAGAGCGTGATGAAGATCACGAGCGACCCCTGGAGTTCCTTCCAGGTCCAGGCCTCGGCTCCCCACCGATCCAACAGGGGAGCAATCCCTGCCTTCACCGCATCCGCATCCTCAGGATCCTCACAGACCACACGAATCTCGGTCACCTCGGAGATCCCAAGGAGTTCCTGGGCCGCCTCCCGCGAAACGAAGACCATCCGCTCGTCAAAGGAGGTGGAGTCCGTGGAGAAGAGCCCCTCCACCACGAAGGCGAGATAGTACGGCTCACCGAGCGGCCCTTCGGAGAGGAGGAAGACCTCGTCCCCCCGCCCCACCCCCAAAAGACGGGCCATCCGCCTGGAGATCACCACCCCGGTCTTCCTGGAGAGGAAACGTCCCTCCAGGTCTTCCCTCACCCGAGGATAGAACCCTGTGTCGGGATCGAGCCCCACCCCTTCCACCATCACGTGCCGACCCTCGCTACCGATGAGCACAGCCCCAAAACGGATCATAGCCTCGACCCGAACCACACCCGCCTTCCTCTCAAGAGCGGGCATGATATCCGGAGACACGAGGATCGAAAGATCATACGGATTGAGCGATTCCCGGTACCCTTTCCCGGTGATCTGCAGATGTCCGGTTTCCTCGGTGAGAGAGGCGAAGAACCTCACCCGCATTCCTTCCAGCATTCCCCCCAACACCTGGAGGGCGGCCACAGCGATGGCCACCGCCGCGACGATGAGCACGGTGCGCCTCTTGTGCCGCAGGAGCGAGAGTGCCGCCATCTTAAGGAACATCGTGGATCCTCCCGTCCTTCAGGTGAACGACCCTTTCCGCGAACCGCATGGTCTCGTGGTCATGCGTCGAAAAGATGAAGGTGACCCCCTCCTCCCGATTGAGGCGACGCATCTCTTCGAGAATCCCCTTTCCGGTCTCGGAATCGAGATTGGCCGTGGGCTCGTCTGCGATGACGAGACGGGGGTTGTGGACGAGCGCCCTGGCGATCGCCACCCGCTGCCGCTGTCCCCCAGAAAGCTCGTCCGGCCGGTGGGAAGCGTACTCGGAAAGTCCCACGAGGGCGAGGAGCTCCTCGACCCTCCTCTTCCTCTCATCCCTCGGCCGTCTCTTGAGCACGAGGGGGATCTCCACGTTCTCCGCCACGGTGAGCACCGGTATGAGGTTGAAACTCTGAAAGATGAATCCTATGTGCTCCCTCCTCATCCGAGCCTCCTCGTCGTCCGAGAGCCCCGCCACGTCGGTGCCGTCAAACAACACACGTCCCGAGGTGGGTCTATCGATACACCCCACGATGTTGAGAAGGGTGGTCTTCCCGCATCCGGAGGGACCCATCAGGGCCACGAACTCCCCCTGGGCGATCTCCAGACTCACTCCCCTCAGTGCATGCACCACCGTCCTTCCAAGGTGATAGTCCTTGTGCACCTCGTAAAGCTCTACGAGCGCCATGTGGAAACCTCCTGATCTAGAAGTGGATACGCATCCCGCACTCGAGACGCAACGCCTCGGGGTGTCTCCCGTACCACGAGTCCTCTCCTCCCCACACCCACCCCACCCGTACCCAGTCCTCCACCCCACCCGACACCCGCCCCCCCGCCCCGGGCCTCACCCCCACCTCCCCCCACCCCATCCCGCTCCCGTCACCGGCCGCGCACACCCCTCCCCCCTTCACCCATCCCCACTCCTCCACCTCCACCCCCACCTCCCCCTGCACGCTCCACCCCTCCCTGTACTCCCCCAGCACCCCCTCCTCCTGCCACACCCCCTCGCCCACCACACTCACCGTCCCCCACCCCAGCCCCGCACCCACTCCAACGACCCCGCCCCCAGCCACGCCCCCTCCACCCCCTCCCACGCCACCTCCACCGCCCCCACCACCTCCCCGACCCCCACACTCACCCATCCACCCGGCCGCTCCACCTCATCCTCCCTCCACACCACACTCACCCCCACCTCAGCCACATCTCCCACCCACCCATCCACCATCCCCGCCCACACGAGCCGTTCCTCCACCCCATCCCCCTCCCTCATCCCCACGAACCCCGCACCCCACACCCCGGCCCCCCTGGACACCCGCACCCCCACCCCATCCACCCCCACCGCATCCTCACCCCGCCAACGGTGGAGCCCATCCACGGGGTGCACCCCGTAGCACACCCCGAGCGGCACCACCTGCCTCCCCACCCGGACGGCACCCCACTCCCCCACCCCCTGCTCCACATACCCCTCGTAGAGGACCACCTCCCCCTCCCACCCCCCCACATCGTCCGCCATCCCCTCCACACCCACAAGCACCACCCCTCTTCCCCCCTCATCCCCAAGCTCCACCCTCACCCTCCCCTCCATCCCCTTCTCCAACCACTCCTCACCCAACCAGTCCTCCACCCACTCCCGTGCCCGCACATACCCGAACACCCCCTCGAGCGATCCGGAGACCACCTGCCCCCAGAGAAGCCCCCCGACCAGAAACCACGGCACCACCAATCGCCTCATACCACACCTCCTATCTCGTGAGCCCTCCAAGCGAAAAACGCTCATCCGGAAGCCCCTCCACCGCCTCCATGGTGCGCACCTCCACCACCGAGTAGGCCCCCTCCTGTTCCAGGGACTCCACCCGCCAGCGCGTCGGCCGCACCCTCCCCGCCACATCCTTGAGACCCGAGAACCACAACACCTTAAGAAGAAACCCCGACTTGGAGTAGAACTCCATTTTCCAGGGGATGGCCCCCTCCTTCACGATCCAGACCCGCAACCTCCCGTAGGGCGCAGCCCTGTGCGCCGCCTTCGCATCCACCACATACGCCTCCACGATCCCCAGTTCGGGATGCTCCACCCGTTCCGTCCCCGCGAGCACGGCAGTATAGTCGTCCGAGTACTGAGGATCGCTCACATCGTGATTGGAGAAGAGACTCCCCTGGAACGAAGCCGTAGCAGAGAGCCGGACCGCTCGCCGCGACCCCGCGTGTGGATTGAACATCCACAACGCCCCCTCCTTCTGAAGGAAGCGGAGCCCCTTCGACCGGGCAGGCTCCATGATCTCCATCAACGTCCCCACCCCCTCCTTGTACCACGCCTCGAAGACCATGGGCGCCGGATCCCTTCTGTCCGGATAGTCGGTCTCGAGCGAGAAGACCGCATGGTACTCCGGAGGGGCGATCGCCCGCTCCATCTCCCTGAGGAGGCGATCCGCCTCCCCTTCCTGTGCACCCAGCGTCGCCACCCCCACGAACGAGAGCAGGACCATCATCCATCTCATCGATCACCTCCATCCAAAGTAGATCTATGCGAGAGAACCTCCTCCACGAACGAGAGGTACCGTTGGAACTCCCGCCTTCCCTTTTTCGTGAGAAAGTAGACGGTCTGCACCCCATCCCCCACCAACTCCTTCTCCTTCCCCACGTAGCCCGCCCTCACGAGCTTCTCGAGATGCGCATACAGTGCGCCGTCGGTGAGCCCGAGGGCCCTCTTGAGCCCGAGGAACGAAGCCCTCCCGTCCCTATAAAGGATGGTGATAAGAGAAAGCCTCGTCCGCTCGAAGAACACCTGATCAAACTGGGTGTAGAGCATCCTGCTCGAACCTCCTCTCCCAGAACCGGAACGCCACCCCAGAAGCCACGTAGAAAAGCCCCACCATCACACCGCTTGCCAGATAGACCCACGACGAGGACCACCCCCCTATCCAAAGGAAGGCACCCACGAAGAGCAGCCCCATCGCAGGGACGAAGAGCTCCGGATAGCTCATGAGCCCATAGAACAGGAGAGGAATCGACCCCACCATCACGTAAAGCCCCGGCACATCCCTTCCCGTATCGAGGAGGGCATAGATAAGAGCCCCGCACACCACCACCACCCCGAAGGCCGCGAGCATAAGGCGCACCATTCGGGGAGAGAAGAGCAGCATGCCGAACCGTCTGCTCTGGCGAACCCAGGACACCGTCTCGCCCACCGCCCCCACCACCACCAGGGGGAGCCATACCCCCAGGAAACACTGGTGCTCCGACCAGCCGAGACGCCCCACCCACCACGAGAGGAACGTGCCAAGAAACACGAGGAGACCCCACAAGAAGAAGGCCCAGGCCTCCACCAGAGGATACCCCTCCCGCTCCGTGAGGATACGCTTTATCTCCTTGATGTCCTCGAGGTACTGTTCGAGATCCCTATCCATACCACCTCCGCTTTGCATCACAAAACGACTTTGCAACACAAAGTATACGCCACAAAACCACTCCTGTCAACACCACTCAGAGAGAACCGTCCTCACTCCCCGCCGAGGAGCGCCTCGACCAGCCGTTCCAGGTCGTCCCTGGAGAAATAGGCGATCTCCACCACCCCCCGCTCGAGCGAACCCTTGATCCGCACCTTGGTCCCCAACCGCTCGATACACCGATCCTCCAGGTCCCTGAGAAAGGGATCCCTCGCGCGCTCATCCGCCGGCGTCTTCCGACCCGCGGCATCCCCCGCAACCCTCGCAGCCCGACGCTCCGCCTCACGCACCGAGAGCCCCTCCTTCACGATCTGGGAGAACAAGCGCCTTCGGCCCTCATCATCCGGCACGGAGAGGATGGCCCTCGCATGCCCCGGCGTGATCGTCCGCTCGTCGAGCGCCCGCTGCATCTCCTCGGGAAGCTGGAGCAACCTGAGGGCATTGGCGATCACGGGCCTGCTCTTTCCCAACCGCTCTGCGAGTTGCTCCTGCGTGAGGCCTGCGTGCTCCATGAGGGCACGGTAGGCCTGCGCCTCCTCGATGGGGGTCAGGTCCTCCCGCTGGATGTTCTCTATGAGGGCGATCTCCAGACGCTCCTGCTCGGTGAAGGAACGGACGATCACCGGTACGGTCGTACGCCCTGCGAGCTTCGCCGCCCTGTATCGCCGCTCCCCTGCCACGATCCTGAACTTCCCCCCGGGAAGCTCCTCCACGAGGAGCGGCTGGAGCACCCCCTTCTCCTTGATCGACCTCGCCAGATCCTCGAGCGCCGCCTCGTCGAAATGCTTCCGCGGCTGTCCCTCCTGAGGGACCAGTCGCTCCACCTCCACCTCCCGGAGCGAACCCTCCTCTTCGGAAAAATCGAGCCCTCCCCCCAACAAGGCGTCGATCCCCTTGCCCAGTCCTCGCTTAGCCACGGGACAGCACCTCCTCTGCGAGTTTCTTGTAGCTCTTCGCCCCGATGCTCCCCGGATCATAGAGATTTATGGGAAGCCCATGCGAGGGCGCCTCGGACAGACGCACGTTGCGCGGAATGATCGTCCTGAACACCTTGCGCCCGAAATGGCCCACCACATTCTCCACCACCTCATGTGCGAGCCTGGTACGCGAATCGAACATGGTGAAGATGATACCACCTATCGTGAGAGAGGGATTGAAGCGCTGTCTCACCCGATCCACCGTGGAGAGGAGGAGAGAAAGCCCCTCGAGGGCGAAGTACTCGCACTGGAGCGGAATGTAGACCGTCTCCGCCGCCACGAGCCCGTTCACGGTGAGCACCCCCAGAGAGGGAGGAGAGTCTATGAACACATAGTCATACGAAGCCTTCACCTCGGAAAGGGCCTTCTTCAACAGGAACTCCCTCCCCTCCACATCGACCAATTCCACATTCGCTCCGGTGAGGTGGATGGTGGAGGGGATCACCTCGAGACGATCCACCGGCGTCGCATGGATCGCCCGGGAGATCTCCGCATCTCCCCTCAGCACCTCGTAGATGGTGGGGAGCTTTCCCCGGGCCCCCACACTGCTCGAGAGATTCGCCTGGGGATCGAAGTCCACGAGGAGCACCCGCTTTCCCATCTCGGCGAGATAGGCTCCGAGGTTCACCGCAGTTGTGGTCTTTCCCACTCCACCCTTCTGGTTCGCGAACACCACCACCATGCGGAAAGTATATCCCAGAGAAAGAGAAAATGAAAGAGTCGCCCCCTCACCTTGATAGGTCCGTCCGGACTCGCTACATTTGTATATAACGACACATGCCACGGAGGACACGACGAGATGACCAAAACGGACGTCGAGAAGGTGATCAACGAGATCCGACCGGCACTCAAGGCCGACGGCGGGGACATCCAGCTCCTGGAGGTGACGGAGCAGGGGGTGGTGAAAGTCCGCCTCACCGGAGCATGTCACGGCTGTCCCATGTCCCAGATCACCCTCAAGCAGGGGGTGGAAGCGTATCTCAAGAGAAAACTCCCCGAAATCTCCTCGGTGGAAGCGGTGTAAACCTACACCTTATACCCCGCCCTGCCGATACAAGAACCAGAAGAAAGGGCCTGCCATGGACATGTCACATCTTCCGAAGCCAGTGTTTGCAGCCTTTCCAAAAGTGGAACTCCATCGACACCTGGAGGGAACTTTCTCAGGGAAGGCCCTTCACGCCATCGCCCTGAGAAACGGCCTCGAGGTCCCCTCGGATTACGAGGAATTCAAGAAGGCCGCCCAGTTCCCCAGGGATTCCGAACCCGACTTTCTCACCTTCCTCTCCAAGTTCCGGACCGACTGGTACAGGTCACTGGAGGACGTCGAGGAAATCACCTATCACTCGGTGAAGGAAATCGCCCGGGACGGCATATTCTACATCGAACTTCGATTCTCCCCCGAACACTTCGCCCTCAACAACGACTTCGATCGGCAGGAGGTGACCAGACTCGTCATAGAGGCGGGCAACACCGCGGCCAAAGAGGCCGGATTCCACATCCGTTACCTCATCACCTTCAATCGCAACAAACAGGACCAATATCAGATGCTCGAACTCTACGAGAAGATCCGGGAGCTCGACATCCCGGAGATCGTGGGCATAGACCTCGCAGGTGACGAGCTTCACTACGGACCCGAACTCTTCACGGA
Source organism: Spirochaeta thermophila DSM 6192 (assembly GCF_000147075.1). Taxonomy (NCBI): domain Bacteria; kingdom Pseudomonadati; phylum Spirochaetota; class Spirochaetia; order Winmispirales; family Winmispiraceae; genus Winmispira; species Winmispira thermophila. The sequence goes on from NC_014484.1 coordinate 2,466,093, forward strand.
CTTCTTTCGGCGCATCAAGAAGGACGGCCGCTACAAGAGCACCATCCATGCGGGAGAGGTGACACCTCCGGAGGAGATCTGGAAGGCGATCAGGACGCTCGGTGCGGACAGGATCGGGCACGGCACTTCCGCGATCCACGACGAATCGCTCCAGGACTATCTGAAGGAACACTTCATCGCCCTCGAGCAATGCATCACATCCAACTACCAGACCGGCGCCTGGACGGATCCCGGGACACACCCCTTCGGAAGACTCTACAAAAGAGGGGTTCCCGTCACCCTAAACTCCGACGATCCCTTCATCCAGGACACCGATCTCACCGACGATTACATGAAGGCGGCAGCCGCATTCGGTCTCGATTTCAAGGACTTCTCGGAGATCAACCGATGCGCCCTCCGATCATCCTTCCTCCCGGAGACGGAGAAAAAGGCCCTGCTGGTCGAATATGAAAAAGCCCTCGAAACGTTTTTCCGCTCCCATCCCACACACTAAGCCTCTTCACCACACCAAAAATAAGGGGGACTGTTTCACGTGAAACAGTCCCCCGTTTCCCACCCCTCCCGGCGGATCATTTCTCCCTTGCCACCCTGTCCACAGACACCACATAGTCCGGTTTCTCGAGATTCACTACCTTCACGCCCGCCGCCTGTCTCCCGAGCACGGAGATATCCTTCACTGCGAGCTTGATGATGTTTCCCTGAGCCGTCACGATCATCACATCATCCTTGGCCTCGACCGACAGCACCGCCGCGAGTTCTCCGGTCCGAGCCGATACCTTATAGGCGATCTGCCCCTTCGTGCCCCTCCCGTGCGCCGTGAACTGGGAAAACTCGACCCGTTTTCCGTACCCTCCGGAGGTGACGAGGAGGAGATCCTTCCCCTCTTCCACCGGGACCGCCCCGCACACCTCATCCCCGGGTTCCAGCTTCACGGCCGTCACACCCCTTGCCGCCCTCCCCATGCTCCTGAACTCCTCCTCCTTGCAGCGCAACCCATGCCCTCTCCTGGTCACGATCATCACCTCCCCCTTCCCTTCCGTGAGAAAGGCATCTACCAGATAATCCCCCTTCTCGAGCCCTATCGCGATCACCCCTCGCGTCCGTGCGTTCGAGAGGGCCGGCACCGGAAGCCTCTTGGCGAGTCCCTTCGCGGTGATCATGAACACCTCTCTCTCCTCCTCGAAGGTCTCCACCGAGACCACCGCACTCACCTGCTCATCAGGAGACAACTGGACGAGACTCCTGATGCTCTTCCCCTGCGAGACTCTCGACCCTTCGGGAATCTCATGCACCTTGAGATAGTAGGCCTTGCCTTCATTTGAGAGAAACAGGATGTAATCGTGAGTGGAGGCCACGAAGAGATGGGACACTACATCGTCCCCACTCAGCTTTCCACCCATGAGCCCTTTGCCCCCCCGTCCCTGACGCCTGTAGGCACTCACCGGCATCCTTTTGATGAGACCATCACGGGAGACGAGGACCACCATGTCCTCCTTCTGGATGAGGTCTTCGATATCGAGATCCTCCGCCTCCTCCGCCACGATCTCGGTCCGACGCTCGTCGCCGTACTCTTTCGCGAGCTCGAGCGTCTCATTCTTCACCACCTCCAGTATCTTCCTCTCGCTCCCGAGGAGCTCCTTGAGCTCTTCTATGAGCTTGAGCGTGGCCTCCAGCTCTTCAATGATCTTTCTCGTCTCGAGGCTCGTGAGCTTCTGAAGCCGCATGTCGAGGATCGCCTGTGCCTGACGTTCGGAAAGCCCGAATCGACGCATGAGATTGTTCCGTGCGCTGTCCACCGTTCGCGATTTCTTGATGATCGCGATCACCTCGTCGATATTGTCGAGTGCGATCTTGAGCCCTTCCAGGATGTGCGCCCGTTCCTCCGCCTTCCGGAGATCGTACTGCGCCCTCCTGGTCACCACCTCCTTCCTGTGGGAGATGAAATGCTGGATGATCTCCTTCAAGGTGAGGGTCTGCGGTTTTCCTCCCACGAGGGCCAGGGCGTTCACGTGAAAGGTGGTCTGGAGCGGGGTCATGGAGAAGAGCCGGTTGATCACCACTTTGGGGATCACCCCTCTCTTGAGCTCGAAGACGATCCTGAGCCCATTCCTGTCGGACTCGTCCCGGATCTCCGATATCCCCTCTATCTTCTTGTCCCTCACCAGGGAAGCCACGCGCTCGAGGAGACTCGACTTGTTCACCGCATAGGGGATCTCGGTGACCACGATCGCTTCCCTCCCCGACCTGAGGGTCTCGAGCGAAAGGCGGGCCCGCACCACCACTCCTCCCTTTCCCGTGAGGTACGCACTCCGTATCCCCTTCTTCCCGAAGATGATGCCTCCCGTGGGGAAATCGGGCCCCTTCACGTAGCGGAGGAGGTCCTTGGGCGGGATCTCGGGGTTGTCTATCACCGCGGCGATCGCCCTGCTCACCTCGCCGAGGTTGTGGGGAGGTATGTTGGTGGCCATCCCCACGGCGATCCCGCTCGCTCCATTGATCAACAGGTAGGGCACGGCCGCAGGGAGCACGGCGGGCTCTTTCAGGCTCTCGTCGTAATTGGGAACGAAGTCCACCGTCTCCTTGTTGATGTCCCTGAGCATCTCCTCGGCGATCTTGTGGAGCTTCGCCTCCGTATACCTCATCGCCGCAGGGGGATCGCCGTCTATCGATCCGAAATTCCCTTGGCCGATGACCATCGGGTACCTCATGGAGAACTCTTGGGCAAGCCTCACGAGGGCATCGTAGATACTCTGGTCCCCATGAGGATGGTACTTACCGAGCACGTCACCGACGATACGACCGCTCTTCTTGAACGGTCTGTCGTGTCTGAGTCCCATCTCGTACATCGCATAGAGGATGCGCCTCTGAACCGGCTTGAGCCCGTCCCTCACGTCGGGAAGAGCCCGGCTCACGATGACCGACATCGCATAGTTGAGATAGGACTCCTTGATCTCCTCTTCTATGGGAACAGGAACGACCTTCCCTTTCAGATCAGCCACGGAACACTCCTCGCAAAGATAAAGTCTTCATCCCGATATCAGGGGATCTCATACATCGAGGTTGGTAACGAACAGGGCGTTCTCCTCGATGAACTTGCGCCTCGGGGCCACCTGATCGCCCATCAGGGTGGTGAAGACCTCCTCGGCCTCCACCGCATCCTCCACCCGGATCTGGATGATGTTCCGAGTGGCGGGATTCATGGTGGTCTCCCACAGCTGCTCCGGATTCATCTCCCCCAACCCCTTGTACCGCTGTACGTTTATTTCGTCCTTCTTGTATTTCTTGGCAAATCTCTCCAATATCCTGTCCCTTTCCTCATCGCTATACGCATACTCAACATCGTTCTTCACCCATACCTTGTAGAGGGGTGGCATGGCGATGTACACATGCCCCCTCTCCACTAGTTCCTTCATATACCGGTAGAAGAATGTGAGGAGGAGGGTTCGGATGTGAGAACCGTCCACATCGGCATCGGCCATGATGATGACCTTGTGATAGCGGAGCCTGCTGATGTCGAACTCGGTCCCGATACCGGTCCCCAGAGAGGCGATGATGGGATAGAGCTTATCGTTGGTGAGGACCTTCTCCATCCTCGTCTTCTCCACATTGAGCATCTTCCCCCAGAGGGGAAGGATGGCCTGGAACTCCCTGTCCCTCCCCTGTTTCGCGCTCCCCCCGGCAGAATCGCCCTCAACGATGAAGATCTCACACCTTGCGGGATCCTTCTCGATACAGTCGGCGAGCTTTCCCGGGAGATCCATGCTTTCCAGCACGCTCTTCCGTCTCGCAAGCTCCCTCGCCTTCCTCGCCGCGATCCTGGCCCTCGCGGCCTGCACCACCTTCTCCAGAATAGCCTCGCCATCCTTCGGGTGCCTCGCGAAGTGGGCCTGCAACTGCTCGTACACGAACGATTCCACGATCCCTTTCACATCCGAATTGCCGAGCTTCGTCTTGGTCTGTCCCTCGAACTGCGGCTCGGGCACTTTGATGGAGAGGACCGCGGTGAGCCCCTCTCTCACATCGTCACCGGAGAGGGTGTCGTCGAGCTTCTTTGCGAACTTCGACTGTTTGAAGAGGTCATTGAGACACCTGGTGAGGGCGGACCTGAAGCCCACCACGTGCGTACCCCCCTCTTTCGTGTTGATGTTGTTGACGAAGGAGAAGAAGGTCTCGCTGTACGAATCGTTGTACTCGATGGCGCACTCGACTTCCACGTGGTCTCTCGCGCCCTCGAAGTAGATGGGTTCCTTCTGCAGCGTGGTCCGGTTCTTGTTCAGGTAGGCGACGAATTCCCTCAACCCGCCCTCATACTTGAAGACGTGCTCCTTCACCCTCTTCGTCCTGAGATCTCGTATGACGATCTCGATCCCCTTGTTGAGGAAGGCAAGCTCACGCAACCGCTGTGAGAGGATGTCGAAACTGAATTCAGTGGTCTCGAAGATCTCAGCGTCGGGCTTAAATCGGGTCGTGGTGCCCGTACGATCGGTCCGACCTCTCACCTCCACCGGCCCGAGGGGGACCCCCCTCTGATACCGCTGCACATGGATCTTTCCGTCCCTGTGTACCTCCACCTCGCACCACTCGGAAAGCGCGTTCACCACCGAGACACCCACTCCGTGCAGCCCGCCGGAAACCTTGTAGGTCTTCTTGTCGAACTTCCCCCCTGCATGGAGCCGGGTCATCACGAGCTCGAGGGCGCTCACCTTTTCCTCGGGATGGAGATCCACCGGAATACCACGGCCATCGTCCGTGACCGTGACCACGTTCCCGGGCTCGATCACCACCTCTATCCTGGAGCAGACACCGGCGAGCGCTTCATCGATACTGTTGTCCACCACCTCGTACACGAGGTGGTGGAGTCCCTCCTCCCCGGTGGACCCGATATACATCCCAGGCCTCTTTCGCACCGGCTCGAGTCCTTTGAGGACCTGTATCTGTTCTGCGGTATAACTCATGGAGCATCCTTGGTAAGAAGAAGATGGCCCCAGTATACGCGCTCCTGGATCTAATATCAACAGGTCTACAAGTATGGCACTGTCAAGGAGGAGTGTTGAAATTGAGCTGGAGCTGATAAGGGGTGCGTCTCCCACACTGCGTGTGTATCTGCATGCCCACCACGTAGAGGCCTACCGCCTCATCCGCATGGGCACGGCTCATATACCCAGGATACCGTCGAAGAAATGTCCTCATGTGCCGAAAGAGGTTCTCCACAAGGGCGTTCGTCCTCACCTTCTCCTTCCACTCATAGGGTAACTCCAGATAGGAGAAGAGCCGCTCCTTCCGCCACAGGAGTGCGGCACTCATCCGCGGCGCACGGGCTCCCCACTCCTTCCAGAACCCCTCAAGGGCCTTCTCCGCCTCCTCCTTCTCTCGTGCCGCCAAAAGCTTCCGGTAGGCATCCCGAAATGCCCGCCGCATCTCCTGTACGTGCCTCTTCTCCTTACCTCTCAGTTCATTGAGGAGCGTCCGCTCAAGGGTCCGCTCAAGGTGCCAGAGGCATACCTGCTTCTTCGCCTCAGGATACACCGTCTCCACGGCCTGCCAGATCCCCTCAGCCTCATCGGCCACCACCAGCTCCACCTCATGAAGCCCCCGCTCATAGAGCCTGGTAAGCAGTCGCTCGTAGCTCGCTCGCTCCTCCCGCTCCGCAACGACCCAGTCGAGGAGCTCATGAGACCCGTCCTCCTTCACCCCCACGGCACTCAAGACCACCAGCCCCCTCCTCCCTTTTCCCCTCAGCTTTCCCCACACCCCATCCAGCACGAGCGCCTTCACCCCACTAAGCGGCCGCCTCCGCCACCGCTCCTTCTCCTCACGAAGACGCTTTATGATCCGTAAGATCGTCTGAGGGTGGGCCTCGCCTATCCCTAACTCCCGTAACAGGATGGCATATCTCCGCGCGCTCATCCCTCCCACATACCCAAGGAGGAGCTGCTCGGTGAGGGCCACGAGCCTCTGCTCATAGGCGACCAACTTCACCTCCTTCCCCCCGCCGGTGCGGATCCGGGGCACGCGTACCTCCTCGATCGGCCCCCATGGGGTCTGCACACTCTTCCACTTCCTGTAGCCGTACCGGTAGTACGGTGGCTTCTCAGCCTCCCCTCGTGCATATCGCGGTCGCCCTACTGCCTCCTCTCTCAGTGCCTCAAGGAGGTGCTCCAGGTACGTCTTGTAGGTGTGGCGTACCTCCTCCCGGAGCTGGGCCTCTACTTGCTTCATGAGGCCAGAGAGGGTATACTGTGTCTCAGTCAGTGCGCGTGTCTTGCCGCGCTTCATGGGGTATCTCCTCCTTAATCTAATAGGTGTTTGTGGTGGGAGATACCCCTTATCTTTTTTCCCCGCGTTTTTCAACACTCGATGTTACAGGCCCACAAGTATAGACCGATAAAGCAATAACAATGATGTGGAAAAAATGTGGAAAAAACGAAGATTTTCCTTGAATTTCCCGCACCCCTCGTGTGAATTCATCTCGATATTTTCTCGAAATTTCATGTTTTATTTATATTTGCTTTTTATGCAATAAAATAAAAGATATTCTCCTTTTTCGTTCGTC